>JAUXWT010000086.1 GCA_030681475.1 Bacteroidales bacterium | reverse complement strand
ACGTAGGAAATTGCTTTTTGGATTGAACGGGACACATCGAATGGTTCGAATGATACAACGAGTTCACCGGCTTCTATCCTGGAAATATCGAGCACATCGTTTATCAGATCGAGCAAATGATGCGAGCTGTTTTTTACCATTTGTAATTGTTTGGATTGCTCTTTGTTTAATGGTCCGGCCAACTGCTGAAGCAGGATACCGGTAAAACCAATGATGGAGTTGAGTGGTGTGCGAAGCTCGTGCGACATGGTTGCGAGGAAAACGGACTTTAACCGGTCGGCAGATTCAGCGCGTGTTTTGGACTGTTCCAGTTCAGCCGACTTTTTGCTAAGATCGTCCACAAGATTTAAAAGCGCCAATTCGTTGGCTTCCAGTTGCTCACTTTTATAATTCAATTCCGATGTCCGTTCCTCAATAAGTTGTTCCAGTTTGGACCGATGTTGGTGCAATTCCACATCAATTCTTTTGAGTTCGGTAATGTCTTCAACACTTGACCATATAAACTTTTCACCATTTCGTTCGATGATCAATCCGTTTAGTAAAACCGGAACAAGATGCCCGTCGGCATGAATATGCTCTTTTTCATAAGGCCCGTAACGACCTGTTTCTTCAAGGCTTTTCAATTGTATTGCTTCCGGTGAAGCATACTTCTCCGGGGTGATATCCCAGTAAGTCATTCTTAATGTTTCATCAATCGATCTACCAAGAATTTTGGCATATGCTGGGTTAATATCTACAAGTGATCCATCCATTTTACAAAGTGCAAGTCCAACCGGAGAGGTGTTGAATAACAACCGGTTGTAATTCTCACTATTCCACAATGTTTCTACAGTCTTTTTCTGATCAAAAACCAGAGAAGACAGTACCATGGTTGTTATTGCGATGCATCCGATAAACCCCTGTTGCAGTAAAAGAGACTCGTTTAGCGGGTAGGTTGCAAACGGGCCGCTATTATTTACAGTGATAATCACTGAAATAACGGAAATAATAAATATCACTGCCGCGGATGAAAACCGGCCAAATTTATAGGCCGCAAAAATCAGTGCAGGGATCAACAGATAGAGCAAGGGATAACTGTTGGAAAAAACAAAATACCAAACCGCAAACAGACTGACCACGAGCAGATAGTTTTCTATGGTTCCCGGAAACGAAACCCATCTGGAAATTTCCTGCTTACTGTACGTCAGCGCAAGCGGTGTTATCAGAAGAACGCCAGTTGCGTTACCCAACCACCATGTCAGCCACATTGGCATAAAACCGTTCCAATCCCCGGAACTCAATTTGAACGTAACCGTGCCGATCGTAGCGCTGACCGTAGTGCTGATCATGGCCGCGAAAATGATGAACTTCACCACATCGCCGGTATGGTTAAATGGATTTTTCGACAAGGTTAGCCTTCGTATAAGTAAAACAGCAAGCAACGCTTCAAGGGTATTTCCGGTGGCAGTTGATAGTGATGCCATTATTGAAACGGACACTGACATATTGAGATCAGTGAGTAAACTGAAATTTGCCGCGAATGCGCCTATCGTGATCCCAGGCCAAATACGGTGCCCTAAAAGAATGACCGAAGAAATTGCTATCCCGGTCGGCAACCATAGCGGGGTAGCGTTCGTTCCGGGTTGTGCAAACAATAATCCAACTCTGGCTACGACCAAATAAACAATGGCGATAAAAATGATATATAAAAGTTGTTTTTTCATCACTTTCTTCGACGATGTGTTTCTATTTGTTTTTACTGCCTAAGTAGTATGTCACTTGTCGTTATTGCCCTTTTCCAATTCAGCTATCTGTTTTTTCAGTTCAGCCATGCGTACTTCGCGACCCACAAATACCTTGTTAAGCCTTGCGAGTTGTAAATTTTTTGATTCCAGTTCGATGGTTCTTTCTTTAACAAGCTCTTCCAGGTTCTCTTTGTGAAATTGTAATTTCTTCTCTGCTTCTTTCCGTTCTGAAACTTCCAGTTGCAAATCCACCACTTGTTTTTTTACTTTTTCATAAAGATTTGCATTTTCAATTGAGAGAGACATCTGGTTTGTTAAAGTCTCAACCAGCTTAAGACTTCTTTCGGTAGGTTTCAAATCGGTATAAGAAAAAACGCACAATACACCAAGTGATTTCCCTTTTCCGATAATGGGGAACGCGGCATGAAACCGAATCAGTTCATTGCGTAAAACCTCTCTGGAAGAATAGGTTAAAACTTCCTCCCTGGTTCTGAGAATCAATGGTTTCTTATGGGAGGCGCAATGACCGCATAAACATTCACCCACTTTAATCTCATTCTCTTGCAGATCCTTCTTTGTTTCTTCCGAAGTGTTTCGGTCAACAATTAAATGAAGCAATTGATCTTCGGTAATTGAACAAACAGTTCCTCCTTCAAGTCCGGTAAGATACAGTGCTTCATCCAATGCTAAAGTCATAATACTTTTAACATCCGTTTGTCCCGAACTCTCAGAAATCACTGTGTTCAACGACGTTAACTCGAAATTAGACAGTTTTAGTTCTTCTTCTGCTTTTTTATGATCGCTGATATTACGTATGCTGACCAGGATACGTTCGACGGTTCCAATGACTGCCCGCCTCATGTTTATTTCACACCAAAACAAATTTCCGCTTTTATCTTTAATATGCCATTCAAATATCTGCGGTTCAGTTAAAGAACACTTTCTGATCCATTTTACCGCTTCCCTATGGGTATATGGGTGAACTCCGGAACTAAAATCACTGATTGTATGCTGAAGAACTTCATCATGCGTTATGCCCAGCATTTCGACTACTTTATTGTTTACCTCAAGAATTTTCCCGGTATCTGCATCATGAATGAAGATTGCTTCGTTCACAGAATTGAAGATAGCTTCAAATCGGTTTCCACTTTCAATCAATGCTGTTTCAATCTCCTTTCGTTCAGTGATATCCTGGAAAAAAATGGCAATCCCCTCTTTGGTCGGATTTATCCTGTTCTCAAACCATTTGTTTAGAGGGGGATAGTACTCTTCCATAGAGATGAAAACTTTTTCCTTCATCGCCTTTTCATAATTCAGGTGGAATGGCTGACCCACTCCTTCCGGGAATTCGGTCCAGATGTGTTTTCCGATCATCTCTTTTGGATCTTTGCCAAAGATTTTCCCGGCTTTTTCATTCATATAGGTATAACACCATTTTTCATCAAGGGAAACGAAGGCATCGCTCATGCTCTCAATGATATTTATTATAATCATTCTGAGATTGGAGTTTTTCTGCATTGCGCTTATGTTCGGTGATGTCACCCTGGAAAACCTCCCTACAAACAGGTTTCTTCATTTTTATTTCAGCCAACGCCCTTCCGCGATCTGATTTTTTTATCCTGAAATACCCAAAGAAAATAATGCAAATTCCGATCGTCCAGAGTAAAAGCAGGACTAAAAGCTGTTGGTTCAAATGACTCTCTGAAATTTCATTCAAATTACCAATCGGGTATGAAACGCTGATCCCAACCCTTTTGTCATTTATCTTATAACTATCTTTTTCATGGCATTTCAGGCAGCCGGGTTGAGTTCTTAAAGGTTTCATTAAACGATAGTACGCCCTTCCGTCAATAGTGTCTGCCTCAATTACCTCTTCCATTCCATTTTCAAAGGATTCGAGCGCTTTTTTCTCCCATGCATCGGGTTTGTTGTCCGGCCGGATTGGTTTAAAACTTGTTAAATGACTGCGTGCCTCTGAAACATCTGTTTCCATTTCATACACCTGCCTGGTCATGTAGGCGGGATTGATCAAAGTTAATTGATTGCCCGAAAGAGTTGTTATATCGCGATCAGGAATATCAGACAGATAAGGATTGGGTTGGGTTTTTTCTGTTACCGGCACATAAATCCCGCCATGCATTGCAGCCCGGCGACGGTAAAGAATGTCTTTATTCAAACCACAGGTTGAGGATACATATGCATTTTCAAGGGTGTCTTCATTGTTTTGATTGATATCCCACAGGGTTATGGCGCCAAGCAAAAGTGTCCAAAGCGCCGCCAGTAAAAAGGAATACCGTATTAAATAGGTTGAATTGATGTACCTTTTCATTTTTCCAGCCATAAAAGACAAGATATGACAAGTTTCAAACCTCCCACTTGGAAATTACGTAAAGATACTCATATTTAGGGCGTTTGCATTCTTTGCCGGAAAATATTTTAGGACAAGACAATTACTCATAGGAATCAAAGACACAATCAAGCCACAGTTTTCACATACCATTAGTACCCATAAACCCTACCTTCAAACTTCTCCACCTTCACCTTCCAAACATTTACCTCCCTGATACTCGGCGCGTTGAACTTAAATTCACCTTTGGCATATTGTGCCATCACCACGTGCAATGCTTCAATTTTTTCTTCTGGTTCGGTGATAAATTCAACGGTACCATAGCAAAGCACACTCCTGTATTTCATGCTCCATGAACATGCAACCTCTTCGTTTTGGTAACGCAACTCATGATCTGTGGTAAAGTTAATACACACCTGCGGATGCTGTTTCAGGATATCGATCTTTTTACCATGTTGATTTCCATGAAGATAGATCACCTCCTCCTGATACCCGAAATTCATCGGGATCACATAGGGTTTCCCATCTAAGTTTACCATCGCGAGGTGGCAAAGCTGGCATCGTTGAATGATTTCAACGTGCTCTTTTCTATCAGAAATTTCGCGTGCTCTCATCGTGTTTAACCAATTTTTCCAACAAAGAAGATATAAAAGAGAGAATAATGCTGAACAGCATCGCCCACCAAAAACTGTCAACCATGAATCCGTTCACCCATGAACTTGCGATCATGATGATGATGGCATTAATGACCAATAAGAATAAACCGAACGTTATCACGGTAAACGGAATTGTCAGGATAACCATCACGGGTTTAAGAAAGACATTCAGAAAACTGATCACAAGTGCAACAAGCAAGGCTGTCCAAAAAGTGGTGACATGGATTCCGGGCAACAGGTACCCGGCAATCAGGATGGCAACGGAGGTTAACAACAGTTTGGGAATGAATGACATATCAGGTTTTGTATCGGATGATTTCTATGACAAAGGTAAGGAATGCATTTAAGACAATGCATACATATTAATCTTTCTATATTTGTAATTCAATACAATATTTATAAAATGCAGGTATTAAAATTCGGCGGCACCTCGATTGCCAATTCAGATAGCATCCAGAAAGTAATTGAAATCGTAAAACAGGCAATTCTGAAGGAACAGACAATAGTTGTGGTTTCGGCCCTGGGTGGTATAACCGACATGTTGATCGAGGCTGGGA
>JAUXWT010000077.1 GCA_030681475.1 Bacteroidales bacterium | reverse complement strand
CTGGATCGTTCCCCCTTTCATCTTATGCAATCGGTATTGATACGGGTCATAATCATATTGAGGGGAATAACCGGACTTGCCTCCCTTTTCCCAGCGTTGGGCAAATATGTCTTCCCTTCCGCGGAAAAGGGATTTGAATAAGGAAAGATTTTCAGGAAACATTATTGGCTATCAATTACTTTCCAATATCCACTCTTGGTGGGTCCAATACGTTCAATTTTACCTTGTTGTTTAAGTTTTGCAATATTCCATTCAATGCCTCTTCGACTAAGCCCTGTCTTAACTTGCATTTCTTTTGCAGTAATTTTTGGATTTAATTTTATAAGGGATAGTATTTCTTCCACAGTTTCTTCCACAGTTTCTTCCACAGTTTCATCTTCTGAGTGAAGTTTGAAAAAGATAACCCTAAAACCGACTCCTGGTTCTTTCCACTCAAATCCTATTTCTGGATATTTTTTCAGTTCGTCAGCAATAAGTTTTAATCCGTTGCCCCATTGTTCAATTATCCCCAAACGTTTGAATATTGGTGCTAAAGTTTTATTGCGAATACTGGATTGCCCTGACTGCATATCACTATAGTCAACGGTTGGTGGAAGCTTCCCTGGGCTGGTTATCTCAATTTTATCATCAAATACGGCAACTTTAATATCCATTCCACTCAAGGAATAGTCTCGATGAATTACAGCATTCCTAATTGCCTCACGAATTGCTATAACCGGATATTCCCATCGGTCGTTACGATAGACGCCGGTATAGTCTGTAGTCCCTTGCGAAATGTGGCGTATAACAAATTGATATGCTTCTTCCGGTTGGGCAAGAATACTGTTTTCAAATGATTTTCGGTCAATAAAATTACCCGGTTCTACACCCTTGAACCGTGCACATTCGATTTTAGCATATGGGAATAGTCTCTTTTTTACTTCATCCCCTGAGAGCAGGACCAGCGCATTTGTCGGATAAGTTATTTCGCGGTCTGACTTGATAAGTTCAAGCTTTTTTAAAACCGCAGCAGTTAGCGCTTCATCCGTTTTCTCAAGAAAATTTGCCTCGAATAATAGAAATTCAAGAGCTTCTGCAGGTTTTTCATACGATATCTCACTGTCAAAGGAAATGCTGTGCTGCTGACGTTTCAATTCAGCAATCATTTCTGTTGATGCCTGGCGGTTCGAAGACCCAACACGGATAAATGTACCTTCTTCAAAACCTTTCTTTTTTATGAAGTAAGGAGGGTTGCTCCCTTTGAAAATTTGAACTTTGATGATGTGTTTCCCCTCCAAATTTAAAAATTTGATCTCTGGAAGTATTATGGGATGACATTGATCATGGATGATGTTTGTAATCTTTTCCTCAATCCCAATCAGGTTTGTTTCATCCAATCCAACTATTTCACGGGGATCGTCATTGATGCCAAGGTAAAACTCTCCACCGGCATCGTTGGCAAAAGCAATAATCGTCTTTGCCAGATCGGCATTGGAAGGAAGCATTTCTTTAAATTCAAGCCTTCTTCCTTCCGGCTGGTTTAGTATCTCATAGAATTTATTCATGGGTTTGTTTGGCTTTAATTTCTCCTATGCAAGCATTTTATAGAATGTGATCCATAGAAGAAACAGGCATCAAAGTTAGGAAAACATGTCAAACATTTCCAGTTTCCTCTATAGTATCTTCCACAGTTTTACCGGCTGGCATCGGTGATGATAATTATTCTTTCCCCACCATATTCTGATTTCAGTGCCAGGTATTAAAGAAGCGAACAATCAGTTGTAAATGATGCTGATATGCTGGACATGCCGACCGAGATGACCACCTCTCGCCGATTCATGTTGACCATCTTATATCACATGATTTCAATGGATTAACATAGTCAAATTAGACCGGTAGAGACGGATCAATTAGACCGTTTTATCCAATCACCTTTCGCCGTTTTTCTTGATCACTTTACTCTGTAAATATGCTATTTTACAAATTCATTAAACAAGTTATTAGGTATTTAGACTAAATATGATTAAATTTACCGGATAATTTTGATTTATCGATTTGCAGTCGGTAATTTAATCATTCAAAAACAAATATGAAAACAACAAATATAAAAGCTTTCGGGACGGAAGCAGCGGACAAATCTTTGAAACAAATGAACATCGATCGCAGGGAGGTCACTGCAAAGGATATCGAGATCGAAATCCTCTATTGCGGGGTTTGCCATTCCGACCTTCACACGGCAAGAAACGATTGGGGCATGACCATCTACCCGGCAGTTCCCGGTCACGAAATTGTGGGGAAGGTAACCAGTGTGGGAAGTGAAGTCACAAAGCTGAGGGTCGGCGATTTTGCCGCAGTCGGCTGCCTGGTGGATTCCTGCCGGGAATGTGAAAGTTGCACGCATGACCTGGAACAATACTGTTTAAACGGATGGACAGGGACATACAACAGTATGGACAAACATCTGGGAACCCCGACTTACGGCGGGTATTCCGAAAAGGTCGTGGTGGACGAACACTTCGTCCTGAAAGTGCCTTCAAACCTGGACCTGGCTGCCGTTGCACCGTTGCTCTGTGCCGGGATCACAACCTGGTCGCCCCTTATTTTTTGACCCCGGTCTAAACTGGTACCAGTAGACAGGTCAAAATGATACCACCCCAAGGCGATGGCGTACACTTCATGGTTTTAACATATATCGTTAATGTGTGTATCGGGGAACAGTTTGATGTTTCATTATGACATGTA
>JAUXWT010000074.1 GCA_030681475.1 Bacteroidales bacterium | reverse complement strand
TATGAGTTTTTTAAATTTCAGCAAAAATAAGGAAGTTTGTTATCTTTGCAGTTCAATTTTTTGAACATTCAAATGGACGACGGACCTGCGCGAAGCATTCAGATCAATCCACCCCTGTACCTGTAGGGTTCCATTGTGATTCTAATCATGGTGTACCGCCCTTCTTTGCAGAGATTAACAAAAGGAGGAGGCGAACATGACAGCTCAAATTACCTTCTATATCAGTCAGATAATCGGTAAAAACTACGTTTCCGATGATGGAACCATACTTGGAAAAATTAAGGACTTCCTAATTGATCAGAGTAGTTTGCCCGGGATGGAGTCAGAACCTGTGCGACCCCGCGTTGTGGCTATCAAGGTGAAGAAGGAAAACGAGATAAGGATCCTTGATTTTACATCATTTGAGATTATAAAGATCAAGCGCAAACTGAAGATCACATGCCTGGAAGTTCATGATATTCTTCCCGAGACCTTTTTAAATTCTTTATGGCTGGCAGAAAACATTCTGGATAAGCAAATTGTGGATATTAACGGACGAAAGCTTGTTCGGGCCAACGATATCAGGATGGTGATGATCCCGGCAGGCACCTATGCCCTTGCCGTGGATGTGGGAATGGAGGGGTTGCTCAGGCGGCTTGGCATGGATAAACCCATCCAGACCGTTCTTGATCCTTTCAAGGCAGATATCCCTGGTAAATTCATTCTTTGGGATGATATTGCAGCTGTAGATTTTTCAAACTCAAACATCAAATTGGCGAAATCTTCATCAAAGCTGAAAACGTTGCACCCTTCCGATCTGGCAGATATCATAGAAGATCTGGATAAATCGACCCGTACCTATTTTTTTGCATCCCTTGATGAAGAGCAGGCCGCTGATGTACTTGAAGAGATGGAGCCGCATGCCCAGATCCATATTGTGGAGAGTTTGCCGGTTGAAAAAGTGGCCGATGTGCTTGAAAAAATGCCCGCCGATGAGGTTGCCGACCTGCTTGATGCATTAGCTGAAGATAAGGCCGAAAAACTTTTGGAGGAGATGGAAAAAGAGTCATCTGAAGAGGTCAGGGAATTGCTTGAATATCCTGATAATTTCGTTGGATCGCTCATGACCACCGATTTCTATGCCTTCATGGATGAACTCACCGTAACAGAAACCATTGATGAACTACGCAGGTTGCAGCCTGAACCGGCACACATATATACCATCATTGTGACGGACAGGAACGAACGTTTTCTCTCATCAATTTCACTGGGGGAACTTGTGGTGGCAGATCCTTCAAAACCACTCAAAGAGATCATGAACAAGAATGCTATTAGTGTTTTCGATGATGATCAGGTGGATTCACTCGCCGAACTTGTTTCAAAATACAACCTGCTCGCAGTCCCGGTGATCAATAAGAACAGGGAGATGGAAGGCATTGTTGTAGTCGAAGATATTGTGGAGGATTTACTCAGCAAGAGGAAAACAAGATGACCCTCATCTCCCGCCGACCATCTGAAGCAGTTCATTCCCAACCGCCATTCCCTTGCTTTGCATGTCATTAATTATCCGGCGGGCTTTTTCAGGTTTGCCATGCTGGTAATAGAGCAATACCAGGTTGTGGTTGGCCTGGGGATCGACCGGGTTCAATTCAATTACTTTTTCAAGGTTCACAGCAGCGCTGTCGAAACTGTTTTTTGAGAATGCGATCTGGGCTAACAAGAAGTAGGCATCAGGTATGGGGTTGTTCACAATTTCCCACCTCAGGTAAAATTCAGCGCTGTCTGTTTCCTTCCGGTCAAAGAGGACTTTTCCGAGATAGTAATTCAGGTTCTTAAGTTTTGGGTCGAGCGCCCGTGCCTCCCTGAACAATTGTTCGCGTTCAGCCGGATCTTCAACCTTGGTCCCGAGGAGTGTTTTTGCATATGCCGAATGAGGCGAGCCATTCACCGCATGAGTCCAAAAGGTGATGGGGTCGCTGAAGTACCCTGTGCGGATGACACTTTGTATGATAAAAACCGCGGCAATTACAGCTATGAATGCGATTTTCTTCTTTGGGATCAAGTGGCCGGTAAAGGGAAATGTCTGGCTGAGCATGATCAGGATCCCGACCAGCGGAAGGTACAAGCGATGTTCAAATACCTGGTCATTCAGTGATTTCGGTACGATGAGTACCGGGATCAGGAAAACAATGAACCAGAATAAACCCAGGTAGGTAAGTGGCCGTGTATAACTTTTGGAATATATGATTAGTGTGACGAGTCCGGCCAATGCAACGATGCCCCAAATCAATGTGATATCCTCTGCTACCGGAAATACGGTCAGGTTAACAGGAATGAATATTTTACCGAGATATTGCAGGATTACACCCATCCGGTATAGACCGGCATCCATCATATCGGTGGGGGAAACCCAATTATTTGAAAGTGTGGCAGTTGATCTCACGAATATCCATATGGCAATAGCGCTTATCCAACTAATCACTGGAAAAACAAGTTTTCGCCAGGCAGCCTTCATGTAAAATATCGAGAATCCGCCAATGATCACCGGGATGATGATGGCAGTCTCCTTGGTGAAAAGCGCTGCCTGCAGGAACAGGAAATGAAAAAGCAGGCGGTATGGGGCCGGTTTTTCAAGGTATTTAATCAGAAGAATGAAGGAAGAGAGGAAGAAGATCATCAACAGCATATCGTTTCTGCCCGGGATCCAGGCGACTGCCTGGGTCAATACCGGATGAACAGCGAAAAGCAGGGAAAGGAGAAAAGAATCGATCGGAGGGATTTTAATCCTTTTCAGGAACAGAAACAAAAGCGTGACAGAGATGATATGAAAGAGCAGGTTGGTAAAATGATAACCTGCCGGTTTGATTCCGAATGCGCGTGATTCCAGGATGAAATCGACCAGGAATAACGGGCGGTAATAGGCATCTTTTGTCGGATTGAAGAGTCCCCTTTGAAATGAAACACCAATGTTGCCAAGATCAGAATTATACTGGGCGTTTTCAACGATAAAAATTGAATCGTCAAGTTTAGTGAAGTCGAGAGAGATCGTTCTGACATAAACCAGGAAGGTGACCGATACAAGGATAAGAACAGTAATTTTTGTATTTGCAAACCAGCCCTCAATACCAGCCGGTTGCATTTTCCCGGAACTTTTGACCTTCTTTTTCTGGGAGTTCATGTCCTGATGGTTACTGTTTCCTTCCGCTATATTTTCACAGCCCTGATTACCTGAGCGGAGGTGCCGGTATAGATACGAAGGAAGTATATTCCGGACGGTAAACCGTTAAATTCGGATAAATTCATGGCAGTGTTTCCCGGAAAATAGAATGATTTTGTGCCCACCGTTTGACCTGTAATTGAAAGTATTTCAACATTTACCGATGCTGATACCTGGAGATTGTTCTGGAGGCGCGGCGCTGTGGAAAAAGGCATCGGGAAAAGCGTGAATTGACTTTGGGCGATGGGTTCAGACACGCCGGTTGACAGAAAAGTCATGGCGCTCAACATATTCGGAATCCCCCACCCGTAAAGTGAATCCGGCGCAGTAGCCTTGGAGGCGGTACTGCGTACTGCATTACGGATTTGTTCCGCGCTGAACGCAGGAGTGGATTGCCACAAACAAGCGAGGGCTCCGGCCACGATCGGTGAGGAGAAAGATGTGCCGCTGCCCTGGCCCACACTACCCCATCCGGATACGACTGTTGCACCCTGACCCTGGGCGGTAACATCGGGTTTGGTCCTGCCGTCGGATGTTGGTCCCGTTGAGCTGAACGAGGCATAGAAACCTGACGAATTTACAGCGCCTATTGAAAACACACTATCGCCATCTGCCGGAGCGCCAATGTATTGCCAAGGCGACCCTCCCTCGTTCAAAGCGCTGTTGACAACCAAAATGCCACGGCTGGCAGCCAGGTCACCAGCACGGGTACTGGGGGCGGTATTGCCATTCATATCTGCATAAGTATGGTTGAAAGACGGGTTATCGAAAGTGGTATATCCCAGAGATGAATTGATGACATCCACACCGAGACTATCTGCGAATTCGGCGCCACCGGCCCAGTTGTATTCCTCAACCAGCGCTTCATATTCTCCGACTTCGGTACGGAGGAGCCAATAGGAGGCATGGGGTGCAGTTCCGACCATTTCGCCGGGGAGGTTGGCCCCCATGGTTGAAAGTACGCTGGTGCCGTGGGTATGCATGTTATCCCCGAAAACATTATTGCCCGGCAGGTTAAAATCCCGCGTTCCAAGGATACGGTTGTTGTTCCACAGACTGTCGAAGGCTGAGATCAGGTCAACGTGATAGAACCCGGCATCAAGGACAGCGATCATCATCCCCTGCCCGGTAAATCCAAGGTTATGCAACGCGTCAACTGAAATCATGTGGACCTGGTTATATGCCTGGCCATAATTAAGTATATTGGCCGATTTGACCTGTGCATGGGGTCCAGCCTTCATCAGGGTATATGGGGGTATGCTTTCGGTTGATTTAATGCCGGACACCCTGCCCTGATTTTGCGGCTGATCCGTAAGTACCTGATCAATGTAATCAACAAACGGCAGTGCAGCTATGGCTGCCAATACCGTTGGACTATTCGTGCTGACCACCACGGCATTGAACCATTTCAGGGAATAAACCACATCTGCTCCCGTACCTGCAATTTGTGAAATATAGGAAGGTGTCACCGGAAGGTCCTTCATGTCGAGTGATATGTTGGATTTTGTTCTCCGGTCAAGTGACTGCTGCGTGAGAAAAGCAGAAGGATTGGAAAGGGTATAAGGGTTATTGTCCTTGTTTTTCAGAAACACAACATGTTTCTGTCCCTGGGCGAAGAGGCTGAACGAAAAGATAATGGCCGGTATCAGAAGGAAAAAACTTTTCATGGTCGCATGATATTAAAGGTTAATACGTTGGAATATTGGTACAAAAATACACAAAAAACTTCAATCCTGCGGGTGTATTTATCCGGGTTGGCGACGCCACCGATTCTCCAAAAAACTTATCCTGTCAATAATTTTCGCGGGGGAAAATGATCTTGCCGGAATTATAAGGTCAGCCCGGTTCATGGCAGATAATTTAGGTTCCTGCAGGTCAAGGGAGGAGTGGGTAATAAAGATCAGAATACCAGGTTTGATCAGGCTGCTCAATGCCCCTGATTCACAGATCACCGGGTGATTTGAAGGGTTACATTCATTCATGAAGATGTCGAACGCTGTGGTCAAATGCCGGTCATCCGTCTCCATAAAATATGATTGAAATGCGCCTGCTTCAAGAAATTGACCACTGTTTTTATGATGGGGGCCCAGGTCCTGGAATATCCGGGTACCTTCGGAAACAGCAATGAGCCTGGTGTTTCCAAGCGAATCGTGAAAATGTGGTGATATTTTAAGGGCAATTAGTGGAAATTTAATGGAAAATGAACGGATCAGGGCAGTGGCCATATATGTTTTCCCTACCTTCTTACCGGAACCGGAGATAATCAGGATGTGAGGATATGATCTTCGGGGCATGTGTACAGCAATAATCAGGGAACGAGTAATTTAAAGCAGGCAAAAAGCAACACGATCGCCAGTGAAATTTTAAAATACCTGACGGCAAGGAATTTTATGGCAGTGACAGAACCAAGAAGTCCGCCCCCGACCACCACGGCAATCCAGTAAACAAAATCCGGAGGCAGAAGGATCCCATCTGATCCCAGCCCGATCAATCCGGCCAGAGAGTTACAAAGGATAAACAAAGAGGAATATACGCCAGTCTCTTTTACATGCGACCATCGCATGAGGATGAATATAGGACTCAGTATTATTCCTCCGCCAATGCCGATCATACCTGAAAGCAGGCCGAGTGTTGCTCCGATGGCGCCTGAAATAAGAATTCCGGGCGGAGAAATCAGATCATATTCCCTGGAGGGGCGGTACAATAGTCTTAACAAGGCAAGAAATAACAGTACCCCGAGGATAAATTTATAAGTTCCTGCATCGATATGGATCAGCGCCCCGATGAAGGCCATGGGTATGGCAGGGATGAGAAATGGAAGAAAAAGCCCCCATCGGATTTTATAACCCTTTTGAAAATTGAAGAATGCGATACCGGCCACAAACAGATTGAGGATGAGCGCTGAACTCCTGAAAAATACGGTACTGATCGCAAAGATCGACATAACGGCCAGGTAGCCGCTGGCCCCCCCGTGACCCACCATGGAATACATGTATGAAACTGCGAGCAAGGAGATGAAAAACAGTATTGTAGTTTCCATACATGAAACGTTATTCCTTTTTGTGAATAACGCTGCTAAATTAACAAAAAATATTTTTAAAATGCATCAGTTTGTTTTGTGAGAAATAGCACAAAATCATGAGAAATATATTGATATTTCTGCACGAATTGACGACCCAGATCTGTTAACTTGGCAGAACCACCACCCTTGCCCCCTTGTCGAAGTTCGACCAGTGGACAAGGCGCCAGATCGTTCATGGAGCGGATGGCATAGTATGCTTTTCGGTAGGATAATCCCATGGATATGGCTGCTTTTCTTAGGGAACCAAGGAGTTCAATTTTCTCTAACAGTTCCATTCTTCCTGATCCTAAAAAATTCTTACCATTAATTTCGATCCAGATTCGGCCTGTAACTACCATTTTTTCCTTTATCATGACAAAAACACGGGTGATTTTTTACAAAACTAACAATTAATTTTTATGCAAATTTGCACGTATCGAAACAACGTCCAACTAAGCATGGTAGCTGATCGGGCAACATCTTTAACCCAAAAGATCTTTTTTTTCATTTACATTCCTGAAAAGGAGATCAATCTCCTCCGGCAAAATTTCATCCACGGAAATTAATTTGTGCTTTCCGGATTCCATGAGATCAAGCAAACTAAGTTTTCCGGCCGCAATATTGTCTTCGATCCGCGCAATTATCTTCTTGTGATAAAATCCGCATAACGGTTCTACCAAGCCTCCGTGGCAGGGTACAACCATCATGAGGTTGTCGTTCAATGCACGTAACAAACGTTCAATTAATTCCTTTGCAACATTTGGCATGTCGCACGTAAGGATCAGGTTCCAGTCTGAATCGCTGGATTTCAATCCTGCATGGATCCCTGCCAATGGTGCATTGATGGCAAGCATGTCTTTGACAACCGGAAATCCCAGGAAATCAAGATCCCGGCTATTTGCACTGATGAGGATATCGTTGGAACAGGAGCGGGCCAGGTCAATGGAATACTGAATCAATGGTTTTCCCATGAAGGGTACAAGCGCCTTATTCGTGCCCATGCGCTTGCTTTTTCCACCGGCGAGAATGATCGAGGTGAAAGTCATGGGGAAAAAGAGTATGTGGTTTAAGACGGTACGCGTGACACGTAACACGTGACATGTCACGCGTCACGTGTCACGTTTTTTCAAACTGTCAATCCGGCAATTACTTCCTGCAGTATCTCTGTTACTTCCGTCGCAAGTCCGGCAAGTGCAGGATTCTGGATGGCCATCATGGATGCAAGCGGATTCACGGCAGAAACTTCCGTTTTGCCATTTCCCTTATCGATTACAATGACATTGCACGGGAGCATGACGCCGATCTTTTCCTCAACCTGAAGCGCTTTGTAGGCAAATCCGGGGTTGCACATTCCCAGGATTTTATAATTCTGTATTTCAACTCCCAGTTTCTCGTTGAGTTTCTGGCGCATGTCAATTTCAGAGATCATGCCAAATCCTTTTTCCTTCATTGCATTGATCGTAATGGATTCCGCTTCATCGAAGCTGCAATTGAGAATCGTACTGAAATAATATTCCATATTTACTTGTATTTAAGCATGTTTAATTTATTGATCAGGAAGTCTTTCGATTTTACTCCAACGATACGATCAACCTCTTTCCCGTTTTTAAAGATCAGCAGCGTCGGGATGTTCCTGACCGAGTATTTTTGAGCAATTGATTTGTATGTTTCGATATCTACCTTGCAAACTGCGATATTGTCGCCAACCTCTCCGGCCACTTCATTGAGTACCGGGATCATCATTTTGCAGGGCATGCACCAGGATGCCCAGAAATCGACCAGGGAAACCCCTGAACTGACCTGGTGACTAAAATTCTTGTCGGTAAGAATTTTTATTTTAGGATTGTCGGGGCCAACCGGCATATTTTTAATCCTGCGATAAGAAAAGAACAAGTATCCGGCAATGAGAGCGATAACACCCAGGGTAATCAGTGTTGGTATCATTTGTTGATCTGTATTTCGAACGTGACTTCCATGGCTTTTTTATAAACGAAGGATACTCCGCAATAACGGTCCTGGGAGAGTTCGACAGCTTTTTTTAGCTGGTTGATATCCAGTCCGTCGCCGGTAAACGTATAAATGACATGCATCTTTTCATAATGTTTCGGATGTTCTTCGGTTGCGTCTGCTTCAACGCGGATATTGAGACCGGTAATGGGCGCCCTCATTTTTTTCAGAATTGAAACTACATCCATTCCGCTACAACCCGCCAGTGATGCGAGCATCAATTGCTTTGGACGGGAGCCTTTATCTTCCCCGCCAACAGCAGCAGTTGCATCCATCATCACATGATGTCCGCTTACTTCGGCATCGAATAACATGTTACCTTTCCAGGAAGTATCTACTATATGTTTCATATTGGGTTTTATAAATGGTTGTTTTGCAAAGGTACGCAGAAATAAGCTATTTCAGTAAAATCCTTCCCTGTTTTACTGCGTCTTTGGGGTTGAATTCGCCCGATATTTTATTTTCTGGCGGTCAGCAGGAAAACCGGGTATTCTTTAGATGTCCCGGCGCTGATCTCCTTGCGGATTACGAAACATTCTTTGCCGGCAAGATTCTCAAATCCAATCGTTTTCAGCACGACGGAAAGTTCGCCCGGATCAAACCCATGGTGCACCTCCATTCCCGGATCGTGGAATGAACCATCCTCTGAATAGAGGTCGGCAATTGCTAAATAACCTCCGGGGGTTAACATTTGGAAAAATTTTTCAAGTATTGCGTTTACATCGCTGATGTGATGCATCACCATTTGAGTAAAGATGATATCGAATGGTTCTCCGGTATAAACAGACTTCTCCAGGTCAAAAAACAGGGTTTTAATTTTTCCGTGATCACCGGCAACAAGTTTCTCCTTCGCCATTTTCAACATTTCGACCGAGGTATCCATCAGGGTAATATGCGCAAAATGGTCCTTCAGAAAGAAACTGAGCAGCCCTGTCCCGGCGCCGAATTCCAAAGCCTTCAAGGATGGTGTTACCGGAATGATTTTCAAGATCTCACCGGCAACAGCTTTGGTTCGCTCGAGGTGCATCTGATTCTGGTCCCATTGCTTTGCTTTTTCATCAAATTCGCTCATGGTGGGTGCTTTTTTACAAATCTTTTGAAAATCGGGTATGATGATTAATTAATGACCAGTTTTGTAATAACGGATTGTTCTTTTGTTTGAATTCTCACAAAGTAAAGGCCTTTGGGATATCCTGTCAGGTCAATTTGCTCCTTTTGGAAGTGAAATGACTTTAAATCAAGCTGAGTTGCTGCTCTGCCGGTAAGATCAGAAATTGTAAGAATCGCATCCCTGTCACCAATCCCGTTCACCTGGAGGTTGAAGAGACCGTTAGTGGGATTTGGGGATATAACCAGACTGATCTTCTTGTTTAGTATCGTTGCGATCCCGGTCGGACCGTCAAAAGTAATGATCCGGGTGTCGGTTGCCGCGGTTGTACATGGCGACTGGGCTGAAGCGGTCAGGGTCAGGGTAACATTTCCTCCGGTTTTATCGCCAGCGCTTGGGAAATAGTTCCCTGCAAGGTCGTTTGCAGCACTGAAGGAACCAGTCCCGGATGTGGTCCAAAGTACTGTAGAGAAGTCCGTGGCGCTGCCATTCAACGAGACCTGGGTAACGGTGAAAGCACACGTGGTGTCATCACCGGCAAAGGATGAGGGAGGTTGAATCACGGTCACATTTGCAGGGGCATCCGCAGAAAGCGCTCCATCGGTAACATGGGCAATATATTGTGTTGATATATTGGGTGTTACAACCGGATTCTGAAGTGAAGAAGTGAAGCCGGGGGGAATTGACGTCCATGCAAAGGTATATGTCCCGCTTCCGCCCTCCGGAATAACATTGAGTTGTGAACTTTGACCGGCACAGACTAGTGCAGGATTTGCCGAAGCAGTTGCCGACAGTGGCAGAACAGCATTTTCACTGACAACAAGGGTAGATAACTTTGTGCTCGATTTTCCTACGCAAAATGCCCCGTAAAATGTAACATCTCCGGTTCCTGCAACCGGTGCGGTCCAGGTGAATGTCCAGATTACAGTTGATGATGTGCTTCCGGAAGCATTTTGGGTAACATATTTTGTCCCTCCCACAAGGTGACTGCCCGTACCTGCTGCAAGAATGCCCAATTGGGTTCCGGTAACGTTTTGGGGAGAGACTTCAAATCCTTTCTTACCGCTGCCACTCACGGTGACTGTGATCGTATATACCGTGCCTGCTGTATATCCAGCGGTTGGAATATTAGAGGTAATCCAGCCAGCAACCGTTGCCGCTGAACCGCCATGGCAGCTGACACAGTGCTGGCCGTCGCCGGGAGAGCCCGTATATCCTGCCGGTGAACCGGACGGATAAGCAATTACGCTGATAGTTGCAGACAGATTGAATAACACGACACCGATTATCCACAATAGAAAAATTAAATTTTGTTTTTTCATGGTTTCACGAATTGGTAAAAACGTATTGATTCCAGGGTGCAAATAACGATAAAAAATGTGTAGTTTTGTTGCGTTATTCTTTTAACAGTTGTAAATTGCTACATCAGCATCAAAACTGTTGGATGACCAGAAAACTGTTTAAAATATTCTTAGATATGGAAATTAAAATATTGGGTCCGGGTTGTTCCAAATGCAATAGCCTGGATAAAATAACGCGCGAGGTAGTGGAAAAAAACGACATCAACGCTACGATCGTCAAAGTGGATGACATCATGGAGATTATGAAATATGGCGTGATGTCAACGCCCGCTTTGGTTGTTGATGAAAAAGTAGTGGTAAAAGGCCGCATTCCATCGAAGGAAGAAATATTGCAATTATTAACCAAGTAGTCTCAATCATTATGAAAAAGAGCATCCTGCTTATCCTGTCCATCGTAGTTATGGTTGGATTATTTGCCGCAAATCCAAATCCGGCAGCGAAAATCGAAGTTTATTATTTTCACTTATCCCGCCGGTGCATGACCTGCAACAATGTTGAGAAAGTGTCAAAAAATGCAGTGGAAACCCTCTATCCTGAGATGGTTAAAAACGGTGAGATATTTTTCAAGAGTGTCAACCTCGACGAAAATGAGGGTGAAGCCATTGGAAAGAAGTACAATATTGAAAGTCAGACGCTGATCGTCATTGCCGGGGCAAAGCGGGTTGATCTTACAGCCAAGGGATTCCTTTATGCCAACAACAGTCCTGAAAAACTCAAGGCGGCGATAAAAAAGGCGGTGGAGGGGTTGATGAAATAGCGAAATAGCGAGATAGCGAAATGGTGGAATAGCGAAATGGTGATAGAATGGAGTGGTTACAAACAATATTAGAGAATTCGCAGTATGCGGCACTGACGGCTTTCATCCTGGGTTTGATGACAGCGATTAGTCCGTGTCCGCTGGCCACAAATATTTCGGCCATCGGGTTTATAAGCCGGGATATTGAAAACCGCAGAAGGGTATTTCTGAAAGGGTTGGTTTATACGCTGGGCCGTGCAGTTTCTTATACCGGGCTTGGGGTAATTCTGTTCATGGGCGCAAGTGAAATGAAAGTAACCGTGCTTTTCCAGGGTTGGGGTGAAAAATTGCTGGGGCCAATTCTGATCATTATCGGACTGTTAATGCTCGACTTTATAAAAATTAAATTACCCGGGTTTTCCGGCCTCACTGAAAAAATGGGAGAACACAGCAAACGAAGCTATTGGGGTTCCTTATTGCTTGGGATGGTTTTCGCGATGGCATTTTGCCCATACAGCGGCGTACTCTATTTTGCGATGCTGATACCCATGACCATTACGAGTGTGAGTGGTTTGTACTTGCCTTTTGTTTTCGCGATTGCAACAGGCCTCCCGGTAATTATTTTTGCATGGTTGCTTGCCTATGCTGTAGGTAATGTGGGGAGCCTGTACAACAGGATTAAGGTCTTTGAATTATGGTTCCGGCGGGTGGTGGCTCTTTTGTTCATCTTTGTTGGTATTTATTACATTTTCATTTTCTTTGGTTAGCCGTGGAAATAATATTATCCGCAGGTTGATTCCTGTTTTCCTGTTGGGATGCTGGATTTTACTCTATTTTAATCTTGATTCTGCTGTCAACATATTGATTGACAATATTTTAATATTGTCGCCGGGAAGTCATTTTACGGAGGCGCTGCGTTTTTTCCTGTTTGAAGTACCCAAGATATTGCTGCTCCTTGTCCTGATTATATTTGTGGTTGGCATTATCAGGAGTTTCTTTACAGCGGAGAGAACCAGAAGAGCCCTCGAAGGAAAATCGTTGTTTACCGGGAATGTGCTTGCCTCCCTTCTGGGAGTTGTGACCCCGTTTTGTTCATGTTCTGCTGTACCGTTATTCCTGGGCTTTGTCGAATCAGGCATCCCGCTCGGGGTCACATTTTCTTTTCTTATCGCAGCTCCCATGATCAACGAAGTGGCGGTGATCCTGCTGTTCGGTTTGTTTGGCTGGAAAGTGACCGCGATTTATGTTGGAACCGGACTCGTGATTGCTATCACAGCAGGATGGGTGATCGGTAAATTTAAGCTGGAAAAGCATATTGAAAGTTGGGTTTTCGAAATAAAAGCCAGCCATGTTGAAGCCGGGGATGAAAAAATCCGGTTCAGCGACAGAATCAGGTCTGGATACCTGGCCGTTCAGGAAATCGTAGGTAAAGTCTGGATCTACGTGGTCATCGGCATTGCGGTTGGAGCCGCGGCGCATGGTTATATCCCGGAGAACTTTATGGCCAGCCTGATGGGGAAATCTACCTGGTACTCGGTGCCGCTATCGATCCTTATCGGGATCCCGTTATATTCCAATGCAGCCGGGATCATACCCATCGTAAGTGTCCTGATCGAAAAGGGAGTTCCTCTGGGAACAGCCCTTGCCTTTATGATGGCCGTAATCGGCTTGTCGCTTCCCGAAATGATAATCCTGCGTAAAGTTCTCAAAATGAGGCTTATATTTGTGTTTCTTGGCGTGGTTGCCGGAGGGATTGTCATCGTTGGATATATATTCAACCTGTTTTTAGGACAGGTTTAAAACTCCTATGGACAACCCAGCCAATCAATATCCCGATCAGGTTCCCTGCCAGCACATCACTGGGATAATGAACCCCCAGCGCCATTCTTGAATAGGCTACCAGGACTGCCCAGATAAAAACAGCAATGATGATCTTACGACGTGAGAACAACAACGACAATACCGTAGCCATGGCAAATGCTTCCATGGTATGTCCTGAAGGAAAGGAGGAGTCGCCTCCGGAAGATAATTTTTCGATGTTCGGGTAGGTGGTAAACGGACGATCCCTGTCAATCAGGGTTTTCAAACCCTGGGTGACAAACAGCACCAAGATCAGAACCGTGACCAGCTTGAAAAAATGCAAACGCAAACTTTTTGACCTTTTTACGATTGCTGCGATGATGACCAGCAAGGCCATGGTTATACTCACCAGGGTTGTAGTGTCAGAAATGAATTGGAGAACCGGAACGGAATGAGGGATCAGGTGATTGTGAAGCCAGTTCAGCAGTTCGATATCATACATTGAAACTTGCAATCTTATTCTTTTTAGTACGGTTCAATCGAAAAAACGTCCCACCCGTTTTCCTTCGCCATTTGCATGGCAGGCTGGCGCTGCATGATGGCTCCTCCCCAGTGATTATGGTCATAAACATGCGGAGATTCAAACCATTTCTCGATGTTCATGGTCAGCAGGAAGGTGAGATTTCCCTTATCCGCCATTTGAAATGAAGAACCTGGAAGGGTTACCCGGAAATAATTCTGAACAAAGGCATAAATCGAATCAATATTGTAACCGTTCCCTTTATAAAGTTGTCCGATCCCCAGGTGGAAATTGAAAGGCATGACAGTTCCGGTCGTATCCTTCCATTTTCCGTTCAGCATCATATAATGGTAGCCTCCGCCGAGCACTTCCGGCCATCCCATGATCACTTCGGGGGGATTTACAAACATGAAGGATTTGTTTTTTGCCTCAGATATTCCGAAAATAAACGAAATGGAATCATAGGAACCCGTTGGGATTTTATCGGGAAACTTGATTGTCTTGGTTGCGGGAATTACTTCATCAACATAAAAGATCTCCTTCCAGGCACCTATCACCTTCCGGGAGCCGTCATTCCGGTAAAAGGTGATGTCGGAAATGAAATACATCAAATCGTTTACCATGTAAATATTGCCAGCGGCATTGGTGTATTTCAGTTCATTTAACTGCAAGGGCTCACCGTTTACCCGGTGATCAATAGTAAATGAAACTGTTCCTGAAGGAGCGTCCGGGATCGGATCATCATCTTTATAGCATGATGAAGCCATTGCCAGCAACAGCAGTAAAATAACCGGCCAGAAGGGAAAACGATACCATGGCTTCATAAAGCAAAGATACCTGTTTTACAAAGGAACTAATCAAAAACGACCTGAAAATTCAATAACGGGATATTAAAATCTTTTTTTGAAACCACCGCGTGCGCCGCTGTCTCTGCCGCCACTGTCTCTTCCGCCACTGTAGCTTCCGCCACCGTGCGAACTGCCGCCGCCAAATCCGCCACCGCCACCACGTGAATCACTGAAACCACCCGGTTTACGGTCGGTTTTCGGGCGTGCTTCTGAAACGGTCATCACCTTGCCGTCATATTCGGCATTGTTTAACTCTTCAATAGCCTTCGTAGCCTCCTCGTCATTGGTCATTTCCACAAAACCAAATCCCCTTGATCTTCCCGAAAAATTGTCTTTAATTACTTTTGCTGAAGTTACGTCTCCATAGTCGGCAAACGCCTGTTTCAGATCGTCATCATTGATCCTGAAACTTAAATTTGATACAAAAATGTTTTTCATGTAATAAATAAATGAGTGAATACTGTATGGCTGCTGATATAACGCTTCAATCACGAGAAGGAACCGGCGGCGATACAACTTCGAGGAGGTGATAACGACTGAATGGGCTTGCCTTGTGGATCTCTGAATATTCAAAAGCCGGTGCAAAGATACGCAAATTAACCCGAGTAATACATCTATTGCAGTAAATAATAAGCATTTGACAATTTTATTGCTTATATTTTGTTTTATTATTGACCAACAAAATCATCCCCGAAAGATAAACATGACCATTCAACCACAAAAACATTGCTTATGAAGTCCATTCATCATCTGTCGGGCAGTCGCGGACATTCGAATTACGGCTGGCTCGACACACATTATACCTTCAGTTTTGCAAATTATTACGACCCCGAAAGGGTCCATTTCGGCATGCTCCGTGTATTAAACGATGACCTGATCGGCGGGGGAGGAGGGTTTGACCTGCACCCGCACGACAACATGGAGATCGTGACGATCGTGCTGGAAGGTGATCTTGAACACAAAGACAACATGGGACACACCATGGTGATCCGTCCCGGTGAAGTGCAGGTGATGTCAGCCGGAACCGGGATTCTCCACTCTGAGTACAACAAGAGCCCTGATCATCCTGTTCAGCTCCTTCAGATATGGGTTTTCCCGGGAAAGAAAAACATTACGCCACGGTACGATCAGAAAGCATTTGATCCCGCTGCAAGACGCAACCGTTGGCAGGTGCTGGTGTCGCCTGATGCTCCCGGCTCACTCCGGCTCAACCAGCAAACCTGGTTTTCGAGGATAACCCTCGACGAATCGCGAACCACCGGATATACATTGCACGATGAACGCCATGGCGCTTATATATTTATTCTTGATGGGCAGACGGAGGTTGAGGGATTCCCACTTGAAAAAAGAGATGGACTTGGGCTCTCTGACGTTCCTTCGTTTTCCTTGAAAGCCCTTAAAAAATCTGAGATCCTGGTGATCGAAGTTCCCATGCAATAAGTCAGATTATGAAAAAAAATCCTCAATTTCATGAGACGGTATAAATGGAATGTCAAACGATCAGAGCTCATGGCCTGTTTCTGTTTTGAAAATAACAGAAAAAATGCGACCTTTGCCGAAGAAACCAAACCAAACCTTATGACAAAGAGACTCTTTCCGTTACTGATCGTAATCCTTTTTGCGATTGTTGCATGCAACCCGGGATCAAAAGACACGGGTTCCGAAGACAAAAATGACACAACCTTTCTGACTGTGCTAACATTCCAACAGCAGGCCGACAGTTGCATCGACAAGCCTGTTATCATCGAAGGAACTGTTTTCCACCTGTGCAAACATGGCGGAAAAAGGTTGTTTCTTGTCGACGGAACCGACAGCATACGTATTGAAGTTACAACCGGCCCTAATATTACAAAGTTTGATGACGCCCTCGTTGGCAGCCGCCTGCGTGTGGTCGGAACCCTGAAAGAAGAACGTATCGACGCCAAATATCTCAATGAATGGGAAGCAGAACTTACAAAGCCGGAAGAAGACCACAGTGTGGGTATCCATACCGGCGCTTTGGGCCATGAAGACCAGGGAGTAAAGGAAAAGCTGGAACAGATCGCAGAACTTCGCGAGGATATTAAGAACAGCGGCAAGGATCATTTGTCGTTCTTCTCCATCGAAGCCGACAGTTTCATTGAACTGAAATAACATGCAGGTAAAAACTCTACGCCGGTGGAACAATGTGCTTCACCGTGATATTGGCTACTTATGCGTTGGCATGACGATTATCTACGCGATCTCAGGAATTGTGCTCAACCATTTCAAATCAGGCGATTTCCAGCACCCCGACTACGGAAAGTCTTATACCGACCTCAAAGTACCACTGCCGAAAGCGGGAGTCGTCGATCAAACGTATGTTTGGTCGGTGCTTGACCAGGTGGGCCAAAGAGATAATTTCAAGAGTTTTATCACAGGGGATGGTTATGTGCAGATTTTCCTGACCAAGGGATTTGTATATGTTGACCTGGCTACTGGTGAGGCTGAGATGGAACGGAAAACAACCCGACATGTCATCAAAGAGATGAACCTCCTGCACTACAACAATCCGAAAAAATTGTACACCTGGTTTTCTGATCTGTATGCTGCCGCGCTGATCATCCTTGCAATAACCGGACTGTTCGTGTTGCGGGGTAAAAAAGGCATCCTGGGCAGAGGCGCATGGCTTACCGCCATCGGGATCATTTTGCCAGCGCTTTTCCTGCTTTTCTACTTGTGATCACCCCGGTGTGCGTATGAGTTAAACCTATGTGCCCTACTGTGCCTATTGTGGTTAATTTTCATGATCAGGAATTTTGAAAAAACTCTTTTCGATCATACTCAGTGCAGGGATTTTTTGCACCCTTGGATTAAAAGCACAGTCGTTATCAGATTATGTCAACCCCTTTATCGGCACACAAGAGATGGGGCATACATTTCCGGGAGCATGTGTGCCATTTGGTTTTGTCCAACTGAGCCCGGATACCGATACCATTCCTTACGAAAAAGAGGGGAAATACAACCCGGACGTTTACCGTTATTGTGCCGGATATCAGTACCTGGATAAGACCATCGTCGGCTTCAGCCACACCCACTTCAATGGCGCCGGACATTCGGACCTGGGAGATTTTTTGATCATCCCCACTGTCGGAAAGCTTCAATTAAATCCCGGCACGGCCGATCATCCCGAAACCGGATACCGTTCACGCTTCCGCAAGGAGACGGAAAAGGCATCACCGGGATACTATAAGGTCCACCTTGACGATCCTGATGTGGAGGCGGAACTGACGGCAACCACACGGACAGGATTCCACCGGTATACATTTCCTGAAAGCGACAGCGCGCACATCATACTGGATATGGTTCATGGAATCTACAACTATGACGGTAAGGTTTTGCTGGCCTTTTTACAGGCTCACAACGATACCCTGGTCACCGGTTACCGCATCACCCGCGGATGGGCCCGGACCCGCTACCTCTATTTTGCCCTGAGTTTTTCAAAGCCCTTTAAAAGTTATGGGTTTCGAAATGATGAACAACCAGTTTACAGGGGTTTCTGGCGTAGATTCAACCAGCAGGAAAATTTCCCGGAAATCGCGGGAAAAAAGATCAGGGCGCATTTTGATTTCTCCACCATCCAGGGTGAAAAGATAATGATCAAGATCGGCCTTTCTGCCGTAAGCATGGATGGTGCGCTACGAAATCTTCAGACTGAAATCCCCCATTGGGATTTTGAAAAAACCAGGAAAGAGGCGCAGCAAGCGTGGGAAAATGAACTCAGCCGCATCAGGATCGAAGGGCCGGACGACCGGAAGGTCAATTTTTACACAGCGCTTTATCATGTGTTGCAATCACCGGTGGTATATAATGATGTCGACAGTCTTTACCGCGGCATTGACCAGAACATCCACAAAGCCAAAAACTTTACAAACTATACCATCTTCTCACTCTGGGACACTTATCGCGCGGAACACCCATTGTTAACGCTGCTTTATCCACAAAAGACGTCCGACATGATCAATTCCATGCTGGCCCATTTTGATCAGAGCCCCGAGCACATGCTGCCCGTGTGGTCGCATCATGGCAATGAAAACTGGTGCATGATCGGTTATCACAGTGTGCCGGTTATCGCCGATGCCTGGGTGAAGGGTATCCGTGGATTTGACAGCTACAAAGCGCTCAGGGCTTGTGTAACCACCGCCACCAATCCGTTATACGATGGTATTGGCGACTATATGAAATATGGATTTGTACCGGATGACAAATCCGGAAATTCGGCTTCAGTCACGCTGGAATATGCCTATGATGATTATACCATTGCTCAGTTTGCCAAAGCGGTTATCCATGCTAAGGAGTCATCGGACCAGGAGAAAAAATTTGCCAGGGAGCAGGCAACACATTTCACTGACCGCTCGCTGAATTACCGGAATCTTTTCGACCCATCCACAGGATTTATCCGGGCAAAAAACACGGATGGTTCCTGGAAAACACCCTTTGACCCGTTGAGTACCCACGGACAGGGATTCATCGAGGGAAATTCGTGGAATTATTCATTTTATGTCCCCCACGATGTTCCGGATTATATCAGCCTGATGGGCGGGGAAAAGATCTTTATCCGGCGGCTCGATTCCCTGT
The DNA here is from genome assembly GCA_030681475.1 of Bacteroidales bacterium. Lineage (GTDB taxonomy): Bacteria > Bacteroidota > Bacteroidia > Bacteroidales > FEN-979 > CAIVAT01. The sequence continues at coordinate 13,572 of JAUXWT010000074.1, read as the reverse complement.
TTACCATGTATCTGGATGACAGGTATTTCAATGAAACAGAAGATGTTACGCGTGAAGGGCTGATCGGGAACTATGTCCATGGCAATGAACCCAGCCATCATGTGGCTTATCTCTACAACTGGACATCGAAACCATGGAAGACCCAGGAACGCATCCACCTGATCGTGAACACCATGTACCGAAACAAACCCGATGGGTTATGCGGAAATGACGACTGCGGGCAGATGAGCGCCTGGTACATCTTCAGCGTTCTTGGATTTTATCCCGTCTGTCCGGGAACCACGCAATATGCCATAGGCGCTCCGGGTGTTTCTTCAGCGACAATATCCCTCCCGGGCGATAAAATATTTACCGTCAAAGCGAACGGGTTAAGTGACAAGAACAAATACATCCAATCAATGACCCTGAACGGGAAAATTCTTACCACCCCCTTTATAGATCACGGCGAGCTGATATCCGGCGGAGAATTGATATTCAACATGGGGCCCCGGCCTGAAGAAAATTTAAACAGGACCGGAAACTGATATTCTGAAAGCAAATAAACCGTAAGTTTGTGGTTGATTTTGACCCCAGGATACTATGATCACAGATTTCAGCAAAACGATCAATTCATGCACCGACTGTAAGGACAAAAGTTGTGCGGCGGCAATACTGCACCCGGACGAACTTACACAGATCAGTCAGAACAGCAAAGAGACATCGTTCAGAAAGAAGGATATCCTGGTGCAGGCGGGTTCCATGACCTCCAACATCATCTATTTGAAATCGGGGTTGGTCAAAGAGTATGTCACAAACCCCGACAACCGGGAGCAGATCCTGCAAATCGTCAGGAAATATACCTATCTCGGCCTTCCTTCCCTGTTTGGCGACAGGGTGAACCATTATTCATATGCTGCGCTGACCGATGTCATGGTCTGTTACATTGATATCAACGTATTCAACCGGCTTGTCAGGGAAAATGGAAATTTCGCCTACGAGATCCTTGTTTCGGTCAGCCGCGACAGTCTCCAGAATTTTCACCGGTTCATGAGCCAGTCGCAGAAGAAGGTCTATGGCAGGGTTGCCGATGCAGTCATCTATTTTGCAAAGATCATTTTTGAACAGGACTCATTTGAGTTACCTTTCACCAGGCAAGAGTTTGCCGACCTCATCGGGGTTTCGCGTGAAAGCGCCACCAGGGTATTGTTGAAATTCGAGCACGAAGGATTGTTAAGCATTCAGGGCAGGATAATTACGATCAAAAACCCGGTGATGCTTGATAAAATCAGCAGGAACGGATAAGATAAAAAAAACCTTTGTAATACTTTGCTTAACAGCAAATTACAAAGGTTTTGCGGAGAGACTGGGATTCGAACCCAGGGTACACTTTTGGCGTACACACACTTTCCAGGCGTGCTCCTTCGACCACTCGGACACCTCTCCAAAATAAGTAGCGAAATAGTGAAATAGCGAAATGGTGAAAATTGGCGCTAAGTATCCGCTATCTAAAATTTCAGGGTGCAAAGGTACTAATAATATTGATTTCTCAAACCGTCATTTCGCCCCGGAGGGAAGTTTGCAGCAGTTGTTTCACACTTTCGGTCGAATAACCGCAACCGAGCAGGTACATCAGCTTTGTAACGGCCGACTCGGTGGTGATGTCTGAGCCGCCGATGACTCCTATTTTACTCAATCCAGCGCTGGTTTCATATTTTCCCATATCCACGGCGCCTCCCTTGCATTGGGTCACGTTGAATACCACGATGCCGCGGTTATTGGCCTCCTCCAACTGGTTGAGAAACCATGGCACGGTGGGTGCGTTCCCAGCGCCAAAAGTTTCCAGGATTACCGCCCTGAGCCCTTTCGTATTCAGAATTGCCTCTACGGCGGCAGGAGATATGCCCGGGAACAATTTCAGAATCGCAATGTTGTCATCCAACTCTTTAAATACCTTTAGCTTCTTGAAATTAGGTTTCAGGATCAGGTCCTGATTATATTTGATGTGCACTCCGATCTCACCCAACAGGGGATAATTTCCAGAAACGAATGCCTTGAAGTTTTCAGCATTGAGCTTCGATGTACGGTTTGCCCTGTAAAGTTTATTTTCAAAACAGATGGCAACTTCGGGCACCACCGGATTGTCGAACCTTTTGGCCATGGCAATCTCTATCGAGTTGATGAAGTTTTCACGGCCATCGGTTCGTACCATACCGATGGGAAGCTGGGACCCGGTAAAGATGACCGGTTTGTTGAGGTTTTCCAGCATAAAACTCAGCGCCGAAGCGGTATAGGCCATGGTATCTGATCCATGCAGCACGACAAAGCCGTCGTAATCTTCATATTTCTCTTCGATCACGTCGGCCAGGTGTATCCAGAATTCCGGGTTCATGTTCGAAGAATCAAGCAACGGCTCAAAGGTGAAAAAATCGATGCTGCAGTTGAAATTCTCAAGGACCGGGAGATATTTATACAGAATATCGAAAGTCAATGGTTTCAACGTCAGTGTTTTTGGATCCTGTACCATGCCAATGGTCCCGCCGGTGTAAATTACCAGGATGTTTGTTTTTCCAATCATAAGTTAAAATAAATTCAAATGTTAAAATGCAAAGTCAAATGTCAAAATCATACGTCCCCCTGTCCCCTCGTCCCCTTGTCCCCTTGTCTACCCGACCCCAAACAACCTCACCGCATTCTCTGTCGTCGTATCAGCGACCTGCTCCAGGGAGAGACCTTTTATATCCGCGATTTTCTGCGCGATCAGCGGAATGTAGGAAGGCTCGTTCCGCTGTCCGCGATGCGGAACGGGTGGCAGCCATGGGGCATCGGTTTCCAGCAACAAGTTAGCGAGTGGGGTTTGTTCCACAACAGCTTGCAATCCTGAGTTTTTATAGGTCACCACGCCGCCGATCCCCAGCATGAATCCCATCCTGACAGCCCTTTCGGCCTGTTCTGCATTGCCGCTGAAACAATGAAATATACCCTTGAGCCTGGGATCTTGCCTTTTTTCAACCATGTCAAGTGCAATTTCCATAGAGTTACGTGTATGGATCACGACCGGAATGCCATATTGTACCGCCAGGTCAAGTTGCCGGTCAAAAGCAATACGCTGTTCGGCTTCATGTGTTTTGTCCCAGTACAGATCGATGCCGATTTCACCGACAGCGTAGAATTTCAATTCAGGCTTTGCAAGATATTGCGTTACAATGTCCAACTCGTCCTGATAATTTCCCTTGACCGAAGTAGGGTGCAAACCCATCATCGGGAAACAGATACCGGGATATTTCCCACAAAGATCCAGCATCTTTTCATGATATGTTGAATCAATAGCAGGCAGGAATAAATGCGATAGGTTATTCTGTTTCGCCCGGAGGATCATCGCATCGCGGTCGTGGTCGAACTCGTCGGCATAGAGGTGGGAATGGGAATCGATGAAGACCATTTGATTTACGAGTTGACGATTTACGATTTACGATTTGGAGGTTGGCCGGCCGCGATCAAAAAATCAGCGATGGGTTTCGTGTTGATATCGTTCATGCATTGAAAATGTTTTTTTGGGCATTTTTCAAACCCGAGTTTGCTGCATGGCCTGCATGACAGATCCTTTACTTCGGCGATCATGGAATTTGCCCGGGATTCCTCCGGCAGATAGGGGTACATACCAAAAGCAGGGATGGTATTGCCCCAAACTGAAACCATTGGTTTTCTGAAAGCTGCCGCAACATGCATCAGCCCGGTGTCGTTGGTTAAAACGGCCCTGGCTTGGCGGATCAACGAAGCTGACTGGTTGATATTATATCGCCCACTTGAATTATAAACAGTTGTTTTCGAATTGCTTGCAATGAGTTTCCCATGTTCCATATCCTCTTTTCCCCCAAGAAGGATGACCGGTTGACCAAGTTTTTCGCAGACTTCGATAACTTTTTCAGGCGGGAATATTTTTGTATTGTGCTTACCACCGATAACAATGGCAATGTATCCCTGCCGATGGGTTTCAGGGAGGCTGGTCAGTGCAACCTCATCCTCGGCCGGGATGAAATAATCGAGTCCCTGCCTGTCATTTACTAAACCCAAAGGAGCAGCAGCCTTGAAATACCGGTCAACAATATGGATATCAGGCAGCGATTTCATTTTGAAACGGACTGCCAGCCATTTTTGCAGGTTCATCTTCGGAAAGGATCCTGATTTCACGCCAAGCCTGTATTTTACAAAGATGGAGCGGTAATTCTTGTGCAAGTCGACGATGAAATCAAAACCCTGCGATTTAAGCTGCGGGATCAAATCGTGAAAGTTGTTGTCGTAAAGCCAGATTTTATCAATATTTGGATTAGCGCTGAGGATCAATGCATACTGTTTCTTGGTCAGAAAATGAACTTCTGCGTCCTTTATCTTCTCTTTCAGGCACCTCACCACGGCACTCGTAAGCACAATATCACCGATCGAACTAAAACGTATGATTAATATTTTTTTAACCTCTTTCACCATTTCGCTATTTCACTATTTCGCTATTTCACTATTTCGCTATTTCACTATTTCGCTATCTACCTGATATACGGATTATTCTCCATCTCATACCCGATCGTAGTCTCCGGCCCATGTCCCGGATAACAGACTGTTTCTTCGGGCAACGTAAACAGTTTGGTTTTGATGCTGGTCATCAGCAGGTCAAAATCGCCCGACGGAAGATCGGTCCGTCCGATGGTATCCCTGAAAAGGACATCGCCTGTAATGACAAATCGTTGTTTTTCATGATACAGGCAAACGCTGCCGTCAGCATGTCCGGGTGTATAGAATATCTTGAGGGCTGAATTTCCCCAACTGATCATTTCACCATCTTCGAGATAACGTTTTGCCTCGGGAATCTGGGTGATGGTATAACCGAACGAGGCTCCCATCTCCCTGAGGGTAAGTAGAAACGGGGCTGATTTTGCATGGTATTCGGGGCTGATCCCATATTGCTGTGCAATGAAATTATTTCCCAGAACATGATCAATATGGCAATGGGTGTTCAGGTTCCTGACAAGTTTCAGGTTGTTGTCAGATATAAAATCACGTACTTCATCCTTTTCCCTCGGCTCGAAACAGGCAGCATCGATCAGCACACATTCACCGGTTTCATCATACAAAATATAGGTGTTGACCATAAAGGTGTTGAAGACAAATTTTTTAATCGTTATCATCGGGGTATATTGTTAAATAAGGGTTGCAAAGGTATGAAAATAGAGCCATATGAGGAGTCTGTTGAAAATAATCGTACCTTAGCGCCTCCAATTATTTTTCCTTGTATAACCGCTTATGATAAAGGATTCATGCGAGAACCGGGGTTTTAAAATCTGGAAGATTGCGTGGATCATTCCGGGATTGATACTGTTTTTCCCGGTGTTTGGGCAGGCGCAGTTTTACAATGGTTCACAACTGATTTTCGGTAAAAGCAGGGTTCAGTACAACGATTTTCTCTGGCTCCATTTCCGGTTCGAAAAATTCGACACCTATTATTATCTGAATGGCAGGGAACTGGCCCAATATACCGCCGAATATGCCGATAAGCACATCAAGGAGATCGAGCTCGATTTGCAGTCAAATCTCGAAGAAAAGGTTCAGTTTATCATTTTCAACAATCTTTCCGATCTGAAGCAGAGCAATATCGGTTTATTCGGCGATTGGGATTATTACAATACGGGTGGGGTGACACGGATCATCGGAGGACGGGTACTCCTTTATTTTGATGGCAATTACGAACATTTTGATCAGCAGATCCGTGCCGGCATTGCCCAGGTGATCCTGAACAACATGATCTATGGCACCGGTATTGGGGCACAGATCAAGAACAATGCGCTGTTCTCGGTTCCTGAATGGTATATGAATGGCCTGATCTCATTCATCTCCCGCAAATGGGATGCCGATATCGAAAACCAGGTAAGGGATGCCATCCTGAACAGAAAATTCGAAAAATTCAATGGTCTTACCGGGGCTGAGGCCACTTTTGCCGGTCACTCGCTGTGGAATTACCTCGCGATCAAATATGGTTCCTCATCCATCCCGAACATTGTTTACATGGCGCGCCTCAGCCGGAATGTTGAGCGGGGTTTTCAATATGTTCTGGGTGTAAGCCTTAAAACGGTCATCCAGGAATGGCTTGCCTTTTATAAGGATGTTTACAATCAACAGGAATCCGGCCGTACTGCTGTCCCGGGTAACATGTTCAACAAGCGGAACAGGCCCGATCGGGTTTATCATTCCCTCAAAATAGGCCCGGATGGTGGCGCTATGGCTTACGCGACCCATCAGCTTGGAATTTATAAAATATTCATACAGAATACGGAGACCGGTAAAACCAGGAGAATTTACCGCGGTGGTTACCGGTTGGCCGATCGGCCCGATTATTCATATCCACTCGTCGCATGGCATCCGAGCGGACAACTTCTTACTTTTCTGGTGGAACGCAAAGGTGAAATCTGGCTCTATTTCTACAATCTTGAAGAAAAGCGCCTGGAGCGTCAGGTGCTGGTTAATTTTCAAAAGGTTCTGGACATGTCCTACTCCGGCGATGGGAGCTTGCTGGTTTTATCCGCCGTGCAAAAGGGGCAGTCTGACATTTTCGTGTTTAATATTGCCTCCGGATCACATGAACAGGTGACCAGGGACAGGTATGATGACCTCAATCCTAGGTTCATCAACAATTCCAAAGATATCATCTTTTCTTCCAACCGTGAAAACGACACCATACGGTTTGATGAACCGGTGAAGATTGAAAACATGTCGTATGCCAACGACATTTTTCTTTATAATTTCTCTACCAAACGCAATGTACTTCAACGCCTTACAAAGACCCCGGATGCCAACGAAACACAACCTCAGGCCTATGGGGATAACTATTTTTGTTTCCTGAGCGATCAGAACGGGATCATCAACCGGTATCTTGCCAGATATGACAGTACCATTGCTTTTATTGATACCATCGCGCATTACCGTTATTTCACCACAACCTACCCGATCACCAATTATTCGCGCAATATCCTCGAACATGATGTTTCACCCGGGGGTGTAAAAATAGGTGAGGTTGTTTACCAGAATCGTAACTTTAGAATGTTCACAGCCGACCTGATCCTTCCTGAACATGTAACGAAGGTTGAGGTCCAGCCGGGATATTTTAAGGATATTAAAAATAAAGCTGCTCAAAAAGAGGCCGGATCTGATAATTCTGATAGTTTGCAACTGTTGAAAGAACCGTTCAAAACGCAGGAGAAAAAGCACTTCACCGTGGTCAGGCAAAGTGAAGTGGTCAGTCAGATCCTGTCTATGATCGACACGACGAAAATTGATCCGGGTCAGGCAGGACAGGGGAAAATTATCGGAAATGACTCGACACAATCCCGCTGGTGGAATCTCTACCAGGAATTGCAAATGAAAAATATTTCCCAGACAACAAACCGGAGGGATACCGCAGACAAGTATAAAAATGCCAAACAGTTAAATTACAATGTCGAGTACTATATTGACCAGATGGTCACCCAAATCGATTTCACCTATCTGAATTTTGCCTATCAGCCGTTTACAGGGAGCCAGTCGCCGGTATTTATCAACCCCGGACTGAATGCCCTGATGATGGTGGGGGTTACCGATCTCATGGAGGACTATCGCCTCAGCGGAGGTGTCCGGTTGAACGTAAGTCTCATCAATAATGAGTATCTTTTCAGCTTCGGGAATTATAAGCGCAGGGTTGACCATCAGGTCATTTTTCACCGCAAGGCTGTTGAGGAGGCGGGATTCTATTCCATCGTCAGGCACAGGATCCATGAGTTATATTATATTGCAACTTATCCCTTTACTCCGGTACTTAATATCAAGGGGACAGCATCTGTTCGGTATGATCGGGCGGTTTTTCTGTCAACGGACCAGGTGAATCTGAAACAACCTGATATTCATGATGTTTGGGGAAGTGTAAAAGGCGAACTTACCTATGATAATACGCGCAATCTGGGACTGAATCTATACCAGGGAACCCGGTATAAGTTTTTCGGGGAATACTACCAGTTGTTGAACAAAAAAGGCAATAACCTGATCGTTGTCGGGATGGATTTTCGCAATTATCAGCGGTTGCACAATACACTGATCTGGGCAAACCGCTTTGCTGCCAGTACCTCGTTCGGCAACAACAAACTGCTGTATTATATGGGCGGGGTGGATAACTGGCTCTTTCCGACCTACAATGTCGATGTTCCTGTTTCTTTCGACCAGAACTATGCTTTCCAGACCCTGGCCACAAACATGCGTGGCTTTGACCAGAATATCAGGAATGGGAACAGCTTTTTTGTTTTCAACACGGAGTTGCGCTGGCCGGTGTTCCGTTATCTCTTTAACCGTCCGATCCGATCCGATTTTATTAATAATTTCCAAATCGTTGCGTTTGGGGATGTGGGTACTGCCTGGACAGGCACATCCCCCTGGTCGGAAGATAACCAGTTGTTTACAAGGTACATATACCGGAAACCCCTGTTCATCAAAGTTGAAATGCAGAAAGAACCGATTGTGGAGGGTTTTGGATTAGGCGCACGTACCAGGTTATTCGGATATTTTTTGCGTGGCGACCTTGCCTGGGGTGTGGAAGACGGGCGTATCGGCAAACCTGTTTTCTATTTCTCACTCAGTCTTGATTTTTAACCATGAACCATCCTGAACAGCGCATCCTCGATTTTATCGGAGAACATCATATACTCACCCTCGCTGTTTCACGGGATAACGTACCCTATTGTGCCACATGTTATTATGCCTGGCTTAAGGAGCGTAATCAATTCATTTTTACCTCTGATTATAAAACCCGTCATATTCGTGATGTAATTGAAGGCAAAAACTACCAGGTGGCGGGCGCCATCGCCCTTGAAACCAGAATTGTCGGAAAAATCAGGGGGATACAGTTTACCGGAACCATAAAACCCATGGAGGGTGACGATTTATCGGTTGCCAGGTCCAGGTATCTGAAACGGTTTCCAATAGCGCGGATGATGCCTGATCTGTACCTTTGGTCCCTGGCGCCCGATTTTATAAAAATGACCGATAACCGCCTTGGCTTTGGAACAAAGCTGGTCTGGAAGGCGGAAGAATTGCCGGAATCCGGTTAAAAAGCGCATTAGCTGAATTATCAAAGTATATGTTTTTTTAATTCAGGTTGTTACCTCTACGCTCTCTTTTTGTGTTAATAACTAAATTCTGCGAAACCCATTGTTCGTTGTATCTTGCTGCGTAAATTATTCTCCCGAAAATTTATTGGAACGTTCGCAAGAACAATCAGTTAATCAAATCAGAACATAACAGCTAATCCTGTTCATGCATGGAAAAAAACACGGTGATAAACACGGCAACGGATACAAAAACAGACTATTATAATGAAGTATTGGCAAAAAGGATCCGGCCGAAAGTCTCAGATGAAGCATTGGAAATGAAGGAAAAGAAGACAGAAGATATTGCAAGGAAGATTTATTCATTTGAGGAGGCTATTGAAAAATCAACGGAATATTTCCAGGGCGACAGTCTGGCCGCAAATGTGTGGGCCAATAAATATGCACTTAAAAACTCCGAAGGGCATCTTTTTGAATTGACCCCTGACGATATGCACCGCAGAATTGCCCGTGAGATTGCCCGCATCGAAAAGAAATACCCCAACCCCATGAGCGAGGATGAGCTTTTTGAACTCATGCGGAATTTTAAATATATTGTTCCCCAGGGAAGCCCCATGGCCGGCATCGGAAACGATTTTCAAATCGGCTCCCTTTCAAACTGTTTTGTGATCGGCAATGAAGGCGCCTCCGACTCATACGGAGCGATCATGAAAACGGATGAAGAGCAGGTTCAGTTGATGAAACGCAGGGGAGGGGTGGGGCACGACCTGTCGCACATCCGGCCTAAATACAGTGAGGTCAAAAACAGCGCGCTTACCTCAACCGGTATCGTACCTTTCATGGAACGTTATTCAAATTCAACCCGCGAAGTGGCCCAGGAGGGACGGCGGGGCGCACTGATGCTCAGCATTTCAGTAGTTCACCCGGATGCGGAACACTTTATCGATGCCAAACTGGAGTCGGGCAAGGTGACCGGAGCGAATATTTCAGTAAAGATCACCGATGAGTTCATGCAGGCCGTGGTGAATGACACCGAATTTATTCAGCGGTTTCCTGTTAATTCTGATGATCCTGCTGTTAAAAAGCCAATGAAAGCCCGCGAGCTATGGCATAAAATCGTTCACAATGCATGGAAATCGGCAGAACCAGGCATACTTTTCTGGGATACCATCATACGCGAATCAATTCCCGATTGCTATGACGACCTGGGGTTCCGGACTGTTTCTACAAACCCCTGTGGTGAAATTCCACTCTGTACCTACGACAGTTGCAGGCTGCTGGCCATCAACTTATACAATTACGTGGATAAGCCCTTTACCGCCGAAGCAAGCTTCGACTCGGGTCTCTTTATTTCTCATGTCCACAAGGCCCAACGGATGATGGATGACATCATTGACCTGGAACTGGAAAAGATTGACCGCATTCTCAAAAAAATCGAAAAGGATCCGGAACAGGAGGAGATCAAAGTCAGGGAAAGGAACATGTGGCTGAATATCAAGAAAAAAGCCATCCAGGGACGAAGGACAGGCTTTGGCATCACTGCCGAAGGCGATATGCTTGCCGCACTTGGCAGTTGTTACGGAACAGACGATGCAACAGATTTTTCGGTAGAGGTTCACAAAATTCTGGCCATTGAGGCTTACCGATCATCAGTTACCATGGCCAGGGAGAGAGGCCCTTTCCCGATTTATGACACCGGGCGCGAGCAGAATAACCCTTTCATTCAGAGGCTCAGCGAAGCGGCACCGGATGTTTATGCAGATATGACAAAATATGGCAGGCGCAATATCGCTATGCTCACGATCGCCCCCACTGGCTCGGTCAGCATTCTAACCCAGACAACATCAGGACTCGAGCCGGTTTTCGCCGTGAATTACAAACGCCGCCGCAAGGTGAACCCCAACGATAAAAATGTTACCATCACCTTTACCGATGAAGTGGGTGATACCTGGGAAGAGTACAACGTATTCCATCATAATTTTGTGACCTGGCTGTCTGTTAACGGGTTCAATGTTGATGAAGTAGCCCACATGTCTGAAAAAGAACTCAAAGGGATTATCAAGCAATCTCCCTATTTCAAGGCCACTGCCAATGATGTGGATTGGGTGGCCAAGGTGCATATGCAGGGCGCTGTGCAGAAATGGGTTGACCATTCGATCAGTGTCACCGTGAATGTTCCCAACGATGCCAAAGAGGAGATGATCAGCACGATATACGAAACGGCCTGGAAAGCTGGATGCAAGGGCATGACTGTTTACCGTGACGGGTCGCGATCGGGAGTTCTGGTGAACAATGAACCGAAGGATAAGAAAAAGAAGGAGAAATGCGAAGAATTTGTCGAAACCAAAGCGCCGCATCGCCCCGGTCGTTTGGAAGCCGATATCGTCCGTTTTCAGAACGATCACGAAAAGTGGATCGCCGTAGTGGGTATATTGAATGAACGTCCGTATGAAATTTTTACCGGGGTTGCCGAAGATTTCTGGATTCCGACATGGGTACAGAAAGGCTGGATCGTTAAAACACGTCCCGATGGCGTCGGGTCACGGTATGATTTCCAGTTTGAAGACCGCCAGGGATACAAGATCACGATCGAAGGCCTGTCGCGTTCCTTCAACAAAGAGTACTGGAATTACGCAAAGCTGATCTCCGGAATTTTACGACACGGCATGCCGCTCCCGTTCGTGGTCAATATCATTTCCAAACTTAACTTCGAAGTTGATTCCATCAATACCTGGAAAAACGGTATCGAGCGCGCACTGAAGAAATTCATCCCCGACGGCACCAAGGCAGCGGAACACACCTGCCCCAAATGCAACGATCAAAACGGGTTGGTTTACCAGGAAGGCTGCCTGGTGTGTAAAAGCTGTGGGTATTCGAAATGCGGGTAATTTCTAGAATTTCTTCTTGTGGTAGTCAAACGTCGTATTGTCACGAAGATATTTGATCCGCCTTGCAATCAACACGAAGGCCTCCATTTTATTTTTGTGAAACCAGTTGATCGCCTCCTGCTTCCCCCGGCAGGCATCGGCAAATACAACCAGAAAGGTGTGTTTGTTTGCAATTAACCACTGATATGCCTGAACGTTTTCATCTATGGCGGCATCGAAGGCAGCCAGGTGAAAGAATTTGTTTTTGAACAACCATGCCGTAGCTTCCTCACTACCGCTGACCGCGTGCGCCAAAGCAGCGACCTCGGGAAAGCCGTTGTTCACCAGCCATCCGGAGATTTCCTGGTTGCCGGTGATCACTTCACCAAAGGCCAGCCAGATCTTCACGGGGTAATAGAGACTTTTCAGAGCGGATCAGGTTTAATGGGTTTGCAGTTACAAAGGTAAGAAGGTAAACGGGTGAATGCGTAAACGGGTAACGTAAATTGCTAAATTAAATCGCCATTCCCTATTGGTAAACCTGTACCTTCAGCCCCGTTTTCCGTACCTTTTCCGCGATCAGTTCCAGTTCGGTTACCGGGATCTTTTCAATGTTATGCAATGGTGTCGCCCTGGCAATCGGGTAGATCATCACGGTTTTCGGAATGATCTCCAGCAGGCGCGCGATCCAGAGGTCAACCTCCTCCGGCGTGGTGTTGTCGACAGCCTGCCCTTTGAAATTCCCCCGCAGGAACATGCTCTGGATCATGAGATCTCCCTGGAATTTCTTCAAACTTTCGATCAGACCAGTAAAATTAACCGGCGACACAGGATTATTGATCAGGTTGAACATAATTTCAGATCCGGCATCCAACTTAAGAATATTATCATCCAGTTTCTGAAGGGCGGCAAAAACATCGGGCTGGTGGATCATGCTTGAATTTGAAAGGACAGCCACCCTGGCTTGCGGGGCATATTTATCGCGCAGGGAGATCGTATCATCAACGGTCCCGGCAAATTCAGGGTGCAGTGTTGGCTCCCCGTTGCCGGCATAGGTGATGGCATCGGGCAAATAGTCCTCGGTTCTCAGTTCCTTTAAACGTTGTTCGAGGTATATTGAAACTTCCGTACGGGCAGGCAATTTCGGATGAGCCTGATCCTGAGGCGTCCACCCGCATTCGCAATAGATGCAGTTGAATGAGCAGTGTTTCGAATGAAGCGGGAGGAGGTTTATTCCAAGCGAAAGTCCCAGCCGCCTGCTGCGTACCGGGCCAAAGATGATGTCGTCAAAGAGAAATCCAGGCATGTTATGGAGATAGGACTGCAAAATTCTGCATTTTTCGTGGGAAATCCTAAAAGTATTACCCCACCCCACGCGGCTGTCTCAAAAGGTAACTTTTTAATATTAACCGCAGAGACGCGGAGACGCGGAGACGCAGAGGATTCACAATCAATACTTTATTTCTCTGCGTCTTTGCGTCTACTATATAACTTGTTTTTAACTGGTTGATTATATTGTGTTTGCAAAAGCTCATTACGCAACCTTTTTTAATTGTTGCAGCAGTTTTTCAAGGTGCTTGATCTTCCTTTCACGATATTTTTGGTCGGCATCT
>JAUXWT010000063.1 GCA_030681475.1 Bacteroidales bacterium | reverse complement strand
ACATGTCATAATGAAACATCAAACTGTTCCCCGATACACACATTAACGATATATGTTAAAACCATGAAGTGTACGCCATCGCCTTGGGGTGGTATCATTTTGACCTGTCTACTGGTACCAGTTTAGACCGGGGTCAAAAGTAAATACATTGGACTATATTTCCTTCCCTGCTGGCAGCTATTTGGTAATGGATAAAGCATATATTGATTTTGCACGACTGTGGCGGCTTGCAGGGGAAAGAACCAACTTTGTTGTGACCGCAAAAGATAATATGAAGTATCGGGTGATTAAACGAAAAACAACAAAAAAAGAGACAGGGGTAATTTGCGATCAAACCATTGTCCTTACTGGTTCAGCGACATCAAAAAAGTATCCAGGATGTTTGAGAAGAATACGGTATTTTGATGCAGAAACTGGGAACACCCTTATTTTTCTTACAAATAATTTCAAATTATCTGCTCTCACAATCGCTGCTTTATATAGGAATCGTTGGGGTATTGAGATATTTTTCAAATGGATCAAGCAGCACCTCAAAATTCAAACATTTTGGGGACACAGTGAAAACGCAGTAAGGACGCAGGTTTGGATTGCTATTTCAACTTATGTGCTTGTAGTTATTACAAAAAAGAAGCTCAAACTACCACAGAAATTGTATGAAATCCTGCAACTGATAAGCCTTTCAGCATTTGACAGAACATCATTAAAAACGCTCTTTTTGAACGAGAACATTCAAGATGTCAAAGAACAAGATTGTAATCAGTTGATATTGTTGTAACTATAACGCAACGCTAGTGAAAGGCAGTGATAACTATAACAGCATTAACAGAACAAGAAGTTTCAAATTTTCTAAGAAAATTTGAAAGATTAGACTTTTGATAAGAACACAACTAATTGGAGTTAAAATGAATATCTGATTTTGCGATTTCTGTTTGTGTATTCATATGATTTTGTTGTTCATTGAATCTCTTTTTTAGCAATTTCTGAAGGAATTACCTTGCCTGAATTCCTGACGGCATAAGCGTGTGTAAATTCTGCACCGTACAAAACCAGCATGGAGGAATAAGAAACCCAAAGCAAAATTAATATGACCGAACCTGCGGCACCATATCCTACACCAGGGTCTGCTTTTGAGAAATACAAACCCAGACCAACTTTGCCAATCTCAAATAGAAAGGCAGTAAGAAATGAGCCGATCCATACATCCTTCCATTTAATTTTGGCATCCGGAAATATTTTAAACATCAGGGCAAATAGTACAGCAATGATTATAAAGGAAAAAATGAAATTAACCACCTGTAAAACAACAAGAAACGAATCAGAAAAATGATTTGAAATCCAATTACCAAATGCCGATAACATGGCAGAGACTACCAGCGAAACGATGAGCAGAAACGCTATAGCCACGATCAGCCCGAAGGAAAACAGCCGAACCTTGATCACGTTCCAAATACCCGATTTTGTTATGTCAGCCTTAACTTCCCAAATGACATTTAATGATTGCTGAAATTGAGCGAACACTCCCGTTGCACCAATGATAATGATAACCAATCCGATTACAGTTAACCAGACAGAATTCCGGATCCTGCTTGCCTGCACAATCATGTTCTGAATTTGAATGGCTGTTTCTGCCCCTAACATGGAAGTGATTTGATCTGTAATATGCTTATTCACCGCATCGCGTCCAAAAAAATATCCGGCGAATGTTACGATGACTACCAGCAATCCTGGTAAAGAAAAAATCGAGTAATGTGCTATCACTGCACTTTCGCGAAACGGATCTTTTGACCACCATCCTTTAAACGCGATTTTCAAAAGGGATAAATTATTTTTCAAACATTTTTTCATTTTTTTCGGTGAGAATAAATAATCAATGAATGGCGAAATTGTACAAAGTAAAGAAAACACCTGCCCGAAATTCCGGATAGGTGCTTTCACAATAATAGTCAATCATACGATGATCAGTAATTTCCTTTCCTTTCCGCTATTTCTTTAAAGGTGTCTTTTTCAGGATTTCACCATTCGGCGAGAACTTAACCTTTTCAGCAACTGTTCCCTTCTTTAAATGCATCTCATAATTTAATACATCTCCCGGACCATCTATTTTTGTTATGTCTGTAATTACAAAACCTACAAAGTTAGTAGCCACTGAGGTTAACACCTCTTTTGGGAGATCTGATTCGATCATGATGGTTTGGGTTTCCAGCCATTGCCCCTTGGAATTGAAATTGGCAGACATCCCGACTGCTTTATCTTTAAAGGTGACTTTATAATCCGTCTTTTCCATTTTATATGCGACCGAGGTTGCAGCAGGGAACTTTTTTGCAAAAGTTTCTTTTACCGGTGCCGGAACCTTTTCAGCCGGGATGGTTTGGGTATAACCGAAAAAGGCGAACAACAAGCATGCTGACATTAATACAATAATTTTTTTCATGATTTTAATTTTTTAATTTTTATTAATTTTTATTGAGAGATAATCGTTTGCAACGGCATCTTTTTTTTAAAGCAGATGGCTTTTGTTTCGACATAACCTTGTGCAATTCTTCTTTGGTTTTTCCGAGTTTGATTTGAAGTTTTCCAAGCATTTCATCTTTTTTCCCTTCGGCAAACATCAGATCATCGTCCGTTAAATTTGCAAATTGCTGTTTGAGCTTACCTTTCTGCTCATTCCAGTTTCCTTTTACTTCAGTTGTATTCATTTTTTTGAATTTTAAATTGTGAATGCATTTTCACAACTATACAAAGGTGTAACCATTCATTCCGGAAACCGTTACACATTTCTGGAAATATTTTACATCATTCACAGATTCTCAATTACCTGGACAATTTGGCTTGCAGGTTGACTGTTCTAAGTTAGTTGTAACCTGTTGTGTCTTAGAAGCGACAGATTTTTTATGTAAAATATTCTGATTGCTTGTAATGTGTGAATCATGTAACTCTTTTCGATAGTTATGTAAGACATTTGATAGCAATAAGTCTCACCTTTGTATCATAGTGAAATATTCATTACAATAAAACAAATACCAAATGAAAACTACAGAAATTAAAAGCAAAACGGATCTAGAAATTATTCCGCTCTATCCGCCTTCAGAAGACATATACAAACAGGCGGAAAAAGAAATGGATTTAAATCCAGAAGATATTTCTAAAAAAAAAGCACCAAACGAAGAGGAAGGGACATTAAACGAAAAGAATTTTGAGGATGATATGTCTGGCGATGACCTGGATGTTCCAGGATCAGAATTAGATGATCAACAAGAAAAAGTTGGCAGTGAGGATGAAGAAAACAATTATTATAGTTTGGGTGGGGATAATCATAATGATTTAGATGAGGATAAAGGATAACAATTAAACAAAAATACAGCTATGAAAATTCAATTTAATACCGACAAAACAATTAATGGAGATGAAAAGCATCAAACTGTTTTTACTTCTCAAATTGCTGAAGAGCTAAAAAGATACCAATCTCATATTACAAGAATAGAAGTTCATCTATCAGACGAAAATGGAAAAAAAGAAGGCATGAATGATATACGATGTTTGCTGGAAGCCAGACTTGAAGGCAGGCAACCAATTGCTGTTTCATGTCAGGATGATACAGTTGAACTAGCTGTATCAGGTGCTATTGATAAACTACAAACTGCTTTAGAAACCATTCTTGAACGCACTTCAAATCACTAAAAATAAGATTATGTCAAAAAACGAAAAATGACTATGGGACATCCACAATGGCATACATTTCCTTGAGCGTTATGAAACCACTGAAGAATAAGAATGCTGCAAAAGACTTTCCTGTTATTTGTGTTGGCGGTTCTGCCGGAGGACTCGACTCCTATATCCGGTTACTGCGAAATCTTCCGGCAGATATGGGTGTTGCTATCGTCATCGTAAATCACTTGAGAACGGTAGCCACCCAACTTCATGAGATTCTTCCGCGCTATACGGAGATGCCAGTTACACTTATAACCGAGAAACTAGACATCCGGCCCAACCATGTATATATCATACCAGAAAAATGCGACTTGCATGTTCTGGATGAGGAATTTCGACTAAAACCAATATCAAAGCCACGGGGTTGGCCTGATGTTATTACTGTTTTCCTTCGTTCTTTGACAAAACACTGGGATGGCAAACTTATCGCTGTCATTGTCTCAGGATATGACGGGGATGGTGCGGAAGCACTTTGCGGTATAAAAGAAGTGGGCGGTATTACCATAGCGCAGAAGCCCGATACAGCTATCCAGCCGGATATGCCGGAGAGCGCAATAGCAACCGGTTGTATAGATTTTATTCTTTCACCAGAGGATATAGCCCGGAAAATTTTACGATTTACACAAACGGATGGAGTGGATCATTCATAAGGAAGTTTCTTTATCCTGACTCACTTACCTGCAAATTTGATAAGCGCTGTATTAAACTTCTCAGTTTCCTCCAGAAACAAGCTGTGGCCGCTATTCTCAAAAGGAATGAGTTGCGAATCGGAGATTCCGGCTTTCATCTGTTCAGCCAGATCAAAAGAACAGATTTTATCCTGTTTGCCATGCATAATGAGTGTCGGGATTTTAATTTTCGTTAAATCCTTTCTAAGGTCAGTATCCCGTAAAGCAATTAAACATTTTGCCGTTGCATAAGAAGACGCACTTAGGCAAATCCCATTCAGCCAATTGCCTATCCCTTCATTTAACGAGGTTTCCGTGGCAGAGAATATTTTTGCAAAATCGGACAGAAGTTTCGGCCTGTCCCTGTAGTTCAGTTCAACCAGGGCATCCACCGCACTTTTTTGCAAATTGTATGGAAAATCCTTGCGTTGTGTCCAGATCGGTGCTGCAGCACTGAATAAGGCCAGCTTTGAGACATGGGCACTCTTATATAACGAGACATACCGGATTACAACGGAGCCGCCCATGGAAAAGCCGCCTAAAACAGCTTTTTTTATATCCAGGTGGTCAAGGATTTTTTTGATATCCCTTGCATGTACATTATAATTATAAAGTCCATATGGTTTACTCGATTTCCCAAAGCCCCGTAATGTTATGCCAATTACCCGAAAATCATTGTTTATCAGATCGTTGTACTGGTATTCATACATTTCATCACTCAGGGGCCAGCCGTGGATAAGGACAACCGGCCTCCCCATACCTGCATCTGTAACATGCAGGTACACATTGGATTCAACTTTAATATATTCTTCCCGGGTCATTCCTTTTTTCTTTTTATCCTGTAATTTCTTCATTATTTTCAATTTGAATTTCTGTTAACTGTTTGGTGCTTTTTCTTTGCTTCAATTATATAATAAGGTGGATACGATAATCTTCCTGTGACCAATAGTAGTCCTTCAATATTCGAACCGGTTGGAACTCATTGGATATGCGTACTGAATTAAAGTAAGCTGTTAATACATTTATTTTTTAGGCTTTTTAACATACTTCTTAAACCTGTTGGCTACCCGTTGTTCATACCATTGCCTTGTTTCGGGCTCTTTACTTTTATCTGAAATAAAAATTATCGTTTTACCATCATCAAAAGTCACCGGGTATTTGTCTGCCACTGAACCTGATGAAAGCTTTGACTTGAGAACCATGCGCTATAGCATTAAAATTCCTTGAACCATACTTCATAAGCATTGTCAGGACCTGTGAATATTCTGCTTTTTATAGGATTCAACCCGTATGGAGGTTCTTCTGCCCTCTTCAGTAAGGACCTCCAAAGTGGATTTCATTCGTTTTAATAAATGTGGGCTGCTTTTAAGTTCTTTAACCACCGACTTCTGATCCGGGTGAAGATCAAAGGCACTCTTAATTTCACCAACAATAAATTCGTCAACTTCATGCATGAATGGTGGCCGGAAATTAAAATAAATTGTTGCGATTCTCTTTCCGGTTAATTCTTTGATCCTGTCTAAAGTCAATATTTTAGTCTTTCCATGAAGAACTGCCTGATTCATTTCATCTAATGTTGCCATATATTATTTCTTTGGATTAGTTTATTTGTATCGCCAGGGTTAATGAAATCTTATGATTAAAGTTTGACAAAAATTCAGCATTCTTCTAAGAATCGTGTTATACAATTCCTGAAATATTTTATATAATTCACACATTCAATGAATATTGAGTGGGATGATTTTTGTTTAAATGCAATTATTCATAAGGATGAAAATTTGGACTAATTTTACGACAACCAAACAGCATAAGTAAAGTTTTGACAGTTTCATATCGTTGCTTATAATCGAAAAAATTTATAATTTTGATGGGAAAATCAGCTATTGCATGACGCTCTATATTAAATACATGGTAAGTAACCGCTGTAAAATGCTGGTCAGGGAAGAGTTAAAGAAGCTTGGACTCCATTTTGTCAATGTTGACCTGGGAACAGTCGAGATTATGGAAACCATTAACCAGGAGGTGCGGGATCAGCTCAAAATGGCTCTGCACCGATCAGGACTTGAACTGATGGAGGACAAGAAAGCCATCCTGATTGAAAAGATACAGAATGTTATTATTGAGATGGTTCATTATATGGATGAGGTACCTAAGACAAACTTTTCAGATTACCTCTCAGAAAAACTGGATTACGATTATACTTACCTGGCCAATATCTTTTCAGAAACCAAAGGGATCACGATTGAGCATTTTATTATCCTGCATAAAATAGAACGGGTGAAAGAGCTTATTATCTATGATGAACTCAACCTTTCCGAGATTGCCTGGAAACTGCATTACAGCAGTGTAGCCCATCTTTCCCATCAATTTAAAAAGGTGACCGGGCTGACTCCCTCATTCTTTAAATCCCTCAAATCCAAAAAACGCAGTACGCTTGAAAATGTGTGAATGATGCAACTTTATACCAAAGTTGTGTAACACTTTTCAGATGTAAAGTTCACACTTTTACATTTTGATAAATACGTTACATTTTTCATCATGAGAAACATTTTCTGCATGGCAATTGCCTTGGTATTTTCGTTCACAGGTTTTTGTCAGTCATCCGATTCTACCGTAAAAGCAAAGACGCATGTAAAACGATATCACGTCAACTATTATGTTACGGGCAGTATCATCGGTGTCGGCATGATCGGAGATTATTTTGCCATCAGCCGTTTGAAGAGCAAGCCAAAGCTTACCAGTGATGAACTGGAGTTTATCAATACGGATCAGCAGAAAAACCTGATCAACACGATTGACAGATGGGCATTGAAACAAAATCCCGCTGACCGGGACCTGTTCAAAAAAATATCAGATTATGGTGAGATTGGCATCTTTTTATTGCCCAGCCTGCTTATCATTGACAAGGATATGCGCAAAGACTGGCTTGACCTGCTGTTAATGTATGTCGAGGGGCACACCATAACTTTCAGCTTTTATAACTACAGTCCTCTCGGACCTACTTTTGTGAACCGTTACCGGCCATTCGCTTACTATAATACTGATGAACTTACACCTGAATTCCGCATGAACAACAACAACACCCGCAATGCATTTTTCAGCGGACATGTGGGTTCCTGCGCTTACAGTACTTTTTTTATGGCCAAGGTATATAGTGATTATCATCCCAACCTTGGCGGGCTAAAATACCTGCTTTATTTAGCCGCAGCAGTTCCTCCCCTGACGATCGCATATGCGCGTATCAGATCATTGGATCATTTCCCTTCGGATGTTGCCGTCGGTTTCGGGCTTGGCGCTCTCATTGGCATTGTTGTCCCTGCCTTGCATAAGTCGCCATGCACCAAACATCTTTCCCTCAGCATGTCAACATCTTCCGAAGAAGTGGGACTGAGTGTCTGTTGGAAAATGGACGCTAAAAGGCTTTCTGCTGTGAATAAGTAAACCACAAAATACGCCTAAACTATTTCTGTCAAATTAGCTGACAATTTCTCCAAATACGAAGGAGTTTTATATGATTTTAAAAAAAATAAAAACTGCCAGCGCCAGATTAAAGAAAACAATATTTATTGTAATCGGTTCCATTTTCATTACAATATTGGCGGTTATAATTTTGATTTCGCCTGTCGCAAAATACCTGGTTGAAAGGTACGATGAGAAGTACACCGGAAGGCAAATTACTATGGGCTGGGTTTACGTGAATCCTTTTACCGGTTATGTCCATATCAGCAATCTGAAAATTTATGAATCAAAAAGTCTGCCCTTTTTTAAGGCAGATGACAGCATTTTCTTTTCAGCCAAAGGAATAAGCGCAAATTTCGCCATGCTTAAACTGTTATCGAAAACGATTGAAATAACTAAAATCACTTTAGATCAGCCAAAAGGCATAATTATACAGGAAAAAAAGGAGTTGAATTTCAGCGATCTGATACAATTATTTACACCTGAACAACGTGATAAAACTCCTTCATCGGTTCATGTTAATCTTCTTGGTATAAAAATTATGGACGGGGAATTCCATTACCGTGAAAGAATGACTCCGATAAACTACTTTATTGAAAAAGTCAACCTGGAAAGTGACGGGAAACGCTGGAATGCAGATTCCATTACGACTAATTTTTCATTTTTCCAGGGAAAGGGAAGCGGTGATATGAAAGGAAATTTTACGATCAATTTCAAAACCAGGGGTTATCGCCTTGCCGTCATCGTTCATAAATTCGATTTAAACCTGATAGAACAATACCTGAAGGATATATCAAACAACAGTAACTTCAAGGCCAACATTGATGCAGACATCAAAGCAAAAGGCAGCTTTACCGACGGAGAAAATATTACCGCCTCAGGGCGCCTGGCTGTTAATGATTTCCATTTTGGAAAAAATCCGGAGGATGATTATGCAGCCTTTGACAAATTAGCGCTGGAAATAACCGAGATAAGCCCGAAAAATCATAAGTATCTTTTCGATTCAATATCGCTTAATCATCCTTTTTTAAAATATGAGCTTTACGATCATATGGATAACTTCCAGGCCATGTTTGGAAAAAACGGATCCAAAATTACTTCCGCGGCTTCCGATCCTTCAAAATTTAACCTCGTTATCGAAATTGCCCGCTATGTGAAACTATTGGTGAGGAATTTTTTTTACAGTGACTACAAGGTCAACCGGTTTGCAATTTACAAAGGGGACTTGAAATTCAATGACTTTTCAATCTCTGAGAAATTCACTGCGGATTTAAATCCGCTGAATTTCTTTGCTGATTCTATCTACAAAAGTCAGAACCGGGTTCAAGCATCTTTGAAATCCGGTATAAAACCCTTTGGGGATGTTACAGTGACCCTGAGTATAAATCCCAAGGACAGTTTGGATTTTGATATCCAATATCATCTTCAAAAAGTTCCTGTTACCCTCTTTAACCCTTATCTGATCACCTATACTTCCTACCCCTTGGACAGGGGGACAATAGAAATAAATGGCACATGGAGGGTTCGAAACGCAATGATACAAAGCGATAATCACGTGGTGATCATCGATCCGCGCAGAACCAACCGTGTGAGAAGAAAAGATTCGAAATGGCTCCCCCTGCCATTGATCATGTCATTAATCCGGGAGCGTGGCAATGTAATTGACTACGAAATACCGATTACCGGTGATTTGAAGGATCCGAAATTTCACTTGCATGATGTTCTTATGGATGTGGTGGAAAATATATTCGTTAAACCTTCAACAGCGCCTTACAGGCTGGAGGTGAAAAATTTAGAAACTGAAATTGAGAAAGCGCTTACACTGAAGTGGGTAATGCGACAGAATTCAATATTGCACAGCCAGGAAAAGTTTATAAAAAGGCTGGTGGATTATTTAGTAGATTATCCGAAAGCGTCTCTTGCTGTTTATCCCATACAGTATGCTGAAAAGGAAATAGAATACATCAGTTTTTTTGAAGCCAAAAAAAAATATTTCCTGGCAACAAATACCAGTGATAAACAGGGTTTCAATGAAGAAGATTCAATACAAGTTGATAAAATGTCGGTTAAGGATTCTTTGTTTATTAATTATTTAAACAACCAGGTCAGCGATACGATGCTGTTTACTGTCCAGGATAAATGCAGAAATCTTATCGGTACAGTGGCAATAAATGCCATGTTCATACGGCTAATCAGAGAAAGAGAAAACGCCTTCATCTTATATTTTAAGGAAAAATCCGTAGAAAAACGTGTAAAAATCCATTCCGGCGAAAATGATATTCCATACAACGGGTTTTCCTATTTCAAGATAGATTACATAGGGGAACTTCCGGTACACTTGCTAAAGGCATACAGGAAAATGAATGAAGTAAACGATGAAGCTCCCAGGAATAAATATAAAAAGGAACGCAAGAAAAACAAGACCATGTCAAAAGGATAATCACAATATTCTAATCTGCAGCAAAATTCACAGGATGTGTGAATGATATAACTTTTTTCAAAAGTTATGTAATAAAAAGAGGAATGTCAGGGATTACCTTTGACAAATAAAATCATAACCAATCTTAAATCATTTATTATGCCACTATTCACTATCTTAATCGTATTGATTGTTGCAGGTGTCCTTTTATGGCTTGTCAACTCTATCATCCCCATGGATGGGAAAATTAAAAACATCTTCAATATTGTGGTTGTACTTGTTGTTATCGTCTGGCTTCTCAAGGTATTTGGTATCTTTGCTTATCTGACGAGTATCACCGTCTAAAGGACCAAGAAACCCAAAGTTGAATTGACCACGCTATAAAATACAATACTATGAATCTTAAAAGAATTTTCGGGGCAATGCTGACCCTGCTCGGAATAGGAGGCCTTATTTATACGGCGATATTATTTGTCGGTACTTCCGGTGGTAACCATGACATTAGAGCGCTCGTGATTTACGGCATACTCGGCATTATATTTTTCATCGCCGGCATTGGTCTGATACGGACTACAAAAGACGAATCGTAATTTTTGAATGAAGTAGTCGGCCAAATGGTCATCCTGTTCCGGTCGTCACCAACCGTCAAACCAATATGTCTTTTAAATCCATGATCACAGGTGCACTTATACTGTTTTTAACTTCAACTTTCATAGAGTCTGGCGCCCAGAATGACACAACCGCAAGTGATTCATCTCTTGCGCCATTTGACAGTAACTACCTGTCAGGTTATACCAATTTGTTGACAACCCGTGCTTTTCTGCTCTTTCAGAACGCTTCGATGCTTATCAATCCGGCCGACGAAAAAATATCGAAGATCGTTTATCGTCCGAATGTCAATCTGAGGATTGGGATAGCCGGGTTCTGGAAATGGTTCGGCCTGGGGTTATCTGTTGTAAATCCGATCTATAAAACTGACCGGAATGTTTATGGGAAAACAACTACCCTTGATCTCAGGGTCAACGCCTTCGGTCGGGCGATAGCAGGTGAAATGTTTCTTCAGCGATATAAAGGGTATTACATTGCCTCCCCGGCACGGCAGGATGGAACACATTTCATTATTTCCGACATGCGCACATTTTCACTTGGTTTAGCCGGGTACTGGATTTACAATGCTGAAAAATTTTCGATCCGGGCCGCATTCATTCAGAATGAAGGTCAGAAAAAGAGTGCCGGCAGCCTTGTCGTCAGGCCTGCATTTACGTATTACCGGATATCGTCCGGCCATGGGATCATTCCTACGGAAATCGCTGATGCATACCAGATACCTGCTGCAAATCTCATCACTGGTGGCAAGTTTTATTCGCTTGGTCTGTCTCCGGGATATGTATATACATTGATATTCCTGAAAAATATTTACATAACGGCAGCTCTTTTTCCGGGTGTGGCGGCCCAGTTTTCTTCATATACCAGTGAGTTTAACCAATACTCTGATTTTGAATTTGCGTTTCAGCTCAATGGCCGTTTCGCTCTCGGATATAATTCGGATAAATGGTTTCTGGGTTGTTCCGTTCATACAGGCTTCAAAGAAGTACCAGACAAACTCAATAATGCTTTGTTCAGTTATGATGTTGCGCAATTCCGTCTTTGGGGAGGAACGCGGTTTGCCATATTCAAAACGAAGAAAAAAAAATCGGGTACCCGATACAATGAAAATTGAAAAAATGAAAAGTTTAAATTTTTCTTGTCATCTTTGCATTGTGATGGTTCTTACTCCTTTCTTCTTGTGTATTCGCTGGCCCCGGACGTATGGGTCATGGGAAATGGAACGGGAAACGAGGGCTGGCATGAATGCAATCAACAATCGTTCATGATTCACCGGATATTAATTTTCATTTTTTTTTCTTTATGCATGGATGGTCAATTGCATGCCCAGGAAAAGAAGGATACACTTACCTCTCAGAAAGTTGACAGCCTGTCGCCCCAGCAGGTTGATACCCTTATTAAAAAAATGGACACCGTGATTATCACGAAGGAGCCCCAGAATATCACTCCTGCAAGTTCTTTCGGGCGCGCCTATGTAAATTCCTACTGGAAGGATACCAAGTCGATCTTTACCAATCCGTTCCGCTGGAAAAAGGGCAAGATCATCACTACAGCAGTTATTGTCGCTGGAACGATCGGGTTGATCGTATGGGGAGATAAACCGATACAACAATTTTATTACCGAAACAGTTCCGTATTCATCAGTAGAACCTCCTATTACTTTTTTAGTCCACTGGGAAGCGGCCTGTATGATATTCCCGCATTGGGTATTTTTTATGCCTGCGGGGTGATCTGGAAGAACAAAAAAGCAAAGGAAACTGGATTAAAAGGCCTGGAAGCATATGTGATTACGGCTGTTCTTACCCAGGCAATCAAACAGGTATCACACCGGCACCGTCCGTATATGAATACGCCTCCCGATCCCCATGCATGGGACGGGCCATTAAGCTGGGGTGGGGAATATGGAATGTTTGGGTATAATTCATTTCCTTCAGGCCATTCTTCGACGGTTTTTGCAGTCGCAACGGTAATCGGCCTGGAATATTGGGATACGAAATGGGTACCCATCGTCACCTTTGGCCTGGCAGGTTTTACGGCGCTTTACCGGCTTGCGGTAAATGATCACTGGGCATCGGATGTTTTATTCGGCTCTGCGCTTGGATTTGCGGTCGGGAGTATGGTATATTTTAATGCCAACAAAAAACTTCATATCATTCCGGTGAGTTCAACCGGAATCGGCGCCACCCTCGTTTATCATTTTTAATTACCGCACCCCCTATAGAGGGCGTCCCAAAAGGGCAGCCTCTTTTCTTAGTTTTTGCCCTCAGGCCGGGCGGCTTTGCTAACGATGATTGCCGTCAAATCCCGTTAGGGATTTAATCTGGGTAGGGAATGATTGGAAGGATGATTATTTCGTCCCGTACGGGACGAGATTGAATGCGATCGCCACAAGGCTACCCATATTAAGTGCCTAACGACACAATGATAATAAGCATCATGGGAAAGGTGCTTTGGGTTCATTCAATTATACTTCCCTCTTCTCTGGGAATCTTCTAAATAGAGCAGCAGGAATACTTTCTGTTCTGTCTGGATCGAATGGCCGGCAGGAAGACCCCGCTGGTACAAGTCATTGTAATAGAGTTGAGCTTCGCATCCTATGCTCAGGCTTTTATAAAGGCGAACGGTGACTCTTGGTTGTAAAATATGGATGAAGTTACTCCCGGTTGTTCCAACATAGCTGCGCATCCAGTAGAAATAATACCTCAGGGTTGCGGTCGCATATTTACCAAGGTTTGCTGTTGTTTCAAACTTTGTCTCCAATCCGCCAACAAAATTATAATCTCTGACCTGGGTGGTATCAATGACAAACTTTGTGCTGTTGCCGCCAAAAGGCACCAACCCCAGATGGATACTGGAATATAGATTGCTCGTTTTAGTTAATGGCAGTTTGGAAATTACACCGGCTCCGAAACCAATGGTGCCCAGCTCGAATTTTTTGTTATCCCAGTAATCCATGTATTGAAATCCGCCGATAAGGAGCGCCAGTTTTCCCAATTGCTGGTTTTTCCCAAACAAAATTCCATAACCGAGGATATTATCAAGATATTTACGGCCTACGCCAAAATTCATAGCCACACGAAATTTGAAAAAATCAAATGGTTTTCGTTTACGGAGTTCAAACGGATTGCCATAATCAAACTGTGCGTTGATCATTCCACTGAAAGTCCCTTTTCCAAAGGCGCTGTAAGGCACATCATTTATCGTGCGGAGCCCTGCATATAAGGTGATATTGGTCGGTTCTTTTTCATACACCTCTTTGTTGGTTCTCCGGAATGACTTTCCCTGGATCAGCCTGTTAAAGCCTCTCATGGGATCAATCAGGCCAGCTGCTATTTCACGGAAAACCCTGTTTCCGCCACGCGTGCGGTCATCGAGGATATTAGAACTTAAGCGGTAGAGTATTTCTCCAATAAATGATCCATTGATCGGTGTATATATGATATCATTATAGGACGGACGTGAATTTTCCCCGAAGTATTCCCACAATAAACTGCCTCCAACTGCAAAACAAAAAGATTGATAGTAATTATAACCGTTCGCTCGCCCGGCATTATAAGAAAGTGTTCCCGAATAGGGATGACCAATAAAATTTACGCCGAACCGGTCTGTATCCCATTCCCATCCTTGTGTCAGATTTGTATTCCATGAATTAAGTCCGATACGAGCATAATCTGCATTTAAAATGAATCTATCGAATGCCCATGTCAAGGTGACAGCGCTAAAAGTTTCAAGAGCAGGAATCCAAAGAGGATATCTTTTATTGTACTCCGGGTCATCATCGAGCAGGTTCCCGTATTTATTTTGCATTGTGGTATCAATGAGGGCGCTTTTTCTGGGTTCGTTGCCCAAGGAATCGGAAAGCAATTTTACTTTTACTTCATCGATTTTCCTGATCTGGTCTTCCCTGTTACCTTTACCAGGCACTATCGTATCATTGGGCGCCACTTTTTTGGGATTCTGGCGCTTTACATTTTGACCATGAAGTATAAAGGCTGACAAAAGGAAAAAAGTGAAAATGCATATTACTTTCATTTATACCGGATTAGGTAATTGAGATGATTATTCCCACCGATATTTTTCGTTATATCCCGGTCTGTAACCA
Source organism: Bacteroidales bacterium (assembly GCA_030681475.1). Taxonomy (GTDB): domain Bacteria; phylum Bacteroidota; class Bacteroidia; order Bacteroidales; family FEN-979; genus CAIVAT01. The sequence goes on along the minus strand of JAUXWT010000063.1, from coordinate 25,707 downwards.
TCCAAACCACATAGGTTTGTTTCGCTGGTTTAATTCTATCGATTTCGGCTAAATCTGAAACATCTATTTTAATAACGAAATTGTTATTATTGTCTTGTCTTACTTTTACATAACCATTTGCTGCCGGAGCAACTGATGAAATTAAAAAAAAAAATCACACTACAAAGGTGGGGCTAACAGTTCCGGAAAGCATTACACAATTTCCGGAAAGATTTACATCATTCACACATCCAGCTCAAAACTAACCTTCCGGAAAATTGGTTTTGGTTGTTTATGCAGCAATGATATCAATCTCCACAATCAGTAACAGAAGCCGGTTATTCAATTGGTTCATACAGCCGAAGTCTGTTCCGGAGCGAAATAATCTCTTCCTGCATGGAGTCAATTCGTTGCAGTAAATGGGTAATGGTCTCAATTCCTTCGATGTTAATATCGAGATCGTAATAGAAGCGAAGGAATTTCTCCAGTTGTTCCAGTTGACTTACATGAATAAACCCCGGGTTTTCTTTGGTCGAAATTTCGATCAACCCGGTTTGCTGCAACGAACTGATAAATGAAATCGCTATGTTGTGGCGGCTGCAGAACTCATCAAGGGCGATTAAATTCTCTCTTTGCATGGCTCAAATGTTAAGATTTCAATTTAGACAATTCTGTAAAGAGGGCCGTTTGTTTTTCGGTCAGATTTGTTGGGATTTTAATGTGATAGGTTACATACAGGTCACCAAAATGTCCCTCATTTTTATAAACAGGAAATCCTTTGCCACTTAACTTTACTTTGCTCCCATTTTGAGTTTCGGGTTTTACCTTTAATTTAACTTTCCCGTCAAGCGTATCCAAGGTGATTTCACCGCCCAATACGGCAGTGTATAAATCCAGGTCGACCGTGGTATATAAATGATCACCCAAACGCTTAATTCCCTGATGATTGGCAATGGAAAACGAAATGAAAAGATCGCCATTCGGACCACCATTCATTCCAGGGCCGCCATGCCCTGTTATTTTAATTGTCTGCCCATTCTCCACCCCGGCGGGAATTGTAATCCTGATTTTTTTATCGTTAACCGTTAATGTTTGCCTGTGGGTTTTAAAGGCATCTATTAGATCGAGATGCAACGCCGCAGTGTAATCTTCTCCCCTGTATTTCACCTGCCTGCCTCTGCCGGAGCTGGCAGCGCCACCAAACATGGATTCAAAGAAATCAGAAAAATCTCCGCCAGAGGATGCCTCCGAATACCTTGTCCCACGGGAACCTGGTGATTGCTGGCGGGATTGTTGGGCATTTTTAAATTCATCAGCATGCTGCCAATGCTCTCCATGCTGATCGTATTTTCTACGTTTTTCAGGATCACTCAACACCTCATTGGCTTCATTGATCTCTTGAAATTTTCTTTTTGAATCCTTGTCATTGGGATTCAGATCGGGATGAAGCCTCCTGGCCAGTTTCCGGTAGGCGCTTTTAATTTCCCCGGGCGTTGCAGATTTTTTGATCCCTAATATTTTATAATAGTCAACGAATATCATGGATGTACAGACGCTCCAGGTTTGCTTTATCAGATCAAATCACATACCTGGATGATTCCCATCTCACAATGGCTTCAGCCATTTCGTTGCGATCACCTGCCGGTTGATAATTGACTTTGTCGGAAATAACATCATGTCCAAAATTGAAAAAGCCATTTTCGATTTCCTCTTCAATTCCATTGGTCTCCCGCTGTTGATCCATTTCTGATCCATCATAACTGCATATTTGCCAATCAGTTATAAAGGAATTTTCATTTTGTGTTTTCATATGGGTGAAAGAATTTTGAAAACATAAAAATAAGCGCTTGCAACCAAAAAAGTATTACATCTTTTTTGAAAAAATTTGCAAAATTCACACATTTTCATTGGGGCTTAAAAGAGGATGGCCGCAATTTGTTTCAGTTTTTGAAGCCTGAAATATCAACGACCGATAAAAGGCATCTTTGGTCATCGCCGGTAACAATCCCTTCCATATACACATGGCACAAAGGATTATTGTCATAACCAAGCATCACCTTGCACGATTCTTTGCCAAGGCCTGCATGAACTTTTTTGAAAAAATCGTTAAACACCGGTTTCGATTCTTCTGCAACGAACAGTTTGAAGTTGCTGTTTATCAATGCAAAACGCTTATCGCCAAGCATTTCGGCGGCAGTGAAGTTTAACTCGCAGATGCCTCCGTCTGCATCGAGTGTAAAGTAGCCCATCGGGGCAAAATCGTACAACATGGTGTACTTTTTCAGCGCTGTTTCTGCGGTTTCATTTGCCTGGCGTAATTCTTCATTCTGCATCTCCAGTTCTATCTGGTGTACCTGAAGTTCGTGCAGTATCCTTTTTCCCTCAGTTTCAGTGACAGGTTTATCCATTTTTACCTGTTTCTCTTTCAGTTGTTTCTCGGCCTTCATGCGCAGCATTTGGGCATCAGTCAGATTCTGATCTTCGTTATTCATAGGTTGGTTATGTTTTAATTGATAAAATCATTGCTGATGCTATTTTTAAGTTATTGAGCGGAATATTTACGCACCACTCAGCACGGGACATTTCACCACCGGCCCTTGTTAACTGCATCCTGATTTTGCCATCCTTCGCATTGTCCAACAGCTTTTGCATCTCTTTTTCAGTCTTTTTCTGTGATGGTGGAGGAACAAACAAATGAATATAATTCTGGTTCACTGCTACATCATGTTTTTTTCCGAAAAATAATTCAGCTGCGGGATTAAATCCCAGTATGGTCAATTCAGTTGATAAAATAACGATTACATCCGTGGATGTATTCATGAGCAACCGGTTTATCTGCGTTGTTTCGAGCAGTTTTTCTTCCATCTGCCTGAGATTGGATTGGTTGATAAATGTGATAACCAAGCCGTCGATTCTGTCATCGAAGGTGCGGTAAGGCATAATGCGGATCGTAAACCATCGCCCGTCCCTGGTGGGAATTTGTTTTTCTATAAATATAAGTGTTCTTATTACTTCAAGCGCATCGGCAGCCAATTCAGGGTAAATAAGGTTAGAAACCTGATCGGTAAAAGGTCGTCCTATGTCGCTTTTTATTAATTTAAAAATCTTGGTTGCCTGGTGGGTAAAGCGACGGATATTCAATTCTTTGTCGAGAAACAAGGTGGCAATATCCGTGCTGTTGAGCAGATTCTTCATGTCGTTGTTAACCCTTGAATATTCATCTACCTTCGTCTGCAATTCAGCGTTGACAGTTTGAAGTTCCTCATTCAGGCTTTGCATTTCTTCTTTTGAGGTGGTGAGTTCTTCATTGGTCGATTGCAGTTCTTCGTTGGTTGATTGTAATTCCTCGTTGGTCGATTTCAGCTCTTCCTGCGAAGTCTGCATTTCTTCGAGTATGTTCTGCATCTCAGTATGTGATGCCTGCAACTCCTTTTCCAATTCCGACAGTCGTGTATTTTGTAATGTATCCTTTTCTTTTTTATTCCGCAGTTTGATTTCAGCTGTCTCGGGTATATCCGTAAAGATGATCATGACCGTCCCATTCAGAGGTTCCGGTTTGTCAATCCATTGAATTTTGACACTTAGGGATTGTTTACCCCCGTTGATACCTACTTTGATATTGTGTAAAACAACTGCTTCTTTTTTTATGATGGCTTTGCGGAATGCCCTGGGAAAATCGTTGCGCAATCCTTCGCGTAACATGGCAAAAATATTCAGGTTTGCCTTCCCAACTGCCGGCTCAAGATATTTTCCCGTATGTCCGCTGATGTAAAGAATATCACCATTTTCGTTCACCAAAACACCGGCAGGTGAAAACTGCTCCAGGAGCAACTGATCGGCAAGCGTTTGAATATTTGTGATCGCACCGGGAGTTATCTGTTTTTCGATATTGGGCAGTTTGGTTCGGGAAAATGAAGAAGGGAAATCGAATAATTCAGGGATGAGTGTCGTAACGGAACGTTTGTAAATCTTCAATTTGGAATCAACAACTGTAAAAAGAGGACCCTGAATTCCAAGGGTTTCCGAACTGCCCAGCACCATAATTCCTTCAGGGTTAATGCTGTAGTAAAACAGCCCGAGTATTTTTTTTTGCAGATCGGTATCCATGTATATGAGCAGGTTACGGCATGAAAGGATATCAATCTTGGTAAAAGGAGGATGCATGATGATATTGTGCTGCGCAAACACAACCATTTCCCTTATTTCAGCATTGACTCTATAACCTTCATCGGTTTTGACAAAAAAGCGATGAAGGCGATCAGGTGAGACATCGCCGGCAATATTTGCCGGATAAATGCCTTTCCTGGCTATTTCAATAGCTTCGCTGGCGAGATCGGTCGCAAAAATCTGCAGTAAAATACCTCCGTGCGGAATTGTTTTTGCCAGAGCTTCTTTAAACACGATGGCCAGTGAATAGGCCTCTTCTCCAGTGGAACAACCAGGCGCCCATGCCCGTATTACCGTACCTTCCTGCTGTTTGGCAAGTATATCCGGGATTACCTTTGTTTTCAGTTTTTCCCATACCAATGTATCGCGAAAAAAATTGGTTACGCCGATCAGCAATTCCTTGAAAAGAATATTGACCTCCTTTGGATTTTCATGTAAAAAACGAACATACGAAGTGATCCTGTCAATTTTGTGTATGCCCATTCGTCGTTCAATGCGTCGATATACTGTGTGTTTTTTATACAATGAAAAATCATTGCCGGTGTGGATTCGCAAAAGGATAATTATTTTTTCAAGGGAACTTTGGTCCTTAATCTCAGTATCCAGGTTTGATTTGACGACCGGAATATGTTTCAGTAAATCATGGAGCCTTGCAGGCAGTTCGTTGGCTGGCGCCACAATATCAGCCAAAACCGAATCGATGGCATTGCGTGGCATGCTTTCAAATTTTGCTGTGTCGGGATCCTGCACCATCACGATTCCGTTCTTTTCTTTGATGGCACAAATCCCGATGCTGCCGTCAGAGCCCATACCCGACAGAATGACACCGATGGCAAGTCCATGACGGTCCTCGGCAAGTGAACGCATGAAAAAATCAATCGGAAGGCGCAGACCTCTGGCTTCGATCGGTAAGAACAGGTGAAGCACCCCTTTTAAAACAGACATGGTTGTGTTGGGCGGAATGACATAAACACAGTTTGGCTTGATAGTCATGTGGTCTTTAACCTGGAAAACTTTCATTTTCGCGACCCGCTGCAGCAACTCCGGCAACATACCTTTCTGAGTCGGATCCAGATGCTGGATCACAACATAAGCCATTCCGCTGTTTTCCGGGACATTCCCCAGGAATTGCTCCAACGCCTCCAGTCCGCCAGCCGATGCGCCAATGGCGACGATTGGGAATTGTGAATCAGGAGTTTTCTCCCTGGAGGATATAGTCGGGTTTGGTTCCCTGGGTTTCATGAATGGTTTTTATTGTTTGTGGTTAATTGACATGCCTCCTATCCGAACACATGCCAACACAAATTTAATAAGAAAATGTCAATATTTCACCAAAGGATTATGTTGTCTTACGATTTTTTCACAAAGATCTTCGTTTCATACTTTAAAGCGCACTCCTTCTCAGATGGGTGCGAATGAATATTTTAATAAGTTCATTTGCAACCAGCGGAACCAATCCCAGGGAAATAATCATGATCCAGCTTCGGATATCGGGCATTTGCAGATGGAATGCCCGCTTCATGACCGGAATACCAATGACGATCAACTGAAGAAGCGCTCCCAGTAAAATAGCCCAGGTCAAGTATTTATTTGTGAAAACTCCAATCTGAAAAATAGATTTTAAACTATTCCTGATAGCCAGCGAGTAGAACAACTGACAGGCAACCAGTGTCATAAAGGCCATTGTTCGGGCATATTCAACTATATTTGCCGGAACTGAAGGGTTAAACGGGCTGTAACCATGTTCGTAGTATCCGAACCAGAAAGCAAAAATCGTCAATGTTCCGATAAGGAGCCCGCCAAAAATAATTTGCCGGCCAGCTCCGCCCGCAAAGAAACTCTCTTTTGAATCCCGCGGTTTTTCTTTCATCACATCAGGGTTTCCGGGATCCATACCCAGGGCAATTGCAGGGAGGGAATCTGTGAGGAGGTTTATCCACAGGATTTGGGTGGCAATTAACGGGGCTTTCCACCCAAGAAGAATGACAACCACGACAGCGACCACCTCCCCAAGATTGCAGGTCAGGAGAAAGACAACCGCCTTCTTAATGTTGTTGTATATGTTCCTGCCCTGTTCAATGGCCGTGACGATGGTTGAAAAGTTGTCATCCGTCAGGATCATGTCCGAAGCCCCTTTGGCAACATCGGTACCCGTCATGCCCATAGCAATACCGATATCAGCGGCATTCAGGGAGGGTGCATCATTAACCCCGTCGCCTGTCATGGATACAACATTCCCTCCGGCTTTCAGGGCACGGACTATCCTGACTTTATGTTCGGGGGAGACACGTGCAAATACCCGATACCCGGTGATCCTGCCGGTAAATTCTTTTTCTGTTAAGTCATCGATGTCCTCACCTGTAATGACCTGATCCATGCTTGCCGCAATTCCCAATTCATATGCTATCGCGAATGCTGTGTTTTTATGGTCACCGGTAATCATGATGGTTGTGATACCTGCATTTTTTGCTATTTCAATTGAAGACTTTACTTCAGATCTTGGTGGATCCATCATTCCCACTATTCCCAGGAGGATGAGATTTTTTTCCATTTCAGATGGTTCAATGAGGGAGTCTGCCGGCTTGTATGCCACGCCCAGCGTACGAAGCGCATCGTCCGACATTTCTTCTGCAGCGTTCAGGTATTGTGCTTTGTAACTATCTGTAATGGGTACCACATTCCCTTTTTCCAAAACGTGCGTTGAAATTTTTAGCAGGTTGCCGATAGCGCCTTTGGTGTAAACGGTGTACTTTCCATTTTCTTCGTTAAGCGTTGACATCAATTTCCGATCAGAATCAAAGGAAAACTCACCGGCACGCTTGTTCCCGGCTTGTATGATTTTTCTGTTAATACCAAGTACATCTGCGAAAATCAGTAGAGCAATTTCTGTCGGATCTCCCGTGCCATGTCCCGCCTCAGAGGTTGCATCCGAGCATAGAATCATGGCTTTTGCAAGCAATTGCATGTCTTTTGTGGCATTGTTTTGTTTATCCCGGTGAACCGCTATTTTACCCTCCAGGTTGAAACAGGTTGTAACGGTCATCTTGTTTTGCGTCAAAGTCCCCGTTTTGTCGGAACAGATGATATTGACAGAGCCGAGCGTTTCAACTGCCGTCAATTTCCTGATGATTGCGTTTTTCCCTGACATTTTGGTTACCCCGATCGAAAGGACCACCGCGACGATGGCCGCAAGGCCTTCGGGGATGGCGGCAACAGCCAGCGATACCGACATAAGGAACATATCTGCCAGGCCTCTTCCCTGGAACGATGCAATAATGAAAATGAGGAGACAGATTCCAATGGCGGCCTTCCCGATAGTTTTGCCTAATTGATCAAGACGGACTTCCAAAGGGGTTTTGTCTTCTTTTTCCGTATTGATGATTTTGGCAATTTTACCGATTTCAGTATTCATCCCGGTTTCAACTACAACGCCTACTCCCCGTCCACCGGTGACCAGGGTTGACATGAAGGCACAGTTGCCACGGTCGCCCAAAGGTGTTTTCAGATCGTCGTGAATCAGTGATGCATCTTTTCCGGAAGGAACAGATTCACCAGTCAGCGCCGATTCCTCAATCTGCAGATCTGCCGATTCAATTAAACGGACATCGGCAGCAATATACCGTCCAACATTAAGGATAAGAATATCGCCGGGTACAACCTTCCGGGAATCAACCTCCTTCACTACACCATTTCTGCGGACAAGCGCCATGGGATTCGACATGTTGCGGAGCGCTTCGATCGCTTTTCCTGCTTTGATTTGCTGAACGACGCCCAGCATGGCGTTGGTGATGATTACAAGGATGATGATCGTTGCATCGATATACTCCCCCAGGAGCCCTGTAATAATAACGGCAACAATTAAAACATAAATGAGCCAATCGTGAAGTTGCCCAATGAACATTTGGAAAATGCTCTTCTTCTTTTTCCCCTTCAGTTTGTTGAGATCGTATTTTATTAACCTGGCTTTGGCTTCTTCTTCAGAAAGGCCCTGTGACGGATCGACCTTAAGTTCTGTAAGAACCTCTTCGAATGATTTGGAAAACCACATTTTATCAGATACTGGAGACGATTCTAATACCGGACTTTCAAAACAACATCTCCTAAAGATTTAATTTCTTCCTGATCTGTAAAAATTGCCCGCCCTTTTTTAGAAATTACTTCCCAGGCAATATCGCTGGTGATGTCGTCTATTACACCTGGCAATGTTACATCATTTACTAAATCGAAAGAAAATTCCCCCGTCATTCTTACTGCCTGACGGAATTCACCGTGAACAATCAACAAATCTCCCCTACCCTCTTTTGCTGCCCGAAAAATCTCTGATAAGTCGGTAAGAACCTTGCCTTGTCCGACAGCTTCCTGCATTTCATTGATGGCCCCGGCAACGTATTGTTTTTGTAATACACTTGCTATTTTCCATGCATCAGCAGCTATGGTATGATTTGCGGTGTTATTGTAGTTTATACTAGCGTATCCAAGATAAATAAAAGGTTTATCTGCAACCTGCATCAGACGGCTGTAATTGTCTTCGGTGCAGATCACAACACATTTCATATCAGTTTTATTAAACACTTTCACCACTGCTTTATCAACTGTGTTGAAAAACTCACGCACCATATTATCAACCTGCTTACCATCGCTTAATTTGTCATGATCAGTTAACATATGAGGGTTTTGAGCAAAAGGGAAACCATCGCTTTTTAGTTCGTCAGCTATGCGATCATTGATGGCACGAAACAAGCGAACACCAGACTGAGACAGTACAAGGATAAGATACTCTTCTGTCCTGTTTAAGTCTTTAATCAATGGTTTAACAGCAAAGTTTTCTGCTACATGAACAGTATTTTGCCTCACTGGCCAGGATGATCTCACAATTTCTTTTGTTGAATCAGAAAGAAATATATGCAGACTTTCCAAATTAAAGGAAACATCTATTTCCTTATCCAGGCTATCGATTTTTTCAAGCAAATCACTGAGAGGCCGTTTGCCAAATTCATTCTTCACGCGTTCATGTGACTCTTTTAAAAGGTTTTTCAGCCCGATAATGTCTTCCAGGTTATCGGGGGATGTTTTGTGTGTGTTCATTGAAATAGTAACACACGGGCTGCTTTTCTCAGAAGCAAGTTTTTCTAATTTTATTTTCTTCATTTTATTTATATTTAATTGTGGTTTTTGACTGGAATGATGAAGAGGACAACTATTTCATCAGGAAAACTATCTTATACGTTTTACGCTGTCAACCAAATATTCCGATTCACCGCGCCAGAATAACGTGCCATTTTTTTGCATATAATGCACAATCACCATTTGTCCCTGAATAGTATCAAGGTGTTGTGCCAGGTTTTCTTCGGAAACCGAAAAATAGAATTTTTCTGAGGCAAGAGCAACATTTGTATTACTGGTAACACTGCTTAATATCATTTCGCCTTCATAGGTTTTGAAAATATTGCCTTTGTGAGAGAATTTCTGCAATAATCCGGCACGATAGCCCTCACTATAGGTATAAAAATACTTCCAATAGATAAAAATACCTGCCATAATAAAAATCAGTGTAAGGAACAAAAAAACTACTTTTTTAATCTTTCGTTTTATTCCTGAACTTTTTGAACCTTTTGGAGTTGCTGAGTTTGAGTCTGTTTTCATTTTCTATTTGTTTATTGGTCATTGTCAGTCTTTCATAGCTGTTTGCGGATAGCATTCAATTCCTTCCGGCGTTTCGCGGTAGTTTCAGGGTATTTCATCTTGAGATCATTAAGTGCATCCAGCACAATTTGGGAGACAATCAACCTGGCGTTCTCTTTGTCGTCGGCAGGAACGACGTACCAGTGCGCATGACGGGTGCTTGTCGCACTCAGGCAATCCTCATATGCTTTCATATAATGTTTCCAGTATTTTCTTTCGTGAATATCTGAGGACCCGAATTTCCAGTTCTTTTCCGGGTCATCGATACGTTCAAGAAATCGTTTCCGCTGTTCCTTTTTCGACAGGTTAAGAAAAATCTTCATGATCCGGGTGCATTGCGGTGGAGATGTTCCTCCAGGTCAATAATGGAACGATACCGATCCTCCCAAATGGTCTTCTTATCGAGCAGCTCTTTCGGAAGTCCCTGGCCGCGAAGAATCTTCGGATGTACGTGAACGACGAGGACCTCCTCATAGTAGGAACGATTGAAGATGCCGATCCGCCCGCGTTCAGGAAGTCGGCGAGTCGTTCGCCAGAGAAAATCGTGTTCCAATTCTTCTGCACTTGGCTCCTTAAAACTGAAAACCTCACACCCTTGCGGATTGACTCCGGACATTACGTGCCGGACAGTGCCATCTTTGCCTGCCGCATCCATACCCTGAAAAATCAGGAGCAACGCATAGCGGCTGGAAGCATAGTGAAGGCGTTGTAATGAGCTCAATTCCTCGACGTGTTCTTCCAAATGTTTTTTATACTTTTTTTTCGAATTGTAAAAAGGTTTTATGGTTGTTGGCCACTCTTTGAGACTGACCTTTTCTCCGGGCCGGACCCGGAAATCCTTTAAATCGATTTTCATTTTCATCCGATTGGTCTGAACAGACTCATTATTTACAGGTATAACCGCCATCAATAACTAATTCACTTCCTGTAACAAATTTTGATTCGTCAGATACAAGATAAAGTATTCCATAAGCAATATCCAGTGATTCGCCGACATGTCCTAACGGATGCAGACTATCAAGATGCTTTCTGAATCCCGGATCTTTTTTACCTAATTCTTCAACCAGGGGTGTCCAGATAAAGCCCGGATGAACAGAGTTCACTCTTATATTATCTTTGGCATAGATCAATGCATCATTTTTAGACATTAATCTGACGGCTCCTTTTGAAGCATGATAAGGTGGTATATCTCCTGCTCCGACTAACCCATAAATTGATGAGAGGTTTATGATGCTTCCGCTGCCTGATTTTTGCATGTGAGGAATTGCATGTTTGGTACAGAAGAAGACTCCTTTTACGTTCACATTCATAACAGCATCCCATTCTGTTTCAGTTAATTCATGAGTTGGCTTGTCAGCGCCTGCAATTCCTGCATTATTTACGGTTGCGTGAAGTTTCCCAAATTTTTTGACTACTTCGGCATAGACATTTTCAACTTCTTTTTCGTTTGCTACATCGAGATGCCAGAATTTGGCTACTCCACCTGATTGTGTAATTTCTTCAACTAATTCCCGGCCTTCCTTGTCCAGAACATCAGTTACGGCGACTTTCGCACCTTCTTTTGCTAACAAAAGGCACGTTTCACGACCGATACCCAGTGCCCCACCTGTGACAATAACAACTTTATTTTCTATTCTTTTCATGATTTTTTTTAAATGATTGAGCTCTATTATACCAGCGAATTAATTTTTAACCTCTTTTAAATTGTAATAAGTTGTATTTTAGTTGTTTAACCACTAAGTCGCACTAAGCGTATGATGGCAAGGGAAACCTCTTCGGCGCCTTTGTGTGTACTTAGTGCGACTTTGTGGTTAAATTTTGTTTCTGGTATAATTGTGATCAATCAATTTTTTTTTATATTTATTAATAATGTGAATCAAGGGTTGAAACCTGAAAAATCGCAATTAATACGATGTTTTTAATTCAACCCTGCGGTTTTTCGCACGACCAGCATCAGTATTGTTGTCGGCAATGGGTCTGGTTTCGCCAAATCCAATGGCTGTCAACCGCGATTCCATGATGCCTTTGCCCATTAAATAGGTTTTTACAGCATCGGTACGCTGTTGAGATAAGGTAAGATTGTAATCATCCGAGCCCTTGCTGTCAGCATGTCCTTCAATGGTTAAGTTCGCTGTTTCATATTTTTTGAGTATGACCACCAGTTCGTCTAATTGTGCCAGAGATGCGACTTTTAGTTTGTCGCTATCGAATTCGAAGAAAATTTTACTCGCTATATTCGTAATTTTTACCAGATCTTCTTTTGCGATTTCCGGACAACCTTTATTGGCAATGGTTCCCACTACAGCCGGGCAACGATCATCAATATCAGCCACACCATCGCCATCCGTATCAGGACAACCTTTCAGGCTTTCCGGACCGGCGGCATCCGGGCAACGGTCATTTTCATTAATTAGTCCGTCATTATCATTATCCATCGGGCATCCGGTTGAATTCACCTTATATCCTGCCTGTGTATCTGGACACAGATCATCTATGTCAGGGACTCCATCACCATCCGTATCAGGACAACCTTTCAGGCTCAAAGGACCGACTGCATCAGGACAACGGTCATCTTTATCAGTAATACCATCACCATCTTTATCCGGGCAGCCATTTAATAATATGATGCCTGCAATATCAGGGCATGCATCCAGATAATCAGCTACTCCGTCTTTATCACCATCAAACGGACATCCATCTTTATCAACGGCGACATTGACAGGAGTATTGGGACATTTGTCGTTACGATCGGACACACCGTCATTATCAGCATCTTTTTTCTTGCCGAAATTAAAAGTGATACCGACTGTGTGAAGGAGGTAAAAGTCGTTTTCTTTTGTTAAAACGTCATTTCCATCTCTTTTATCTGATGTTGAATAAATAAAGGTCTCCTGTAAATTCAGATTAAGGGATTTACTTAATCTGAAGTTTATTCCACCCCCGAATGAAGGGGCTGCCCAATCCAGTTTATGAGGATTAATTTCCAGGTCCTTATCAAACACCATGATGCCGCCACCGACAAATACAAAAGGATTTACAGCATTTCGGGAATTTAACAGATTAAACTTGAAATTGAGGAACGCAAAGGTAAAACCGCTGTTAAAATAGGAGCCGGTGCGGGTATAGCCAACCGTTCCTTTGGTAATCATCAGATTTATATCGAAATGATTAACGATATATCTTGATACTGACAAACCGCCAAAGCCATACCATGCCTGGTCGAATTTATAGAAATCACTCCCCAGATCACCGGCGTACTGGGTTATTCCTCCGTGCAAACCGATGTTCCATTTTTTATCCTCTGTTTGTGCTCTGGTGATTAATGTAAATGCCAAGCAGATACATAATAGTACAAGTTTTTTCATGGTCTGTTTTTTTAATTGGTTATTATACACAAAAGTCTTTAAAAAAACGGGAGAACGCGTTATATAATTCTTTAAAAGAGTTACATCATTCACACATTCCCAGATGTTTTTTAATTGATAATATTACTTTTTGATTTTGGTCGTCAAATTCCGATTGTTATTCGAAAACTCCTGCAACCGTTCGCTTTGGAATCCGGTTTAGGCCCGTCTTTCAGTCGCAACATACTTGCGTTGACAGCCACGATTATCGTGCTGACGGACATCAATGCTGCACCAATGGCAGGCGTGGCAGTATGTGCCAGGCATAAAGCACGCCGGCGGCCAGGGGCAATGCAAAAATTTTGTTCCATATTTGTATATTGAATTATAATTCTTCTTTGACTTCACCACAAGTTGGCATTTTACTTCCCAGGTATGGATTTTGTATTACTTTAGGATCGATGATCAAGTATGCTGCTTTTTCACTCCTAACAATGACAAAACCTGCATCCACGAGCATCTTCTCAGATAATTCCACAAGGTATTATTTCCTTTTACAACTTAACCAACTCTATTAAGAGTTCGTGCAATATTTTTTCTTGTTTTTCAAGTTATTGATTTATTCTAGATTACTTTCAAAGACTTTATCTGCCTCCCTGTAAAATTCATCAAGCAGCGGATCACAGGAGAAGGTTTTGGTATGCGCGATTTTATTGCTGACTTTTTTTGAACATCATCCAGGGTTCCATCATTATTTGCAGCAAGCAGGGAAATAAAAGCCGGAAATTTAAGAAGCTCCTTATTTTCCTCAGAAGAAAGTTTATCAAATGGTTTCATATTTTTTATTTATTGTTTTAGATTTCCATAAGGCGGCGCATCGCGTTATTCCACAATAGTCTCGTAAACACCGCGCAAACAAGCTACAAATGCTTCAATCACCCGTTTCAATTCAGTCGGATATTTACCCCAGTCTCTTGCATCGCCCAGAGGGTTAGGCAGCAGCGTGGACATTTTGGCATCAAGAGACAATTTATATTCCGGAGAACCTTCAGTTACCTTTATTCATATTCGTTATTAACTGTATAACAAAATTAAGTTTAGTTAAAGCCAACAACGTTACATATTTCTGAAATTATGTTACATCATTCACACATTTTCCATCGCATCACACTTTTACATCCGGCGGGTCACTGCCTTTTCCCATTGGCAATGAATCAGGCAAATCAAGACGCGCCACCCCAATCCGTTTGTCGACCATTCGCAACTTGGATTGGCAGATTGTTTCTTCAGGCCGGTGCAATCGCTTCGGCGACTCCTAAATAAATCTACAATGATCAGAATAACACCAATAATAATCAGTGCATGGAGAACTGGTGTGGTTAAATGAAACGCAAAAAATCCAAGTAACCAAAGTACCACAAAGACTAACCCAATTATCAGTAATAATCTCATAGCTTTAAATTTTTAACATGAATATTCTTGGAAGAGGGATTAACTTTGTTATTTCAAAATTTAAAGGACATGAAAAAAAAGGAGAAAACACGAGCATGGCTGGCCAGCAGGCAGGTGATGAAGAGAAAAAGATTTTCATGAAACATCAGGTTATAATGATGTAGAGAACAAGTTGAATATGAAGATCGTTGACATCATCGACTCTTTAAATCTGAAATAAATGACTACATTCGGCAATCGGGTATTCTGCAAGCTTGGATATGGAGCAGCATTTCTGATGATTCTTCTATTCATTTCCACTGGCCTTGAATCCTATCCGCAAGGACACCAGAGTATTAAAAATACACAGACCGGTCCCAGCCAGAAAAAAGATACAATCTCTGTTTCACGAAAGCAAAAGAATCGGATCAAGAAAAGCCAGGTCTTTTATGATTCAATATATCATAAATTCGCCAGGAATAAATTCTCGCAGGCCCTTTATGATATGACGTTTGTTCCTCAGGGTTCTGCCGGGGTTCCGGTTCCGGTACATCAAATAAAAAGTGAAATACTTTTCAAAAAATACCAGGGAAAAATAATCCGGAAAATACACATTTATCCGCTTGATCCTCTCGGTACATCTATGACGGATACGGTAAACAGGACAAAGAGCAGAGCAGCAAGATTCATTAATAATATCCATCTGGAAACAAAACGATCCGTAATTAGGAAAAATCTTTTTTTTAAAACGGGTCAGGCTATTGATGCCCGGTCACTTTCGGAAAATGAAAAACTTCTGCGTCAAATCAATGCGTTCGATGATGCCAATATCATAGTTGCTCCTATTGAGTCCTCTGCTGACTCCGTCGATATTATCGTGATTACAAAAGATGTCTGGTCAATTGGTATTGGTTTTGGCGCCATCAATATCAATAAGGCAGTCATCAGGTTATATGATGCAAATTTCCTTGGATTTACAAATCTATTCTCGACCCAGGTGTCAATTGAACAAAAGAGAACGCCTTTTTTTAGATTGGATGGACTTTCCTATGTCTTTAAAAATATTGGCGGATTCTTTTTCGATTACTCGATCGGGGCATTCCATGATGATAACGGGAATCAGAACTTTTATTCACTCCTTCACAGGGAATTTTATTCCAATACAACCAAATGGGCAGGGGGAACAGGATTTAATTATTTCCGGGATGCAAATATCATTAATGATTCACTTAAAATCATTTCCAATTATAATACCGGCTATTTGTGGGCAGGGAGGGCATTTTTACTTAAAAATTCGATACAGAAAATCCGTTTAGTCATCCTGGGATCAGCTTATACGCAATATTTTTCATCCCGTCCTGGAATTACACCGGATTCCAATAAGAGGTACTATAATGTATCGCGGCTTTTGACCGGGGTGGCAATTTCGAACAATAGATATTATCTGACACATTATGTGACAGAGTTCGGGAAGACTGAAAACGTTCCATACGGGTATCTTTTGCAGGGGACTACCGGCCCTGAGTTCAATGACTTTTATTCCAGGTTATTCAGCGGAATATCGATTTCAGCCGGAGATTTTCTGGGAAATGCCGGTTACTTTTATGGAAGAGTATCCCTGAGTGGCTATTTCTATCATTCTTCATTTGAAGATGCTTTTCTGAATATTCGGTGTATCTGGTTATCGACTTTATTGATGGCCCCCAATAAAAAATATAAATTCCGTACTTATTTATGGGCGGATTACAGGCTTGGTTTTAATTATTTGAAAAACAATAATGATCATGTTAGCTTTACCTCAATCTTTGATATATGGAAAGGAAATGATATCAGGAACACAGAAGGGGATCACTCTTTTTCAGCATCAATAATGACCATTATGTTCACTCCCTGGCAATTCTATGGATTTAAATTTGCCATCATGGCACGATTCCAGGGCGGACTTATTGCCCAAAAAAGGGAACCGATCTTCACTCAGCCGTTTTATTCGAGTATTAAAACTGGTTTCCTTATTAAAAATGATAATCTAATTTTTCCGACCATGGTCTTTTCTGTGGTTTATTATCCAAATCGTCCACCGGGAAGTCCCATGTTTTTCTTTAACGTTGATAAGTCCTCTTATCTGAATATACCTGATTTCAATGTAAAGCCTATCGATGCAGAATACCATCAAGACTGAACCGTCCTTATCCTTACATCCTCTCCATATACCAATTCAATTCCTTCTCCATTTTTTTGTAGCGGAAAATGGTCGTGATGATCTTTTTCAAACGGATGAAGGCGGTTTCGCTTTTCACGACATAATCAAATGCCCTGTGATGCATGCAGTTAATGGCAACATCTATGTTATCCTGTGCAGATAACATTACAACAGGAATATCAGGATTGTAGGCTTTAATTTTATCCAGTGTATCAATGCCGTTCATCGCATCTTTTTCAATGCTGTCCAAACGATAATCCAGGATGATCACATCCGGGCTGTGCGACAGACTGGCCATGCAAAGTTCACCTGTCGCATAGGTCTCAATCGCAAAATCTGCATGCAGGAGAAATTCAATTTCCATTGATTTTAAAAATAATGCATCATCATCGACCATGAACAGTTTTATTTTATTGTTATTTTTCATTTGTTGGCGCTTTTTATTTTGGCAAACTCTGCCTCTAATTCCATGCATGCCTGGGTACAAACATTTTCAATCTGCAATACCAGGTTTTGTATTCCAACTGTTTGTTGCTGTGAGACAGCGTATTCCTGAATTTTTTTTGCCATGTTTTCAAAATCCGGGCTTATACCCATGATTGAAAATGACGGAATCATTTTATGTACTGCCGAGTGTAGTGAATTCCAATCCTTATCGTGAAAACTCCGTTTCATGGTACTGATCAAAGGCGGTGTTTGTTCGAGGTAAAGTGAGATCATTTCCATCATCAGCGCCGGATTGGATTTTGTACGCTGCATCAGATAATCAAGGTCAGTGCATTTTGACTTTTTTCCTCCGTTGTCCGCATTCCCATCCTGTTCATTGTATTTTGAACGTGTCGGCTTTTTAACCAGGCCGACTATTTTACTGAACAATAATCTTTCGTCAACCGGTTTTGCAAGATAGTCGTTCATACCCACAGCTCTGCATTTTGCCAGATCGACTGTGGTAACGTCAGCAGTTAATGCGATGATCGGGATTTTGGAGTTCATCGTGTTGCGTATGTAATCAGTCGCTTCAAACCCGTTCATTTCTGGCATTTGCAAGTCCATCAGAATAATATCATAAGATTTGTTCTGCAGAAATTCAATGGCTATTTTCCCGTTTGAAGCAATATCCCGCTCAAATCCGAAATCATCAAGGAGTGTTTTCATGAGCAATTGATTGAGTGGAATGTCTTCGACAACCAGTATCTTGATGTTTTTAATTTCCGTATCCAGCGCCACTATTTTCGGGTCTTCGTCTGATTCAACTACCACATTCGTTTTCAGAAAACTCAAAATAAAACTGAAAGTAGATCCCTCGTCAACTTTACTCAATACATGTATGGTGCCGCCTTGTGGTTCAATCAGTTGTTTAACGATGGAAAGCCCTAAGCCCGTTCCCCCGTACAGCCTTGAAGTTCCGCTGGTGGCCTGCTGGAAATTTTCAAATATCTTTTCTATTTTATTTTCCGGTATCCCGATGCCGGTATCCGATACGGCAAATTCAATGGAGACTTTTTCCTCATCTTCAGATAGTAAACGGACTCTTACCGTAATTTTTCCTTTTGTCGTAAATTTGACCGCATTGCTTACCAGGTTTAATATGACCTGGTGCAAACGCACCGGGTCCCCAACCAGCACCTCAGGGATTCTTTTGTCATAGTCTTTAACCAGCGCTAAATTCTTTTCCTGGATTTTAGTCGCAAACAAATGAAGCATGGCAGAAATTGATTGTGCCATTTTAAAAGGGGTTTGCTCGAATATCATTTTGCCGGCATCCACCTTGGCAAGGTCAAGTATGTCGTTAATGAGCACGATCAAAGCATCACCGCTCAATTTTATGGCGGTAAGATATTCTCTTTGCCTCGATGACATATCTGTCTTCATTAGCACTTTTGTAAACCCGATAATTGCATTCATCGGGGTGCGGATTTCGTGGCTCATGTTTGATAAAAACTGCTGTTTTGCTTTCACTGCGTTCACTGCTATTCGTGCGGAATCTTCAGCTTTAATCTGTGCCTCTTCAGCAATGCCGGTTGCCAGTTTGGCAAGTATGGTGGCCTCTTTCAATTCCGTTTCAATCCGCTTTTGAGCTGTAACATCCCGGGCAACGATCACTACGCCCAATACCTGCCCCAGGTCATCCTTATACACAGAGCCATTGAACAACACATCGGTAAGTTTGCCACCCTTGTGGCGAAGCGTCAGCGGCGAGTCGGCAACCGATCCTTTTGCAAACACTTCCTGGTAAACTTCCCGGGCAAGCTGCTGTTCCGTAAAATAATCGAAGAAGTCAGTACCAGTGAGTTCCTGCCGTGTCAATCCGGTAATGGTTTCCGATGCTTCATTCATATCGGTGATCTTGCCTTCCGTATTGATGGTTACCAACGGGTCAAGGCTGGCTTCTATCAGGCTGCGGGCATAGTTGGCAATGATTAATTCGGCAGCCCGTTTCCCTTTCTCGATATCCTGGAAAGCAAGTTCAATATTGGCAATACCCAATTCAGCAGCCCTTTTACCTTTCTCCTTCTTCTGAAAGGCAAGTTCAATATTGGCAATACCCAATTCATCAGCCCGTTTACCTTTCTCCTTCTTCTGAAAGGCAAGTTCTTTATGGGCCTGGAACAATTCTTTTTCGAGTCTCCTGTTCTCTTTCATCTGAAAGGCAGCTTCTTTGCGGGCTGAGATCAATTCATCCGGTGCTATTATTCTGGCCATATCCTGTTTATTTCCCCTGTTAATAAATTTATTTTCATATTTCTTCGATCGGTTGACGCCTTTTTTCCTTCAATTGCCTGAATTTCGAAGGGGCCAATCCGGTGGCCTTTTTAAATTGATTCGACAAATGCGCTACACTGCTGTAATTCAATTTCCAGGCAATTTGCGAAATGTTTAATTCATCATAAATGATCAGTTCTTTGATCCGTTCAACTTTATGAGCGATCATGAAATGTTCGATGGTGGTTCCCTGCACTTCTGAAAACAGGTTGGACAGGTATGTATAATCGTGATTTAATTTTTCACTTAAATAATCAGAGAAGTTGACCTTGATCATTTCTTCTGAATAATGAACCATTTCAATGATGGCATTCTTTATTTTTTCAATCAAAACAGCCCGTTTGTCATCCATTAATTCGAGGCCGGAAGTATGCAGGGCCATCTTCAGCCGATCCCGTTGCTCCTGAGATAAAGTTTCCATGATTTCAACCTCACCCAGGTCAACAACAATGTAATGCAGGCCAAGTTCCTTCAATGCTGCCTTTACCTCTGCTTTGCAACGTGCGCTTACCATGTATTTGATAAAAATTTTCAAACAGCCGGTTGTTTTTTAATATTTGATGAATAGATAAATTGCCGTTCTTTCGTATGCACCCTGAAATGATGTCGCGAATGACCCATGACCGGATTTTCTGACCGATGGTACTTCTCCAGGGTTAATCTTGCCATCAGGTAACTTAACGTTGACTCTGCTCCCTGGTTGAGGTTTACATGTGTCTCCTCGAGCCCGTCGTAACATCCGCCGGTGCATGGATTGTAAATGATTTGATGCAGACGGTTTTTCCCAAGAAACCAGTTGAATGCAATTTCCATTTTCAAGCGGTAATTTTCGTTCAACAGGACAGCATAAAATTTACTTAATGTCATGATGGTATATGCCACATCAATGGGTTGTTCTCCAAAACGACCTGCTACCTGTCCCTTTTGAAGCCAGTTTTTATTGGAGATTACTTCGATCCCGTTTTCATTAAAAATTTGCGATAACAAAAAGGCCAAAGAGGCAATGGCAATGTCTTTATAAATTAGTTCCCTGGTCAGCAACCAGGCATATAACATGCTCTCGGGCAATATGCTGTTGGCATAGGTAAGGTATCCTTCGAACCAATTCCAGCCTTCGCCCGATTCATGCCTGTACATCTGAACCAGGCGATCAGCGAATGTTCTTATAAGTACAAGATTTTCAGGAGACTTTATTGCGCTTTGATAGTAGTACAATCCTTTTATCGCGAATGCCATGGCACGTGTGGAATGCACAGTTCCGATCCGTAGCAGGGATTTCCCGATGAGTACTTCTGCCTCTGAAATGATTTCCAATGGCAACATACTCTTCATTGATATCAAGTATCCCAATGCCCAAACCGCCCTTCCATTGGCATCATCCAGGTTGGTGGTCTCGTTTTGGGAAGTAAAGTTGTTTTCCTTATCGACATAATTTAAAAAGTGGCCTTCAGGCTGCATACAGTATTTAATGAAACGGAAATATTTCTCTATTTCACTGATACATGTTGTATCACCGGTCATTTTAAAATACATGCATGAGGTGACCAGGGCCCGGGCATTATCATCCAGGGTATAACCGGACCTTATGTCCGGTTGATTGATCTTTGAAAACTGAATGATACCGGCACCGGTTGTCATATGTTTCATGTGGTCCAGGTTGATTGCCGGGAGATCATATTTTAGGGTGATTTTATCGCCGGCAATTTTTTTGAATACCATGGCATGTGCCACGGCAGAATTTTCCCAGGCCGAGGAAACAATTTTTTCCAGGGTATTTGAGCTGAGATTCTGCCGCAATGGTTTATCATTGAGTAGCCTGATGACTCCATCGGCCAGTTGCTGTGAATTCCGAAAATCAAAAATAATTCCGGTATCTTCAGTCAATAATTCTTTAGCGTGTGGAATAGGGGTGGAAATGATGGGACAGGCGCAGCTCATGGCATAGACAAATGTACCGCTCACAGCCTGGTTCGGATCGCTGGCAGTAAACAGGTATATATCCGTCAACTGCAAATATTCAAGCAGATCCGGTAATGACAGATAGTTGTTGATAAATATCACATGCTCTTCCAGTGCATACTGTTTCACCTTCTCAATGAGCATTTCTCTGTATTTTTCGCCGTCTGATTTCACCACCTCGGGATGGGTTTTACCAATGGCCAGAAATACAACGTCAGGGTTGGTCTTGATTATGGCCGGCAACGCATTCAATGTGGTTTCAATGCTCTTTCCCGAACTAAGGAGGCCAAAAGTTGTGAGGACTTTCCGGTTTTTAAGGCCATATTTGGTTTTTAACAACGTTGCACTTAAATGGGGAACCAGGTGGGTACCATGTGCGATCACGGATATTTTTTGACACGACAGACCGTAATCATTCTTTAAAATCTCGGCTGAGTTCCGGGTCATTACAATGACTGATTCGCAAATTGCCTCAATAATCTGTATTTTGGACTTTAAGTGTTCATCGGGATGAGGCAGTACCGTGTGAAAAACAATGGCCACCGGCTTTGAAAGTGAATATAAAAATTTCAGGAATGCAAGTTCCTGATTATGAAAGAAGCCGAACTCATGCTGGATCAGAACGATTTCAATGTCATCGTCTTTGTTGATGCTGGTGGCCAATATTTCATAGTCCCTTGCCAATGAAGTCTTTAGTTTATATTTTACTTCGCCCGGATAAGGAAATGTAGTACCATTTGATTCCAGGGCGCAAACCTGAATGGAAAATGAATTGCTGAATTTATTATTTATCGCGGTGATCAAATCCTGGGAATAGGTTGCAATACCGCATTCCCTTGGAGGATATGAAGTAATAAACAAGACTTCGGCCGGTTTACCGGAAACATTATTTTTTATCATTTTTCTTAGTATAAGTCAACAATTCTGCCAGCAACTCCGTTAATTTCACCGAAGCACAGGCGATGAGGCTGTCGGCAGCCCCATAATAGATAAACAGCGTATCTCCAAACAATGCGGTTCCTGTCGGGAAACATACGTTATTGACTTCGCCTGTCAGTTCCCACTCATATTCAGGCGAGAACAACGCATAGGGCAACCGTGCGATCTCTAATGCAGGATCATTTAAATCGAGCAAGGCGGCGCAGGCAGAATACACACGTCCTTTTTTGGTTTCCTGCACGCCATGATAAATGAGCAACCAACCGTGTTCTGTTTCGATCGGGGGACAACCGCCGCCAATATAATTTGACTCATGCGGAAAAACAGGATCCATAATGATATTTTTCTCCATGTTGAGAAAGTAATTGTCCCAAAATTCCCTGGTGATTTCCTTCAGGCTATTTACAAAAACAATTTGAATGCCAGGCCTGATACGGTGAAGAAACACTAATTTATCTCTGATCTTCCGTGGAAAGAACATGACATTTTTATCCCACAACATAATTTTTTTATCAGGATCTGCATTCTGGTAATAGAATTTATGATTGCGATAGTAATTTTCATTCACTTTCCCGGATGATTCAGCCAAGTCCACAAATTCTGCATAGGTAATGGGAGGAACGATGATCCCATGCTTTTTAAAATGCATTAAATCCTTTGAAGTGGCTAATGCTCCGCGTGCATTTGTGCCATCGTACCCTGTATAGGTCAGATAATACAAATCTTCTATCTTTACGATCCGTGCATCTTCAACACCCTGTGATTCATATTCGAACTCCGGTACCATGAAAGGCTTGTCCCATCGCTCGGCTACCGTAAGCGGACCATCCAGCCTGCAATAACCAATGGTCGAGAAATTTCCCTTCCTCACAGCCCGGTAATAAATATGAACGCTGTCGCCTTCGCGCATTATGGCAGGATTAAGTACTCCTTCGCGTTCGAAATCCAGGACCCGGGGAGTTAATAAAATTCCCGTTTTTGTAACTGCTATCATTTTGTTTTTTTAATAATTTTTTCTAAAATTGGTGCGATTTTCAATATTGGCGGCATGGTGTCGCCAAATAAAAACCCCCATGGTTTTAAGGATTCAATGTGGTCGAAAATTAGTTTTACAATGGCCAGGAGTGGTATGGAAAGAAACATGCCCGGTATGCCCCATAATGCATTCCCGGCTATTACCGCGATGATGGAGAACAGGGCATTGATCTTTACTTTTGAGGCAACTATTTTGGGAACAATATAGTTGTTGTCGATCAATTGAATGAAATAATAGGCTACCAGAACATACAATGCGTACCATGCTGTTGATTTGGTGGCGATTGCGACCATCATGGGCAATGCCACGGCCACGATACCGCCGATGTAAGGGATCATATTAAGCACGCCCCCAATGATACCCAGGAGGATCGCATATTGAATGCCAAGCGCCAGCAGCGCAGCGGCATTTAATACCGCGACAATAACTACCTCGATGACAAGTCCAACCAGGTAGCGTTGAATGACCGTTTTGATCTGGATAATAATTTCACTCACCTTACTTTGATGGCTTTCGGAAAAAAGCCTGCGAATAAAATCAAGTAAAATGGGCCGGTAGTACAATATCATAAAGGTGTACACCGGTACTAAAACCAAGACCATTACCCCGTTGCCAAGGGTGACCAGAGTTTGCCCGATTGAAGCGCCGCTGGTATTGATAAGCTCACCTTTGGTTTTTATGATCCAGTTGTGGATGTTTCGTGGCTTTATATCGAAATACTCTGATACCCAGAGGGTGGCTTGGTTGACCATCAGGGTGAATTTATCCATGAGTATCGGCCATGTTTCGCTAAACCGCCTTACCTGCGAAAATAACAGTGCGCCCAATAAAGCAATGACTAAAAAGGCCAGCGTTAAAGTAATTGAGATGGCTACCAGCCTGTTGATTCTTCTCCGTACAAAAAAATCAACGACAGGTTGGAGCAGGGTTGCGATAATGATTGCGAAAACGATAGGAAGAATAATACCACGGGCAATGAATAACATCGCCACCAGGACAAATGAGCCGACCAGAAAAATTGTTACCCTGGCATAAAATGGTAATTGTAGTTTGGTATCTGTCACTGTATTTACAGGACCTTTCTTCCCTGAATAACTCTAAAGATTATCGCAATAATTGCAATTATCAGCAGTATATGAATGATGCCACCGGCGCTGTAAGCAAAAAATCCGATTGCCCAACCGATGACCAGGATGACCGCGATGATGTAAAGTAAACTTCCCATGACTTATTAGATTTGGTTAATTGTTTAAATGGTTGTTATTTAATAACAAAGATAGATTTCACAGCCCGGAGATCTGTTATATAATTCAGGTTAAGATTTGCATGATTCACACATTTAAGAAAAGCATGCTTTATGCGTCTCAATCTGTTCACCGCCTTTTAGAACCCTGCCATAAAAAAGCCCCGCCAACCGCCATTACGGCAATGCCGACCAAAGGCGACCAATTGAGATTGTGTGGTTTGTCCCTGGTAATCTCAATTGCCCCGAGATCAACTACTTTTTCCCTGGTGAAAAATGTAAAGGCCGTAAAAATGGTGAGTCCTAATCCAATCAGGATAATGATGATTCCGGTTTTTTTCATGTCGTTTAATTTTTAGTTATTCGTATTGATAAAATGGGATCAAGAGGAAAATCTGGGGGAAGGTTAATAATTTTTACAAAGACTAACAAAAGTCATCGGTTTGCTAGGTAATCATTGAATTGCCCCGGCCTTTAGGCCGGGGTCCGTAATGCACACATAATATGGACTTTAGTCCAAAATTTAAAGGTCAGTATTGATTCTTATGCGGGATTTTGGGCTGAAGCCCGGTTGTAGAGCGCAATCCCAGCCCCCTGGCTTCAGCCAGGGGCAATTCAATTCAACCAAATGAGCAAAAAATACCGATCGTTTTTCTGGAATCAATTGCGGTTCGGAGCCTCTTTTCCCCAGGTTTTCCTCTTGATGCATAGAATATCCAACGGTCAGATATTACTCTGTGATCCTCTGTGTCTTCTCTGTGATCCTCTGTGTAACAATGATTTATCACACAGAGAACCACAGAGAAGACACAGAGTGCCACAGAGATCATATAATAATAACTTATTAATGCGAATCAAGTGTTGAATTTTAAAACCCGAAGGGTTGACATTTTTATAGAATTAGGCCTTGCCAAACATCATAAACCACGAAGTGGTGACATTATAATGCCATGCCTTCGGCATT
>JAUXWT010000058.1 GCA_030681475.1 Bacteroidales bacterium | reverse complement strand
AAGTTCGTTTCTTGGCGCTTTATTTTCAATGGTTGCCTCTGCCTTTTTACTTGCCTGGCTATTCATGTATTTCGGACATCATTCTCTCAAAGACAGCCTGATCAACGTTATTCCTTTTTGTGTCATAAGCAGTGCAATTGCCATACCAAGCGTGAGGAATCTGTCGTCCAAAAACAAAGAGTTTGTTATTTATGAAAGCAGCCTGTCGGATATATTGGGAGTGATATTTTTCAATTTCATTGCACTGAATGTCAGCTACGGAGCCGGAACATTTATGACTTTTGGCTTGCAATTGTCTGTCATTATTGTAATTTCATTTACCACCACGATAGGACTGTCTTTTTTATTGAGTAAAATAGAGCATCATATCAAATTTGTTCCGATCATTCTACTTGTGATCTTGATATTTGCCGTTTCAAAAGTTTATCACCTGCCAGGCCTGATCTTCATCATGCTGTTCGGTTTATTTATTGGAAACCTGGATGAGTTGAAACATTTTAAGTGGATTGAGAAGTTCAGACCGGAGGAGTTAAATAAGGAGGTGAAAAAATTCAAGGAACTCACCATTGAGGCTACTTTTTTAGTAAGGACCCTGTTCTTTCTTCTGTTTGGGTATCTGTTGGAAACAAACGAAATACTGAATACCGGCACCCTGATTTGGTCGTTGGTGATTGTTTCGGTTATTTTCATGTTTCGGGCAATCCAATTGAAATTATCAAAACTTCCGCTGAATCCTTTACTGTTCATTGCACCCAGAGGGCTGATTACCATTTTATTGTTCCTTTCTATTGATCCCTCTAACAATATCCTTTCAGTCAATAAATCGCTGATCATTCAGGTTATTGTAATTACTGCTTTGATCATGATGGTTGGTTTAATGACTGCCTCCAAGGATAAAAAAGTGTAAACCTCCGGTGAAATTCGTTATCGATAATTTAATATCTTTGATATGAAAATAGTCTATGTTGAACGGTTCAGAAAAGTTATATGAAGAAGAAGACCTTTGGAACCTTTGCAGGCGTATTCACCCCGACCACTTTAACCATTCTAGGGGTTATCATGTTCATCAGGCAGCCCTGGGTGGTCGGCAATGCCGGTGTGGTCGGAGCGCTTGCGATCGTGTTGCTGTCGGTTGCCATCACACTGACCACCGCACTGAGCTTGTCTTCAATTACGACCAATGTCAGGATTGGGGCTGGGGGAGCATTCAGTTTAATTTCGCAATCATTAGGCCTGGAAATCGGCGGTGCCATTGGTATCCCTTTTTACTTTGCCCAGGCCATTGCCGTTGCCATGTACATATTCGGGTTCAGGGAAGGATTGCAAACCCTTTTACCGGCTATAAATCCCCTGCTGCTGGATTTTGGGATTTTTTCTCTTGTGATGACAATCGCTTTTATCAGCACAAGTTTTGCTTTTAAAATACAATATGTCATAGTTGGTGTGATTGCCTTGTCCCTGGTTTCAATATATGGGGCCCTGTTTGTGAACGATTTGAGTTATAACATCGAATGGTTTGGAAAATACCCCGGTTCCATTGAGAATGATTTCAGCGGCACCTCTTTTTGGGTCGTCTTTGCTGTATTTTTTCCTGCTGTAACAGGAGTAATGGCAGGGGCCAATATGTCGGGCGACCTTACCAATCCAAGAAGGAGTATTCCCATGGGTACGATCTCTTCGGTTATCATTACCACCATAATATACATCAGCCTCATCTTTGTTGCTGCGCTGTTGGCTGAAACTCCTGATGAACTAACCCATGACTATAATTTTTTCCTTGACAATTCATTATTCAGGCCGATCGTGCTGGCGGGGTTGTTAGGGGCAACACTTTCTTCAGCGCTTGGCTCGTTTGTCGGAGCGCCAAGAATCCTGCTGGCACTGGGAGAAAAAAACATTATTCCACAAAGTCAGAAATTGGCCAAAACATCTAAAAGAGGAGAACCGGTAAATGCTATGCTCGTTACCGCAGTTATCGTTTTATTTGGCATATCGCTCAGAAACCTGAATACCATCGCCCCTTTGCTTACCATGTTTTTCATGATGACCTATGCCATGGTAAACGTAGTGGCTCTTGTTGAGCAAACCCTGGCATTGCCAAGCTACAGGCCTACTTTAAAAGTTCCTATCATCGTACCGGCGATCGGGGCCTTCGGTTCAATTGCCATCATGTTCGTTATGAGTGTGATCGTTGCCTTGTTTTCGCTGATATTTATTGTGATATTTTATGTTTACCTGGTAAAGAAGAATATTAAATCGGCAGCAGGAGATTCACGCAGTGGTTTGTTCACCGCGTTGGCCGAATGGGCGACAAAGAAGACCAACAATCTTAGGCAAAAACGGGAAGTGAGATCATGGCGTCCCGACCTGCTCATTCCCATGACCATGCCAAAAGATATCCGAAGTTCATTTAAACTGATACACTCAATTATTTACCCCAAAGGATCAGTTAAGATACTGGTACTCAGAAACGAAAATGAGATTGAACAATCAAATATGGTAAGTTTCCTGGATAATGTGGTAAAGAAGTTCAAAGAAAATGAGCTACCTGTATCATACACGGTTATTGATAATTTAGATTATAACAGTACCGTTAACGTGAGCATGCAGTCATTAAATGCAGCCTTTTTTAAGCCGAACATCGTTTTTGTCAGCGTTGATTCGACCATGGCTGAGATTGCACATTATGACAGACTTGTATCAGATGCCAGAAAAAATAATTTCGGCGTGATCATTTTCATACCATTCTCCTCTGCCAGTCTGGCCATTGAAAAAAATATTAATTTGTGGATGACCAATATCCCTGCCGATTGGAAGGAGACCTTCAGCGTGAATAATAATGACCTGTCAACATTGATCTCTATTTTGATTTGCCGTAATTGGAAAGGATCAATAGATGCATACATTCTGAACAACAACCCTCAATTGGAAATAACAAAAGAGGATATTGAGGCTTTTCGTGTCATGGTCAGATTCCCCCGTAATACGACTATTTCAGTGAAAAAAGGCGATTTGTTTGATCATGTGAAAAAAGAACGCAATACTGATGTCAACATCTTTAACATTGAACCCGGCATGACCATTGAAAATATGGTCAAAATTGTAAACGAATCACGAATCTCTGCTATTTTCTGTTCCGATTCTGAATTCGAGAACGTGCTGGTTTGATCAAAACATAAGAAGGTAAACAACGGCGCCGGCAAAATAACCCAGCGCCGCAAGCCAGGCAAATCGTTTTAAAAACCAGAAAAAAGTAATTCTTTCCATGCCCATAGCCGCCACGCCTGCGGCTGAACCGATGATCAGGATACTGCCTCCGGTACCGGTTGCATAGGTGAGGAATTCCCAAAAGAAATTATCGGTAGGATACACAGTGAGCGGATACATGCCCTGTACGGCTGCCACCAGCGGCACATTGTCCACAACAGCCGAAAGTATGCCAATCACCAGGATGGTTATTCGCTGATCAGGAATATGCATGATCAGGTAATCTGCCCAGTTCATCAGGATACCGGCCGATTGGAGCGCTGAAACACACAACAGGATACCCAGAAAAAATAGGATGGTTGATGTGTCAATTTTACGCAATGCATGAACAACGGAGAAAGGTCCTTTTTCTTTCCAGTGTTTATTCCGGTGAACAATCTCTGTTAATCCCCACATGAGTCCCAGTGAAAGCATCATGGCCATAAAAGGAGGGAGACTTGTTATTGCTTTAAGGAAGGGGACAAGTAACAGGGCAAACATGCCTGCAAAGAAGATCAGGTTCTTTTCAAAGGGGTAAATGTGGGTAGTCGTTGAATCATCGGTCATTGGTGGGTCAACAACACCGGGCTTGATCATAAAGGTAGCGACGATCAGGGGTACGGTAATGCACACCAGGCTTGGTACGATCAATTTAATGATAATGTTCACTGCGGTGATCTGTTCTCCGATCCAGAGCATGGTGGTGGAAACATCTCCCATCGGCGACCAGGCGCCACCGGCATTGGCGGCGATGATGATCATGCCTGCAAAAAACCATCGGTCTCGTTCATCACTGAACAGTTTACGCGCCAGAGATACCATTACAATGGTGGTGGTGAGGTTATCGAGCAGCGCCGAGAGAAAGAAGGTGATCAAACTGAAAATCCAAAGCAATATACGTTTGTCCCGTGTCCGGATCCGCTCTGTGATAATGTCGAAACCATCGTGCGAATCGACCAGTTCAACGATGGCCATGGCGCCCATCAGGAAAAAGAGTATTCCGCTGATATCTGCCATGTGTTCTCCGATCATCTCTGTGACCAAGTGCCTGTCGGGACTGAAGACGATAAAAATAGTCCATGCCAAAGCACCGGCCACCAGTGCACTGGCCGCCTTGTTAACACGGATTTTATGCTCTGTTACAATGGCCGCATAGCCAACGATAAATACGATAATTAACAACATTTCGCTCATAAGAAAACTATTTTTCAACGATGATCTTGAAGTGGTCAAAATTACTAATTATCCGGTCTGTTTAATAAATTTTAACTAACTTGGGCGTAGTTTTAGTAGTTTTCAATGACGCATAAAAATAATTTACATGGTTAATAGCATTATTACTTCCGGTAAAATTGAACTGATACAAAAACTATGGGAAACATCTCCGGAAATTAAACAACTACTCAGGGAGTCCGTTGATCTGATGACTGCCCGCAACCGGTTGTTCATGTATCTGAACGACCTCGAAAGAAGTTACTACAATGTTTTTTCTGACATGCCATTCCGGACACTGAATATTACCGAACGAAATAATGCCAAGGAATGTATACGGGTAATCAAGAATATTATCAGGACAGAAAACGAACAACTCTGTAATTTCTCAGCGCTTGAAAATTTAACCGCAATTGCCCATGATTCCGATCTCATACCAGATGAAATTTCTGAAGGATTTCTTGCTGAGTTTATTTTTCTCTTCCTTGGAATCTACGGCCAGACCAATCTTGATAAAGGTACTGATGTCGTTGAAGGAAGCGGCAGGGACTCTGCCAGGATCAGGTCAGAAAAACTTGACTTCTATTCATCGCAATTACAGCTTCATTTCAGGAGGTTCAGTAAAGGTGCTGATGATGCTGTTGAAAAAAAACGCCGTATTTTAAAGGATAAAATCCTGAACTATTTTAAAGGCAATGAATCCGACTGGGATGATTATAAATGGCACCTGAAGCATATTATTAAAGATCATCAGACCCTCAGTGATTTAGTCACTTTGTCCGCGGATGAAAAAGAGGGTGTTCTGTCTGCCAACGAAAGCCATATCCCATTCCAGATCACACCATATTATCTTTCACTGTTCAATATGACAGGACGGATTCCGGAGGATACACTGTTGAGGTCGATGGTCATTCCAAGCCAGAAATACTGTAATAATATTATCAGGAACAAGAAAGAAGGCCTCGACATGGATTTCATGGGTGAGCGATCAACCAGCCCGATTGACGGGATCACCCGGCGATACCCTCAGATACTGATATTGAAACCCTTTGATTCATGTCCTCAAATTTGTGTTTACTGCCAACGCAACTGGGAAATAAAGGATATGGATGAAGGCACAATAACCTCATCAGTGATCAGTAACGCGATAGATTGGATTGCGGCACATCCGACCATCAGCGAGGTGCTCATCACCGGTGGTGATCCGCTTACGCTTCCTGATGCAAGGATAGGTTCGATCATTGACAGAGTTGCCGCTATCCCCCATGTGGAGCGTATCCGGATCGGAACGAGAATGTTAGTAACAGTACCTCAGCGTTTTACAGATGATCTGATTGATATTTTTGCCAAATATCATCAGTTTGGTACCAGGGAGATCGCATTGATCACCCACTTTGAGAGCCCAATGGAAATTACTTCAGAAACCCTTATTGCCATTGAGAAAATCAGAAGAAAAGGCATCAATATCTATAATCAGCAAGTATTTACATACTATAACAGCAAACGCTTTGAAACTTGTTATTTACGGAAAACACTCAAGCTATCTGGAATAGAACCATATTATACTTTCAATACAAAAGGCAAGGAGGAGACCGTCGAGTTCAGGGTCCCGATCGCACGCATCGAGCAGGAAAGAAAGGAGGAAGCGAGACTTCTACCCGGGATCGTACGTACCGATGAACCGGTTTTCAATGTACCTAAACTCGGAAAATCGCATCTGCGCTCCTGGCAGGATCATGAACCAATCATGATCATGGGCAATGGTCAGCGCGTTTATCGCTTCTATCCTTGGGAATCGAGAATCTCAAGCGTGGATGATTACCTGTACACCGATGTTTCGATTTATGATTATCTTCGTCGTCTGCACCAGGATGGTGAGAATATTGATGAGTACTGGAGTATCTGGTACTATTTCTAAGTTATGATGCGGTTGACCGGCATTACGATATGACCAGGATCATGGAACATAAGAAATTAATCTGAGAAAAAACGGATGATTTTTTAAACTATGCACTCATAAAAATTGACGATTATGCTTTTAAAGTTGCCAACCTTCTGGGGCTGATAATCTTAATATTCACAGTGTATTTTTGGGCCGGGGAGGTTTTCAGGATCGAAAATATTAAAAGTGATCTGTCAATCAGAATTTTTAATGCTTTCAAAGTGCATGGCATCCAGATCCCGTTTCCGCAGCGCGTCACCATAATAGATCTTAACACAAATTCTTGCCACTTCTATCAAACACTATGGAAAATAATAATTCAAATGTTCCGACTAACCTCAACCTGAATGTTAGGGGGTTAAAAACCTCTGCCACACTGGCGATCAATGAATTATGTCAGAAATTGCAAGACGAAGGTAAAGAGGTTTTCAGGCTGGGACTTGGACAGTCCCCGTTCCCGGTTCCTGAGATCGTTGTTGAAGCCCTTTGCAGGAACGCACATCAGAAGGATTACCTGCCGGTTACCGG
The DNA here is from genome assembly GCA_030681475.1 of Bacteroidales bacterium. GTDB lineage: Bacteria > Bacteroidota > Bacteroidia > Bacteroidales > FEN-979 > CAIVAT01. Next base: position 104,165 of record JAUXWT010000058.1, on the reverse strand, counting down.
ATTAAAACAGTTGCGTGAAACTGTGGCAGGATTCAATTTAAGAACGCAGAACCTGGATACAGATCCGGCTAATGTGCTGATCGGACCAGGTTCGAAGGAGCTGATTTTTCTGCTTCAGCTTGTTTATTACGGCGACCTTGTGATTCCGACCCCCAGTTGGGTCTCTTATTCACCGCAGGCCAGGATTATCGGGAGGCATGTGAAGTGGGCGCCTGCAAGGGAAGATAACTTCTGGAGGTTGAGTTATCAGGATCTGGAAGACATATGTATGGAGGATCCCGGGAGACCCCGCGTCCTGATCCTCAATTACCCTTCAAATCCAACGGGTTATACTTACCCGGTTGAACGGCTGAAACTGCTTGCGAATGTTGCCCGCAAATACAATGTAATCGTTGTATCGGATGAGATATATGGAATGATCCATCACGAGGGAAAGCATGTCTCAATTGCACAGTTTTATCCCGAAGGAACCATCGTCAGCAGCGGGTTAAGTAAATGGTGTGGGGCAGGAGGATGGCGGTTGGGAACGTTTTCCTTTCCTTCGAACCTCAAGTGGCTGATGGATGCAATGGCTGTGGTGGCCAGCGAAACATATACCTCAACTTCGGCGCCCATACAATATGCTGCGGTTACCGCCTTTAGTCAACACGCTGAAATCGACCTTTATCTTTCCCATGTCCGGCGAATCCTGACTGCGCTCGCAAAATACCTGACGGCCAGGTTACACGGAATGAAGGTGGATATACCGCTGCCTCATGGCGGATTTTACCTTTTTCCAAATTTTGAGATTTACCGCGATGTCCTTAAAACGCATAACATTTTCGATTCCCCAACGCTCTGCAGTCGCATTCTGGAGGAGACCGGCGTTGCCATGTTGCCGGGTAAGGACTTTGCGCCATTCAGAGATGAATTAACCGCGAGGATCGCCTATGTCGATTTCGACGGAAAACAAGTATTGGAAGCCTCGATGCTTGCAGGCATGGAAAATGAACCGGGTGAGCCATTTATCCGTGAAAACTGCCCCAGGTTGGTGGAGGCGTTTGACAGGCTTGAGATTTGGTTTTCAAAATTGGAATGATATCAAAACCCCCTTTCTGATGCGATTAAAAATCAAGCAACAACGTTGGATTAAAATTTGTGTCTATCCCCAGATGCGGATGCGGTTCCTGAGATTTGGGAATCAACGCGGGTAATATACTAAGGACAGGCACCTTGGAATGGTTCACGATCTGTTGTGCATATCGGCCTACGAAAAAACTTTTTAAAGAGATGTCAATGTTCGCGGTAATCACGATCAGATCAACCTTATTCTTCCTGGCAAATGCAAGCACCTGCTCCGGGATATTGATGGAAATATTGTAATTGGTTTTAACTTTTATTTCATCTTCAGCAAGTTTATCTTTAAGTGTGTCAACCATCTCCACTACTTTGGAGATCTTTCCCTGCGGAGATTCTGTAGTGATTCCCATGACGATAAGCTGAGAATTGTTTTTACGGATGATCGGGCGGATAAAATCGTATTTTTCCAAAGCGCCAGGCGTTAATCTGATCGGGAACAGGATCTTTTTAAATGATTTCCATTCACCCTCCGATGGAATTGTAAGAACAGGACAAGGAGCATTTTTTACAACCCGGTAAGCAGTTGATCCAATGAAGAATTCACGGATGCCCGATATGCCATATTTTTTTGATCATTGCCTTTGCGCTGTCCCTCAATTTCGGAATGTACTCGATCATTGCCGAAATTGGATCTGATTGCGTGTACCTGCTCACCTCTATGATATGAACAAGTATCATAAGGGCTGACTGACGTTCACAAATACTGATAGCCGTTTTAAGCGCGTTTTTCGATAAGTCGGAAAAATCAGTCGGCACTAAAATAACCTTCAATTCATTGTTTTTCATGACAAGATGGCGTTAAATAATTTTATTGCGTTTCCCTATGTTTTTTAAGTTTGTTAATGTGTTTCTTTTTCTTGCGATGAATGATTTGTTGCAAGGCGGTAACAGCGGCCAATATGGATTTTTCATAATTTTCACTGTTCTTTTTGATAAACAGATTGTCGCCTGGAACGGAAAGTTCGATCTCACAGAAACGGTTTCTGGGATTTCCGGATGCACCTTCAAAAAGGGTGACATCTGCCCTTATAATGGAGGAATCCTGGTCAAGAATTTTTGATAATTTCACTGTTACAAATTCTTCAAGATGTGTACTGGCTTTAAAATGAACCGATTGAAAAGAAATATTATTCATGTTTTGATAATTAAAGTGGGTTGGTATTGCAATTATTTAACTATTGATTTGATGGCGTTCCATCATCAGAAACACTGACTGATGTCCCCCAGTTTTGCGCAAGCTCCTCTGACGAAGTAGTTTCCGATTTTGTGTACGATGGCTTTATACTTAATACAGGCAATCTGGAGTGATTCACAACCTGTTGTGCGAACGGTCCGACAAAATAGGCCTTGAAATCGCTGTCGAAATTTGCCGTAAGTACGATCAAATCTGCTCCGGACTCCTTAGCCATCTTAATAACTTTTGCCGGGAAATTTTTACAGGGGCTTAATACCGATCTGAAGTCAACATTGTCGTTATGCAACTGTAGTTTGATTTTATCCATGAGCAATGAAATTTCCGGTATTTCACCGGGCTTTTTCATTTCAGCCAGACCTAAAAGTATCAGGACAGAATTATTTTTTTCAATGATAGGCCTGGCATAAGCATATTTATCCAGGGTTCCCTCCGTGATCCTGATTGGAAAAATTACCTTTTCAAAATCGGTTTTCACCCAGTTTCCGGGGATTGACAAGACTGGACATGTAGCGTTTTTTACCACCCGGAATGCCTCCGATCCGATGAAGAATTCGCGGATTCCGGATGTTCCATGTGTTCCCATGACGATAAGGCTGAAGTTCTCATTATACGCAAGGCTGCAGATGCAGTCTGACGGAATTCCGTCCATTACCGTTGATGTAACCACGATGCCCGACTCTTTTTGAATTTTTCCGGCAAGTTTACTTAAAGTCGCCTCCATCGATAGTTTTATGTCCGGAATAATTTGAAATTCCGGAAGAAAAACCTCCGCCGGTTGCAGGTATGAAAACCGGTCAATAACGTGCAATAATGTAATTTCAGCATGCTGTCTCTTTGCAATGGCAAGCCCCACCTTCAGGGCGCCCTCGGCAACTGCTGAAAAATCAGTGGGGATCAAAATAGAATTAATTTGAGTCTTCATGATAAATGTTTTAAGGTTAAACATTCAGTGCGTTATAATTGACAACCTTGTATTTCTTCGGAGGCATGCCAACCGCTTTTTTAAAATATCTTCCAAAATACGAGTTGTCCTCAAATCCGAGTTGATATGAAATTTCAGAAACACTGAGCCCGGAATGGACCAAAAGTCTTTTTGCTTCAAGGATTACCCGTTCCTGAATAATCTCGCTCACAGTTTTATTGCATATTTCCTTGCAAACAGCATTTAAATAGTTTGGAGTAATATTCAGCAACAGCGCAAATTCCTTTGGGGTTTTCAACTCTGCAAATCTTCTATTCAGTAGATTTCTGAATTCATTGAATAACAACTTCTTTTGGTTGGCAATAAAGAAAACACCATTTGAGAAGGCGCTTCTGCGGTACATCATTACCATTATTTTCAAACCCAGACATATGATCTCTTTGGAATTTTCTTTTAACTCTGAAAATTCTTTTAAAAGGATATGCAGAATATATTCCCATTCTTTTGCCATATCGTTATCGATTTTTATAAACGGGGAAAACTCTCCGATAAGTGACTGGTCACTCCTGATTTTCGGATTGCCAGTATATACAAGGTTGTAAAAAGTATCAGTGAATTGTACCATTATTCCGGTTAACTTATCGAGTTTGATCCAATTCCACTGTTTATACTTTTCGATAAAAAACAATTTGTTCTGAATGGCAAGATGCTCTTCAAAATCTATCGACAGCACCCCACTTCCTCTCATTACATAAATAAAGGAATACCATTGTCTTTTATTTGGTTTACTGAACTCTCCCACAGGTGGGTGGTTCAGTTTAAATATCTGGAATTCCAATAACGGATTGTTATATGTTTGACTAAGTGGTTCGGCAGACATTTTCTATAAAAATGAATTGAATTGTCCTACAAAGATAGTTTAAACAACGCTCAATCAAATGGTACTAATCCACACAATTATGGTACTATGCTATGAAAAATGCATTGTTGTTATAAATAGTCTTTATATGTTATTTATAATCAAAATAAATAATAAAATACTTAATTACAGAATTGAAACAAAATTGAAAATTGTTTATGTTTGCAAACACTAACTTGGTTTGAAATCTGAAAAAGTGGTTGTTATGCAAAGGGTGACAATTTTTTTTACTTTCTGTTTTCTAGTATTGTATGTGGGTGCCCAGGATGGCGCTGATCTCTATAAACGGAACTGTGCCGCTTGCCATTCCATTGGCGGCGGGAGGTTGGTTGGACCCGATCTGGCAGGGATTACAAAAAGAACCGATAAAGCCTGGCTGACAAAATTTATCAAAAATTCTGCTGATGTCATAAAAAGTGGTGACCCGGCCGCGGTGGCTATTGGCAAAGAATACAATAACCTGTTGATGCCACCCTTTGTGGGAACCGACAGTGAATTGTCTGCCATCATCATGTATATCGATTCAAAAGGAGGTTCGGCTTCATCTGCCGTTGCAGACACCTTTCTTAATTCTGCCACTTTTGACAATATTGTTCGGGGGAAAGCCCTGTTTGCAGGTAATTCACCCTTTAAAAACGCCGGAACGCCTTGTATCACTTGCCATGCTGTACATAATGACGGCGGGGTAGGAGGAACTTTGGCTAAAGGTCTGAACCTGTCCTACTTTATGCTGAAAGGACAAGGTTTAAAAGCCATGCTACAATCCCCTCCGTTTCCGGCCATGGCTAACGCATATGGCAATCACCCGCTGAACGAACAAGAGGTTTACGACCTCGCAGCTTACCTCAAAAGTGTGTCACAAGATATGGTCGATGGTAAAACCGATCGGGCAACAGTGCCCTTCCTGGTGTTGGGAATCGGAGGTTGGTGTATATCCGTCCTGATACTTTTAGGATTGTGGCGATTGAGAAAGCGATCAAGTGTTAACCATGATATATTTGCACGCCAGTTGGCAACTGAAAAATAACCCAATAACCCAATTTCTTACCAATGAGCTGGATTACTGATCTGATTTCACCTAAAACCCGCAAGTGGGAGGAGTTTTACCGAAACCGTTTTGCCCACGACAAGGTGGTGCGCAGCACCCATGGAGTAAATTGTACCGGCGGTTGCAGTTGGAATGTTCATGTTAAAAACGGGATTGTCGTTTGGGAAACCCAGGCGATTGATTATCCTTTGCTTGAAAGCAGTCTGCCACCCTACGAACCTCGTGGGTGCCAGCGCGGGATATCATTTTCATGGTACCTTTATTCTCCGCTACGTGTTAAATATCCTCTCGTCAGAGGGAAATTGATCGATCTGTTCAGAGCGGAAAAGGCCAAAACCGGCAATGCCTTTCAGGCTTGGGAAAACATCCAGTCTGATCCTGAAAAACGTACGGCGTACCAACAGGCAAGGGGAAAAGGAGGCTTCCGAAGAATTCATTGGGATGAAGCCCTGGAGATGATCGGGGCTGCCAACATCTACACGGTGAAAAAGTATGGCCCCGACCGGCTCGTCGGATTCTCTCCCATCCCGGCCATGTCGATGATCAGTTATGCGGCCGGATCCCGCTTCCTGCAGCTTATGGGGGGTGTGAACCTAAGTTTTTATGACTGGTATTGCGACCTGCCTAACGCTTTCCCCGAAGTTTGGGGTGAACAGACCGATGTGGCTGAAAGCGCCGACTGGTATAATGCCAAGTTCATCGCCTGTATGGGTTCCAACCTTGGAATGACCCGCACACCCGATGTTCATTTCTTTTCCGAATCACGGCATAACGGTACCAAAACAGTTGTATTTTCTCCCGATTTCAACATGGTTGCGAAATATTCCGATCAGTGGATTGCCATCAATGCCGGGCAGGATGGCGCCTTTTGGATGGCCGTGACACATGTGCTTCTGAAAGAATATCACGTGGATAAACAGGTACCCTTTTTTATTGATTACATAAAAAGATACACCGATTCGCCTTATCTGGTCGAGCTAGATGAATCCGGAGGGAAACTGGTTCCAGGGAGACTGTTGCGTGCATCGCGGGTAGAAAAGTTCAAAGATGTGGAGAATGGGGAGTGGAAATTTCTGAATTTCGATGACGCGACAGGAAATCTTGTTTGCCCGGGCGGAAGCGTTGGCCACCGTTGGGGAACTGCCGATGGCAAATGGAACATGAAGTCCGAAGATGCGGAAACCGGTGATACTTTTAATCCATTGTTGAGCCTGATCGGCCATCGGGATGAAGTCGCCCTGGTGGATTTTGTCGACTTTGCCTATAACCTGCATAGTGAACGCGGCGTTCCAGTTAAGATGATCGAAACAATCACAGGCACAAAGGTGAAAGTTACCACCGTTTATGATCTGCTAATGGCCCAATATGGCGTAGATCGTGGCCTGGAAGGGGAATATCCCCAGGATTACAACAATGATAAAGCTGCCTATACACCTGCCTGGCAGGAGATATTTACCGGCATTGGCCGGAATACTGTTCTGCAGTTTGCCCGCGAATGGGGAAGAACGGCCGAAGCCACCAACGGCAAGTGCATGATCATCATCGGGGCAGGGGTAAATCATTGGTATCATCAGAATCTCATCTACCGTGCAGGGATCACAGCCCTGTTGATGTGCGGTTGTGTGGGCAGGAACGGAGGCGGAATCAATCACTATGTTGGCCAGGAAAAACTCGCGCCGGTGGATTCATGGGGTTCGATCATGTCGGCACGCGACTGGAATCCTGCGGCACGACTGCAGCAGTCTCCGATCTGGCATTACATGAATTCCGACCAGTATCGGTATGACGGACATCAGTCTGAGTATAATACTGCACAAAAAAATGACCTTACAGCGCAGCATACCGCCGATTTGATCGTGAAATCTGTACGAAACGGATGGATGCCTTTCTACCCGCAATTTAACCGGAATAATTTTGAGGTCGTTCAGGACGCGGTGGCATCCGGCGCTAAAAATGATGAAGAGATAAAAGCTTATATCATTGAAAAACTTAAGAAAAAGGAGTTAAAATATTCCGTCGCCGATCCTGATGCTGAAATCAACTTTCCACGGGTGTGGTACATCTGGCGGGGCAATGCCATTATGTCGAGCGCCAAAGGCCATGAGTATTTCCTGAAGCACTACCTTGGCACGCATCACAATTCAATTGCCGAGGAGGTCGCAGCGGGTCAGCTTAATGAAGTCAACTGGCTCGAAAATGCGCCAACCGGTAAAATGGACCTGATCGTTGACCTCAATTTCAGGATGGACACCAGTGCACTGTATTCAGACATCGTATTGCCCTCCGCCTCTTGGTACGAAAAGGCCGACCTGAACAGCACCGACATGCACTCCTTCATTCACCCGCTTTCGGCAGCCATTCCACCTGTGTGGGAGTCGCGAAGCGATTGGGCGATCTTCCGTTCCATTGCAAAGGTTACCAGTGAAACTGCGAAAGAACATTTTAATAGACCGATTGTTGATGTTGTTAACACGCCACTGGCTCATGATTCTGTCGCAGAGATCTCGCAACCCTTCATTCGCGACTGGGGCAAGGGTGAATGCGAAGCGATACCTGGTAAGTCCATGCACAACATGGTCATGGTGCAACGCGATTACACAAAAGTGTATGACAGGTTCTGCAGCCTGGGTCCCAATATGCGGAATGGACCCATCGGGGCACATGGCAATTCATTTGTTGCCGGCGATGTTTACGATATATTGGCTGCAGACAAAGACCATCTTCACCGGATCGGCGACGATTTTTATCCATCCCTGGAACATGATGAAGAGGCGATCAACGCCATTCTCCGCATGTCGTCACTCACCAATGGCGAACTGAGCTACCGGGCGTATAAAAATGCAGAGAAAAAGACCGGGTTGATCCTGACCGACCTGGCCGAAGGCAGCCGTGATGTGCGGATTTCATATGCCGACTTGCAGGCCCAGCCTCGGCGATACAACAATTCACCGATCTGGTCAGGGTTGCTTGACAAAGGTCGGGCCTATGCAGCCTATACGTACAACGTGGAGCGCCTGGTGCCCTGGAGAACACTTACCGGCCGCCAACATTTGTATCTCGACCATGAAGGATACATTAAATTCGGAGAGAACCTGCCATCTTATAAACCTTCGCCCAAACCCGAAGTTTATGGGGAATTGCGTAAAACGCTGGTCGGAAAAGACGCCATGGTGCTAAATTACCTTACACCGCATGGTAAGTGGCATATTCATTCCACCTATGGAGATAATCTCCGGATGCTTACGCTTGGAAGGGGGATGGTGCCAGTATGGCTCAGCGAGGAGGATGCCGCCGAACTTGGGATTAAGGACAATGATTGGGTAGAGATATATAATGATAACGGTGTTTACAGCGCAAGGGCATGTGTGAGCGCACGCATTCCCAGGGGACTTTGTTTTGTTTATCATTCACCGGAGCGGACCTACTCAAAACCAAAGTCACAGATAAGAGGGAACCGTCGTTCAGGGGGGCATAATAGTCTTACGCGGGTTCATCTGAAACCCAATATGCTGATGGGCGGCTATGGACAGTTTACCTACCACTTCAACTACTGGGGACCGGTAGGGGTGAACCGCGATACATTTGTTGTGATCAGAAAAATGGATAAAATTGAATTTTAACTAAGCAAATTTATGGACATAAGATCCCAGATTGCCATGGTTTTTCACCTCGATAAATGCATCGGTTGTCACACATGTTCTATTGCCTGCAAGAATATCTGGACAGACCGGAAGGGGGCAGAATATATGTGGTGGAACAACGTGGAGACCAAACCGGGAACAGGTTACCCAAACAAATGGGAGGATCAGTCGGTTTACAAGGGAGGCTGGATTAAATCGGGTGATTCGGTACAGCTCAAGGGTATGGACAGGAAATCGACCATGGCCAACCTCTTCCACAATCCACATATGCCGTTGATGGATGACTATTACGAGCCCTGGACTTACGACTATGCCAACCTGTTCGAGGCGCCAGCAGGTGATGACCAGCCCACTGCAAGACCAATTTCTCTTGTAACGGGAGAACCAATGGATATTAAAACAGGTCCTAACTGGGATGACGATCTGGGCGGATCGCCCGATTATGCCCGCCAGGACGTGAACATGCACGATCTCACCCCTGCAGAAAGGGAGGCCATGTTCCAGCTTGAACGTATGACCATGTTCTACCTGCCACGTATTTGTAACCATTGCCTGAACGCTGCCTGTGTGGCTGCTTGTCCATCGGGGGCTATTTATAAACGTGGAGAGGACGGAATTGTATTGATCAATCAGAACAAGTGCAGGTCATGGCGGATGTGTGTTACTGCCTGCCCGTATAAAAAAAGTTATTACAATTGGAACAACGGTAAGTCGGAAAAATGTCTGTTATGTTATCCGAGGCTTGAAACCGGGCAAGCGCCCGCCTGTATGCACACCTGCGTGGGGAGGATCCGGTATCTTGGGGTGTTGCTTTATGATGCCGACCGGATCAAGGAGATCGCCTCATGTGACGAAAAGGAACTCGTCGCAAAACAGATGGACATCTACCTGGATCCATTCGATGAGTTGGTACAGCAGGCCGCACGTGAAAATGGAGTAGCGGATAGTACGCTGGAATCAGCCAGTAAATCACCCGTTTGGAAGTTTGTCAAAGAGTGGGGTATCGCGTTGCCGCTACATCCCGAATACCGTACAATGCCCAACCTTTTCTATGTTCCTCCATTGCTTCCGGCAATTGCCGACACATCGGGGGGAACCTATGAAACAACGAGCGCTTCGCTCTGGGGCGGCATCGAAAGCAGCCGGGTGCCCATGCAATACATGGCTAACCTCTTTACCGCCGGTGATACAATGAAAATAAGGGAGGTACTAAAAAAACTGATGGCGGTCAGAATACATCGTCGCGGTGTGACGGTTGGAGATCTGAATGAAGATGAGTGTAAGCAGGCTTTTGCTGAAACAGGGCTTGATGCTGATATGGCTGATGCCATTTTCCGGCTGACCTCCCTGCCAAAATTCAACGAAAGGTTTGTGATCCCCGATGCCCACAGGGAGGAGGCCACCGAGCTGTTGGAAAATACAGCCGATATTAAAGGTAACACCGGATTCGGAACCATCAACACCCCCCAACGAATTTAATGATCATGGCCGGTTTATTTCAGAAATACAGCATCCTTGCCGGTTTTTTCGACTATCCGGATCATCTGACAAATGAACTGCTTGACCGAGCTGGCAAGTTACTGAAGGAAAACTACCCTGAAGCCTTCAATACATTTGTTATGTTTGAACGAGCCATCAGGGAGATGGATCTTCATTCGAGAGAGGAGTATTTCATCAATACCTTTGAAGTGGAAGCGCTGATCTCAATGGATTTGGGATACATTCTGTTCGGAGAGGACTACAAGCGCGGCAATTTTCTTGCCATGATGCAACAGGAGCAGATCATGGCCGGCAACGACATTGGCAGTGAACTTGCCGACCACTTGCCGAATGTATTACGGTTGTTACCCAGGATGGCTGCCAGGGAGATTGCAGAGGAACTTGCTTTCAGTATCATCATCCCGGCCATTCGTGAGCTCTTGAAAAAATTTGAAGACACCGGGAACCTTTACCGGTATGCATTTGAAACACTCGTAAAAGTAATGGAAAAGGATTTCTCCGGACTGCCATTTGAAGTTTACCAGGTAAAGCCGGACTCCACGGGTAATGCTGAAGATGCATATTCTTGCGGAGCAGACTTTTTAAATGAAATAGGCAAACATAAATTTTAACCCATGAGCGATATTTTTTTACTGATTGCATTACCATATACGGCGCTGATCGTGATGCTGGTCGGATCGGTTTATGTTTATGGCACACAGGCATATAAGGTCACCTCGCTGTCCACACAATTTCTCGAGAGCAGGGAACTTTTTTTTGGAGGATTATTCATGCATTGGGGAATTGTAGCCCTGTTTATTGGTCATTTGATCGCATTTTTATTCCCCTCGGCAGTTATCGCATGGGGAGGGAATCCGGTGAGACTGATCGTCCTTGAAGTCACTGCCCTCATTTTCGGTATATCTTTTTTCACAGGAGTTATTATATTGATATACAGGCGTATGCGAAATAAGCGTCTTCATCGGGCCACAACAGATATGGATATTGTCGTTTTCATTGTGTTACTCGCACAGGCAGTGACAGGGATGTGGATTGCGCTGACTTACAAATGGGGGTCGGCCTGGTTTGCAGCGGTTCTTACGCCTTATCTGCGTTCGTTATTTCTGTTGAGCCCTGATCTGGCAGCAGTTTCGGCCATGCCGATTATTGTGAAACTCCATATTTCGACAGCCTTTGTGCTTATAGGACTGATCCCATTCAGCCGCTTCATGCATTTCCTGGTCTTTCCGGTAAAATATTTCTGGCGACCTTTCCAGGTCGTGATCTGGAACCGTAACAGAAAATTGATGCGAAATTCCAAAGCGATTATGCCTGAGGTAAAATCAAAAAATTCCTGATTCCACGGACTTGTAAATAAAAGCGAAACAACCACTAAAATATTGATAATGCAAGACAAGGTTACATCGAAAGCTCACCGCATGTTGTTCTTCAACACACTGGCTTTTACCGTTTGCTTTGCCGTTTGGACATTTAACGGCGTAATGATCACATTTCTCGTTGACAATGGTCTTTATAATTTTACCCTCGTACAGGTAGGTTGGTTGATTGGGATTCCTGTATTGACAGGTTCAATTTTCAGGTTACCGATGGGGATCTATACGGATAAATATGGCGGGAAGTGGGTTTTTGGATTGCTGTTGCTGTTTTGTGCTATTCCGATGTACCTCTTTTCGCTGGCGGATAGTTTTTGGGGTTTTATGGCATGCAGTTTTGGTTTCGGCATGGCGGGCACAGGCTTTGCCGTTGGCATTGCAAATACATCCGTATGGTACCCAAGAGAGTGGCAGGGGAGGGCGCTGGGTATATTTGGAGTAGGTAATGCAGGCGCCGCTGTTACCACTCTTTTAGCGCCCTCGCTTTTAAATTATTTTACGGGTGGGGCAGCAATGGACCATTGGCGGGTTTTGCCGGTAGTTTACGCTGTTTCGCTCATCGTAATGGCAATTTTCTTTCTTCTGTTCACCGAAAACAAAAAACATCATGTTCAGGGGCAATCGATGAAGGAACTGCTCCAGCCTTTGAAGAGTGTAATGGTCTGGCGTTTTGGTCTGTACTATTTCCTGGTCTTTGGCGGTTTTGTTGCCATCTCGCAATGGTTGGTTCCCTATTTTGTTAATGTCTATTCAGCTTCGTTGGTAATGGCAGGTTTACTTGCCTCCTTGTTCAGCCTGCCTTCCGGAGTGATCCGTGCCCTGGGAGGATGGATGTCCGACAAATGGGGTGCGCGGAAAGTTATGCTATGGGTGTTTGGCGTTTCCATCGCAGGTTGCTTTTTTTTGATTGTTCCGAGGATGGAAGTTTTTTCGCCGGGGAAATCAGTCACGGCCATCAAAAAGGGGACTGTTAACTTTGTTTCCGACACGTTAATCCGGGTTAACGACATCTCTTATCCGGTAAGGCATAAACATGCCACGATTGCAAACCTTGATGAAACCGGGTTATTGATTTTGCCGACAAAAGAGTCCTGGCAAAATCCGATCATAAAGGAAGGCGACCAGGTTTTAAGAAAACAAGTGCTCGCGAAGGGGATCACCAAGATCTACTTCCAGGCCAATATATGGGTATTTGCCATCCTCGTCTTTATCGTTGGAATTGCATGGGGAATTGGTAAAGCAGGTGTTTACCGCTTCATTCCCGATTATTTTCCCAACCAGGTCGGTGTTGTGGGCGGGATGGTTGGGGTGATGGGTGGACTTGGCGGATTCGTATCCCCGATCATATTCGGTTACCTGCTTGAATGGACCGGTTTGTGGACCAGTTCATGGATGTTCCTGTTAATCATTTCAGTGATCTGTTTGTGGTGGATGCGAACCGTAATTGCCCGTCTGATGAAACGGGCAGCTCCGGAATTTTCTACCCGCCTGGACCACAAACCACAAAGTAACATTAAAACGAATTGATATGAAGTCAAGAACAATTGACCATTGGAATCCGGAAGATCCGGGTTTTTGGGAAAAAACGGGAAAGAAAATCGCCGGACGGAATCTCTGGATCTCCATCCCGGCCTTGCTGCTGGCCTTCTCCGTATGGATGATGTGGAGCATTATCATCGTACAGATGGAACGCCTTGGCTTTATGTTTACATCCGACCCTTCTGTAAATAAAGCCATGCTCTACTCTTTGCCGGCCATTGCCGGGCTGGCCGGAGCAACCCTGCGTATACCCAACTCGTTTCTCATTGCCATCGGAGGCGGCAGGAATGTGATCTTTATCAATACGTTGTTACTGTTGATCCCTTCCATCGGTGCAGGGATCGCCCTACAGAATATTCACACCCCATATCTGATGTTTGCTTTTCTTGCAGCAACATCCGGATTTGGGGGTGGAAATTTTGCATCGTCCATGTCGAATATCAACCATTTCTTTCCGAAAAAGATGGCTGGCACAGCACTGGGATTGAATGCAGGCCTTGGGAATCTTGGCGTCAGCGTGATGCAATGGCTTTTACCGGTAACCATGGGATTTGCCTTGTTCGGAACCCTGGGCGGTGATGGGATGATCAAGCCGGTACCCACCGGACAGGAAAGTACAGGCGCGCTTGTATTCATCCAGAACAGCGGGTGGACATGGGTGCCTTTGCTGATCATACTGACCATCGCTGCCTGGTTTGGCATGAACAACCTGAGATCAGGATCGCCGTTTCTGAAATCGGATCTTCAGGGAATTTTACGATCGCTCTATCTTGTCCTGCTGGGTGTTGTGGCAACATCCGTTGGAGCTTACATGCTCATATTCTTTAAATTAAGCATGTGGATCGTACTACCAGTAACTATAACTGTCGCCCTGGCCCTGATGAAATTCCTTGCACCCGGTGAAATAAAGACCAGTCTCGATAATCAGTTTAAAATTTTCAACAACAAGCACAATTGGATCATGACAATCCTTTATGTCATGACCTTCGGGTCATTTATCGGGTTTTCGGGGGCATTCCCCAAATTGATCCAGGATGTGTTCGGATACCTGCCTGGTGGCGAAGTGAACCCAAATGCTCCCAATCCGATGACGTGGGCGTGGATCGGTCCGTTTCTTGGCGCAGTGATCAGGCCTGTCGGAGGATGGCTTTCTGATAAGATCAACAGCGGCTCAAGAGTTACCCAATGGTCCACCATCCTGCAGATCGTTGCAGCCGCCGGTGTCGCCTATTTCATTATCCAGGCGCGGGAGAGCGCTGCTCCTGAGACTTATTTCATACCATTCTTTATCCTGTTCGTGTTGCTTTTCATCGGTGCAGGCATTGGAAACGGGTCAACTTTCCGCTCCATCCCCTATATCTTTCCTAAGGAACTTGCAGGACCTGTTCTTGGGTGGACATCGGCCATTGCGGCTTACGGTGCATTTATTATCCCGAAAGTATTCGGACAGCAGATTCAACACAAAACCCCGGAGTATGCCATGTATGGGTTCACAATTTATTACATCATTTGCCTGGTATTGAACTGGTATTATTACGACCGGAAAAATGCTGAGATCAAATGCTGAGTAGTTGGAATCAGTCAATGAAATAAATCTATTGTGTCCTATGTGCCTACTGTGGTAAAAAAATATTTGTTAATGTGTACTCATCGAAATTATGTAAAGAATGGATTACAAGGAGAATTATGATAAAGTGGTGACCGACCTGCTCCGGCCCATTTATATAACCCGATCATTTAAACGGTGGTTCGCGTTCCTGGTAATTGGCTTGATAATCAGCATCTTTGCCTATTCATTGCAAATAAAGCTGGGATTGGGTGTGACTGGATTACGCGATATTACTACCTGGGGAATGTATATCGGTAACTTTGTCTTTTTTGTAGCCACCAGTCTGGTAGGAATGCTTATTACCGCTGTGCTCGGTTTGCTTGGCATCAAATGGGCGGCGCCGCTCACCCGAATTGCCGAGATAATAGCGCTGGCTTTTGCCGCTGTGGCAGGCCTGGTAATCATCATTGACATGGGGCGGCCCGATCGTTTGCTGAACGTATTCATTTATGGACGTTTTCAATCACCCATCCTCTGGGATCTGACCGTAGTTATTACATATACCGTGATCAGTGCACTGTTGCTCTATCTGCCACTGATTCCGGATCTTAAGATCTGCAGTGAAAGGTTGGAAAAAGCTCATCCGTTGCAACGAAAACTGTATAAACTCCTTTCGCTAGACTGGAGTAATGATCCCCAACAAGTACAAATTATTCAACGCGGTATCAGAATACTATCCATCCTGATCATACCGATTGCCCTGGCCATTCATACCGTCACTTCCTGGCTTTTTGCCGTTACCATGAGACCCGGATGGGACAGCACGATATTCGGTCCCTATTTTGTGACGGGCGCTTTTGTTTCAGGTACGGCAGCCGTTATTCTTGCCATGTATTTCTTCAGAAGAAACTATCACCTGAAGGCGTATATTTCAGAACTGCATTTTGATAAAATGGCTAAACTGCTGATTCTGGTTTCGTTGGTCTATCTTTATTTCAATATAAATGAATTCCTCGTTCCCGGGTATAAACTGAAAAAGTTTGATGCGGTTCATTTAAATGCATTGTTCAGCGGGCATTATGCCTGGATGTTCTGGGGGGTACAGATCTTTGGGTTGATCATCCCGATCATTCTGCTGCTGTTTCGGTTTTTTCGCAAACCGGCCGCCTCATTCTTTATTGCCTTATTTGTGATCTGTGGCGCATGGTTAAAAAGATACCTCATCGTGGTTCCGACAATGGAACATCCATTCCTGCCTGCACAACACCTGCCGCTTAACTTTACCGTGTATTCACCCACGCTGATCGAGATCACCATAACTATGGGAACCCTTTTTCTCACGCTGATCATTATTACTGTTTTATCAAAATTCCTTCCGATCATACCCATATGGGAAATGGTACACAACAGTGAGCACGGTGAAAATGAATAAAACTCATATGATTTTAAGTTCAAGGTAACTTACGGGATCCGATGGCAGAAACCGACTTCTCCGACCGGCAGGTACAGATCATCAATGCAGCGATCAAGCTGATTGGTGAAGGAGGTATCCAATTGCTGACAACCAAAAACCTGGCCAGGGAGGTAGGCGTGAGCGAACCGGCGCTCTACCGGCATTTTTCCAACAAGGTTGATCTGCTTCGGCAGGTTCTCACTTACCTCCGGTCACGGATCGTTCAACGGTTGAATGAGGTTGCCGGTTCTGATCTCAGTCCTTCGGAAAAACTGCGCGAACTGGTTATCCGGCAATTTACAGCATTTTCAAACAGGCCTGAGGTCGTTGTCGTGCTTTTGTCAGAGGGTTTGTACCAGAATAACAATGAACTTTCCGCTTTCGTATTCTCGATTATGCAGGTTTCTTCTTCGTATTATTTAAAAGTCATCAAAGACGGACAGAAAACAGGTGAATTTAGAAATGATGTCACAGCCGAACGCATTACATTCATGATCATGGGGAGCATGCGTTTTTGTGTGATTCAATGGCATCTTTCCGGTTTTAGTTATAAATTGCTTCCAAAGGGTGAAGAACTTCTTGACACCTTTTTCACCTTGCTGAAGAGTTAATTACCACGACGCTTATACCTACTGCAATGTTATCAGGATTGAAACGCCGCCGAAATCGGGCGTTTTCAGCCTCAGATTTTTTTCAAAATCATTAGTGATTACTAACATTTTTTTATATTTGCAAAAAAGTATTATATTACCTGTTTACTATGAAAGCAACCGATCACCTTATGAAAGAGCACGAATCAGTGCTCAAAATGCTTGAAATCATGGAGTCCGTATCCCGCATGCTCAATAAAGGCGACCATGTGCCGGCCGGCGACCTTGAAGCCATGTTGAATTTTTTACGCGTTTTTGTCGACAAATGCCATCACGGTAAAGAAGAAAATATCCTTTTCCCCAGGCTGGTGGAAGTTGGCATACCCAATGAAGGGGGGCCTGTAGGAATGATGCTTCATGAACATGTTATCGGTCGCGGGTACATCGCCGGGTTTGCAGCCGGGATCGAAAAATACAAAGCCGGTAATAAGGAGGCCGCAACAGAAATTACTGAGAATATCAGAAATTATGCCGGATTGCTTTCTCCGCATATATTCAAAGAGAACAACATTCTTTACCAAATGGCAGATATGCACCTTACACCTCAGGACCAAACAGAACTCGTTGCCAGGTTTGAAAAATTGGAGGAGGAGGTCGTCGGCCCGGAGAAACATGAACAATTTCAGCAGTTGCTGAAAAGACTTACCCAACTATACTGCAGAACGACTTAATTTTATTTAATAAAACGTTTAACAAAAATGGAAACACAAAACCTGGAAACCAGAAAAATCGGAGACATTGTAACGGATAACTTCAAGGCAGCCGAAATATTCAAAAGACATGGCATTGATTTTTGCTGTGGGGGAAATACCTCACTGCAACAGGCGTGCGATGAGAAAAAACTTGATGTTTCAATTCTGTCGCAGGAACTTCAAAACCTTGCCGATCTGCCTCCCGACAACAGTCATAACTTCAAAGAATGGAAACTTGATTTTTTATGCGATTATATTGTGAACACGCATCATTCGACGGTCAATAAACTTCTGCCGCAATTGTTGATCTACACGCGGAAAATTGCTGACGTTCACGGCCATCATGCGGAGTTGATCCAGATTGCTGATCTGTTTGCGCAATTGCATGACGAACTGCTGACACATCTGAAAAGCGAAGAAGAGATTCTTTTTCCGGCAATTAAGGATGTTTTGAAGACCGGATCTGACCAATCACGTGAAACAATAAAATCGGAAATTTCGCGGATGAGCAAAGAACACGAATTTGCAGGAGCGGCCATGGACAACATCAACAAACTGAGCTCCAATTATCTTCTTCCACCGGATGCATGCAATACCTATGCAGTCACGTATAAACTTCTGGAACAGTTCGAAGATGATCTGCATATCCATGTTCATCTTGAGAATCACATCCTGTATCCCAAAGCATTGGAATTATAAATTGACTAATCCCTGACTTTGATTTCATACTTCCATTCTGATGACCGGGTTTACCAAAAATTTACTTGACAGGGTTCTCAGCCGCCTGGGTTTCGGGGAACCGCCGGTTATTGATGCCGCAGGCCTGCAAAGATTATACGCATCATGGTGCATGCATGTGCCCTTCGACAATCTGCGGAAAATGATCGTGTTGAATTCAGCGGAAACACGGCCGATGCCGGGTATGAATGTAGCGGATTTTTTTGAAAACTGGCTGAAAAACGGTTCCGGCGCTACCTGCTGGCCGATGGCCAACGCATTTTACGATTTATTGTCGGCGCTTGGGTATGACGCAATACGTGTGGCGGCGTCGATGCGCGACATGGGTATCATCAACCACGGCAGTGTGAAAGTATCCTTCAACGGCCTCGATTATCTGGCAGATGCCTCGTTGCTGCTGAATGTTATCCTGCCGCTTGACCACAGCACCTTCATTCACAATGATCCCGTGTTTCCGGTGGAGTCGGAACCCGATGTAGCATCACATCTTGTGTGGATGCTGACACCTCCAGGAAATGATTATTTCACTTGCAGGATAATTGGTGACCAGGTTGGCTATTCCTTATTTGAAGACAGGTACGAAGCTTCGAGGGAACGGAGCATATTCAACCAGCGACTCTATGCACGGCGCAATTATCCCGGCGAACTGATCATCCTTTGGGGGAACACACGTTTTTCAAAAACCGCCAAAGGTGTCGAGAACCTTGAATTGTCGCGTGATGAACTTTGCAATGCACTGCATCGGGATATCGGGATTTCCGAAAACCTGATCAATGAATGGATTGCGTCTGGTTGTTTGGATGCTTCATTTGAACCATTTTCCGGACAGCCTCCGCCAGCGGTGGGAGGAAAACCTCCTTCACAGAGATAGGATTAACCAGTTAATAGATTGAAAACGAGTTATTAAGCAAAGTCAATGCATCTTCGTCCTCTCCTTCCCTGATTTTCCTTAAAGAAATTTCCAACAATTATCTGTGAAATGTTTCACACATTAAAATAATTATTACTTTCGCATCAGGTGATCAATGCCATGGAAGGGGAGGAGGCCATGAATTTCTGTCTGCTGGGTTTCACGGCATGTATCGTTGATCGTCCTTGTGCGATGCATGATCTTTGGACGGAGGCCCGTTCAAAAATGATCGGTACCCTTACTCAAACTTCTCTGGCTGATCTGAAGGAAAAATATCAGATCTCGTGACGAGTGACACGTGACAGGAGACGCGTAACGGTATCATGAATACCAGTTCTTTCGAATGTTTAACTAAAAATAAAGTATTATGGTTGATTCTACTGTTGTGTTATTCGGCCAGACCCTGGCCTACACATGTTATTGCCTGGCCATCCTGCTGGTGATGGGATGGTTTGGATACAAGATCACCCGGCCCGGTAAGGATAACAAGGTTACCAACGTGTTGTTTTATTCTTTCACCGGCATGTTGGTTGTGCTTGGAGTTTCCCTGCACATTGTCACTTACAACACCATTCCATGGGCGCCGATGGACCTCAACCGGTCGGAGATCAAGGCCGACAAAGAATTTAACATTACTGTTGAAAAGCACAAGTTTACCCTGCCAGAGGAGACGCTGAACATCAATTGTCACGAAAAAGTGCTTTTCTCAGTCACCTCCCATGATCTCACTTACGGGTTTGGGTTATTCCGTCAGGATAATTCGATGGTATTTCAGATGCAAGTGGTACCCGGACATCCGAACGACATCCTGTGGGAGTTCGACAGGGCCGGGGTGTATACCATCAGGTCAACTGAGTATTCCGGACCAGCGGGCGTCGACATCACCATCAAGGATGCTGTTGTGGTAACATGCAATGAATCAGCCTCCAACTAATCCATCGGTATTAACTTCAAAAACACTGCTATATGAACTTTTTACAAACATTAATCAAGGGTGAACAGGCCATGTTTAAATCCGAAAACCTGACACCGATGCAAAAGCTGACCCTGCGTTTTGTTGTAATCGGCCTGGTATATTACGCGTTTGCCGTTATTGAAGGAATGGTTATGCGTATTTATCAGATTGAGCCCATCCCGTTGATTACAAAAAACCAGTTTTTTGCCATCATGACCGCTCACCCACTGGTTGGGATATTCGGTTCAACCTATTCCATTGTTTTCGGGGCTTTCCTCTTTCTGGTTCCCTTTCTGATGAAAAAACCCTTATGGAGCATTAAATTAGGAAACTGGACACTGTGGCTGATCGCCATTGGGACTTTTGTTTTCTGGTTTTCAGGGTTCATTTCACATTACGCCCCCCTTTATACACTATACTGGCCGCTGCCTGTCGATTTTACTCAATTCAGTGTGGTCGGTGGCATCTTTTTCATCCTTGGAATTGCCATGGTCATGCTGGGAACAGCATTCTTCGTCATTAACGTTTTCGCCACCATCACTTATACTCCCGAAGGCTGGGACAAGCAACCTTCTGGTGCGCTGATTGGGTCTGCCATTGGCTATAGCGGTTTCAGAAACCTTTTTTCAAAGAAAAAGAAAGAGCATCTGGTGCCCCTTCCCGTGGCTGCCATTGCTCGGGGAACAGTTGATGTTGCACTGAATGCAGGAATCATATTGTTTACCGGCGTCCTGATACTCGTTTACATGGTATTTGCCTTGTTTGATGTTAACCTGAAGGATACCGCCATTGACGCATTGCTTTATAAAAACTGGTTCTGGTGGGGACTTGATCTCGTTGCCGACGGGTTGGTACTCATTTTTGTCGCCGGAACATGGTATCTGCTTGCAACACTCATCACAGGAAAAAAGCTTTATATGCAGAATATTGCACGGTCGGCTTTACTGGTGGAATTGGTTGTCTCCTGGACGGTATGGTCGCATCACCTGCTTTCAGATCAGGCGCAACCCGGGTTTTTAAAGGTGCTCTCGGGAGAGATGGTCACCGCATTGGAACTGATCACCCAGGGTCTGGCCTTTTTCATTACACTGGCCACGCTTTGGAGCGCCCGTCCGTTAAAGATGACCAACCCGCTGAAATTCTTATTGGGTGGACTGCTTGGATTTGCTTTAGCCGTTCCTGCCGGGATCATGCAGGCGGATATCGGGCTTAACAGGATCCTGCACAATACGCAGTGGGTGATCGGACCCCATGTTCATGTAGCCGTCCTGGTCGGTTTGGCCATGACCCTATATGCCGCCATCTACATCCTCTTCCCGATCCTGACGAATGGGGCACAACTGTACAGTCAGAAACTGGCAAACTTCCATTTCTGGGGACAACTCATCGGCGGAATCGGCATGGGCGCCTTCATGGGGATGGCCGGCCTGAACGGAATGCTGCGACGCTCATTGTATGTAAATGGTGAATTCAACACCTACATGGTACTTGCAGGATTATGTGGCGCCTTGCTTCTTCTGGCCTTCCTGGCGTTCTTCTTCAACATCGTGATGAGCGTGGGAATTAATGGCGTGATCGGGATATTCATGCCATCAAAGTTGAAAACAAAAGATCCGTTGCCATCACAGGGATGAATTCCTGCCATTGATCAGTTGTTGATTTCCTTCAGATATCGGTCAAAAAAGGTATTGTAGAATCGCCGGTTTTGCAAAAACAGTTGATAAATTGTGATCCCGGTCAACGCGCAAAGAACCCCAAGGATCACATCGATGATATAGTGGTGTCCGGAATATACCGCGGCAAACCAGATACCGGCCATAAACAAGCCGAACAGCCAGTTGATCCACCCGCATTTGGCCCTGAGGCCATAATAAAGCAGCACGACGGGATAGGCGCAGTGCAGGGAAGGAATCGCTGCAAAAACATTTGAATTCTTGGAATAGATAGAACCAAAAATCTTCATTTTCACCAGTTGGTCAAACCTGGATAAACCTGCCGCGCTGCCCGGAGTATGAAGATTTAACGTTGAACCGTACTCACTTACATACCACGGCGGTGCGGCCGGATGAATGTAATAGATGCAAAAGCCGATCAGGTTGATAAAAAAGAAGGTGATCGAAAAATGCAGGAACAACCTTCTGTTTGTAAAGTAAAGATACACGGCAAAAGCCAACGGCACCGGCATCCAGTTGATATAAAAAAAACCGCTTAGGAAATCGGCAGGTGCGTTGTGATTGGCCGCGAAGAATTCATTGGGAGTTAACCTGATTCCCTGCGTTTCTATGCCAAAAAGTCTTTTTTCGAGTTCATATAAAGGGGCAATATCGACGGTATGGTACAGGTAATTGGGAAAAGCACGCATCACGTCGTAAAGTACGCCAAACAGTGCAAAGATCGCGAACCCGAGGATAAATTTCCGGCTGCCCTTCCCTGCATAAAACAAAAGATTAAAGACGAGTGTAACGATCCAATGTTCAGTCTTTAAACCAATCAGAAAAATCATTGATGCAAGGTACCCGATCGATACGGCAGTCAGGATCCATGTGCCGGGAGGGAGCCGGTCTGTTATTTTTTTGCCGAACATTCAGTTTTACACTTTATTTCATGGAATTACCCTTTCGAAAACAACTTCTCCGGTTGCAGGGTCAATTCCGTTGATGTCAATATATTTGACGGTGGATGGAATTCCCAGTGCATTGGTCACCGAGCAGATAAAGAGGCTTGTCAATTCTGCCATTTTTCCATTGATCCTGATCATCGCCTTATAGATGTTGCTTTTGGCGCTACGCATCAAATAGATCTCCCGTTTCTTATAGGCTCTGAAACGGATCAGCCAGGTCTCATTTTCAAGGGGACTCACCTCAAGACCATAGACCCGGTTCTGGATAAACGAAAGTTCTTTCCTTAACCCACCCTCCTCATAACGGATCCATAACGGATGAAGGGGTTCTTGCTTGTCAAGGTTCCCTTCGGATTGAAAATTAAGCTCATAAATGATGGTATTCATATTATGCGTTCGCTGTACATAAAAAAGGAGTCTTTCAGTAAGCCTGGGTACCGGGTAGTGGTGGTTTATGACTGAATCGCCCGGTTCATCCGTCCCCGCAAAAGTTTCAATGGATATACCACTGAACAGAAAAATTGTCAGCATTATCATGCGCATGACTTGTATTTTGCTATGGATGTTTCTCAAGTTCGTTTTTACTATGGATTAACCGGTGGATGGCGGTCACATTTGATAGTACTGCCACCACAACCAATGGGTAGATAAAAATGGAAATAGTCTCAACGATGGCAAAGGGCAACCTTGGTATAAACAGTTTCTGGTTTCCTCCCGACCATGCAGAAACAATACCGCAAACCAGGGCAGAAACCCCGATGATAACCACACGTTCCGGCCTTTGCATCCAGCCTGTTTTGCATTCAATCCCGATCCCTTCGGCCCTTGCCCTTACATAACTTACCATCATCGAACCGATCAGCGCGATGAAACCGAAGAGTGATCCCAGGAAATAGTGCTCAGCAATTAGAAAGTAGCAGACTCCCAGGAACATGACCAGTTCACTGTAACGATCGAGCACGGAATCATACAGCGCACCGAACTTTGTGGCCATTTTGCCTTCCCGCGCAAGACGGCCGTCAAGGATGTCAAAAAAACCGGCAAACAGGATAAGGCCACCACCCCAGCCCAATGGCGTCAGATCACCATGCTGACGATGATCTGCCCCGTAGATCATAACGCCAGCCGCGATAATGTTGATCATGAACCCAACAGTCGTGATCTGGTTCGGCGTGACTTTCAACCTGATCAGCAAGCGGACCAGCGGTTGGATCATGTAGTAAATTAAATTTTGTAAAAAATCCTTCATGGCCGAAAATTTTAAAAATCAAATTTAAACCTGGCTCTGATCCCAATGTTTGAAACACTTGGGTGCCCTAAATAGGTCAACCGTTTTACCAGATCAATCCGGAACAGTTTAAATATATTGGCAATGCCGAAACTTGCTTCGATATAAGGCCCCTGATCCAGTGAAAATGTAACCGGGTCTCCTTCAAGATCAACCGGAAAACGGAACAGGTCAGTATTTCCGGCAGGATTGTTCATGCCTGTCAGCCGGCCAAACAGAATTTTGGCGGTGACCACTTCACGCCATTTCAATTTCTTGATCAATGGTATTTTATTGAAAAAGAATCCATTAAATGAATGATCAATATTCAGCGAGGTATATTCATCACTCACAAATTCCAGGAAGTTCATGAGGTTGTACGAAGCAATCTGATAGGAATAGGTTTGATTCGCCCGGTGTATAAATAATAAAGGATAGGGAACCTTGCCAAATATTTTACCCCCTTCAAGCGTGACATCGGCATATCCCAGAACCGAGAGGTAAAATCGCTTGCTGATACTCAGTTTCAAATTCAGGTAATTATAATCGTTCTGCAGGAATTTTGAGCCATAAGTCAACTGCAATTGGGTAACGGGATACCTGGAGATAATTGGATTCCGGTATTGCTTCCCCTGGTAAAATTGTTCATTCGGCGCATATCTCAGGTTAAGTGAGACCTCTGAAATATCTATAAACGAGGGAATGTTTTCGGCCTGAAGGTATTCGACCCTGTTAAAATAAAGATCCCCTCCGGCGCTTTGTCGTAAAAACTGGTAGGCGATGTTATACGAAAAATGGTTGTTGAATTCGTTCAGATGTTCAATCCGCAACGTTTTATTATAAAGTATTTTGTTGTTGATCCCACGCTTGATGGAAAGCAGGAAATTATCCTCCTGGACAAACTGCAGTTCCTGACCCGGTATTTTCGTATCGTTCTGGTAGCTGAGTCGTACCGATTTTACCGGAAATTCAAATATTGACCGCTCGGTCAGCGAAAGAGTGGTACTCAGATAATACTTAAGAAGGCGGTCTTTAAAACCGTATGCCATGTAGGTCTCAAAATTGATGCGTTTACTCAGCTTATCTGTCGTGCGGCCGCCTGCCCGGATACGAGCCCCTTCAACCGGATTGTAGCTGTAGAATGTGTTTATCGGCCCGATCTCGAAATACCCCAGATCGCGGTAACCGGCAAACAGCAGCATCATGATGTTCATCATATTTTTAAAGACAGGAAGACTTTTAACACTGTCGATCAGAACGTAGGTTCCTTCTTCCGAATTTGTAAGGGAAATGTGCCTGTTTTCCTTCCAAAACTTTGCATCCCGGATTCCGGCGCTGTCCAATTCCACGTTGCGATCCTGTTCAAATAGACTATCGTTAACGGGTTGATTCACGGTAATGTTTTTATATGAAACCAATCGCTCGCCATAAATACCCACCCGGTCCCTGGCGAGGCCAAAATCTATCCCGGTCATATCGGATGTCAGCAGCCATCCGTTATTTTCAATTTTGGAAAAATTCTGGGAAATGGAAACTTCCCGTGCCCAATTCAGGTTAATTTCCTTAGGCACTGAAATATCGATCTTTTTCACTGCAAAGCTGCTGTCGGCCGTTACATAAAGAAAACCCTGGAAAAGCATGTCCGTTTTATTCCGTGGGGCAAACAACATCTTGTAACACCTTACACTATCAACCCATAGGGTATCCATGATAAAAAAGCGGTAAAAAGAGGGAGCGCTTGAAGCAACCGGGCTAAGAAAAGTATTTGTCAGGAATGGTATGTCATTATCATAGATATTGATATCCTGGTACATATAATTCAAGTACTCGGTCACCCCCTGGTTGTCCATGTATCCTTCAAAAGTTACCATTTTATTGGCTTTTACCACTTCCACTTCTGTCCTTGGTGATTTGCTGGCGTAATAATCACTCAATGTCTCCTTCAAATATAGCGGTAATATCTCCTTCCCGGGAATTTTTATGGTATCAACATTGTTAAAAATGAATTTGAATTTTTTTAAATATTTTCTGTTCTTGAACTCCTCGGTGAGGTTGCTGAGCGCGAATAGAATTTTTTCATACTTCTCATACCTGTAAGTATTGAACTGTTCTTTGCGGTTTTCATCTTTATGCTCAATTACCTGGTTAATGAGGTCCACTGCCGGGTTATTCTTATTACGGTATCTCGATTTTTTCGATTTAATGACCAATTCATTTAACTGTTGGGATTGTGGTTTTAACTGGATGTCGATTGTCTGGCTCTTCCCGGTTAAAACAGGCATCTCCAAACTTTCGTATCCAAGGCAGGAAAATTGTACTGTATTTGAAGTATTTTTTCCGGTGAGGTAATAATAGCCGTTTGTGTCCGATGTTGTTCCGGTGGTGGTTTTGACAAAAACAACGGCCACGACCGGAAGTGATTCACCTGTTACAGCGTCAGTTATTTTGCCTTTGACTATCGTAGGTTTTGTAATTTGTCCGCTTAAGGGTTTATCCATGAAAAAAAGGACAAGTACAAACAGGCAATATATATGAAAGTTATTCTTATGCACAAGTCAACAATTGTAATTAATATATAGGCTCCTTAGTCCCTTAATTTATTTTATAAAATACCGGCAGGATAAACCAAATGATTATCTGAAGGATGATATTGGTATAAAATCCTGCCAGAATATCGTCGGCCATCACACCCCAACCTCCCGGAAATTTTTCTGTTTTCCTGATCCCCAGCGGTTTTACAATATCAAAAAACCTGAAGAGGATAAATGCTCCTACGAAATGAATCCACGCGCTCCCAACCCACATCAAACTTACCCACATGCCCACCATTTCATCAATCACGATCCGGGATGGATCTTTTCCCCATTGGGATTGCAACTTATTGGAACCAACCACACCAAGAATGGTAAAGACCAGTGACAGGCAGGCAAGCCATAAATAGGGATCAGCGAGGTAATTCAGGATCAGGATTGCCACGCCCATGGCGCCGATTGCGCCCATGGTCCCCGGGGCAACAGGACTATATCCCAGGCCAAATCCGGATGCGGTAAGTTTCCAAAACGAATTCTCAATCCTCTTCATAATAATCAAGCCCGAGGTGTGTGATCAGGTTTTCTCCCTGCAAATAGCGCAGCGTGTTTTCGAGTTTCATCAACTGACGGAAAAGATCGTGCTGCGGTTCAAGTCCGGGTGCTGCCTGAGGTGATTTGAAGAAGAATGACAGCCATTCCTGGATACCCGACATGCCGGCACGCTTTGCCAGATCGAGCAGGAGGGCAAGGTCGAGGACGATCGGCGCCGCAAGAATGGAGTCGCGGCAGAGGAAGTTGATCTTGATCTGCATTTTATACCCCAGCCATCCAAAGATGTCAATGTTATCCCAGCTCTCCTTATTATCGCCACGGGGCGGATAATAATTGATCCGGATTTTATGATAAATATTACGGTACAGGTCGGGATTGAGTTCAGGCTCAAAGATGCTGTCCAGACTCCCGAGTTTTGAAACTTCCTTTGTCTTGAAACTTTCCGGATCATCCAACACTTCGCCGTCACGGTTTCCAAGGATGTTAGTTGAGAACCATCCATTTACCCCGAGGTTCCTTGCCTTCAGGCCGGGAGCGATAATGGTTTTCATCAGCGTCTGGCCTGTTTTGAAATCTTTTCCCCCGATCGGGGTTTTCGTCAGTTTTGCCAGTTCAACCATGGCAGGGAAGTCACAGGATAAGTTTGGCGCGCCGTTGGCGAATGGAACTCCTGATTTAATGGCTGCATACGCATAAATCATGCTTGGGGCTATCTGAGGATGGTTTGTCCGTAAGCCGTCTTCAAAGGCTTCCAGTGATTGATGAACATCACTCACTTCAAGATAGGTTTCGGTGGATGCACACCAAACCATGACCAGTCTCGAGCAATGGTTCTTTTCCTTGAAATCTTTCATATCCGCGATCAGCGCTTCAGCAAGATCCATTTTTGTGGGAGCCGATTTTACGTTTTTCCCGTCGAGGTTGTGGACAAACTTTTTGTCAAAAACAGCCTTCATCGGGAGAATAACTGAAAGTTCAGGTTGCAGTTTATCAAGCAGTTGCTGGTCGATTACCCCGGCGTTCGACGCCGCCTCGTAGGCATTGTCCTCAAAGATATCCCAACCTCCGAAAACAATTTCATCCATGGCGGCGAGCGGAACAAAATCCTTGATCCTGGGGTTTCGGTTTTCGGTCCTTTTTCCTAGTCTGATACTGCCGGTCTGTGTGTAGGAACCGATGGGAAGACCGATCCCTTTTCTTGAGGCTAAAACGCCTGTGATCATGGTGGTAGCCACAGCGCCCAACCCGGGAAGCAATATTCCGAGGCGGCCTTCCTGACTTTCAATAATAGTTTTCATGGTTGTTTGTGTTGATGTTTATTGAAAAAAGATATAAAAAATTATACTCTGCTTTTCTGCCATTTATCATAGACCAATTGCAACTCAATATCAAGAAATTGAATAAAATCAATTATTTCCTTCAACTGGTTATTATATACAACGGTTTCTGCGGTGCGGTGTTGAAGAACCTCCTCCAGAATGGACGCATATCCACGCAATTGATCCAGGCTCTGTTTAAAATGGTCCTGCCAGAAAATTAATTTGCAGTGAAAATATCTTCTGCGATCCCCTAACTTGGTCACATAATCAAGTTTATTTGTCGTAAGCAGCAAGTGTATCGCGTTGCTCGCTGCACTTTTACTAATTTTGAGCGTCTCGTGGATCTGTTCAAATGTAAGTTCCATGGAGTCGGTGACCAGCAATAAGGCCAAAATCCTGGCTGCAGCCGGCTGGAGACCGGTTTTTTCATTCAGGTTTCCCAGCTTTTCAATGAGAAGTTCCTGCTCTTTCGATAAAATAATTTCGGACGGTTTCATTTGAGGATTTTATTTTGCGCAAAGATACAAAGGTTTTTACAGTTCGGTTCATACAGAACTAAAAAAAATTGAAAAACCAACTATGCCGTTTTTTTCGTTTTTCGAGCGATTTTTTCTTTTAAGCTATCCACGGTATAATAGACCACCGGAACTAAAAATACGGTTAACAGCATGGAACTGGTCAAGCCTCCAATGATAGCCCAGGCTAATCCATTTTTCCATTCTGAAGCGGTACCTGTTGCCAGCGCAATGGGTAACATCCCGAAAACCATGGCGGTAGTCGTCATCAGAATGGGCCGCAACCTGGTTTTCCCGGCCACAATCAGCGCTTCGCTGAAATGCATGCCCTTTTCTTTTTGCTGATTGGCAAAGTCAACGATTAAAATGGCATTTTTTGCCACCAATCCCAGGAGCATGATCATTCCGAGTATGGTAAACAGGCTTAGATTTGACATCGTCAGATTCAGCGCTAAAAATGCACCGATTGCCGCAACCGGAATTGAAAACAGAACGACAAACGGATAAATAAAATTATCGTAGAGCGCCACCATGATCAGGTAAACTAAAATCAACGATGCCAGTAAAGCCGTTCCCAGGGCGCCAAAACTGTCATTCTGCCTTTTGACATCACTACCCCAGGACATGATTACCTCAGCAGGTAACGGATTGTTTTCAATATAGCTGACCACTTTACCGGCTACAGTACCTGAGCCTGTACCCAAAGCATCGGCCGTAATGGTGACCGCTGCCAACCTGTCTTTTCGCTCCAGCATGGACGGCGCATTGGTTTGAAAAACTGATGCAAATTGGTCCAGGCGAACGGACTGTCCCATGGAATTTGTGATTGTCAACCCATTTACATCTTCCATGTTTCGCCGGTTAAATTCATCCAGCCAGATACGAACAGTATATTCTGTGCCATTTTCCGTTAAAGTGGCATCGTCGTTGCCGGCAAAAGCGTTGCGCAGGGTGGCCCCGGCGATGGATGTGTTCAGCCCGTACCTTGCCATTTTATCCCTGTCTAATTCGATTTGCAGTTCAGGATTCCCGGCTTCTATCGACAGGCGAACATTATTGGCCCCGGGAAGGCCTGTCAGGGTGTCTTTAAGGCGTTGGGCCTCCATCATGACCAGAGGGAAATTGACCCCGCTCAATGTGAGCTCCACCGGTGCGGTTTTAGCAACCAATCCGATGGTTGACATGGTGAAATCAACTCCCTGATGTTTGTTTTGCAAGGCATCTCTGATCCCGACCATATACTCCCCGGTTGGTATATTGTTTCTCTCTTCTGCAGGTTTTAAACGTATGGTCAACTCTGTTTTGTTTTCAGCTCCGACTCCCAGACTAGCCATTCCCGAAACAGGGCCGCCGACATTGCTGAAGACAGATTTCACTTCCGGCTGCGCCAGCAAAAAATCTTCCACCTCTCTTGAAATCAGATTATTTTCGTGAATGGAAGTGTTGTTGTCAAATTCGAGATTGAGCCGGAATTTACCCTGATCGCCCGTGGCAATCAACTCACTGCCCATGATGCCCAACCTCATCATGCCTGCCGTACCTGCAAACAACAAAATAATGATGCCGGAAAATATCAGTTTGTGTTGCAAAACCCATTTTAGTGTTTCACCATACCAATTCGCCAGGTTGGTTATTTGATTTTCAAAACCAATCAGGAAGCGGTTAAACATATTATTGGGCTCAAGATGTTCTTTTTTGCCCATACGCGATGCCAGCCAGGGTGTAAGGGTAAAACTCACCAACAGACTCATCAGCGTTGAAACCACCACCACCACTGAAAATTGCTTTAAAAGGTCAGCAACAAAGACCTGCACAAAGATTATCGGCAGAAAGACCACGACATCTACCATCGTGATGGATATTGCCGCGAACCCGATCTCTGCCCTTCCTTTGATTGCTGCAGTTCGTTTGTCTGTCCCTTTGTCAAGGAAGCGCTGGATGTTTTCGAGAATGACAATCGAATCATCCACCAGAATCCCAATGATCAGCGACATAGCCAGCAGCGTCATCAAATTTAGCGTATAGCCAAGCAGCCACATCGCGGCAAAAGCCGATATGAGCGAAGCCGGGATGGCCACTAAAATGATCAGCGAATTCCGGAAACTGTGAAGGAATAAAAGCATGATCAGGGAAACCAGCAATACGGCCAGTCCCAAATCTGCAACAACGGAGTTCACCGCCGAAATGGTAATGTCGGTGCTGTCATCGGCAATGGTAAATTTAATGTTTGAGGAAGCATTGCTTTTTTCAATGGATTGCAACTGTTTTTTTACCGCAGCGGAGACATCCACTGCATTCGCATCCCCTTGTTTCTTGAGCAGCAATCCGATCCCGTTTTGACCATTGTACCGGCTGACGGATTCTGTCTCTTTGATGCCGTCGATGATTACGGCAACATCTTTCAGGTAAACAAGACTGCCAATGGCAGGCGCCGCCACCACCAGGTTTTGGATATCCTGAACGGAACTGAATTTACCCGACAACTTTACGGTAATTTGTTTTTCGGCGGTTTTAACTTTCCCGGCAGGCACCTCCATACTCGCCCGGTTTATGGCTTCACTGACCTGTAGCAAGGAGAGTTTATAATGCCTGAGTTTTTCCTTGTCAACTTTAACCTGGATTTCCCGTTCCTCGCCTCCCAAAAACGTGATTTCAGCGACCCCCTTTATTTGTTGCAGTTGGGGAATTACTTCATCGACGATTTGCTGATAAAATTCCGTTCCCGGTAAACCGGAAGATACACTGATCTGCATGATTGGCAGGTCGTTTACGGAGAGTTTGCTTATAATCGGTGACGGAAGTTTATCGGGCAGGTCTTTTTTGATATTATCTATCTGCCTTTGTGCATCCTGCATCTCGATATCTAGGTCGGCGCCATACTTGAAATTCACCATGACAATAGATGCATTGCTGATGGATTTCGATGATATGTAATCAATGTTTTCCAGGTTCGAAACTGCATCTTCAATTTT
This sequence comes from Bacteroidales bacterium, assembly GCA_030681475.1. Lineage (GTDB taxonomy): Bacteria > Bacteroidota > Bacteroidia > Bacteroidales > FEN-979 > CAIVAT01. Next base: position 72,186 of record JAUXWT010000058.1, on the reverse strand, counting down.
CTTTGTTACCGATGATTCCACCTCCTGGGGTGATGCGCCCGGATACATCGTACGAATGGTGAGTACCGGCTGACTGAAGTCAGGCATTAATTCATAACTTAACTTTGTGTAGGCAAATATTCCTGCCAATATAAGCACACCGAAGATTACAATGATCAGTGAAGGTCTTTTGATGGATAATTCGGTAATTGTCATAATATCATTTTTAACTGTTGTTTCACTTGATAAGATCACCTGGTTTTCACCGGTGAGCCATTTTTCAAATTGATGAATCCGCCGGTAATAACAATTTCGCCCATCCTCAAACCATGGGAAATCGCAGCATATTTTTCATCCTGCATGGCAACGGTAATATCTCTTGCAACTGCTTTTCCGTTTTCAACCACAAATACCTGTTGTTTGAGGGATGACCCGTACAGCGCCCTGATTGGTATTGCAACATATTCCCGGTTGTTTCCGGTAATCATTTTCACCGAGCCGAACATGCCTGCTTTTATTAACAGATCAGGGGTATTGGTTACCCGGATTTGTACCGGATAATTGTGTGCCACATCACCTCTGCTCCCAATCATCATTACACGCCCCACAGATTGCATTTCAGGGTATGTATCTGTTGAAACGGAAACCGGTTGATTCAGCTTGAAATCTTTAAGGTCGGATTCCGGTATGTTGATGGTCATTTTCAACGAACTGATGTCGGTCAACTGAACTATTGGGAAGGCAGGGGATATGACGGTGCCAAGTTCCGTTAACTTTTGCGTGACCACACCCGAAAATGGGGCTGTGATCGTGGTCTTGCGAATTTGTTCAAGAACGGTTTTACGCTGAACCCTGGCAGCCTCCAGGGCCAGTTGTGTTTTTTCCAGTTGAATGCCCTGAACAGCTTCGGCTTGTGTCAGCACAATATAGCGTTCAAGATCTTTTTCAAGACCTTCGATCTGAACATTCACTCCTTCCAACTGCAATTTGAGCAGTTCGTTATCCAATTGCGCTACTATCTGACCCGCTTGCATATTATCGCCTAAATCAGCATGGATTCCGATGATTTTGCCCTGTGATTCCGTCATCACCTTCCCTTCGCGAAAAGGTTCAAAAGTTCCGGTGTAGGTGACCTCCCCTGATAAGGTCTTTAATGAAGCGGTATCTGTGGAGATTAGCACGGCCCGGAGCTTATTATGACGATAGACTTTCCTCTCCGCAGTGTTTTTATTGAATAACAACCATACGATGATCAGTGCCGGAATGACTATGGATACGATGATGTAAATCGTTTTTTTCATTGCTGTTTGTTTAAAATGTTTCCTGTTAATTTTCTTAATTCCAGATCTGCTTTCAGATACTCCACCACCGCAGTCAGATAGTTTTGTTGCGCTTCACGTAAAGTATTGTTCGCCAGTAAAACCTCGGTCAGACTAGCCGCCCCCTGTTTCTGCTGTAAAAGAGTTTGGTCATAAACAGATTTTCCAAGTGTTATCTGAGACAGGGAGGTTTCCACTGAAAATTGTGCTGCATTTCTTTGCTGTTGAGCATTTTTAATCATCATATTGTTCTGCTCGGTAACTAAGCCCAATTGAAGTTCGCTGTTTTTTAATTCCAGCTTTTTCTGATTGATTTTTCGTTTTGTGATGGTTCCGTTAAACAATGGATAGCTCAATTGAGCTCCGGCGTAGCCAACCGGAAAAAATTTAAAAAATTCATTGGGCGTTTTATCATAACCAAAACCAGTGGTTCCATAGGCGCCGTATAAAGAAAGTGAGGGCAGACGCGAATTTTTTAATGTTCTGATTTCGCCCGCAAGCAACCGTATTTGTGTCTCTGTCAACCGGATATCAGGCGTTGGGGTGCTGTTATATGCCATATTTATACTATGGTATTGAATGGCGGGATCAATTTCAATACTTTGTTCCGGAGAGATGCCCATGGTAAATTTCAATGCATTCAATACCTGTTCATTTTTGCTTCTGACCAATTCTCTATGGGTGGTCAGTTGGTCTAATTGCAGTTGCACTTTGCTTACATCTGTTCCGTTGGCGAGTAATTGTTCCCTGAGCAACTTCATGTTGCTTAACAATCTTTTACTGTTTGAAATGTTACTGTCAAGGAAAGCCAATTGATTTTCAAGAATTTGAATATTGAAGAACAGGTTGGATATCTCAAAAATGATTTGTTCTTCAGATTTTTGAGATTGGATTATGCTGATGTCCGATGCAATTCTGGTTGTCCTGATCGCCCCGTAGAGCTGTGGGTTATACAAAGGCATTGTCATTTGTAAATTTGCGATGATATTATGCGGCACCCCGAACCGGGCTTCTTTAAACTCACCCTCCGGCCCGCCAAATACCGACAATGGCATTAACTGGTAGGGTAAGTCTGTGAAGTAGCGATAGTCGGCATTGACATTGATTTTTGGAATTAAATTTGCCTGCGCTTCCTTATGCTTTTGTTCTCCGATTTGTATGCTGTTCCGGCTTATCTGCAGATTTTTATTGTTTACAAGCGCTGTATCCATGCATTGTTGAAGAGTCCACACCTGTGCAAGGGATGATTGGGCTGTGATCATTAATATTATGAGAATCAAAATTATTTTACGTTTGTGAATATTCACTAACATATGTAAGAAAAAAAACCACGAGGCTCTGCCAGTCAACCTAAAGTCAATTCTCACGGGTCTATTTATTATTACTGCAAGTAAATTTGATATGAATATATTCATCACTTCTTATTTTTAATTAATGTCAGAACTGAATGGATCATGTTTTCTCCATTTCGCTGTATGTCAAACTGAAAATTCGCTGTCCGCCATTTAAACATCTGAAGTTTGAAAGTTCCCATAATAATATGGACCAGTTCCTCTGTCGTTATGGCATTCGTGAAAACACCTTTTTGTTGTCCTTCCATGATGACCGGCATCAGGTATTTCATTTTGACATTAATGAGTTTGAGGATGGCCTCATTGATACCTTCGGTCTCTTTCATGAGCCCGTCGGAGAATACGGCAACGACAAAGTGAGGATGTGAATTGAAAAACCTGAATTGCTCCTCAAATAACGCTTTGAACTTTGCTTCTGGATCGGCTGAACCCGGTATATGGGCCAATCTTTGCTCAATACTGTCGGCCAGAAAAGTAAGCATGGCGATGATGATCTCCTCTTTACTTGCGAAATGCCTGTAGATGGCGCTTTCTGAAAATTTCATCTCCTTTGCCAGGTTTTTTATGGTCAACCCGCCAACACCTGATGAAGTAAGCAACCTGCCTGCCGCCTCTATTATTTCCTGTTGTCTTTCTGATAGTTCCGTCGTCATTATTAATTTGGCTTAATATTATTTTCGTAGTTGAAAAATCAAGTAAGTGAACATTCACTCTGCAAAGATAAACAATAATTGTTAAAATGCAAATATTTTAATAATTTTTTAGATTACTGGAAGATGGTTGCAAGACGAAATTTATTGAGTCTGTTTTTAAATTATCTTTGCAGAATCGAAAATAAATGAAGGCCTGGGGTGAGAATTGCCCTGCAATAAACAGAAGTAAATGAATAGGAAATGATTGCGATCAATCAATAAAATTAATATGGATAATTCTGTCACACGGGTACGGGAACTCAATATTTCATGCCGAAATACCATGATCGATCACCTGGGAATTGAATTTACAATGGTTAAAAATGGATTGCTGACCGCAAGAATGCCAGTCGATCACCGCACGATCCAACCCATGAAACGACTTCATGGGGGAGCCATCATGGCGCTGGCTGAAACAGTTGGAAGCACCGGTTCTTATCTTATTACAGATCATAAGAAACAGCAGGTCGTTGGTATTGAAATTAACGGCAACCATGTCGGAAATACTGCATCTGATTATGTTACTGCAACCGCAACAATATTGCATAAAGGAAAAACAATCCATGTTTGGGACATACGTGTAACCGACGATGAGGATAAATTGGTTTCAATCTGCAGAATGACAAATCTGATCATGGAAAACAAGGAAGAAAAGGTTGAAAATGAGTAAGATCGCTTCAGTGAAAGCTACATTGTCGGAATTGCAAATGGTTTGCCTTTCCCGGAATATTGCTTTTGTAACTTATTGTCTTCCAGATAGCAGGGATATACTTACCTTAATTCAATATAAATCACAACCCCGGAAGCTGGATTCCCTTTCGCAACTTAATTCCCGGCAGGGATTTGTTCTGGCTCCATTTCTTGAAACGGAGAAATTCCCGGTATTTTTGCTTGAACCCGATCATATAATCCATGGAAGGGAGGTTGACAAGGATATTTTAGAGGAGCTAAAAACAATAACTGTCGCTGACGATGGATTCAACACTTCGCACGACTACTTGTATGAAAGTCAAAAAGCTGAATTCCTGCAACAGGTCGTAGCGATTAAAAAAGAAATTCAATCAGGTTCCCTTGGTAAGGCCGTGTTTTCGAGGATACATATTGTTGAAAGCAATGACCGGCAGGGTGTTTCGGAAATTTTCACAGCGTTGTTTACGTGTTATCCGACTGCATTCAGATATGTCTTAAATATCCGTGGCGCCGGATGTTGGATCGGCGCCTCCCCCGAACCGTTGATGGAGGTCCGCGATAACATCGTAGAAACTGTATCCCTGGCAGGCACTCAGAAACTAAACGGAACTCCTGCCGGGAAAGTGGAATGGCAATCCAAGGAGATGGAGGAACAGCGGTTTGTAACGGCATATATTGAAAGCCATCTGAATGATTTTGGGATTACAGGCTACCTGAAGAGAGGTCCTTTTAGTCAACAGGCGGCCAATCTGGTTCATTTGAAATCCACATTTTCCTTTGACCGCGATTCCCTGGGGGAAAATCTCGGCGAGTTTATTTCAGCGCTGCATCCAACACCTTCGGTGTGCGGATGGCCCAAAGCGGAAGCATTCGGTTTGATCCGGCATCTTGAAAAACATGAACGCGGGTATTATTCCGGCTTCCTGGGGCCGATAAATATTGATGGTCGTATAAACCTATATGTAAACTTACGCTGCATGCTGGTACTTCAGCGCCAGTTTGCATTATTTGCCGGAGCCGGGATTACCTCGGGTTCAAACCCTGAAAAGGAGTGGGAAGAAACTGAACTTAAAATGCAAACGCTTTTATCGGTTTTGCGAAATATGGACACAAAAAATGGCTGATATTTATCATAGTCGGCAAGGGGTTCGTGATATTCCGGATATCTGTTTGCAACACGGAATTACCAGGGTAATTCTCTGCCCGGGTTCACGGAATGCCTCATTAATTCTATCATTTGCGAGGTATAGTTCTATTGAATGTTTAAGCATAACCGATGAACGTTCAGCGGGATATTTTGCCCTTGGAATTGCCCAGTATTCGCAAGAACCGGTGGCTGTCGTTTGTACTTCGGGAACCGCCGCACTGAACCTTGCCCCATCCATGGCAGAAGCCTTTTATCAGCATATTCCATTAGTAGTTTTCACTGCAGACCGCCCACGGGAATGGATTGACCAGGCCGATGGACAAACCATCCGGCAATATAAAATTTTCAATAATTACTGCAAGGCAAGTTTTGAAGTACCGGTAAAAACAACTGATTCCGATGACTTATGGTTTTTTAACCGAACAATTTCACAAGCGATAGACACGGCCGTTCAATCTCCGGCCGGCCCGGTTCATATTAACGTTCCTCAGCGGGAGCCACTGTACGGATCCTTGCCTGATCATAACAGCAATCCACGGATAATCAGATCGACCCGATCCTTGCCGGTTCTTTCATCAAAAGAGATTGCGTCGTTTAAAACGAGGTGGAAAAAATTTGGTAAAAAGCTGATTGTTTTTGGAGTACAACACAAAATCGAAACACTGAATTCACTGGCCGGTCAACTTGCAAAACGGCCGGATACGGCCATAATTGCCGAAAACCTTTCCAATATCAGCGGTCCGGAGATAATATATGCACTCGAACCGTTTTTTGCATCATTAAACGAAGACGAACGGAAAGAATTCCGTCCTGAATTATTAATTACAGTTGGCGTTTCCATCGTTTCCAAAAGAATAAAACAATTCCTAAGGGCGTACCAACCAAAAGAGCATTGGCATATTTCAACTTTTGATGATTATGCCGATACATTTAAATGCCTGACAACGATCATTAAAGCAGAACCTGCTGGTTTTCTGAATGAATTGAATGACACGACACCAGTGAAGACATTTGTCTATGCCAATTTGTTCCGGGAGAAAAAGAAAGTTTTGGCGCTGCTTCACAACAATTATATTTCAAACGCAGGGTTTTGCGATATGAAAGTGATGGCGGAAGTGTTGGCTGCAACCCCTGAAGATGGTGTTGTTCATTTGGCCAACAGCACGCCGGTCCGCTATGCGCAGCTTTTTCAAACCCGGCAGGATATCATCTATTATGCGAATCGCGGCACGTCGGGAATCGACGGATGTGTTTCCACCGCCGCCGGTTCCGCATTTGCCTCCGAACGACCTACCCTGATCATAACCGGTGACCTGGCATTTATTTATGATTCCAACGCCCTGTGGAATAATTTTCTGAAGCCTGACCTGAAAGTGGTAGTCATCAATAACAATGGAGGAAGTATCTTCAGTTTAATTGAATCAGGCAGCGAAATTGAAGAGATCCGTCATTTTTTCGAAACGCCGCACCGGGTAAGCATCCGTTCTTTGGCTGAAGCATACGGGGTGAGGTTTATCCATTGTGACGACATTGCTGATTTGAAAAATTGCCTGACGGAGTTGTTTCAGGCCATAGGCCCGGTACTCCTGGAAATAAGGACTGATCAGGAACAAAATATAAAAGCGTATAAAGAATATTTTCACGAATTAAAACAAACATCTGCATGATGAGAGCATGGGAAAAAATTAAAGACTTTGAGGAGATTAAACTGGAATATTTCGAAGGAATTGGCAAAATTACCATAAACCGTCCCCGTTACCGGAATGCATTTACACCCGATACCGTAAAGGAGATGTGCGAGGCGATGAACATTTGCCGTGAGGATCAGCATATTTATACGGTAATATTGACCGGGGAAGGCGATAAGGCCTTTTGCAGCGGCGGTGACCAGAATTTAAAGGATTTTGCAGGATATGTCGGAAAGGACGGCATTGCCCGGTTGAACGTACTTGATCTTCAAAAGCAGATACGAAGTTTACCAAAGCCCGTCGTGGCGATGGTCAATGGTTACGCGATCGGAGGCGGGCACGTGTTGCATGTGGTGTGCGATTTGTCAATCGCATCCGAAAATGCCATTTTTGGGCAGGTTGGTCCGCGTGTCGGCAGTTTCGATGCCGGGTTTGGATCCTCGTATCTGGCAAGGGTGGTTGGACAAAAGAAAGCCAGGGAGATTTGGTTTCTTTGCCGGCAATATTCAGCCCTCGAAGCGTTGGAAATGGGTTTGGTCAATAAGGTAGTTCCCCTCGAACAACTTGAAAATGAAACTGTATCCTGGTGCAGACAAATGATGAAACACAGTCCTTTAGCCTTGCGGATGATCAAAGCCGGCTTGAATGCCGAATTGGATGGTCAGGCCGGGATTCAGGAATTGGCCGGCAATGCCACCATGTTGTACTATATGACGGAGGAAGCACAGGAGGGGAAAAATGCATTTTTGGAAAAAAGGGAGCCAGAGTTTAAAAAATATCAGCAGTTACCTTAATTTATTAGCATAAACGGATGAGTCAGCTTTCTGCATGGATGCATGCCATACGACCGCGAACGTTGCCCCTTGCCTTGTCAAGCATTATAACAGGCAGCTTTATTGCAGCTGCAGAAAATCTTTTTAGCTGGCGTGTTTTTCTCCTGGCCGCCAACACAACAATATTGCTTCAGATTTTATCAAACCTTGCGAATGATTACGGAGACTTTACCAAAGGTACCGACAAGGGCGATCGTATCGGCCCGAAAAGGATGGTGGCATCGGGATCAGTCACACCCGGACAAATGATTCTGGCGATTTCACTGGTTACTATTTTGACTTTTTTCAGTGGAATTTCGCTCATTTTTATCGTCACACGGGACATCGGAACTCCCGTGAAAATATTATTTCTGCTCATCGGCATCGGCGCTGTTCTGGCAGCCATAAAATATACGGTAGGCAGAAATCCCTACGGATATCATGGCCTTGGCGATCTCTTCGTATTTATTTTCTTCGGCCTGGTAGGTGTGATGGGTACCTGTTATTTGCATACTCATCAGATAAAGCCCGATGTTATCCTTCCTGCGGCATCCATCGGCCTGTTAAGCGCAGGGGTACTGAATTTAAACAATATGCGCGATTACGACAGCGACAAGCTGGCTATGAAAAAAACGATGGTCGTCATTATGGGCCGCGGAAATGCTAAATGGTATCATCTGGCGATCATAGTCGGCGCCATCATCGCGGTGATCATCTATACAATATTGAATTATAAATCGGGATTTCAGTTTTTGTTTATAATCCCTGTTTTGTTACTTGTACCTGGCATAATAAAGGTGTTTAAATACACACAACCTGTTGAACTTAACAGTGAACTCAGGAAACTTGCGATGATCACCCTGCTATTCTCGGTTGCTTTTGGACTGGGATTAATGATTTGAAACACAGCGATGTATGTCACTTTCTGCCCGCATTAAACCTTATACTTTGCACTTCCGTTTTCCCGCCGGCACATCGCGCGGGGTATTGCATGAAAAAAAAGGCTGTTTCCTGGTATTGGAAAGGGATGGCATGACAGGAATCGGCGAGTGTCCTTTGCTTCCCGGGTTAAGCATTGATCCTATAAAGGAGTATGCCGGGAAACTGCAGGAGGTCTGCAATTTTTTAAATGCCGGGGCCAATGCCTCCGAAATTGAATTAATTGATTTTCCATCTATAGCCTTTGGACTGGAAACAGCTTTGCTGGATTTGGAAAACCTGGGAACCAGGAAGCTCTTTGCCGGGAACTTTGCCGACGGCATTGAAGGGATCCCGATAAACGGGCTGGTCTGGATGGGCGAGAGAGATTTTATGGAACAGCAAATCCGCGAGAAGATCGCTTCAGGATATCGTTGTATTAAGCTGAAGATCGGAACGCTCGACTTTGACACGGAGATGGAAATCCTTACAAATATCCGGAAAAGCTACCCTCCACAGGAGTTGGAAATCCGGCTGGATGCAAATGGCGCTTTCAAATCTGGTGCAGCCTTGGAAAGGCTGAAACAATTGTCAGAATTCACTATTCATTCCATCGAGCAACCCATCAAAGCAAACCAATGGGAGCAAATGGCTTTGCTCTGCGCTCATTCCCCAATTCCGGTAGCGCTTGACGAGGAACTTATTGGAATTATGCGCGCAGAAAAACAGGAGGATCTTCTAAAAACCGTCAATCCGGCCTATATAATTCTTAAGCCAAGTCTATTGGGAGGGTTTTCAAAATCACAGGAGTGGATAAACCTGGCCTTAAAATTCCGGGTGGGTTGGTGGGTGACTTCGGCGCTGGAATCAAATATAGGGTTGAACGCGATTGCCCAATGGACATCGACTTTACAGACCACCCTGCTCCAGGGACTCGGTACCGGGCAATTGTTTCATGATAATATTAAGTCACCCTTGCTGATTGAAGCAGCCAAACTATGGTATAAACCGGAATTGGACTGGAACCTTGAACCGATCCTGAATGAATAGTTATGCCGATATTCAACTGGATGGTGTATGGTTCTCTGCCGGCACGATTCATCGTTTTTCCGAAATCGACCCTGAGGCCTCATGGAGACAGGCCATCGTTCAATTCCTGGAAGAATGGTTTAACCGGGAGGATTATTTAACTGTACAAACCTCCGGTTCAACCGGTACCCCGAAAACCATCCGGCTTTTAAAACAAAGTATGTTGAACTCCGCCAGGATGACCTGTTCGTTTTTTGATTTGTCAAAGGATCAAACAGCTTTGTTGTGTCTTCCCGTTGATAATATAGCCGGAAAGATGATGCTGGTACGCGCCATGGTGGCAGGTTTTAATTTACTGACTGTAAAACCTGCAGGCAACCCCTTCACGGAGGTTCACTGTGTAGTCGATTTTGCAGCCGTGACCCCGTTTCAACTGATCAGCTCACATCATACCCTCCGGGAAAAAACGATAAGAAAATTAATTGTCGGGGGTAGTCCGGTCAGCCAGAAGCTTCAGAAAATAACTGACAATCTTGACACGGAAATATATGAAACATATGGTATGACAGAAACCTGCTCGCATATAGCCCTTCGGCGGTTGAATGGCGGTGCGCCGGATGAATTTTTTATCGCCCTTCCTGGCGTTGAAATCGGCCAGGATGAACGCAAGCGCCTGATTATAAATGTTCCGGATATTGCCAATTTCAGGATCATAACCAATGATGTGGTTGAGATTCCAGGTAAAAGTCAGTTTAAATGGATAGGGCGTTTCGATCATGTTATCAACTCAGGCGGAATAAAGCTCTTCGCAGAACAAATAGAGAAAAAGCTGGAAACAATAATAAATTGTTGCTTTTTTATTGGCTCCCTACCCGACGATAAATTAACCGAAAAGGTTGTTTTGGTCATCGAAGGCCCCGAATGGAGCGAATCAGATCTGGCAAAATTGAACAAAGACCTTAAAACGGTTTTAACTCCATTTGAAATCCCCCGCAGCATCCATTTTACGGAATCATTTGCTACTACTTCTTCGGGTAAGGTATTGAAACCAGAAATACTGCGAAAATTAAACGCCCTGATTTGAGAACGCCCAAGGGGAGGACATGGATTCATCTGGTTAAAGATTCGGGACAGTTAAAGAAAAACCGCCTGTATCGGCGGTCTTTATTGATTCTCTGATCTGTTTTTGAAATTTTCTGTGGGATGTGAGGGATTCGAACCCACGACCCCCGCCCTGTCAAGGCGATGCTCTAAACCAACTGAGCTAACATCCCATGGGGGTGCAAAGATATTAATTCTTTTCAAAAGCGTAGTGGGGCGGTCAAAATTTTGGTGAAGTGGCGGACAGGTGGACAGGCGGACAGGCGGACTGTGGACTGGCCGACAATGGAGTTAGTTAACTGCAGAAAATATGTCACGCGTCACCCGTCACGCGTCACCCGTCACGCGTCACCCGTCACGCGTCACCCGTCACGTTTTTGTATAAATCCCCAAAACCTCCCCATAGTAAACCATATGATAATCTTCCTGCGGGTAGTATCTTTTGATGATCCCCGGTTCTAACGTTGCCGGGTCAAGGAGATGCTTGTGAACAATCCTGCATTCGAAATGTATCGTTGATTCCGATATAAAAAATGATTCCGCCTTAATGCATTTTGCAATGTCAAATTTACAATCTTCAATCTTGTTGATGTCACGGCCGGATTTTGTCCCGCAGATATTTAACTCTTTCCGGTACCGATCTGGCAAAATGCAAACTGAGAAGTCTGTCGTCGATTCCATCAGGTTGTAAGTATAACGCACCGGCCGAACCAGTACGGTCATTATTGTCTTGTTCCAGATATGCCCTAAGGTGGCCCACCCGATGGTCATCGGATTTGGCGGATCGCCGGCAACAAGTAATATCCCGTCTCCGGCCAGTTTGGCGAGCGTTTCATGAAATACATCGAATAATTCGACCTCTTTTCGCATAATTATCTAATTTTGAATTTCAAAATTAATTTAATTCAGCAATCTCTTTATCAATGAACCGAAAAACTATCAACATTCTACTCTCTGTATTTCTGATCTCCATCCAGTTCGTCGTACTGGCGCAAGGTGACAATAAGGTGATCACCCTTGAGGATATTTATAAAAACCGGAAATTCGCTTCAAAGGGGTTTCAGGGGGTACACCCGATGAATAACGGAGACCATTATTGCCAGTTGAAAAAGGACAGTTTGAATATTTATGAATACGCAACCGGGAAACTTGCAGGAACCGTCGTGACGTCAAAGCAACTGATACCTGACGGAGATACGGTTGCGATCCCGATGAGCGGTTTTAAATTCAGCGATGATGAAACTAAAATAATGTTCCCGACTGACGAAGAAGCGATCTACCGCAGATCTTCCAAGGCATCCTATTATATATATGACCTGAAGTCGAAAAAGCTGGTTCCTCTTTCCAAAAATGGCAAACAACGGCTCGCCACTTTTTCACCCGAGGGTACAAAAGTTGCCTTTGTAAGGGATAATAATCTTTATATCAATAATTTACCTTTCTTTTCGCCTAACTTTGGCGGGGAGCAGGCCATATGGGAAACTGATGAAGAATATCAGATCACAGCCGATGGCAAGGTCAACGAGGTCATCAACGGCGCCACCGACTGGGTGTATGAGGAGGAGTTTGAGTTCTCCCAGGCATTTGCCTGGTCTCCCGACGGAAAACGGATCGCCTTTTACAGGTTTGACGAAAGAAAAGTGAAAGAGTACGAGCTCACCTACTATGGCGACCTCTATCCTGAACAGTACAAATATAAATATCCCAAAGCGGGGGAGGACAACTCTGTAATTGGAATATACATCTATGATCTTGATTCAAAAAAGACCATCCCGGTGGATTTTGGAGCCGAAGCCGATATCTATATTCCCAGGATCAAATGGACAGAGGATGCCAACACGCTCGCGTTATACCGGATGAACCGGCATCAGAATAAACTTGAACTCCTGCTGGCAGATGCTGTTTCGGGAAAATCCAGGGTCATTTACACGGAAGAGAACAAGTATTACATCGAGATCAATGACCACTGGCATTTCATGAAAAATAAAAAGGAGTTTCTCATTTCCAGCGAAAAGGACGGCTACCGGCACATGTATTTATATGATATCTCCGGAAAAGCGTTGCGACAACTGACTACAGGCACCTATGATGTCCTTGATGTGCTTGGGGTTGACGAAAAAAACGGACTGGTCTATTACTCATCCGCTGAACCATCTCCCATGGATAAAGATATCAGGGCAGTGAGCCTCGACGGGAAGAAAAAGATCAGGCTGAATGCAAAGCCGGGCGGGAATTCTGCTCAATTTAATTCAACCTTCACCTATTATATTGGCCGTTGGTCTGATATCAACACCCCCGCTTACATTGCGGTATATAAATCGAATGGCACGGAAGTCCGTATGTTGCAGGACAATGCCAAACTCAGGGAAACTATTAAAGAATCCCGTTTCAGCAATGCCGAGTTTTTCAGGTTCAGGACAGGAGAGGGGACCGAACTCAATGGTTTCATGGTAAAACCCCCCGATTTCGACCCTTCGCGGAAGTACCCTGTCCTGTTTACCATATACGGTGGCCCCGGATCACAGACGGTAAACAACTCATGGGGTGCGGTGTCATCGTGGAACCAGTTATGGGCACAAAACGGGATCATTGTTGTTTCTGTTGATAACCGGGGAACCGGTGGAAGGGGCGAGGAGTTCAAGAAATGTACTTATCTTCAGTTGGGAAAATATGAAACACTCGACCAGATTGAGGCTGCAAAGTATCTTGGAACGCTGGGTTATGTCGATAAAACAAGGATAGGCATGTGGGGATGGAGTTTTGGCGGCTACCTCACTTTATCATGTCTGACCAAAGGAGCCGATTACTTCAGCTTTGGTGTCGCAGTGGCGCCGGTGACAAACTGGAAATATTATGATAACATTTACACCGAACGGTTTATGCGGACTCCAAAAGAGAACAATGAGGGGTATGAGGAAAACTCACCGGTGAACCATGCCGGAAAACTTACTGGCAAGTTGCTGATGATCTGCGGGATGGCTGATGATAATGTGCATCCTCAGAATTCTTATGATATGGTCACTGCCCTTGTTGGCGCCGACAAGCAATTCGAATCCCAATTCTACCCCAACAGCAACCACGGGATCTATACCGGAAAAAATACTTCATACCACCTCTATAAACGAATGACCAATTTCATCCTGACCAACTTCTGACCTTAAGCAGCCTATCATCAGTCAGCAGTCACCAGTCAGCAGTCGCCAGTCGCCAGTCACGCCCTTTTGCCATCGCAAAAATATTTTGGAAAACCCAAATTATCTTTGTACTTTTGCATCCCCTTAGAAATAGTTAGTATTCACATTAACAAGAAAGTGAGCGAAAAGCATGATTATCGTACCTGTTAAAGAAGGCGAAAGCATTGACAGATCTTTGAAGAAATTGAAACGTAAATTCGAAAAGACCGGCGTTGTGAAGGAACTTCGTGAACGTCAGAAATTTACAAAACCATCTATCAAACATCGCGAAGCAGTCAACAAGGCGATTTACATCCAAAAGATTCAGGACGCCGAAGCCGCCAGGTAACCGCATTTATTTTTCATTGGAAGAAATTTTGTTCCGGTAAATATTTTCGTATATTTACAAGATAATCTATTATCGGCAAAATTTCTTCTTGTATTTTATGGAGTTGTGAAACAACGCTTTCTTGCATATTTACAATACGAAAAACGGTATTCTGATCATACTGTAACTGCTTACCGGACGGATCTTGACCAATTTTTCGAATATCTTCATGACCAATACAACGTGGAGGATATCGTTGAAGTCAATCATCCAATGATTCGTTCATGGCTTGTTGACAGGATGGAGAACGGTATCGGCGCACGGTCAATCACCAGGAAACTCACTACCCTCAAATCATTTTATAAATATCTCCTTCGTGAAGGGGTCGTGGAGATAAATCCGATGCAAAAAATTACCTCCCCGAAAATTTCGAAGCGCTTGCCGGTTTTTATTGATAAGGATAAGATGGACCTTGTGTTGGATCATCATGATTTTGGGGAAGGTTATCGGGGAACCCGTGACAGACTCATTCTGGAGTTGTTCTATTCAACGGGCATGCGTTTGTCAGAACTTGTAAATCTGAAGGAAACAGACCTTGATTTTCACCATGATACCATTAAGGTTTTAGGTAAACGAAATAAAGAACGCTTGATCCCGTTTAGCTATAACTTTAAATCCATGATGATATTATATCTGGAAGAAAAGACGAAAACTTTCGGAGAGATCAACAACTTGTTCCTGACCGACAGCGGTGCGCCCGCATATCCAAAAATGATTTATCGCATTGTTACCAGGTATATGGGAGAGGTAACAACCCTGGAAAAGAAGAGTCCGCATGTATTGCGTCATACCTTCGCAACACATCTTTTAAATAACGGAGCTGAATTGAATGCTGTAAAAGAACTCCTGGGCCATGCAAATCTTTCAGCAACCCAGGTGTATACCCACAACACGATTGATAAATTAAAGAGAATATACAAACAAGCCCATCCAAAGGCATAAAAAAGGAGGTAGGAATGACCGTGAAAATTAACGCTGTCCATTTCAAGGCTGACAAGAAACTGGAGGCCTTTATTAATGAAAAACTGGAAAAACTGCACACTTTTTTTGAAGGGGTTATCAGCAGTGAGGTGATCTTGAAAATGGATAATTCAGAATCACGTGAAAATAAAATCGCGGAAGTGCGTCTGCTGATAAAAGGAAATGATCTTTTTGCCAAAAAGGAAGCCTCCACTTTTGAGGAGGCTATCGACCTTGCTGCGGGCGCATTGCGCAAGCAACTTGTTAAACATAAGGATAAAGTGCGAGGTAATTAAAAACCGATTGTTAAGGATAACACGAAGGCAACCATTTCGAGGTTGCCTTCGCGTTATACGAAAACCCACTATTGACAATGGTTTTGGAATTCGGTACGAAATTTGTTAAAAAAAATGTCCTTAATATCAGTATAATTTCAATAAATCCTTGTTTCGTATTCAAAATGTTCATACTTTTGCAGTCCTTTTTAAAAAAGGAAAAGAGTGCCGATGTAGCTCAGCTGGTAGAGCAGCTGATTTGTAATCAGCTGGTCGGCGGTTCGAATCCGTCCATCGGCTCTGAGTTCCGGATCAAACGGAAAGCAGAACTGATAGAAATTGTTCATTGAATCATTGCATTAAACCACCAACACCACAGTTCATCAACTGAAGGAGTTTGTCACGGGGGGATACCAGAGCGGTCAAATGGGGCAGACTGTAAATCTGTTGGCGCAGCCTTCGGAGGTTCGAATCCTCCTCCCCCCACGAAGTGGGTTTGGGTTTGAGTTTGGGTGTGTGTGGGTGTGGGTGTGGGTGTGGGTGTGGGTGTGGGTGTCAAAAAGACCACTCCCAAACCCAAATCCAAACACACACCCTCCTCGCGGAAGTAGCTCATTTGGTAGAGCGGAAGCCTTCCAAGCTTCAGGTGGCGGGTTCGAGCCCCGTCTTCCGCTCAGTTAAAACTTCGCCTTTGTAGCTCAGGGGTAGAGCACTTCCTTGGTAAGGAAGGGGTCAGCAGTTCAATTCTGCTCAAAGGCTCTTGGATATAAAACCAGTAACTAAATAAATTGTAATTTAATTGTAATTAAACTTTAATAAAATGGCTAAAGAAAAATTTGCACGCACCAAACCTCATGTCAATGTAGGCACAATCGGCCACATTGATCATGGCAAAACCACGTTAACGGCTGCCATCACTTTAGTTTTGGCAGAAAAAGGCTTATCCGAGTTCAGGTCGTTTGACTCCATCGACAATGCGCCCGAAGAAAAAGCTCGTGGAATCACGATCAACACTGCTCACATCGAGTATCAGACGGCAAACCGTCACTACGCACACGTTGACTGTCCGGGACATGCCGACTATATCAAGAATATGGTTACCGGAGCTGCACAGATGGACGGCGCCATTATCGTTGTCGCCGCCACAGATGGTCCCATGCCCCAAACCCGCGAGCACATTCTGCTTGCACGTCAGGTTGGCGTCCCCAAGCTGGTCGTTTTCATGAACAAATGCGACAGTGTTGACGATCCTGAAATTCTCGAAATCGTGGAAATGGAAATCCGCGACCTTCTGACCTTCTACGGTTTTGACGGAGCCACGACCCCGGTGATCCAGGGATCTGCATTAGGCGGACTGAACAAGGAACCGAAATGGGTTGATAAAATCATGGAATTGATGGATGCTGTTGACAGCTACATTCCATTGCCAATGCGCGACGTTGACAAGCCTTTCCTCATGCCTGTTGAAGATGTTTTCTCAATCACAGGCCGTGGAACTGTTGCTACCGGCAGAATTGAAACCGGGGTGATCAATACAGGCGATCCTGTTGACATCATTGGAATGGGCGCAGAAAAACTGAAATCGGTGGTTACCGGTGTGGAGATGTTCCGCAAGATCCTTGACAGAGGCGAAGCGGGTGACAATGCCGGTATGCTGCTTCGTGGTATCGATAAGGATGCTATCCGCCGTGGTATGGTCATTGCCAAACCGGGTTCCATCACACCGCACAAAAAATTCAAAGCTGAGGTTTATATCCTGAAGACTCAGGAAGGTGGACGTCATACGCCGTTCCATAACAAATATCGCCCCCAGTTCTATTTCCGTACCACCGATGTTACCGGAGAAATTCATCTCCCCGAAGGTATCGAAATGTGTATGCCGGGTGATAACATCACCATTCACGTGGACCTGATTTCTGAAATTGCCATGAGCAAAGGACTTCGGTTTGCTATCCGTGAAGGCGGACGTACTGTTGGTGCAGGTCAGGTTACTGAGATCTTGGACTAACTGAAAATAGCGAATTAGCGAAATTGATGATAAATAAAGTTTAATTACACACGGGTGTAGCTCAACTGGTAGAGTGGCGGTCTCCAAAACCGTAGGCTGTGGGTTCGATTCCTACCACCCGTGCAAAATTTTAGATAAATGGCTAATAAAGTTGTCTCCTATATGCAGGAAAGCTATGATGAGCTGATGCATAAAGTATCCTGGCCTACCTGGTCGGAACTCCAAAGCAGTGCCATCGTGGTTTCGATTGCTTCGCTGATCATCGCCTTTATTGTGTTTGCGATGGATGAAGTTTTTCGCAACATACTGATACAGTTCTACAAACTCTTTTAACATCAGAGAACTCATCTATCTCAGGTAAAACAATTGAATCGGATATCAATCTCATCATCAGCATGACTGAAGTAACCAAAAAATGGTACGTAGTGAGGGCTATCTCCGGAAATGAGAAGAAGGTTAAACAATATCTTGAAAATGAAATTGTTAACCATCATCTCGGAGATTATATTTCACAGGTGCTTATTCCTACCGAGAAGGTCTATCTGATCAGGAACGGAAAGAAAGTGAGCAAAGAGCGGAACTACTTTCCCGGTTACGTTTTAATTGAAGCCACGCTTGTTGGCGAGGTGCCCCATATCATCAGGAACATCCCCGGTGTACTCGGATTCTTGGGAGCCAAAGGAGAAGCTCATCCGCTTCGTCCATCTGAAGTTAAACGCATTCTTGGAAAATTTGACGAATTATCAGAGCAGGGTGAAGAGGTAAATATCCCTTTTATTATTGGTGAAACAGTTACGGTGGTCGATGGACCTTTTAACAGTTTCAGCGGAGTAATTGAAGAGATCAACGAAGAAAAGAAAAAACTGAAGGTGATGGTCAAGATCTTTGGACGAAAGACCCCACTCGAATTAAGTTTTATGCAAGTTCAAAAAGAGTAGAAGGCGCACCAAAGTGCACCTTTATCTAAACAATTAGTAAAATGGCAAAAGAAGTTAGTGGAATAATCAAGTTACAGATCAAGGGTGCAGCGGCAAACCCATCTCCCCCTATTGGACCTGCCTTGGGCGCAAAGGGTGTGAATATCATGGAGTTTTGCAAACAGTTCAATGCCCGTACCCAGGACAAGGCAGGGAAAGTCATTCCTGTTATCATTACAGTTTACAGAGACAAATCTTTTGACTTTATTGTCAAGACCCCACCTGTTGCCGTTCAGTTGATGGAGGTTTCGAAACTCCAGAAAGGATCGCCGGAACCAAACCGAAATAAAGTTGCTACTGTTTCATGGGAGCAGGTACAGAAGATCGCCGAAGATAAAATGCCCGACCTGAATGCGTTCACGCTGGAATCAGCCGCAAAAATGGTCGCGGGAACTGCCCGAAGCATGGGAATTACCGTTACGGGAACCCCACCATTTAAACGTTAAAATTAGAAACAACACGTTGTTTAAAAGACCTCATTAACAACAATATAAATATAATAAAATGATAAAGCTGACAAAAAAGAGGAAGGTTGCCTTGTCGAAGATCGACAAGAATACCGTTTATTCGTTGGCGGATGCTGCTGCACTTGTAAAAGAGATCAGCAATACAAAATTTGACTCATCCGTTGATATTGACGTTCGTCTGGGGGTTGATCCCCGGAAAGCCAACCAAATGGTCCGCGGTATCGTGACGCTTCCCCACGGTACAGGCAAAACAACCCGCGTGCTTGTTCTTTGCACTCCCGATAAGGAGGAAGAGGCCATGCAGGCAGGCGCTGATTTTGTAGGACTGGATGAATATGTTGAAAAAATCAAAGGCGGTTGGACAGATGTGGATGTTATCATTACCATGCCCAGTGTTATGGCCAAGGTTGGTGCACTTGGACGAATCCTCGGACCACGGGGATTGATGCCCAACCCTAAAACGGGGACTGTTACCATGGAAGTTGGAAAGGCCGTAAGTGAAGTCAAAGCAGGTAAAATTGATTTTAAGGTCGATAAGTTTGGTATCATTCATGCATCTGTGGCGAAGGTTTCTTTTGACGGAGATAAAATTGTGGATAATGCCAGGGAGCTTATCAACACGATCGTCAAACTGAAACCATCATCGGCAAAAGGCACTTATGTTAAAAGCATTTACATGTCGAGTACCATGAGCCCGAGCGTTCCGGTGGATCCAAAATCGATTACCGCTTAACTGCAGAAATCTGAGAGAAAATTATCATGAAAAAGAAAGAGAAAAATCAATTTATTGATACCCTGGCAGAGCAGTTGAAAGGAGCCAACTCCTTTTACCTGACTGATGCTTCGACCCTGAACGCGGCAACGACAAGCAGGCTTAGAAGAACCTGCTTCAAGCGGAATGTGCAGATGAGGGTAGTTAAAAATACTTTGTTACAAAAGGCAATGGAACGTTCAGGTAAGTCCTTTGAGGAGTTTTACCCGATACTGACAGGTCCAACCTCCATTATGTTTTCGGAGGCGGCCAATGATCCGGCAAAATTGATCAAAGAATTTCGCAAAGCTGCTTTAAAACCCAGCCTGAAAGGCGCTTATGTAGAGGAATGTATCTATCTTGGCGACAATCAATTGGAAACTTTAATCAACATTAAGTCGAAGTTTGAACTGATTGGCGATCTGATCGGCCTTTTGCAATCCCCGGCAAAGAATGTTCTTTCGGCTTTACAGTCGGGCGGAAACAAACTTTCAGGCATTGTGAAGACACTGTCAGAAAAACCGGAATAACAGATATTTTTAACGAGAAAGTAATTTTAGTAATAACCGTTCCGACAAACAGGAACACAAATAGTAACAAAAATGGCAGATTTAAAAGCTTTTGCAGAACAATTAGTTAATTTGACAGTTAAAGAGGTAAACGAATTATCAAAGATCCTGAAGGATGAGTATGGTATTGAACCGGCAGCAGCAGCAGTAGCTGTAGCAGCAGGCCCCGCATCGTCCGCCGCACCCGAAGCTGAAGAAAAGAGTACATTTGATGTGGTTCTAAAATCGGCTGGACAGGCAAAATTAGCCGTTGTTAAATTAGTAAAGGAGCTTACAAGCCTTGGCCTGAAAGAGGCAAAGGAATTAGTTGATGCTGCACCTAAAGCTATTAAGGAAGGTGTTTCAAAAGACGAAGCTAACGCTTTAATGATTCAATTAACAGAGGCTGGTGCAGAGGTTGAAATTAAGTAAGAGATCGTTTCTTATACCTTAATAAAATCATAGATCTCTTCCAATGTGAAGGGGTCTATGGTTTATTTATAAATTTTAATTTCAAACCTTCCTGCCTGGCAGGAATTAAATATACCGACCTTGGCTTCAAAAAAAACAGAAAGAATTAGTTTCGGATCAGTTAAGATCAAAGCTGAGTATCCTGATTTTCTTGACATTCAGGTAAAATCATTTCAGGATTTTTTCCAACTGGAAACGAATCCTGAGAACAGGGTCAATGAAGGGTTGTACAAGGTTTTTACTGAAAATTTTCCGATATCCGACGCACGGAATAATTTTGTGCTCGAATTTCTGGATTATTTCATCGACCCACCGCGATATTCCATCGAAGAGTGTATCGAACGGGGCCTGACGTACAGCGTTCCTTTAAAAGCCAAGCTGAAACTTTATTGTACCGATCCGGAACATGAGGATTTTGAAACAATCATCCAGGATGTCTATCTTGGGATGATCCCCTACATGACGCCACGTGGCACTTTCGTTGTCAATGGGGCTGAAAGGGTTGTTGTTTCTCAACTGCACCGATCACCCGGGGTGTTCTTCAGTACCAGTTATCATGCAAACGGTTCCCAGTTGTATTCTGCCCGGATTATCCCCTTTAAAGGTTCCTGGATAGAATTCACGACCGATATTAACAATGTGATGTATGCTTACATTGACCGGAAGAAAAAGTTGCCGGTAACAACATTGCTCCGCGCCATCGGATTTGAAACCGATAAAGACATACTGGAGATTTTCGGACTGGCACAGGAAATCAAAGTGAGCCGGACTGCCCTCAAACGGGTTATCGGTTCAAAATTGGCAGCTCGTGTTGTTCGTGCATGGATTGAGGATTTTGTTGATGAAGATACCGGCGAAGTAGTTTCCATCGAACGCACTGAGGTTATCATCGAAAGAGAGACTATCCTCGAAAACGACCATATTGATCAAATACTCGACGCCGGCATCAAGGCAATCCTGGTTCACCGGGAAGAGGCGCTTGCCACCGACTACTCGATCATATTCAACACACTGCAAAAAGACCCAGCGAATTCTGAAAAGGAGGCTGTCGAGTTTATCTACAGACAGTTGCGTAACGCCGAGCCTCCCGATGAAGAAACCGCGCGCGGGATCATTGAAAAATTATTCTTTTCCGATAAGCGGTATGATCTCGGTGATGTGGGAAGATACCGGATCAACAGGAAACTTAGCCTTTCAACCCCGGTCGAAACAAAGGTTTTGACCAAGGAAGATATTATCTCCATCATAAAATACCTGATCGAACTTGTCAATGCGAAAGCAGAAGTTGATGATATTGACCACTTGAGTAACCGTCGTGTCCGCACGGTTGGCGAACAGTTATTCAACCAGTTCGGCGTAGGACTTTCCCGGATGGCCCGCACCATCAGGGAACGTATGAATGTGAGGGACAATGAGGTGTTTACCCCGATGGACCTGATCAATGCAAAAACTTTATCCTCTGTCATAAATACCTTTTTTGGCACCAACCAGCTTTCACAGTTTATGGACCAAACCAACCCTTTGTCGGAGCTTACGCACAAACGTCGTATCTCTGCCCTCGGTCCCGGTGGTCTTTCCCGTGAACGGGCTGGCTTTGAAGTTCGAGATGTGCATTATACCCACTATGGTAGGTTATGTACGATCGAAACACCAGAAGGCCCTAACATTGGATTGATTTCGTCACTCTGCGTTTACGCGAAAATAGACAAACTTGGTTTTATCGAAACGCCGTATCATAAGGTGGTCAACAGCAGGGTTACGCTTGAAGAAAAGCCTACATATCTGACCGCCGAGGAGGAAGAACATAAAATCATCGGACAGGCGACCACGCCCATGGATGAGAAGGGAAACTTCAGTGAAGAGCGGGTTAAAGTCCGTTATCTGGCAGATTATCCGGTTATTGAAAAGCATAAAGTTGACCTTGTCGATATAGCCCCTAATCAGATTGCCTCTATTGCAGCATCCCTGATTCCTTTCCTGGAACATGACGATGCAAACCGGGCCCTTATGGGTTCAAACATGATGCGCCAGGCTGTCCCATTGTTAAACCCGGAAGCAGCGTTGGTAGGCACCGGCATTGAAGATGATGTTGCCCAGGATTCCCGTGTACTGATCAACGCCGAAGGTGAAGGTGTTGTAGAGTATGTTGATGCAAATGAGATCGTGATCAAATATATCCGGGATGAAAAAGAACGGCTCGTCAGCTTTGAAGACGATTCGAAACGATATACCCTGACTAAATTTTCAAGGACAAACCAGAATACTTGTGTTAATCTTCGCCCGATCGTCAGAAAAGGGGATAAAGTTACCCGTGGCCAGGTTCTGTGTGAAGGTTATGCAACTAAGGATGGGTCGCTTGCGTTGGGTCGTAACCTCATGGTTGCATTCATGCCCTGGAAAGGCTATAATTTTGAAGACGCCATTGTTATCTCTGAAAAGGTGCTAAAGGAGGATATTTTTACATCTATCCACATTGAAGAATTTACACTCGAAGTTCGCGATACCAAACGTGGTGTTGAAGAACTGACAAACGATATCCCAAATGTCAGCGCTGAAGCGACAAAGGATCTTGACGAAAACGGATTGATCCGTATTGGCGCCGAAGTCAGCGAAGGCGATATACTCATTGGAAAGATCACCCCCAAGGGGGAGAGTGATCCCACTCCGGAAGAAAAATTGCTGCGTGCCATTTTTGGCGACAAAGCCGGCGACGTTAAAGATGCCTCTCTTAAGGCGCCTCCGTCCATGAAGGGTGTCGTTATTAATAAGAAACTCTTTTCCAGGATCGTCAAAGACCGTAAGGCCAAGGCCCGCGAAAAAGATGATATCAAAAAACTTGACGATGATTATGTGAAGGAAGTTGACAAACTCAGGGTCAAGCTCGTTGAAAAGCTCAATGTCCTGGTTAGTGGTAAGGTGTCACAGGGGGTTTTTAATAATTTCAAACAAGAGATCATTGCCAAAGGATCCAAGTTCCATACAAAAAGTTTGATGGACATCGACTATCTGAATGTCAACCCGAACAAATGGACGACTGACAAGGAGAAGAATGACCTGATCAAAACCCTCATCAACAATTTCATCATCAAGTATAAGGAGATTCTGGGCATTCATAACCGGAAAAAGTTTGTCGCGGTAGTTGGTGATGATCTGCCCGCCGGTATTGTGCAAATGGCGAAAGTCTATATTGCCAAGAAACGTAAATTAAAGGTTGGAGATAAGATGGCCGGTCGCCATGGAAACAAAGGCATCGTTGCCCGTATCCAGCGCGAAGAGGATATGCCGTTCCTGATCGATGGCACCCCGGTTGATGTGGTGTTAAACCCACTTGGTGTTCCATCACGTATGAACCTTGGCCAGATCTACGAAACGATACTTGGATGGGCCGGGAAAAAACTCGGCCTGCGTTTCAACACACCGATCTTCGACGGAGCGACCATTGATCAGATCAATGAGTATCTTGATCAGGCCGGGTTGCCAAGAAACGGAAAAGTCTATCTCCATGATGGTTTATCGGGAGAGCGGTTTGATCAGCCGACTACCGTCGGATACATTTATATGCTGAAATTGCATCACATGGTTGATGATAAAATGCATGCACGTTCCATTGGACCTTATTCGCTTATTACACAGCAGCCGCTGGGCGGGAAAGCTCAGTTCGGAGGCCAGCGCTTTGGGGAAATGGAAGTCTGGGCGCTTGAAGCATTTGGCGCTGCCAATATACTTCTTGAAATTCAGACCGTTAAATCTGATGATGTGATCGGTCGCGCCAAGGCCTATGAAACCATTGTTAAAGGTGAATCTATGCCAACACCAGGTATTCCTGAATCATTCAACGTTTTGGTTCATGAGTTGCGTGGCCTTGGCTTAAGCCTCACCTTTGATTAATGGACCAGGCGATTTATCGCCGCTAATTATCGTGAATTTTCTGTTTTTGGATTTCAAAAGAAAGATAAAATAATATGGCTTACAGAAAAGAGGGACAGGTAACCAGCAGCTTTTCAAAGATTACCATTAGTCTTGCTTCGCCTGAAAAGATCCTCGAGATGTCGAGTGGCGAAGTTTTAAAGCCTGAAACCATCAATTACAGGACTTACAAACCTGAACGTGATGGGCTGTTTTGTGAACGCATCTTTGGTCCTGTTAAAGACTGGGAATGCCATTGTGGTAAATACAAGCGCATTCGGTATAAAGGCATTGTTTGTGACCGTTGCGGGGTTGAGGTGACTGAAAAGAAGGTAAGGCGAGAGCGAATGGGGCATATTCAACTGGTCGTTCCTGTCGCCCATATCTGGTTTTTCCGTTCGCTGCCGAACAAGATCGGGTCATTGCTGGGTTTGCCCACCAAGAAACTTGAGGCAATCATCTATTATGAGAAATATGTTGTCATCAACCCGGGAATAAAACTGGCTGATGGAGTCAATTACCTCGATTTTTTATCCGAAGAGGAGTATTTCGACATTATTGAAAAACTTCCGCAGGAAAATCAATACCTGGATGATTCGGATCCGAATAAATTTGTTGCCAGGATGGGCGCAGATGCATTATGCGATTTGCTTGCCCGCCTCGACCTGGACAAGGAGTCGTACGATCTGCGTGTAAAGGCCAATACAGAAACATCCCAACAGCGTAAAGCCGAAGCCCTGAAGCGCCTTCAGGTGTTTGAATCTTTCCGCGATGGCCATAAACGATTGGAGAACCGTCCCGAATGGATGATCGTAAAGGTCGTTCCTGTGATCCCACCTGAGTTGCGGCCTTTGGTGCCATTAGATGGAGGGCGTTTCGCCACCTCCGATTTGAATGACCTCTACCGTCGGGTCATTATCCGTAACAACCGGCTGAAAAGGCTGATAGAGATCAAGGCGCCGGATGTGATCCTCCGGAACGAGAAGCGTATGCTTCAGGAGGCAGTTGATTCGCTATTCGATAACTCACGCAAAGCCAGTGCAGTTAAAACCGAGTCAAACCGGGCGCTGAAATCATTGTCTGACAGTTTGAAAGGAAAACAGGGCAGGTTCCGTCAGAATCTTCTTGGAAAACGTGTCGACTATTCCGGACGTTCGGTCATCGTTGTCGGTCCCGAATTAAAATTGAATGAATGCGGATTGCCAAAAGAGATGGCATCAGAACTCTATAAGCCATTTATTATTCGAAAAATGCTGGAGCGCGGTATCGTAAAAACCGTGAAATCGGCTAAAAAGATTGTTGACCGCAAAGACCCTGTCGTATGGGATATTCTTGAAAATATTCTCAAAGGACACCCTGTTATGCTTAACCGGGCGCCAACCCTTCACCGCCTTGGAATTCAGGCATTCCAGCCGAAACTTATCGAAGGCAAAGCGATCCAGCTGCACCCACTCGTGTGTACTGCATTTAACGCCGACTTTGACGGTGACCAGATGGCAGTCCACGTTCCCCTGGGAAACGCTGCCATCCTTGAAGCCCAGTTGCTGATGCTTGCGTCGCACAACATCCTGAATCCTGCAAACGGCGCTCCCGTTACCGTACCTTCTCAGGACATGGTTCTTGGCCTGTATTATATGACTAAGGCACAAAAAAGCGATGAAACCCTGAAAGTGAAAGGGGAGGGGATGATTTTCTATTCTCCCGAAGAAGTGATCATCGCCTATAATGAAAAAAAGGTTGATCTTCATGCCATTATTAAAGTCAGGCACTCGTTTTATGAAAACGGAAAAAAAATTACCAAGATCATTGAAACAACTGTAGGTCGTATCTTGTTCAATCAGGTCGTGCCTGAGGAGTATGGTTATATCAATGCGCTGCTCACCAAAAAATCGTTGCGCGACATCATCGGCCAGATCCTGAAAAAGACCGGTACCGCGAAAACCGCCAAGTTCCTCGATGATATCAAGGATCTTGGATTTAAAATGGCATTTCAGGGTGGTTTGTCATTCAACCTTGATGATGTTATTGTACCGGCGATCAAAGATTCGCTTGTTGCCGATGCACGGGCTGAGGTGGATGAAGTAGTGAATAATTACAACATGGGTTTCATCACAAACAATGAACGTTATAACCAGATTATCGATATCTGGACACATGCGAACTCACAACTTACGGTTTCGTTGATGAATCAGTTGATCAATGACAAACAGGGATTTAACTCTGTTTATATGATGCTTGATTCGGGCGCCCGTGGTTCAAAAGAACAGATACGCCAGCTTTCCGGAATGCGTGGTTTGATGGCAAAACCGCAAAAATCGGGATCAAGCGCCGGTGAAATTATTGAAAACCCGATTCTCTCGAATTTCAAGGAAGGATTGTCGGTGTTGGAGTACTTTATCTCGACCCACGGCGCACGCAAGGGCCTTGCAGATACCGCTTTGAAAACGGCTGATGCAGGTTATCTTACCCGTCGTTTGGTTGATGTGTCACAGGATGTGATTATTGCTGAAGAAGATTGCGGAACTCTGCGTGGTTTGACTATCACAGCATTAAAGAAAGCCGAAGAGGTGGTTGAATCGTTGTACGACCGGATCCTTGGCCGTGTTTCGCTTCATGATATTCATCATCCGCAAACAGGTGAACTGATTGTCACGGCCGGAAGTGAAATTACCGAAGAACGTGCACAGATCATTGATTATTCTCCACTTGAAGGAATTGAAATCCGTTCGGTTCTCACATGCGAATCAAAAAAGGGTGTATGTGCCAAGTGTTACGGTCGTAACCTGGCCACCGGAAGCATGGTTCAGCGTGGTGAAGCTGTTGGCGTAATTGCAGCGCAGAGTATTGGAGAGCCTGGCACACAGCTTACCTTGCGTACATTCCACGTGGGTGGTGTGGCCGGTGTGAATATCACGAGTGCATCACGCATCGACGCAAAATATGACGGAATACTCGAAATCGATGAGTTGAGGTCCGTGGAAAATACAAATGAGGCAGGTGGAAAATTCGAAATTGTCATCGGTCGATCTGCCGAAATGAGGATCATTGACCAGAAAACGAAAATTGCCTTGACATCTGCCCACATCCCATATGGCGCAAAACTCTATTTTCATAATGGCGATTTGGTTAATAAAGGTCAGTTGATCAGCGACTGGGATCCATACAATGCCGTTATTCTTTCAGAAGTACCCGGTAAAGTAAGCTTTGAAAATATTATAGAAAACGTAACCTTCAGGGTCGAATCGGACGAGCAAACGGGCTACCATGAAAAGGTCGTTATCGAATCGCGCCAGAAGGCAAAAAATCCGTCTATCAATATACTAACGGCCTCCGGAGAAGTAAGTAAAACATACGATATCCCGGTTGGATCACACATCAACACCGAGGATGGCGCCAAGATCAAGGCAGGTGAAATACTTGTTAAGATTCCGCGGGCCATTGGCAAAGCCGGTGACATCACAGGAGGTTTACCCCGGGTGACCGAACTGTTTGAAGCGCGTAATCCATCCGATCCGGCTGTTGTGTCTGAAATTGATGGTGTCGTCTCATTTGCTAAAAAACTGAAACGTGGTAACCGTGAAGTCATTATCACCTCAAAGACGGGCGAAGAAAAACGTTACCTCGTACCAACATCAAAACAGATATTGGCACAGGAAAATGACTATGTGAGGGCCGGTACTGCTCTTTCCGACGGTGCTTTGACCCCCAGCGATATCCTCGCCATCAAAGGACCGATGAAGGTCCAGGAATACATTGTCAATGAAATTCAGGAAGTTTACCGTCTACAGGGTGTGAAGATCAATGATAAGCATTTCGAGACCATTGTGCGCCAGATGATGCGTAAAGTGGAAGTTGAAGACCCGGGTGACTCTCGTTTCCTCGAAGGGGAATTGATCAACAAGATCGACTTTCAGGAGGAAAATGACTGGATTTATGGAAAAAAAGTTATTGAAGACCCGGGCGATTCCGCAATATTTAAATCCGGACAGATTATCAGCGCCCGTAAACTCCGGGATGAAATATCCATGCTGAAGCGTAAAGACAAGAAGCTGGTTGATGCACGTGATGCTAAACCCGCAACCGCTTTCCAGATTCTTCAGGGAATTACCCGTGCCTCTTTGCAAACCAAAAGCTGGATATCGGCCGCTTCCTTCCAGGAAACGACCAAAGTGCTTACCCAGGCTGCTATCAATGCCCGTCAGGACGACCTGATGGGGTTAAAGGAAAATGTAATTGTAGGCCACCTTATTCCTGCCGGAACGGGTTTACGCGAATATGATAATTTAATCGTTGGAAGCAAAGAGGAGTATGAAATCCTGATGGCTTCCAAGGAAGAATAAAATACAGACCGATATGCAAGAAAAAAATAACCCACTCAATCAGATCAACATTGAGATTTCAGATGAAGTTGGCGAAGGTATCTACTCAAACCTTGCTGTTATTACCCATTCACCTGCCGAATTCATTGTTGATTTTGTCAAGATGATGCCGGGAGTTCCCAAGGCTAAGGTAAAATCGCGGATTATTCTAACCCCTCAGCATGCAAAACGACTTTATAAGGCATTGAAGGAAAATGTTTCCAAGTACGAGGCTATGCATGGCGAGATCAAGGATACTCAGGGCGATATCCCTTATAACTTTCCTATGCCGACTGCTCAGGCGTGAAGAAAGGGTGACAGGGTAACAGGGTGACAGGGTGACAGGAGTGTTTTATTCCATGAACTTTTTCAGGTTGTCTTCGTACTCTTTTGTCGGAGCATTTTCCTTAATGGCAAGTTCAATCGCAGTTTGTTCATATTTGATGGCCTCCGGCTTATTCCCCAGTTTAAACATCAGGTTGGCATAAATGTCATTATTCACAGTGCCGCTTTTCAGGTCGATCGACATTTTTGCCCATGACGCTGCTTTTTCAAGGTATCTCTTATCTTCTGTGTTTTTAAGATAAAATGAGGCTATATTGGCAAGCATGGAATAGTCGTTTGCATAATATTTTTCAAGGTCGGCGTAAGTAGTTTCAAAGAATTTCTCCCCGGGATAAATGCTGATGTCGCTCAGAAAAAGTATCTTTTCCGCACCCTCGTAACCCGTATCCCTGATTTTTTGTTTCAACTGGGTATAATTTGCCTCGGTGAATGAGCGTGTTCTGGCCTGGCTAATCAGGAATTGAGCAAAAGTGTTAATGATTTTCAGATCCACTGAATCAATGGAATACCGCTTCGAATATTCCTTTCGGTGGGTGAAAAAATAGTTGAACACATTTGATTCAGTGTCAGTTACATATTTGAATATCATCTCCCAATTCGTCCGGGATAACAAATCAGATTCCTTCTGCGAGGCAAAATATTGTTGCAGTGGTTCGTTTACCGGCATGTTTGCTCCCTGAAGGCGGTCAATGTAGTTCATGATGAATTTCGGATCGCGGTTGCCCTCCTGAAACCTCTTCATGTAGTCGTTGAACCCTTCGCCCGGTATAAGCGCAATGTTTCCCATATCCAGGTAGTCCTGTATTTTCTGCGGAGTGCCTACCCGCTTATGAACCATCTCACCCGCCTGATTGATAAAAAGCAGGGTCGGATATGCTTTTACCTGGTAAGTTTGTGCCAGTTTAATCCCCTCACCTTTTTCCATGTCGAAATGGGCACAGATAAACGAAGCATTATAGTAATCGGCGATGGTATCTTTGGTAAACATGTTGGCTGCCATCCATTTACATGGCCCGCACCAGGTGGTGTATGCATCCAGAAAGATCATCTTATTTTGAGCTTTGGCCTGGGCGAGGATTTCTGACCATGGTTTTTCAACAAAAGTGATTGACCGGTTCTGGCTGAAACCGGGAAGCAGGATGAATAAAAGGATTAACGTTAGAACAGGGATCTTATATTTCATAACTGGCGATTAATATCTATAACGACTTATTTGAAAAAGATTGTGCGAAGTTAATACCATATATTTGTATTTTTAGCAAAAATTTCGAAACTTGCCGGGCGAAAAAAATCATGAAATTGTAATTCTGGGTGCCGGAAGACTGGCGACCCATTTGGGTACAGCGCTTTGTAAAAACGGACTGAAAATCCTTCAGGTTTACAATCGCACTGCAGAGAAAGGGGAAAAACTCGCCAATAGGACAGGTGCATCTTTTACGAATGATATTCTGGGAATTACGGTAAATGCCGACTATTACATCATGGCGGTTGCTGATTCTGTTATCCGGGAAATGTCGGCGGAATTGAGATTGAAAGACAAACTGGTGGTTCATACTTCAGGAACCATGGAGATGGATGTCCTTGGTCCGATATCTTCACAAACCGGGGTATTTTATCCCGTGCAGACATTTTCCCAAAACAGAAGGGTTGACTTTCGTAAAATTCCGGTATGCATCGAAGGGAATTCAAAGGTCGCGGAAGAACAATTGATTCTTCTGGCGAAAAAACTCACACCTCATGTTTATTGCCTTGACGGTGAGAAACGGAGATTACTGCACCTGGGCGCTGTTTTTACCTCAAATTTCGCGAATCACCTGTTTGCAGTCACGGAAGAGTTGTTGCGTTCACATGATATTCCTTTTCTGTTGCTTGAACCGCTGATCATGCAGACTGCCAGGAATGTCAGGTATGAACATCTGGATCGGTTTCAAACCGGACCTGCCGCGAGAGGTGATCGCGAGGTCATTGAAGAACACCGGAAATTGCTTGCAGATCATCCCGATTACCTCGCAATTTACAACCTGATCACTGAAAATATCATCCGACAAAAATCAAATTATGGCAAATTATAAGGAGCACCTTAAACATATCAAGACATTCATTTTTGACTACGATGGCGTATTGACCGATGGAAGCGTGATAACGACGAACGATGGTGAAGCATACCGGGTTTCTAACGTCAAAGACGGTTATGCCCTGCAATTCGCATGGAAAATGGGATTTAGAATTGCTGTAATATCCGGTGCAAAATCAGAGTCAATGATGCACCGCATGAGGGCGCTTCAGATCACGGATGTGTTTCTGGGTGTAGAAAATAAACTGGAAATATTCAAAAAATATCTGAAAGAGAATGACCTGAGCGCTGAACAGGTGCTGTACATGGGCGACGACATCCCCGACTATGAAGTGATGCTTGAAGTTGGGATATCCGCCTGTCCGGCCGATGCAGCGGAAGAAATAAAATCGGTAGCCAAATATATTTCCCATTTCAGCGGCGGTAAAGGCTGTGTGCGCGACGTCATCGAGCAGGTTTTGAAAGTACAGGGAAAGTGGATGAATGATGGCGCGTGTCATTGGTAACTCAAAAATCAAAGATCAAAACTCAAAATTGATGATGTTGAATGGATTTTCTTTTACCTCTGGCTTAAAGGCATTTGTCCGGTTGATCAGGCTGCCGAATGTGATGATGATCATATTGACCCAGGCGCTTTTGCGTTATTGTATCATCATGCCGTACCTGTATCCGGAGGCGCCTGATTCAATTTCGCCATTGACCGATTTTCTGATTTTGGTGATTGTAACTGTTTTGATCGCCATTGGCGGATACGTGATCAATGATTACTTCGATGTTAAGATCGACAGCATCAACCGGCCGGAAAAGCTGGTCGTTAGCAAGCTGATCAGCGGTTTTGCTGCCATCAAACTACATATTCTCCTGAATAGTGTTGCAATTTTGCTGGGAATCTATCTTGCCTGGAGAATAAAGACCTTTAGTTTCGGTATTGTCTTTCCGTTCATCTCAGGGTTGCTGTGGATCTATTCGGCAAAGTATAAAAGGGTACTTTTCTGGGGAAATTTTATTGTCGCCGGTCTCTCAGCATTTGTTATTCTTGTGGTATTGTTGTTTGAATTTTTCTGGCTTCGTTTGAACGCAGTTCAATTTGTAAACGTGCTGCCAGATATCCGCTGGGTTACCTATGTTTGTCTCGGATATGCCGCTTTTGCTTTCCTGGTTACTATGGTGCGTGAGATCATTAAGGACATGGAAGATACCGAAGGCGATGAAGCGACAGGTTGCCAAACGATCCCCATCGTTCTTGGTACCAAATACTCCAGGTACATCGTCGGCATGCTACTGATATTCACCATGTTACTGCTTGGTTACACGCAGCTTATATTGTTTCGCGTCAGCATGCTTACACCATTCTGGTATTTCATGGTCATCCAATCCGGTACCATTTACATATTGTACAAACTTTATTATGCCAGGGAAAAGCAGGATTTTCATTACCTCAGCAGTCTGTGTAAATTGATCATGGTGGCTGGAATTCTCTCCATGGAATTAATATTAATCAGTAACTGACCTGATATGATCACCGGACGTCTGAAAGGAAAACACATCATACTGGCATCGCAATCACCACGTCGTCATTATCTTCTGAAAGAACTTGGACTTGAGTTCGAGATCAGGGATGTCTCAGTTCCTGAGATCTACCCTGCCGGTCTTCACCCGGCTGAAATAGCCATTTACCTGGCCGAACTTAAAGCAGCCGGTATTGATGACAGGGCGCTGGATGAAAATACGATCATCATCACAGCAGATACCATTGTTTCCCTGGGCGGTGAAATATTGGGAAAACCATCAGATCATGACGAGGCGGTGGTCATGCTTCAGAAACTGTCGGGGCGCAAACATGATGTGATTACCGCAGTGTGCCTCAAATCAATAAGGAAGAAACATGTTTTTCATGTGCTTTCATCAGTCTGTTTTAAGGAACTCAGCCAGGATGAGATTGAATATTACATTGATAATTTTCAACCGTTCGATAAAGCCGGAGGATATGGCATTCAGGAATGGATCGGCTATATCGGCATCAATAAGATAGAAGGCTCCTTTTTCAATGTGATGGGATTGCCGGTGAAAGAATTATACGATGAACTGCTGAAGTTCTGATCATCAGAGCGTGATTTTTACCCACAAACCTTCCGTTTTTATTGCTAATTTTGCAGGACTTTCCGTAAGATGGAAAATCGCTCAAAATGAATCAAAAACCTCTCATTCTGATCACCAACGATGATGGTGTAAAAGCGCCCGGAATCCGCGCTTTGATCAACTATATCCGGCCTTTTGGCAAAGTGGTCGTGGTGGCTCCTGATCGCCCCCAGTCTGGAACAGCCCATGCCGTTACCATCGCCCATCCTTTGCGGTTGGAAACCATCACCATCGAAAACGATTATGAAGAATATTGCTGCAATGGCACCCCTGCCGATTGCGTGAAACTGGCTTTCAAGATCGTAATGAACCGCCGTCCCGATTTTCTTTTCTCCGGTATAAACCATGGATCCAATGCCTCGATCAATATAATTTACTCAGGTACCATGGCAGCAGTTCTCGAAGGCGCTCTTGCCGGGGTGCCTTCTGTTGGCTTTTCGTTGAATAACTACAGCCTGAACGCTGATTTCGGCCCTTCAGAAAAGTTTGTCCGCGCAATTGTTTCAAACGTGATCTCTGACGGACTTCCAGAAGGTGTATGTCTGAATGTTAACATTCCCGCGGTTCCTTCAGAGCGTATCCTGGGAATACGAGTTTGCCGGCAAGCAGGTGGTACATGGCAGGAGGATTTTGATGAAAGGGAAGATCCTAACGGACGGAAATATTATTGGATGAAAGGGGTATATGTGCAAACAGGCAACGGTGAAGATACCGATCACTGGGCTGTGCAGCATAACTATGTCGCGGTCGTCCCTGTACAGTTCGACCTGACGGCCAACCACGCCATGGAATTACTAAGAAACCGGTTTTAATGCGATATTATCTGATTGCCGGTGAAGCATCGGGCGACCTCCATGCCTCAAACCTGATCCGGGAATTGGCATTACAGGATCAGGAAGCTACCTTCCGATGCTGGGGCGGGGATATGATGGCCCGACAGGGTGCGGAGTTGGTAAAACATTACCGCGATCTGGCATTTATGGGGTTTATGGAAGTTGTCACTCATCTGCCAACGATCCTGCTAAATTTCCATCAATGTGAAAAAGACCTGAAGGATTATAATCCTGACGTATTAATCCTGGTCGATTATCCTGGGTTTAACCTCCGTATGGCTAAGTTCGCCAAAATGCATGGCATACAAGTATTTTATTATATCTCGCCACAACTCTGGGCCTGGCATTCCTCGCGGGTGCAAACAATTAAAAAATGGGTGGACCGAATGTTTGTCATCCTGCCATTTGAAAAGGATTTTTATGCCCGCTATGATTATCATGTTGATTTTCAGGGGCACCCATTGCTGGATGTGATCAACGATGACTTGAAAGTACCTGGCCGGAATGAATTCCTCGAACTGAACTCCCTGCCCGACCTCCCGGTGATCGCCTTACTTCCGGGGAGCCGGAAAATGGAGATCGAAAAAGTGTTGAAGATCATGATATCTGTCTGCCCCTCATTCCCGGGCTTTCAGTTTGTGATTGCGGGCGCCCCTTCCATATCGGATGAATTTTATTCCGGTATCCTGAAAGGAACGGATATAAGAATAATTTCCGGCCAAACCTATCCGTTGTTAAGTCACGCGGAAGCCGCCCTTGTTACTTCGGGAACAGCAACCCTCGAAACGGCATTGTTTGGAGTTCCGCAGGTAGTTTGTTACCGAGGGAATATCTTTTCATACCTGATCGCACGCCGGCTGGTTCATGTTGACTATATCTCATTGGTAAACCTGATCGGCGGAAAATTGATCGTTCCTGAGCTGATTCAGAAGGAATTAAACCATAAGAATCTGGTA
This sequence comes from Bacteroidales bacterium, assembly GCA_030681475.1. Lineage (GTDB taxonomy): Bacteria > Bacteroidota > Bacteroidia > Bacteroidales > FEN-979 > CAIVAT01. Next base: position 36,830 of record JAUXWT010000058.1, on the reverse strand, counting down.
AACGAGCTGAGGATGATCCTTGAACCAGGCATTGGCAGGGATAAGGTGTTGGAAGGTTATCGTGAATTGAAGCAACTCATGGGTGGCCGGGGCGCATCAGCCCGGTGTGCGCACCTTATGATACAATATTTAACAAAATAATCAGTTTTCCACTATCAATATTTAGGTTATGAAACATATGAAATTTACTCTTTTTTTACTTTCTGTTTTTACGTTTATTCTGAGTGGCAATTCTCAGAACGTTCAGCAAAAAAATCCTGGCAGTCAGCAAAAAGTTGTCCGGATAAATCCGGTTAAAGTTGATACAAATGATCCGAATAAAAAGGCGCTCAACAAATTTTCAAAGGATAAAATGTTCGAGGTAAACACACCGCCCGAACCAATGAAACCTGAGGAGATTCGTGCCATGGTTTTTTTCAATGATGGATCAAAAAAGGGCAAGGAAGGCGATTATGAAGGAGCGATATTTGAATTTACCAAATCGTTGGATCTTTTAAAGAATGTGAATTCATATGTAAAGCGGGGATATGCCTACTTTATGATCGGGAACTACGGCGCCTCCATCCGTGATGAAACGGAAGCGATACGATTGCAGAATTCTTACACCTGGGCCTATTTTGTCAGAGGACTTTGTTATTTCGAGACCGGTGATTATAAATCGGCAAAAATAGATCTTGACATTGTCCTTGACCGCGACCGAACCAACCCGATCGCTTTTAACTATATGGCGGCGCTTTTATTTATGAACCAGGATTTTAAAGGGGCGCTGGATAATTACAATGAGGTGGTCAGGCTCGATCCGGAATATCCGGATATCTATACTAACCGTGGAATGATGCGACATTACAACCAGGACTACCAAGGGGCCATCCAGGACTATAATAATGCGTTGAAAAAAGATCACGGCAATGCAACAGCCTATAACAACCGTGGAGCTGCACATATGATGCAGAAGGATCTGGATGCGGCGCTGACCGATTTTAACAAGGCCATCAGCCTCAAAGAGAAATACGCGGACGCATATGACAACCGGGGGCGTGTCAGGCAAGCTCAGGGCGATACAAAGGGAGCGTGCGCTGACTGGCAGCTTGCTTATTCCTATGGGTTGGAGGCTTCGAGAGAGCTGATCCTGAAATTCTGTAAATAGAGACTTAGCTTTGAGAGCTGTTTCCTTCTTGATATTGTTGCTGCTGGTTTTTCTGTCATCCACTGCGCAGGAAACCACGCAAAAGGAACTGATCGAGTCCGGCATCCTGAAGGCTAAATCGGGAGAGTTCAGGGAGGCGATCAGGATTTTTGACTTGGCCATAGCGCTTGATTCAACCGAGGCGGAACCTTATTACAACAGGGGAATCGTTCGCAGTGAACTTCATGACTTTACGGGTGCAATCCGTGATTTCAACAAAGTGATAGGTCTGAAACCCGCCTATCCCGAACCCTATTTCAACAGGGGTTTGGCCAAAGATTATATGGAGGATTACATCGGGGCGATCAGGGATTACAACATCGCCATTTCCCTTAAAGCAGATTATTATGAAGCCTATCATAATAGCGGCCTGGCGAAGTTTGATCTTGGAAATTATCAGGAGGCGGTCATGGATTTTACCCGGGCCATTGTATATAAGCATGATTTTACCGAAGCCTATTATAACAGGGGCCTCAGTCGGTTTAAGATGAATGATCTGACCGGGGGGATTCAGGATTTTAATGAGGCGATCAAGCTGGATTCGTCGCAATACGACTATTTTTCAAGCCGCGGCGCCGCCAGGGCTGCCTCCGGGGAATATGAAGCGGCAGTCGGAGATTTTTCCACTGCCATGATAATAAACCCGGATGATCTGAACACCAGGATGAACCTCGCCCTTGCCTTTTTATATCTTAAAAAGTACCGGCAGGCTGTTGAGGCCTATGATGCAATTATTGAAGTAACCCCTGCTGATGCCGAAATATATGCAAACAGAGGTGTGGCAAGACATTACCTCCAAGATTTGTCCGGAGCCTGTGAAGATTGGAAAACAGCGTCGGAACTGGGTTCGAACAAAGCCAAAAACTATTTGTTGAAATTTTGTGAGTAATTGATGTATTACCTTTTCCTACTTTTCCGATTAACCAGATAGAACGATGGTAATACGAAATGAACTCCTGGAGGCCCTTCCCGCTGATAAGGCTGGCCATTCCATTCGTGTCCGGAATCATTGCCGAAGGGTATATCGGCGCTGTCACGGATAAGACCTGGTGGTTTGACGCTTTGCTGGTTTTTCTTTTCCTGGTGATGCTGATACTGCCGGTGGTGATGCGAAGCTACCGGTTTCGCTGGATAACCGGATTGGTTGTCAACTGTTTTCTGTTGATGGCCGGATACGAAATTGCATATAATCAACGGCCGGAAAATGATCCTGATTTTTTAGGGAAATCTCCGGACGGTTTATTTATTGCAACCCTTGCCGAACCGCCCGTAACCCACACCTCATGGATCAAGGTCATCCTTGAGGTCAGGTTTCGTCATGAAAATGGAAAGTGGGTAAGGAGCAGCGGCAACGCAGTCGGATATCTGAAATTTAAACCGGGGGTTCAGTCGTTGTACTATGGCGATCCGTTGCTGTTACGGGCCGGATTTTCCGAAATCAGCGACAATTCAAATCCGGATTCATTCAACTATTCGCGATACCTGAAAAACAAGGGCATTTCTCACCGTGTGTTTGCCGAGTCCTACTCCTGGCGGGTGATCGGTATTAAGCCATGGGGGGTTGTCCGAAAGTTGGCTTTTCAGGTGCGCGACCGGCTGCTGAACATTCTTCGCGAAAACCATGTTGAAGGCAGGGAATTTGCCGTTGCCGCGGCGCTGCTGCTCGGATATGTTGATGAACTCGATGCCGACCTGCGAAATGACTACGCGGCAGCCGGCGCCATGCATATCCTCTCCGTTTCCGGGATGCATGTGGGGATCATCTATATTTTTCTTGAATTTTTATTGGGATTCCTCAATAAAAGTAAACCTGGCCGGTTGATAAAAGCTTTGCTGCTGCTGATTTTGATATGGTTTTATGCCATGATCACCGGACTCTCACCCTGTGTGCTGCGCGCAGCAGCCATGCTCAGTCTGCCCATTCTAGGAAAATCCCTGAAACGGTCGCCCAATATATTCAACATCATTGCGGCTTCAGTAGTTTTAATCCTTGCGATGGACCCGTTACTTATCCTCGATGTGGGATTTCAACTCTCTTACCTTGCTGTTACCGGTATTGTGGTATTATTCAAACCGATTTATGATATGTATGTCACCTCCATATGGTTCCCAGATAAAATCTGGTCGATCGTAGCGGTTTCGATCGCTGCCCAGATTGCCACTCTGCCAATATCGCTGTTTGCTTTTCATCAGTTTCCGAACTATTTCATACTGACCAACATATTTGTCGTCCCATTATCCAGCATTATTATATATTCCGGAATACTGGTACTGGTTGTTGGCGGCATTCCGGCTGTTTGCCTTCTTGGAGCAAAAGTTCTGATATTCCTGATATGGTTGCTGAACTCGATCCTTCATTTCATTGAACAGTTGCCATATTCCACGATCCGGGGCGTTTATATCTCCGCTCCGGAGATGATCCTGCTATATGTGATCATTGTTTCGTTCTTTCTGTTCCTTACCCGGCGGAAGATCACATTTCTTAATCTGTCTCTTATTGCTGTAATTGTACTTTTTATGAATGTTCTCAATTTTCAGGTTCAGCGATTGCGATCATCGCGGATGACTATTTTCAATGCCAACCGTGAAGCCCTCTACATGTTCAGTTCGCAGGATAAAGCCATCGTGTTATATACCGGGACAACCCGGAACAGTCCGGTTTTCAAGGGCAGGAACCATGATATGGTGAACGCGGTGATGTGTGCAAACGGAATACAATACCGCCGTGATTACTGGTTACAGTCGCAGGACAGGCCTTACGAGATTGCAAAATCCTACGTACCCGTGATGAAATCGGGCAATTACATTCAGTTTTCGGGGTGCAGGATCGCATTGCTGAGCAGTTCGATCCCCAGGGGATTAAAGAAAAGTCTTGAGGTTGACCTGGTGATCATTACCGGCAATCCAAAAATCATCATTGATGATGTAGTAAAAACATATCATCCCGGGCATATAATCATTGACGCTACCAATTCCCGGTTCAAAACCAGAAAATGGCTGAGGGAGGCAGACGGATCAGGTGTTGTATGTCATGCAGTTACAGAGCATGGCGCTTTTCAGAAAGAATTTTAAAAAGATTGTTGCAGTTTACGAAAAATAGGTTACTTTTGCACCACATTTGAGGATCGGTAGTTCAGCTGGTTAGAATGCCGCCCTGTCACGGCGGAGGTCGCGGGTTCGAGTCCCGTCCGGTCCGCAAAAAAAATAAAAAAACCCCTTGTAAATCAATCATTTATAAGGGGTTTTTGCATTAGGTACAACGAATTTCGCCAGTGATACTCCAGACCTTCCAGAACAACTTTAATTATTCGTACCGCAACTACATAAATCTCCATACGGACAAGTTTCAGGATCATCGGTACAAAGCTCCAGATCATAACCCGAAGAGGGTAAATACTGCACCGGTTCGTCCCAAATACTGATAAGTGCGTTATAAAGCAGTTCGGGTGGGAAGTCCAACGGGATATCTACGATTTCGACTCCGATACTTGCCAGCAGGTTCAATATGGCTTTATTGACACAAGCCGCATCATCGGCAGAAAGCAGATACATCTGCGGAAAAACTTTGTCATTAATACCTGTCCATTCAGAGATGGGTTTGAAGGGAACCAGTGCCAGTTCTGCAGCAAACCGGAGATTTTCAAGATGTGGCGGTGGTTCTATGAATGTTGCGGAGGGTGGGTTTTGTGCGGCCTCTTCGAGGTCTTCGATGAGTTGTTGGAGGTAATGTTGCATAACGTTCATCCCATTACCCCCGCCTCCCTCATCTCCTCTTTCAACGCGGGTAAAGCGGGCTTACGGTAGTATAAGGAATGGATCAAATGTCGGGTTTCCTCCTCTCTAGTCCTGATTTGAAGAGCCAGTTTCAACCAGGTGCATATTCGTCGGTAAGCACTTCTCCCTCTTTCATTTTCAACGGTGCGGGTGGCCTTAAAATTTATCAGTTCAAAGGCCTCATCAGGGTATATGTTCAGGATCGGTGTGATAAGCTCCGGGAAATGCCAGGTGTGTTCCACCTCATTTTGGGCTAGTTTTAGAATATCTTCAAATCGATGTTCAATTTCCAATACCTTTATCCTGAATACCATATCGAATTCAATGCCGCTGAGGAAAAGCTGTTTTTCCCCGTCATCAAGGTATCCGCGCAGTGTTTCATATAACGCAATATTCCGCTCATGACTGGCACGATACCATAGTACCTTTTTGAAAAAATCGGGATACAATTCCGGGGTAAGACGTTCACACATGTAGAGTGAAAAGGATTCCGGATGAAGGTCGAACAGCGATTTGCCGTCGCGCAGAAAAGCGGCCATATCGTGTCCGAAATAATAATCTAACAGTTGTTTGGCTACATTGAGGTCATTCATGAAAAATTGCGCTGCTTTTTTCACCCATTCTGTCTGATCAGGACGAAAAGCATATAATTTGACTGCCAACTGGGGTAACCAGGACTCCTCAATACCTGAACGCTGTAGGTTGGCTAATACCTGCTCACCGATCTCCTCTGTGTCTGCCAGGCAGATGAAAAGAGATTCAAAATAGTTCAGATAATTTTTCATCCCTTGATAATTGCGCTGGTAATGATCAAGCACGGCAACAATCGCCTGAAATGCCTGATCGCCGGAAACAACGGTTACACCTATCCTGGAAATAGCATCATACACCAGTTCCTGATGTTTCTGAAGCAACGTTTCGGTCAGATCATTAAATATGTCGCCGGAACCCTCAATGTAGGCAGTGAGGCACGCATCGTAAGCGCCAAGCATGCCACACGTTGCATTTAAAATATGACCGTTATTGATCATCGAACCGATTTGTTCCTGCCATTCGTGAAAAATATCATCCAATTGGTCTTGGGCAAAATCTTCAACAGCCTCATAATCTTCAATATAACCACTATGGCGGGGTTGATAATCGCGCCAGTCCATATCTTCAAAATCAAGGGAATTGAGTACAGATATATATTTCAAGGAGATCGTCCTGATCATGTCACGCGGATTCTTCTGCTCAGGATTTTCCGTGATTTCTGAATTCGATCGTTTGCAGTATTCTGTAAATTGGTTTTTCAAGCCCTCATTTTTCTGTAGAAGGGACTGAAGAAAATCCAGCTTCAATGAAGTTGTGGTGTCGTTGAACAGTTTATTAAAATCCATTGGTGCAGAATTTAGACCTTCCAGGTTTTTAAAACCTGGAAGGTCTGTCTGTCATCAGTCAATTTATTTCGCGTAACTCACCGCCCTGGTTTCCCTGATCACGGTGATCTTGATCTGTCCGGGGTAGGTCATTTCACTTTGGATTCGTTTGGAAAGATCGAAGGAGATCTGGTTGGCTTCGGTGTCGCTTACTCTTTCTGCGCCGACGATAACGCGCAGTTCGCGGCCGGCCTGGATAGCATAGGTTTTCACCACACCCGGGTAGCTCAGCGCGAGCTCTTCGAGGTGTTTCAATCGTTCAATGTACGCTTCAACCACTTCGCGGCGAGCGCCCGGACGGGCGCCTGAGATGGCATCGCAAACCTGGACAATGGGGGAGATCAGATTATTCATTTCAATTTCATCGTGGTGCGCGCCGATGGCATTGATGATCTCGGCTTTCTCCTTGAATTTTTCAGCCAGCTTCATACCCAGTACGGCATGCGGCAGTTCCGGCTCGGTATCGGGCACCTTCCCGATATCGTGCAATAGACCAGCCCGCTTGGCTATTTTGGGATTCAACCCCAACTCCGCAGCCATGGTGGCGCACAATTTAGACACCTCAATGGAGTGCTGCAACAGATTCTGCCCGTACGACGAACGGTACTTCATCTTGCCCACCATTCTTACCAGTTCATGGTGCATGTTGTGAATTCCCAGGTCGAAGCTGATCCGTTTACCGGTCTCGATGATCTCCTGCTCGATCTGTTTTTTGGTTTTAGCCACCACCTCTTCGATACGGGCAGGGTGAATACGCCCGTCGGTGACCAGTTTGTGCAGCGCAAGACGGGCAATCTCCCGTCGCACCGGGTCGAATCCCGATAAGATGATTGCATCGGGAGAATCATCGATGATTATTTCCACGCCAGTCAGCGATTCAAGGGTACGGATATTTCTTCCCTCCCGGCCAATGATCCGCCCTTTGATCTCTTCACTTTCAATGTTGAAAACTGAAACGGTATTTTCTATGGCGTGTTCGGATGCCGTTCGCTGGATGGTTTCAATGATGATCTTCTTGGCCTCGGTGTTGGCCGTAAGTTTAGCCTCGTCAATGATGTCCTTCATGTAAACGATGGCCTCGGTTTTGGCTTCTTCCTTAAGGGTCTCAATCAGTTGCGTCTTGGCTTCCATTGCCGATAAGCTGGACATGGTTTCAAGTTTTTCAACCTGAATTCTCATGGATTTATCAAGGTCAGTCTGCTTTTTATTGACGATCTCCAGTTGCTGTGTCAGGTTCTGTTTGATGGTTGCGATCTCTTTCTGCCTCTTGGCAAACTCTTCAACCTTTTGATTCAGCGTTCCCTCTTTTTGTTTGAACCGGTTCTCATTTCGTGCGAGTTCATCATTTTTATCGAAGATGAATTTTTCATGCTCACTCTTCAGTTGCATGAATTTTTCTTTCGCCTGTAAAATTTTCTCCTTTTTTACAACTTCAGCCTTTTCAATAGCATCTTTTAGAAGTGCGTCGCGTTTACGCTCCAGCGCCCTGTTCAACACGGTGCCCGTGATGACGCCTCCAAGGATGATCCCAACCACCCCGATAATGATATAAAACAGAATTCCTTCCATTGGTTTGGTATTATGGTTATAAATGATGAAGGACCCGTTGGGAAATAAAAAAACCCGCATTATCCAGTGAGGTATTGATAATCCTCTAACGACATGAATAAGGCTGCCAAACTTTTCGAACGTCCACCGTCAGAGAATTAACTCTGTTCTCCTGCCGAAGCGGGAGTGAGGCCTGTCCTACAGGTTTTGAGCGTTGCCCTAATATTTGTAATGTTAGGATTACAAACTGTCTGAATTAATGCGGGTAGATCTTCAGATTATTTTCAAAGAACATGTGATGCTTCATACTTAAGTTGTTCATCCAGTGTATGATCTATTGCCAAAAGCTTTGTTCGCCATTCTGATTCGTTTTCTGACAATAACTGATCATTTTGCAGGTATCCAGTGGCGTATTCCAATGCTACCATGGCCAAGAGGTCCTGCTTGTCTTTATATGCGTAACTGCCAGAATAATCTTTAATCCGTTTATCAATCAGTTTGGCAGCTTTGCGAAATAGTTCCTCATGTGCCTTATCAACCGCGAGCCGGTATGACCGGTCAGCAATTGGCAGCGATATGGAAAGTTCGTTCATTGACCTGACTATCAATCTTATACTAAGTATTTAAAAGCCCAATACATTTATCGATTTCCCGCACAAATTCGTTGATTTTCAATTTTGCCTCAACGTTTCCTTCTTTTGTTTCCAGTGTTTTAGTTATTCTAAGTGTTTTGACCTTGTCTTCAAGTTGTCGGATCGTATTTTTTTGTTCGTTAATTTCTTTTCTTAAATCCTGTAATTCAGTTATATATCTTTTATTATCTGCACGTTGAATAAGGTTCTGTTCAATAAGCTTCCCCAACTTATCTTCAATTCCGGAAACCAGGGCATCAACATCCTTCATGAGTAGTCTCCTTTATAATTCATGCAAAGATAATTAATTATTTGATTTTTTTCAACATGTGTATTACCTTTTTGCCCTAACCCCGATTAAGCAATAAAAATACTCACGAATACATTGCTGATCATGAATGAATCGTTTCTTTCCTATCTATGGAAATACAGGCATATAAATCAGGATGTCAGAACAGAGTCTGGCGATTGTTTGACGATCCTTCATCCCGGGGATAAAAACACCGACAGCGGCCCCGATTTTTTCAATGCGAGGATTCGCATCGGTACGACCACCTGGGCAGGCAATATCGAGATTCATGTTAAGGCCTCGGATTGGTATAAACACGGCCATCATAACGACCCCGCTTATGATCATACAATTCTACATGTGGTTTACGAAGCCGACCGCCCTGTTTTTCATCAAAATAGAGAACCGATCCAGACTCTGGTGATCAGGGACAAGTTTCCTGCCGCGATTTATGATCGTTATCAACTGTTGATGCAAAATCATCAATGGATCCCTTGCCAAAACCAGTTGAATCCTTCGGAAGACTATGGATTCGGGATGTGGTCTCCGGCAATTGCCGTGGAGCGATTGGAAAATAAGACCAGTAACATCAGGCAACTATTAACAAATTGTCATGACGATTGGGAAGAGGCTTTTTACCGGCATCTTGCACGTAGTTTTGGTTTTAAGATCAACAGTCTTCCATTCGAACTGCTGGCCAAGTCGCTGCCTGTGAAAATTGTCAGGCAATACTGCGGAAATGTCTTTCAGATGGAGGCGCTGTTATTTGGTCAGGCCGGGATGCTGGACCGGAATTTCTCCGATAGCTATCCGCGCGGGTTGAGCAAAGAGTATACTTTTTTGCGTGAGAAATACTCGCTGTCCCCGGTTTCCGTTAGTATATGGAAATTTCTCAGACTCCGGCCATCCAATTTTCCAACGATCCGCATCAGTCAACTGGCAGGTTTTCTTTGTAAAACACAGGCACGGTTTTTTGCCTTATTTGAAGGCGGTTCCCTGCAGGGGGCAGAGGATACCTTGAAAATAACGGCATCGGATTATTGGAATACCCATTATGTCTTTGATAAAGAAGCGATCGGAAAACAAAAAACCATGGGAGATACATGCGTGAAGTTGTTAATTATTAATGGAATGGCTCCGTTCCTCTTTTTTTATGGGTTGGAAAAGGGGCAACCAGACCTGTGTGAAAAGGTACTGAACTATCTGGAACAAACCGGCGGGGAAAGTAACCATTTGGTTGAACGATGGAAAAAGGCTGGCTTCCCGGTTGACAACGCGATGCAAACCCAGGCCTTGCTTCATCTTAAACAATACTATTGTGATAAAAAGCGATGCCTCGATTGCCGGATCGGGAGCCGGTTGCTGGCGAATAATGGTTGATTTATTGGGCTCATATCTTATGAAGATACCAATGCTTCGCAAGCAAATCAGCCGCGTGGTTGGGGATTACGTTACGTATAACCGCACTGAACAGCGTGGAATCCTGGTGTTAAGCATGATCCTGTTGTGTGTGATCTTCGCCAATGCCTTGATCCCATCGGGCACATTTCAAAAATCTCCGGATTTTTCGAAGTTTTCAAAGGAGATCCGTGATTTTGAAACAGCATGGCAGGAAGCTGCTGACTCCGACAGTATTGCGAGATCCCAAAAATACATGAACTCCCGGAACAAGTATGGCGGGGTAAAATACGATTCGTTCAGTTTTATAAAAACTCCGCCAAAACCGGTTTTGATGATCGAACTGAATTCGGCCGATACTTTTGATCTGCAACAATTGCGGGGCATTGGCCCCGGGTTTGCAAAACGGATCGTATATTACCGGGAACGGTTAAGAGGCTTCCACGACATTCAACAAGTGCTGGAGGTGTTTGGCATGGATACAGCCCGTTTCCGGTTGATCGAAAAAAACCTGCACGCCGATCCTGATTCAATTCATCCCTTTGACCTGAATTCCGTGGCGTTCAAAGAGTTGATGCATCATCCTTACTTTCCTTTTGCCACCACAAAAAAGATCATGATATACCGGCAGAAAAAAAAGGGGTTTAAAACGCTTGAGGAATTAAAGGAGATCGATGGAATAAACGATTCAATTTTCAGGAGGATGATCGTCTATCTGCGGATCGGCCCATAAGCCGTCATCCTCATCGTCATCTTCGTCGCCCCAGTCCCACGATTCTCGCTGTGGTCCCTGTTTCCGGTAGTAAATGGCAAGCACGAAGCCCGATAAAAGTCCCATCAGGTGGGACTCCCACGAAATGGGCTGGTTTGGAAACAGTTCCGGAAATATCCCCCAGATCAGTCCGCCATACAAAAATGCAACGAGCATGGTGATCACCAGCAGTCCTTTCTCCCGCCTGATCATACCGCTGAAAAACAGGAACGAGGCAAGGCCATAGATCACACCGCTGGCGCCAATGTGTGCCGCCCCGCCCCGCGCGTAAACCCACACCCAGATGCCTGTGATCAGATAGATCATCAGCAGGATCATCCAGGCGATATCTTGGTAAAAATAGAATAGAAAGGAACCAAGGATCAGCAATGGAATTGAATTGGCAAAGAGGTGAGCCAGGTTGGCATGAAGAAACGGAGATGTGAAAATCCCGGGTAACCCTTTGACCTGCAAAGGGTAAAGTCCAAAATTATTTAAATCAAGATTAAAAATGATATCAAGGGCTTTGATCAACCATAAAATAACCACTAAAATAACCGGGATCATTAAACTGCGGTATATCCTTAATTTTTCCTCGTCTGCCATTGAATAATATTTCCCGATAAAATTAGTTAAATTAGAACTGAGTTCGATACAGTAATGTAAAATAAAAGTACCTTTGACAAATCAAAACCATGACCCAATAAGCGTTTTATGATGAATAACAGATTCGTATTTAATATTTTAAGAAGCAGTATATTGATGCTGTTAATTATTTCATTCGGCATATACACTGTTGCACAAACCCCTCGTCAGGATCCGAATGCCGGTATAAAAAAATATAATGCAGCCATGCAACTAATCAACTATGCCTATGTTGATACCGTTGATGAGGCCAAATTGGTGGAGAAATCGATCGTAGAGGCGCTGAAGGAGCTCGATCCTCATTCTGTTTACATTTCGAAGAAAGATGTTCAGCGTGCCAACGAACCTTTAGAGGGAAATTTCGACGGCATTGGCGTTCAGTTTGAGATTTTAAAGGACACCATCTCCGTAGTGCATGCCATTCCGGGCGGGCCTTCGGAACGGCTTGGCATCATGTCGGGTGATAAAATTGTAAAAATTGATACGCAGACTGTTGTCGGAAAACATATCACGAACCAGTTTGTACTGGACCATCTGCGGGGTAAACGGGGAACAAAGGTGAACGTCTCCATCTTTCGTAAAGGGAAAAAAGACCTGATCGATTTTACGATCACCCGCGACAAGATCCCGATCAACAGCATTGATGCCGCCTATATGATCAAACCCGGCATAGGTTATATCAACCTGAACAAGTTTGCACAAACGTCGATGCAGGAGTTCGTCGAATCGACCAACCTGCTGAAATCCAAGGGTATGAAAAGCATGATCCTTGATCTGCGCAACAATTCAGGAGGATACATGGGCACCGCCATTGACTTGTCCGACGAGTTTCTCAGAGCCGGAAAGCTGATCGTTTATACCAAAGGCGTCCGTTCACAGCAGGAAGATTTTTACAGTACCGCCAGAGGCCTGTTCGAAACCGGAAAACTGGTGATCATGATCAATGAAAATTCTGCTTCAGCCAGTGAAATCGTTTCGGGCGCCGTTCAGGATTGGGACAGGGGCATTATCGTTGGCCGAAGGTCCTTTGGAAAAGGACTTGTTCAACGGCCATACCAGTTACCGGATAGTTCACAGATCCGTCTGACGACCGCCAGGTATTACAATCCTTCCGGAAAATGTATCCAGAAACCATACTCGGAAGGGACTGATAAATATTATACCGATCTCAGCAACCGGATGAAACATGGTGAAATGGTTCATCCCGACAGTATCAAATTTCCCGATTCACTGAAGTTCTACACTTCAAAAAAGCGCGTTGTTTATGGCGGCGGCGGGATCATGCCCGATATTTTTATTGCATGGGATTCGACGCCGATTTCAGATTATTATCTCGACCTCCGGCGTAAAAATGTCGTCAATACTTTTGTCAGCGACTATGTGGATAAATCACGCAAAACACTTAAAGCAGGTTACCCTGAATTTAGTACCTACGACAAGAATTTCCAGATGGATGAACTCTTTATGGCCGACTTTTTTGCCTATGCTGAAAAAGAGGGCGTCAAATTAGATGAAAAGGGGTATGCCGATGCCGAGAAACTGATCAAAGCACAGATCAAGGGATTGATCGCACAGAAACTCTGGGACATGACCGAATTGTACACCATTATCAACCAATCCGATCAGGAGGTTCAGAAAGCAATAGCGGTAGTGGAGGATGAGGCATTATTCGAAAAACTTGGCATTGACCACTAAACCCCGCGGAAATTCCGGGTTACCTTTTATTTATATCGCTCTCCCTGTGATGGACGAGCCCGAACACCTGCCCCGGTTGCTGGATTGCCTTTCGGTACAATCCTATAAGCAGTTCAGGCTGTTTATCTGTGTGAATCAACCGGAAGCATGGTGGGATGATCCGGTAAAATGCACGGCTTGCAAAAACAACAGGGCAACACTTCATCTCCTGCACGGATGGTCAGGTTTTGATATCACGGTAATTGATCGTACCTCCACGGGACATGGCTGGACCGGAAAACAGCACGGCATAGGCTATGCCAGGAAAACCCTGATGGATCAGATCAATATTGTTGCCAATCCAGAGGATATTATTGTAAGTATGGATGCCGACACCGTTTTTTCAGAGAACTATCTCTGGTCGGTGGCAGAAAACTTTCAAAAACATCCCGGCTCCGCTGCCTTAGCTGTGCCTTATTTTCATAAAACCCCTCCGGACGGCGATGTGGCACGGGCCATGCTGCGTTATGAAATATACATGCGCCACTATTTTCTCAACCTGGCGCGCATTGGTTCCCCATATGCATTTACCGCACTGGGTTCGGCCATGGCTTTTCCGGTTTGGGCTTATCGCGCCATCGGCGGCATGACGCCAAAACTGAGCGGCGAGGATTTTTATTTGCTGCAAAAACTGAGGAAATACGGGCATGTTTTGTTATGGAACGATGAACTGGTTTATCCTGAATCCAGGTACTCCGACCGGGTTTTCTTTGGCACAGGACCTGCCATGATCAAGGGCGCTGCAGGGGATTGGACGAGCTATCCCATCTATCCCATGACGCTTTTTGATGAGATCCTTGAAACCTACCAATTACTTCCAAACATATTTGTCCAATCGCTGGATACCAGGGTCGTCCGGTTCATCGCAACGACCTTCAGGGAAGCTGATCCGTTGCAACCCCTGAGGTTGAACCATAAAAAACCAGCGCAGTTCATCCGGGCTTTCCACGAAAAATTCGATGGGCTGCGGATACTCCAGTACCTTAAAACAACATGGGAAAGTGATCCGGGAAACGATGAGGTCAACCTTTTGGAGTTCCTGACCAGGTGTTACCCCCCGGAGGAATTCGCTCAATTGCAGGTTGACCGGGATTCCTTTTCATTTTCCCGTTCTCCGGTGGATGTGCTGGAAAAAATAAGAATGTTCCTTTTTCAAAAAGAGATGGAAGTACGCTCTACTTCAACACTTCCGTAACCAGATCGGCGGCCTCTTTCAGCGTGATGGCCGAATGGACCTTCAATCCTGATTTGTCGATCAGTTTCTTACCTTCGATCGCGTTTGTACCCTGAAGGCGCACGATAATGGGAATATTAATCTCCCCTATGTTTTTATAGGCATCCACGATGCCCTGCGCAACCCTGTCGCAACGCACGATCCCGCCAAAGATGTTGACAAGGATCGCTTTCACAGCAGGATCTTTCATAATGATCCTGAACCCTTCTTCCACCCGTTTCGCGCTGGCAGATCCGCCAACATCGAGGAAATTAGCCGGATCGCCTCCTGAAAGTTTAATGATATCCATGGTGGCCATGGCCAGGCCTGCGCCATTGACCATGCAGCCGACATTGCCATTCAGCTTAACATAATTAAGATCATGACGTGTTGCTTCGACCTCCATGGGGTCCTCTTCATCCAGGTCGCGCATTAGCGCAATATCGGGATGACGGAACAGGGCATTATTGTCGATCACCATCTTGGCATCTGCAGCCAGGATCTTATTGTCGGAGGTTTTAAACACCGGATTAATCTCGATCAGTGTGGCATCGCTGCCCTCATATGCTTTATAAATGCCAAAGACGAATTTAACCATATTTTTATAGGCATCGTCTTTTAATCCGAGGTTGAATGCTACTTTACGGGCCTGGAAATGCTGCAACCCGATTTTCGGATCGATCTCTTCAGTGAAGATAAGTTCCGGGGTCTCTTCGGCCACTGTTTCAATATCCATGCCGCCCCTGGGCGAATACATGATGATATTGTGTCCTTTTTCCCTGTTCAGCAGTACACTCATGTAAATCTCAGCAGGTTTTGACGGTCCCGGATAAAATATGTTCTGCTCGACAATTACCTTTCTGACCAGCTTTCCCTCTTTGCTTGTTTGGGGGGTCACCAGGTTCATTCCAAGAATCTGTGTCGCGAGGTTGCTTACCTCTTTAATGGATTTTGCAATTTTAACCCCGCCTCCTTTTCCGCGTCCGCCCGCGTGAATCTGGGCTTTGATCACGAATTTATCTGTTCCTGTAATTCCCTGCAGATATTCGGCTGCTTTAACGGCTTCGAATTCTGTATGTGCAAGTCCGCCTTCCGGTACGGCAACACCGAATTTCTTTAATATTGATTTGCTTTGATATTCGTGTAGGTTCATATGGTAGTAAGGTTAATATCGATTTTCAAAATTAGTGGTTTGTATCGGATTTACAAAAAAGCGGGACAAAGATTTCAATTTTCTTAACTTTGCCGCTCAAGGCAACCCTATGATCATTGCACAAAACATTCAAAAATCTTTTGGCCCGCTGAAAGTTCTCAAGGGGATCAACCTTGAAATTCAAAAAGGGGAGATCATCTCCATCGTCGGCGCATCGGGAGCCGGGAAGTCAACGTTGCTGCATATTCTCGGAACACTCGATAAAGCTGATTCCGGCACAGTTGAACTTAACGGGATCAGGGTGGGGGCGCTGTCGGAACGAAAATTGTCAGATTTTCGGAACCGGCAGATCGGCTTTGTTTTCCAGTTCCACCATTTGCTTCCGGAGTTCACCGCCCTTGAAAATGTATGCATCCCGGCTTTTATTGCCAACATGGGAAAAAAGGAGGCCATGAAAAAAGCGATGGATCTGCTTGATATCATGAACCTCAGCGAACGCGCGGGCCACAAACCGTCGGAACTCTCCGGGGGGGAACAGCAGCGTGTTGCGGTTGCAAGAGCCCTTGTAAATAACCCTTCGGTGATCCTGGCTGATGAACCTTCAGGGAACTTAGACTCAACATCCTCGGTAGAACTGCATAAACTTTTTTTCAGATTGCGGGATATGTTCCGGCAAACATACCTCATCGTAACCCATAATCTTGACCTGGCAGATATGGCCGATCGAAAGCTGACCATGAAGGATGGTTTGATCGACTTGTGACCCGGCATGTAATTATTCCTAAAAAACCACGTTATTCAATTTCAATAAAAATAACCCATCAGAACGCACCAAGATCGCATGAAAATAACCGGTTCCGGAAAATCTTTTCCAATTTTTGCAGCATTACTCGTTTCATCAGTCGTATTTGGCCTGTTTGCAACCTATCATCACATGTCGGATCAGCCGGGTCAGCATGTTACATCTACCTGGGCGATTCCTTCGGGAGATACGATCCCGTCCAAACGGAGTAAAGCACAGGATTCGGTATTCACGGCCCTGATGAAAACTGCCGACAGATATTTCGGTCAAAAAGACTATCTGAATGCAAAAGCGGCATATCAGATGGCTGCATCACAGAACCCCACAGATGAAGTTGCCAAAGAAAAACTTCGTAAAACACTCGAACTGTTGCGTTCTACAAAGGCGCAGAACATCCTTTTTGATGTAACAGTAGCAAGCGCCGATAAGCTTTTTCAAGCCGGTGAATACGCGAAGGCCATGCAGGAATATGAGAATGCAAGTAAGATACTGCCGGGAGAGGCCTATCCGAAGAACAAGATCAACGAGATCATCAAGTTACAGGTTGACAACCAGGTGAAAGAGGAGGAGTACGGAAAGGCCATTGCCAACGCTGATAAATTCTATCTCGTTAAAAACTACCAGGTTGCATTGCTGGATTACAGGAAAGCTGCAGGTATCAAACCCGGCGAAAAGTATCCGCAGGATCGGATCAGGGAGGTTACAGGTATCCTGGAAGCTCAAAAAGCCAGGGACGATGCATATATAAAAGCTGTAGCCCTGGGTGATCAGTTCTTCCAGGCCGTTCAATACCCCGATGCCATCAAATCGTACCAGGATGCGCTGGCAATCAAACCGGAACAGGCTTATCCGAGGGAAAAAATAAAGGAAATCGAGGGGATCATGATGCGGCGCGCCACGGCACAGGCCGATTATGAGAAGTATATTGATCTGGCCGACAGTTTATACATTGCAAAGCAGTATTATAAGGCAAGAGAAAACTATATGATGGCAAGTTCGGTGAAGCCATCTGAGGCCTATCCAAGGGATATGGTCTCAAAGGCCGATAAGTTGCTGACGGGGCAGGAAGCGGCCATGGCGCAGAGTCTGGAGGAGCAATATGTGAAAACCATTGCCGGCGCCGACAAATTGCTCACCGAAAAATCGTATGAACCGGCAAGAGCCGAATACCTCAAAGCCTCAAACCTGAAACCTGCCGAACAGTATCCACAAGATAAGATCAGGGAGATAGACAATATTTTTGCAATGGCATTAAAGGATAAGGAAGAGCAGTATAAAAGTGCGATCTCATCCGGCGATAAAGCATTTGGAAACAAAGTCTATGAATTGGCCCGGTCGGAGTTCCAGGCTGCCTTAGCGATCAAACCCAATGAAGCCTACCCCAAATCAAAAATTGCTGAAATCGATAAATTGGTGGCTGCAGATGCGAAGCAGAAGGCATTCGATGCCAGGTATGCGAATGCAATCGGCCAGGCCGACAGCATGTTCATCGTAAAAGCGTATCTGGCTGCCAAATCTGAATTTCAAAATGCCTCGAACATGAAACCCGATGAGGTTTATCCCAAAAACAGGATTGTCGAGATAAACCTGATCCTGTATAACCTGGAGAAACAGAAAGCCCAGATCGCCTTGTACAAAGTCACGGTGGATAAAGCCGACAAGTTACTTGCGGCGAAATCATACGCCATGGCTAAGACGGAGTATGAGAATGCTTTGGCATTGCAGCCTGAAGACACTTATCCGAGAGAAAAAATTTCAGAGATTGACAGGATCCTCGGTGATCTTGCGGCGCTGAAAGCACTGGATGAAAAGTACGCAGCTTCCGTCGCCGCAGCCGATAAACTGTTTGCTGCCAAAACGTGGGATCAGGCCCGTCTCGGGTACCAGAATGCCGGGAGTATCAAGCCTGATGAGCGTTATCCGAAGGAAAAGATCGCAGAGATCGACAAAATTTTGGCGGATATCGCCGCGAAGCAATCGGTCGATGAAAATTACCTGGCAGCCATTGCAAAGGCTGACAACTATCTTACAGAAAAGAATTACGAGCCGGCCAGGGCTGAATATACCAATGCTTCGGGACTGAAGCCAAATGAGCAATATCCAAAGACGAAAATTACAGAAATAGATGCCATACTTGCCTCCATTGCCAAACAAAAAGCGCTGGAAGAGGATTATGCCGCAACCATTTTACGGGCAGATAAGCTACTCACCGACAAATCGTACGAACCGGCATTGACAGCTTACTTGGGAGCGCTTAAGCTCAAACCTGCAGAGGAATATCCGAAAGAAAAGATCAGGGAAATTACAGAGATACTTTCAGACATCGAAAAGCAGAAATCCCTCGAAGCCCAATACGCCGGCATCCTGGCCAAAGCAGATAAAATGTTTGAGGATAAGGCATATGCAACAGCTAAAAATGAATATGTCAATGCCCAAGCGCTGAAACCCGGCGAAACCTATCCCAGGGAGCAGGTTGCAGCGATTGACAAGATCCTTGCAGATCTCGCCGCTGCCAAAGCGCTGGATGATAAATATGCCGGAATGATTGTAAATGCAGATAAACTGCTCGCGGCGAAGACTTACGACCAGGCAAAGCTTGAATACCTGAGCGCAGGGCTTGTCAAGCCTTCTGAAACTTATCCAAAGGAAAAAATTGCTGAAATTGATGGGATCCTTGCCGCGATAGCCGCAGCAAAATCACTTGAGGAGAACTACCAGGCGACCATTGCCAATGCTGACAAACTGCTTACAGAAAAGAGCTACCAGCCTGCCAGAGCTGAATATACCAAGGCCACTGGGCTGAAGCCGGCCGAAAATTATCCGGTTGAAAAGATCTCTGAAATTGATGCGGTCCTGGCGACTATTGCCAAACAAAAAGCCCTTGATGATGAATATGCTGCAACGATTGTGAAAGCAGATAAACTGCTGGATGAAAAGTCATACGAACCGGCCAAATCGGAATATGAGAAAGCCCTCCGGTTGAAAGATTCAGAACAGTATCCAAAAACAAAACTGGCGGAAATCGAAAAACTGCTGGCCGATGCCGCCCGTCTTAAGGCCATCGATGACCAGTATGCCGCCGCAGTTGCAGCAGCGGATAAATTGTTGCTCGGGAAAATATATGACCAGGCAAAAACGGCTTTCCTTGAGGCTGGAAAAATAAAACCCGGCGAGCAGTATCCCAAAGAGAAGATCATCGAGATTGACAATATCCTTGCGGCCATCGAAAAGCAGCAAATGCTGGATGAGCAGTACAAGCTGACGCTGGCAAAAGCCGATCAACTGCTGGCCGATAAAACCTATGACCAGGCGAAAGTGGAATACCTCAATGCTTCGGGGCTGAAACCTTCCGAACAGTATCCAAAGGATAAAATTGCTGAGATCGACGGTGTGCTGGCTGAGTTGAAAGCAAAGGAGGATGCTTACAAAGCCACGTTGGCTGCTGCCGATCAGTTTCTGGCGCAGAAGAAATATGAAGAGGCACGCGCAGGTTATCAGGATGCGCTGGTTATGAAACCGCAGGCAACCTATCCGAAGGAAAAAATTGCAGAAATAAACAAAGCGCTGGAGGAACTTCTTGGCAAGCAGAAATATTATGAGAACCTCCTGGCAAATGCTGATAATTACTTTAATGACAAGGATTACCCGAAAGCCAAAGAGACCTATCAGGAGGCCTTGACGGTTTTTCCAACCCAACCTTATCCCAAAGCACAGATAAACCTGATCACGGCAAGGATCGACAGCCTGTATCGTGCCAACAGATCGCTGTATGATAAAGCGGTAGCCGATGGAGACCGGTCTTATAACTCTTTTGAATATGACAAAGCCATTGACGCCTATACGGAGGCAGTGAATCTCCTTCCGATGGAGAAATACCCGCGTGAAATGATCCTGAAGATCAGAACGGCAATCAAGGAGAACGCAATCGCAGATGTATTGAATACCCCCGTGATCATTAATTCAAACAATGAAAAACAGTTCTCATTCACCCCGGTGAACATCGCCTCGAGGAAAAACAACTTTATATATATCAAGATCAAAAATCTCTCCGGCAAACCCTTTAATGTATTGATGCGATATGGAAAAGACAAACAGGCCAACGGGGGTGTGGTCATGCGCAACATCAACCCGAACGGGAAGATCAGCGAGCGGCTGGTCAGCGTGAGGGACCAGGACTTGTGGTCGCGCGAAGATAATGACTGGATTAGTCTCTATCCACAGGGAGGAGATGTAGAGGTCTCCTTTATTCAGATATCACGGGCAAAGTGATGTTCCGGTTTGCCTATTTGCTAATCGGATGCTCTCTTCAGGGTGATCAGGGTTATTTCAGGTAAAATACCGATACGTCCGGAGTAACCAATGTTACCTAATCCTTGGTTTACATAAAGATATTGGGGCGTTTCTGAAGCGGGATTTTTATAGATCCCGCACCACAAGCGCGATACCCATTTCACCGGGCTCCAGTGTAATCCACAGAAGTCAATACCGACCTGTCCGCCATGGGTGTGTCCGGAGAAGGTCACATCGATATTTTGATGTTTTTTACTTACAATGCTGTCCCAATGCGAAGGGTCATGTGAAAGCAATAACTGAATGGCCATCGTTTCAGTTCCTCTTTGAGCGATATCGACGTCTCCAAACCTTTGAAAACGCCTTGTGGCACCCCAGTTTTCGACCCCGATCACGGCAATGCTGTCGGCTCCTTTTTTCAGGATATCATTGGAATTCCGGAGCAGTTTCCATCCAAGGTCATTATAGTAAGTTATCAAATCTTCCATGTTCCTGCGTTTGGCATCCACCGATGACCAGGTGATGTAGTCTCCGTAATCGTGATTGCCCAGGATGGCATAGATCCCCCAGGGGGCGTGTAACGTTTTTAAAATATCCTGAAACCCATCGCCGTCGGCAGTATAATAATTGAACATATCCCCGGTAAAGAAGATCACATCGGGCTGAAGACTGTTGATATCATCCATCGCTTCCTCCAAACGCTCTCTAACTCCCCAGCTTCCAAGGTGAACATCTGAGAACTGGACTATTTTGAACCCTTCAAATGCCGGCGGAAGATCCTCCAATGTGATCACTTCCTTATGCAAGTTGAAATCAAATTGCCAGAATAGCGTGCCTGCCGTCATGCTCAAAAAAACAACTGCTCCCAGGAGCCAGCCAGCAATTAACAGTGGTTTAAACCGTGATATTGATAATTTAGCGCTTGTCATTCCATGGATGGCAAGGCGGATGAAGAATTTAATGATCCGGATAATATCTGCCAGGATGAGGGTGAGGATCGGAAAGATCAGCGTGAGGAAAAGGGTCAGGATGAAACTCTGGAGATAGGTGCGCACCGGCATGTTCCATTTAAGGAAAGGGATAAAATATCCGAAAACCATGAGAAAAAACAGGAGAGCCACCGGCAGCCAGAAAAGAGCAACAGCCAATCCCCGTATCAGCGGACCAAATTTTTTCAGCGATCTGCGAACGGAGATCCAAAGGTAACCGTCAAAAAGTAAAAAAGAGAAGAAGAAAATAAGCATTCCCGAGTATTTCGGGAAGAATTGCCTCAACACCAACGCCAGGGTCAGCGACAGGACCACGAAAAGGGATGTTAGCAGTAGTTTTTTCATTTGTTTTTAACGTAGTTCACAAGTCCTTTGGCTTCGAAAATCTCCATCAGTTTCGAAGGGAGCGGGGCAAATGAAAATTCCCTGGTTCCAATGAATACCAGCCCTTTCCCAAAATCAATGCTTACCGGGTCGCCCTGTTTGAATGCATCCACTGCATCAGGCACGAGCAGGATCGGGAGCCCCTGGTTCACCGCTGAACGATAGAATATGCGGTTTACTGACTTGCAGATCACTGCTTTAACTCCGGCAAATGCCAGCCCCACCGATGGATGTTCCCGGGAACTTCCGCAACCGAAGTTAGCTCCGGCCATGATGATGTCGCCTGCTTTTACACGGTCTGAAAAGCTGTCGTCGAAACCCTTGAAGAGGTGGGGCATGATTTTCTCCGGCTCTGTACTCTGCACATTGTAGGTGAGGTTGCCTGCGAACATCTGGTCGGTGTTGAGGTTGTCAACGTCGGCATAATTCCATGTCCTGCCGGTCAGGCGGTCATCGCCAGCCTTTATATCCACGGTGGCGCTTTGTGGTGCATGAAATGGAAATTTATCTGTGCCAACAATCCCCCGCGGATCGGTGATCTCGCCTTTTAATGCTGAGATGGCTACTGTAGCCGGTGAAGCCAGATAAATATTTGAGGTGGCGTTTCCCATCCGGCCTTTGAAATTGCGGTTGGCGGTGGAGATCACATTGAAGTTGTCGGCAGGAATGCCCTGGCCGGTACCAAGGCATGGCCCGCAGGAGGCAGAAAGGACATTGGCTCCCGACTCCATAAAGAGTTCGATCAGTCCCTCCTTCATGGCTTGCATGAATATCTCCCTGGATGCAGGAATGATCTGAAGCTGCATATATTTGGGAACTTTTTTCCCCTTCAGCACGGCTGCCGCTTCGCGCAAGTCCTGCAGACGGCCATTGGTGCAGGTACCGATCAGCGCCTGGTGGATCTTCGTCCCCTGGACCTCCGAAACGGCTTTGACATTATCCACATGGTGCGGAGCTGCCACGACCGGGAAAACATCATTTAACTTGATCCCGATTTCTTTCAGGTAGTTGGCATCATCGTCGGCCCATACTCCTTCAAAGTTCTGACCAAGATGGGATTTGAGTACCTCATCGGCTGGAAAAACTGCATTCTTTGCGCCCATTTCCGAGGCCAGGTTCGACAGTACCATGCGGTCGGAAACCGTCAGGGTACTTACGCCATCGCCATGATATTCAATCGACATATAATCTGCTCCGCTTGACCCGATCATGCCGATGATCCACAGGGCAAGGTCCTTTGCATAGACTCCCTGCTGGAGTTTCCCCCTCAATGTTATTTTTACAGACTCCGGAACCCGGAACCATGTTTCGCCCTGCTTCCACAGTCCGGCAGTCTCG
Organism: Bacteroidales bacterium; assembly: GCA_030681475.1. Taxonomy (GTDB): domain Bacteria; phylum Bacteroidota; class Bacteroidia; order Bacteroidales; family FEN-979; genus CAIVAT01. The sequence goes on along the minus strand of JAUXWT010000058.1, from coordinate 13,286 downwards.
GTGCGGTCGATCCCGGCCGCAAACGCATTGTACGCCCCGGCCGTGCTCGTATGACTGTCGCTTCCCACGATGATCATGCCGGGTTTTGCATAGTATGACATCAACTGGTGGCAGATTCCGTCGCCGGCATCATGAAACTTTTTAACCCCGAATTTTTCCACAAAATCACGGATCACCTGGTAATCATTCGCGAGTTTTGAGTTGGTGGGAGGAGCGTTATGATCAAGCGTGATCAGCAGTGCATCTGGGTTGGCCAGGGTGGCGCCTCCCATTTTTTTAAAGGTACTGTAGATGCTTGACGTATTGTCGTGTGATAAAATAATATCGGGACGGGCAAATACGATGCTGCCTGTTTGGGCGCCAAAGATCTTTTCGGCAAATGTTTTTCCGGCCATGATTTTTCAGTTTTTGATTGATTTTGCAAAAGTCAGTTATTTTTTGTTAATTATTAAACAGAATTCCATAATTTTAGTCATTGATTTTACTGCCTGACTTGGATGACTAATTTTACTGTTTTTTGCCGTATGTTGAGAATACTGACCTGCCCTCCACTTGGCCTTTTCGTTTTTTTTCCGATATTTTTTTTATCCGTTTTATCTGCCTCGGCCGGAGGAGAGAGCGACAGCATTAAACAGATCATCGCATCGGCCAAACAGATTGACAGAGCCAGGATTTTTAACGATTTTGCCGCTAAAATATTGGAAAATAAGCCTGAACAAGCAATTCTCCACGCTACTGAGGCGCTGCAGCATGCACGTAAAATAAAAAATCTAAGAGAGGAAGCCAGAGCGCTTTTTATTCTGGCCGAGGCATCCTACTACCTTGATAACCTGAAGGTAGCCACCGGATTCTATCTCGAATCGGCGAACATCGAAAAGAAATTGGGAGGAACAGAATCTGAAGGATATATTAACAGGATTGGCGATGTCGGTTACTGTTATTATATTACCGACCACCATCTGGAAGCCCTTAAATATTTGCAGGAGAGCCTTGTACTTTCAATAAAAGGGGGCTTTAAAAGTCAGGCCGCCAGCATGTACAGCAACATCGGATCGATCTATACCGAATGGGGAGACTACAACCTTGGACTAGAAAACAATATCAAGGCGCTGGAGATTGATCGCGCGATCGGTGACCCTGTTCAGATTTCAACCGATCTGAACAACATCGGAAAAATTTATGAGCAATGGGGTAAGTATGACGAAGCGGTCATATACTATAAAGAATCACTTGACATAGCCAGATCGGTGGGGAACCAATCCATGATCGCCATCCGGTTAAATAACCTTGGAATTGTTTATAAAGCCTGGGAAAAATATTCAGAAGCTTTGAATTATTTTCTGCAGACTTTGGAGATTGAACACAGCCAGGGAAAAATGGAAAAAGTCGGCAGGAGATTGTCGTATATTGCCGCCACCTACCTGTCGATGGAGCAGTATGACAAATGCTTGTCTTACCTTAACCAGGCATCACCGATTGTCAAAAAAGAGGGGTTGGGTGACGATTTATCCAGGTTGTATAATACTTTTGGCAGGTATTATCTTTCAACAGGTGATTATGTAAAGGCTGTGGAATATTTCCACTTTTCGCAGGACTATGCCATCAAAAACAATCTTAAACCCATGCAAATAGGCAATCTGCAAAGTCTTGCCGAGGCATATGAAAAATCAGGGAATCCCTTCCTGGCTCTGAAAATCATGAAGCAGTTTATTGTACTCAAAGACTCTGTATTTACGACTGAGAGTGATGCGAGGCTTACTGAATTCCAGGCACGATTTGAAAGTGAGAAGATGAGGCTGGATAATGAAATGTTAAAAAAAGATGCGGAGCTTAAATGGAATGTCTATTTAATGTCAGGCATTGCTGCATTCACTTTGGTTGTTATTCTGCTTTCAATCATCCTGATCCTCCGGCTCAAAGCAAGGAACACCAAACAGGCGAGGTTTATGGCTGAGCAACAGTCAAAGCGTCTGGAAATGGAGCTTGAATTGAGGAATAAAGAGCTGACTTGTAATGCCATGTCCATTATCAAGAGGAACGAAACTGTTGCTGAAATGATGGAAACGCTCGAAATAGCTATCCGGAACGGAGAGCCGGCCGATATAGTGAACGCAGTGTTTGCAAAGATCCGGAATGGCGACAGGGCTACAAGTTGGAAAGAGTTTGAGCTCCGGTTTACCCAAGTTCATAAAGATTTCTATGAAAAATTGAATGAATGTTACCCGAACCTGTCGCCAAATGAGAGGAAATTATGCGCTTTTCTCCGGTTGAATATGACTACCAAGGATATTGCCTCCATTACCCATCAGAGTGTACACAGCATCAATGTGGCCCGAACCCGGTTACGCAAGAAAATTAACCTGGCCAACAGCGATGAAAATCTCGTGAATTTCCTGTTCAACCTCTGATCAGTTCATAACCAACCTTATTTTGTTTAATTCATATATATCTGATAAACAGATATATATGATTTATGTATCAATAATGTGACCACGATTTATCCTTTCGTGTCACTATTGTATTGCCATGATTCTTGCAATAATATAAATACGGCTGTAATCTTGCGACTGTTTTCATATGATATGGTGCATGAAAGAAAAACACGAAAGTGCGGTGAAAATGATACAGCAGTTATTGGAAGATGGTAAAGCGGAAAATGATGCGCTGAAAAAATTAATTGATGCGTTGCAGTCAGATGAAATAAAAAAGAGGGCAGGTAAAAGAAAATCAGGTAAAAATATTAAATGAATATTTTATAAACTAAAAACCAAGGTCATGAAAAAGTTTATTTCAGTTATCGTAATCATTTCGTTGCTGTTTGCTTCGGAGAATGTTTTTTCTCAAAAAACCTGGACCGGAACTACCAGCACAGCATGGAATACAGCAACCAACTGGTCGCCAAGCGGTGTGCCTGCTGCAAGTGATAATGTCTCCATTCCGTCTGCTCCGGTAAATCAGCCGCTGATATCAGGCGTAACCGGAGTATGCCAGAACCTCACGGTGAATTCAGGAGCAACGCTGACCATAAGCGGAAGTATTACGAATAGTGCAACCCTCACAGCCTCAGGTACAGCTACATTTAATGGCGCCTTGTCGATTGGTGGGTATGGAGTTACAGCTAACACGGGCAAATTAGTCGCAGGCAATGTAATCTGGAATTCCACCGCGGTTTTATCTGCCTTTTATGGTTCCAGAATGGAACTAAGCGGTAACTGGGAATTTACAACGGGTTCTTCGGTAGCTATGGGATTATGCTGGGTAACCTTCACGGGGACAACAAGCTCAACCATAACAAATAACAGCGCCGGAAGCAATTTCGGTACACTAACGCTAAATAAGACCGGAGGAGCTGCTGTTTATATTGGCGCCTCATCCACCTCAACCCTAACCATTTCATCGGGGTTAACCATCGGAACGGGAGCAACGCTTATCGGTCAACCCAATATCACAACAATTCTGAAAGGAAACCTGGTCAATTCAGGGAACATTTATATGAATGCCGGCACCCTCAGTTTTGAAAAATCGTCAGGCACACAAGAAATACAGATTAATACCAACGATTATTTCTATTCTGTTAAAGTTAATTCGGATGGAACCATAGCCTTAGCCACAAGTTATTATATGCAGCTAAAAGGATCGCTTACAATTCAGAAAGGAATATTTGACCCGGCAGGAAAGACAGTGGCACTCTGGGGTGACTGGATCAACAGCGTCGGAGCAGGCGCTTTTATTGAAGGCACGGGTACGGTGATCTTCAATGGAGGCGATTATCATCAGTACTGCTCAAACGAGACCTTCCATAACCTGGAGGTTAATAAAACCCTGGGAGGTTCGTTGAGAATGAATGGAACCACCGTCGCCTGTGCACAGTATGACTGGACAGCAGGTTCCGTTGATTTGTTGAACAGCGGAACATTTACAGCTTTCGACTTGCTGGATGACGGGATCTTTGGAAATTACTACTGCAACACAGGTTGTACCATCAATCTGAGCAATTATGGAGGAAATATTGACTTGCGCGGAAACCTTTATATATATGGCGGTAATTTTAACGTTTACGGGGGTAACAATCCAAGCTGGTGGCCGTATCTCTCCAATTCATCTGTTACCATGAGCGGAGGCGTGCTCAATTTTGCCGATCAGGGTATTTTAATCAGAACGGATCCTACATATACCTTTACAAACAACATTACCGGCGGAACAATAAAAACAGCCAAAGACTTTACCAATGGGCGCACTGACTTTAATCCGACAGCCGGTACCGTCGAGTTATATGGTTCTGTCAGCTCAAATCTCACCATGAGCGCAGGCAATCTTTTCAACCTGACCATCAACAAGACTGCTGCAAATACGGTAACCCTGGCCACCAACGCAACGGTAAATGGCATATTAACCGTCCAAAGCGGCACATTTCAGGCAAGCAATAAAATATTGTTCACCGGTGGAAATATTTCAATTAATAACGATGGTACCTTATGGCTTGAAAATGGGTCGATTTTAAGAATTACAGGCTCCAGGGCATTGACCGTTGACAACGGGGGAGTACTCAAAGCGATCGGGCTGACAGGCAGCAAAGTGTTAATTACCAATAACGGGGCGACAGGGTCTCACGAATTTCATGTAAACGGAACGATTTCGGCCAAATATGCAATTTTTGAATATAATTATGGCATCAATATTTGGAGTACCGCAACCATTGACCCTTTGTATCCCTTCGATCAATGTACCTTTCAATATGGTGTTGACCGCTTTCTGCTGATCAGCAACAGCCAGGAGGTGACCATCAGGGATGCAAATTTCCCTACGGCTCCAGTTTACAACAATGTCTGGAAAAACAACAACGCAGGTCGCGTTACCTTCAGGGATGCAACTGGCACATATGCTGGCGCTGCTTATGAAAATGACCCGTATGGCCGAATCGACTGGATTGTAACCCAGCCTGGCCTATGGACTGGCGCGGTGTCAACAAATTGGCACACTGCGGGCAACTGGGATGATCTGGCGGTACCCACATCGGTAACAAACGTAACAATTCCGGCCACAGCTCCCAATATGCCTGTGATTAGTGTAAATGCCTTCTGCAATAATCTGACCCTGGCCGGCACTCTCATTGTTGGCAACGCAATATTCCAGGTGGGAGGGAATGTGGCCATCTCAGGAAACCTTGCCATGAATAATGCATCCGGCCAAATGATCATCCAGGGTGATGTGAACTGGAATTCCGGATCCACGGCAACCTTCACGGCAAGTTCGGTGATCCATGCATACGGTCATTGGAATTTCAATGCAGGCGCCAATGCGAACCTGGCATCAGGCACCGTTTTTTTCAAGGGAACAACCACCAAATACATCAGGAGCTATTCGTCAAGCTGCTCTTTCAGTACGCTGGTGAGCAGTAAAACCGGCGGCGCTGTCGTTGGATTAAGCGATTTTTCAACCCAGCCGCTCACGGTAAACGGTATCCTCCGGTCAGATGCCGGTTCACCGTTTATCTCCTCCAGTCAACACGACCTTGTTGTGAAGAGTTCGGTCATCAGTAACGGTGCCCTTCAGTGCGACGCAGGGGCTGTGAGACTGGCCGGCACCTCCCAATACATATTGCCTAATGTGAATGACTATTTCAACCACCTGGTTTTCAGCCAATCAGGAACAGTGACAATCAACAACACATACACCAATTCTCTGAATATAAAAGGTGATCTCCATATTGATTCAGGCATTTTCGAGGCCGGAAGCAACATCATCTTTGTTGGTGGCAATTGGAATAATAGTGCCGGAACAGCCGGTTTTGTGGAGGGCTCCTCCCGGGTGATCTTCAATAGTGGTGCCCAGCATCAGTTGTGTTCAACCGAAACCTTCAACCAACTCGAAGTGAACAAGGCAAATGGTAAGGCATTACGGATGCAAGGCGGCACTGTGTCATGCAATGAATACGACTGGACCGCAGGTGCGGTGGATGTCCTCACGGGTAGTTTTTCGGCATCAATCCTTACGGATCAAGGGATTGCGGGGAATTTTTATGTAAATACCGGAGGTGCCATCAACCTGGGAGGCTTAAGCGGTTTTGGTCATCTTAAAGGAAATCTGTATATCTATGGCGGGGCAATTAATGTGCTATGCGGGATTCCAAGCGAATGGGGAAATGCCAACTCCTCCATCACCATGAGTGGGGGCGAACTGAACGTATATCCCTACGGAATAGAAATCGTAAATAATCCCTCCTATACTTTCACAACAAACATCACCGGCGGAACGATCAGGACACAGGGTAGTTTTGAAAACCACCGGAGCGATTTTATGCCAACCGCCGGAACTGTCGAACTATACGGTTCGGGCAACTCCGGTCTTAATATGTACACCGGCAGTTTATGGGGGTTAACCATCAACAAATCAGTGGCTAACAGTGTTTCAATGGTACTCGGCGCAGTGGTAAACAATACCTTAACCGTTCAGAGCGGAATTTTCAAGGTCAGTAATGCCGTACTTGCAACAGCGGGAAACATAGCCGTTAACAACGGCGGTACCCTTTGGATGGACCTCAATTCACAATTGAAGGTGGCCTCTACGAAGACCTTAAATGTAAACAGCGGAGGTTTGCTGAAGGTGTTGGGTACCTCCGGAAATGAACCAGTGTTAACCCGGAATGGAGCATCAGGCTACTATAATTTAATTGTGAATAATGGCGGTACCATTTCGGCCAGGCGTGCTTCGTTTTATTATATGAATGCAATTACGGTTAATGCAACCGCAACCGTTGACCTTGCCAATCCGTTCGATTACTGCACCTTCCGGTATGGTGGTTCCGGCGGGATGCTGACCCTCAACAATTCCCAGGATCTGACGATCCGCAATGCCATTTTCCTGATGCCGGCTTCCGGTTATAATGTGAGTAAGGGAGTTAATGCCGGGAATGTGGTGATGAAAGATGCCTCAGGTGATTTCTCCGGTGAATTGTACGAAAATGATTTCTACTTGCGTGTTCAGTGGACAGCCAGCCAGCCCGGCCTGTGGACGGGTGCAGTTTCAACCAACTGGCACACGGCAGGCAACTGGGATGACCTGGCCGTTCCAACCGCCGTCACCAATGTGACGATTCCGACTGGTGTTCCCAATATGCCGATAATCAGCGCCGCAGCCGGTTGCAATAGTCTGACTGTTAATGGAAACCTGACCATTGGCAATGCGGCTGTTCTGGTTGGGGGAGGAATGCTGGTAGCCGGGAACCTTGCCATGGTGAGCACGCTCAGCCGATTGATCATCCAGGGCGATGTGTTCTGGATTGCCGGATCTACCGCATCCAGTTCGGCAGGTGCAGAAATAGAGGTTTACGGCCACTGGAACTTCAACGAGGGGGCCAATTTCCAACCGGGAGCCGGATCGGTGATTTTCAAGGGGACTATTACCAAGGACGTCAGGGTTTATGCTGCCGGCTGCTCTTTCTGGAACCTTGTTTGCAGTAAAACGGGCGGTGCTTACCTCCTGTTTAGCGATCCGTCAACCCAACCACTCTCCATCCTGGGGTCATTGCAAACGGATGCCGGAGCAAAGTTTGTCTCGACTAGTGCCCTCAACATTATCGTAAAAGGAAACATCATCAGCAACGGCACCATCCAGTGCGATGCAGGAAGTCTATTTCTTGACGGGGCCACCCAATCAGTCACGCCAAATACGAATGATTATTTCAATCATCTGGTTTTCAGTCAGACAGGTACAGTAACGATAAACAACACTTACACGAATATCCTGAACGTCAAAGGCGACCTGCACATTGATTCAGGGGTGTTTAATGCCGGGAGCAATATCATCAAAGTTGGCGGCCACTGGGATAACAATGTTGGAACAGCCGCCTTTTCGGAGGGAACCAGCCGGGTTGTATTCAACGGTGGCAACTATCATCAGTACTGCCAAACAAATGAAACGTTCAACATCCTGGAGGTGGATAAACCCCTTGGGGGTGCGTTGAGAATGGCCAACGGGTCGGTCGGAAAAACAGTGGTATGTAACCAGTATGACTGGACGGCTGGGGCTCTTGATGCACTTAACGGTTCATTTACTGCCTATGACCTTGCAGATATAGATATTACGGGTAATTATTATGTGAACCCCGGGGGCACCATCAACCTGACAAACAATGGCGGGTTTGTCTCTCTCTCCGGGTATCTTCACATTTTCGGCGGGACTTTCAATGTGTGGGGTGCATACAATGACAGCTTTTGGCCGGGATTTGGAGATGCCGGAATTGAAATGTCGGGGGGTATCCTTGATTTTCATGATTGCGGAATAAGTATTCATGCGGATTTGCATTCGTTTACGGAAAGCATCACGGGAGGGACCATCCGGACCTCCAAAGGATTCCTCGTTGACGGGTCAGACTTCACGCCCGAAGGTGGAACCATTGAATTCTACGGGACCGAGGTTGGGGTTCTGAACACGGCCAATGGCGGGTACGTGAACAATGTGGTCATCCAAAAAAGTTTCATTAGTGGCATGTGGTCCGGTATCATTTATGTAAGCGATGTTGCAGATATCAATGGGGATGTTCTCATTCAATCCGGAGTATTGAGTGCCAATACTGGCACTATTTATGTGGCGGGAGACTGGAATAACCTGGTCGGAGATGCCGGCTTCGATGAAGGAATCAGGAAGGTGGTTTTCGATGGAGATGGCCCTTCAGATTTGCTTTCCCCGGAAATATTTTATGATCTTGAGGTCAATAAGACTTATGGTTTTTCAGATGGACTTGAGGCGTTTCAGTACAATCAACAATTTCATGTGACAAATAATCTCCATATTATTGATGGAACAATGAAATTGTCTTATGGAACAGACTTGTTTGTGAACGGAGATTTTACCATTGACTTCAATGCCGGCATGAATACCTATGCATCTGCACGCCTGCACATTGGGAAGAACTGGACAAACGCTAACACCTCCTCGTCCGAAACCGCTGGTTTTTACCTGGGACATGTTACAACTGTGGGAAATTATACAGTTGTTACTTTTAATGGGACAACCGACCAAATACTTACATCCAATTGCCCCGAGGAAGGGTTCAGATATCTCAAGATTGATAAACCCTCCGGAACATTCAGACCCAACACCAATATCCGGTCATATAATTATGTGAATATTCTAAACGGCGGATGGGAAGATAATATCGATGGGCTGACACATTATTTTCACGACGATTTCATTGTTTATTCCACTGGTGCATTTTTCAGCAGCCCGTTAAACACAGTCGAATTCCTTGGCCAAGAAAGTTCGGTTCTAAGCTATTTAAGCACCACCGGGAGCTTTCATAATCTGGTGATCAACAAGGGAGCAGATGACGGCGTTATCCAGAATGGAAACGTGGGCTGTCTCTTTGGCGGAAATCTTACCGTCGAAAACGGGACATATAACTTGAATGGGAATAATTTATGGGTGGAGGGCGACCTTACAGTGAATGATGATGGTGTCCTTTCAATGCCTGCGGCCTCCTTGCTGACTCTCACCAACAACAATAGCCTGAGCGTTAATACCGGCGGGCGGATTGAAATCGCCGGTACTTCAGGGAGCAACGCCACCATCAGGGCCGACGTTCCAACCGCCCGGTATGCCTTCAATGTGAATTCAGGGAGTACCATTGCTGCTGACAACGGGCTTTTTAAGAATATGGATGCCAATGGTATTAATGTCAAATCAGGTGCAATTATTGATCCTGCACATGCCTTCAAGGGATGCACTTTCCAGGATGGGGTTTCGGGTGGAACCCTGCTGCGGATCAACAACAGTCAGGAAATCAATATTTTGAATGCAACATTTCCGGCCAATACCTGGGGAGGGGCCTCCAATGTGTCAAAGACGGTGAGTAACGGCCACGTATATTTCATGGATTACACCGGTCCGTTTTCAGGGGAGGCCTTTGATAATGATGCATTCGACAGGATCACCTGGGTGCCGGTCAATACCACGGCGACCGGCACCGTTGTATCGCCAAATTCGGTTTGTTTCGATGCCACCAACACCATCACAGTGGCGGGAGGAGGAACTACATTCGTGGTCCAGGCGGGCGCCAGCGCCACCATGATCGCCGGGGTGAAGATCTCTTTCCTGTATGGCACGACCGTGCTGCCGGGCGGATATATGCATGGATATATCACCACGACGAACAATTACTGCGGAGGCCTGCCGAAGGCGATGGTTGCAACGGTTTATGAAGGGGGTGAGCAGGAAGGGGAGGAATTGGCAAATTCAATGCTTTCGACCAGCATGTTCGCTATTTATCCCAATCCCGCTTCGGTCGCCGTTACAGTTTTTAGTAAAGACGTTATTCTTCCAGGAAAAGTCCAGGTGGAGATGTACGATCTGCGAGGCGACAGAATTTTTTCTGCCTCATACACAGGGGAGCGGAAGCATGAATTTACACTGAACGGATTGCCTCCGGGGCTTTATTTTGTCAAATTGGCGACCGGAGATCGGGTCGAATCGTTCAAACTGGTTGTCATGCGATAACATGCAAAAAACCACAAAGGCACATAGATACACTAAGAGAGTATTTAAATTATTCATCTTTCTCAGTGATTCTTAGTGTTCTAAGTGCCTTAGTGGTTTTTTTAAGTATCAGGTTATGTTATTCCAATATCGAATCAGTGGCCATCCTCCTGATCCTGAATGTTCTGCCGAACAGCAAAGGGAATAGTAATTTTTTTGCAAGTCTGAAAGGTATTTTCTATCTTTGCAGCCCTTTAAAAGGAGAGCATTTACTGGAGAGGTGGGTGAGTGGCTGAAACCAACAGTTTGCTAAACTGTCGTACGGGAAACTGTACCGGGGGTTCGAATCCCCCCTTCTCCGCGAGGCGGGTTTGTGTTTGGGTGTGGGTTTGGGTGTGAAATAAAACACTATGTTTGATTTTGAGAAATTGGATGTTTACGGGATTGTGAAGGAACAGAATCTGAAAGTTCTTTCGATCCTCAAGTCAAACAAGGAAATTGATCCATACATCATGGATCAGTGGAAGAGGGCCAGCATCAGCATTCTTTTAAACCTGGCAGAGGGGACCGGCAGGATGACCGAACAGGACAAGCGTCATTTTTACAACATTGCCCGTGGAAGCGTTTACGAATCCGTCGCCATCCTCGGACTTGTAAAAGATTTAAACCATATAACTGAAAAAATATACGTAGATTTGTACCAGGGTTACGAGTCATGTTCAAAAATGCTCCTGGCCATGTACAGATCTTTTTCAAAATAACAAGCACACACCCACACCCAAACCCTCCTCGGGGTATAGCGTAGCACGGTTATCGCGCCTGCTTTGGGAGCAGGAGGTCGCAGGTTCGAATCCTGCTACCCCGACCAAAGGGTAACTATAAATCAATTAGTTACCCTTTTTTGTTGTGTGCCGTGCACACTTATAACCTTGAAGGTGCAAGTCCTTTATGGGGGTCGGTAGTTACCAACCATTAGCCAAGAGCAAGGGTGTCCGTTGTGAAGCGGAATCTGAAGGAAGCTGGAGGCAAAGTCCCGAACCGAGGAACACGAATTGCATCAGGCATACCCAGCAGGATGAGATTGCAAGACAAATCGAAGTCCAAAAACTACCCGGATGTTGGGGTGTAAATGCAACGGTTACATGGGATGAAGGGGTATAAGTTTACCACGGGAGACCTGTTGGACGTGTGGAAACGGAGTAAGAAACACGGCTAACAATAGCCAACAGGAGTCAGCAGCGACCATAGTACGATATCACGGGCTGATATTGGAAGGGTCAAATCTTAAGAGGTGAGTATCAAATGAAAGTTACCGTATGAATGGCAGAAAGCAGAAAACGGTTCAAGACACCTGTTTGCGGAAGGATAGAGCGGCACTCGAAAGCTACGCAGAAGGGCAAACATTCCTATGGATGACCGAAAAAGGAGACACCAACCTGGCGACAGGAGGAGCAAAGCTATTTGAGTTCATTCTTTCACCTGCCAACCTAAATTCAGCTTACAAACAAGTGAAGCGGAATAAAGGGAGCGGAGGGATAGATGGGATGGATACGGAAGCATTGCGTTTGTATTTGCAAACCCATCGGGAAGCATTGCTAACGAGCCTCCAAGAAGGGAACTATAAGCCACAACCTGTCAGACGGGCAGAAATACCCAAGGATAACGGCAGCAAGCGGCAGTTAGGCATTCCCACAGTAGTAGACAGGGTAATCCAGCAAGCGATTACGCAGCAACTATCACCGATTTACGAGCGACAGTTTTCGCCCACCAGTTACGGGTTCCGCCCCAGACGCAGTGCCCATCAGGCAGTAATGCAATGTCAAAACAATGCCAACGAAGGATATCGGTATGTTGTCGATATGGACTTGGAAAAGTTCTTCGACAATGTCAACCAAAGCAAACTGATAGAAGTTCTTTCAAGAACCATCAGTGACGGCAGGGTTGTCTCGCTGATACATAAGTACCTACGGGCAGGAGTTATGGCAGATGGGCAATACGAGGATACTCCAACGGGAGTTCCGCAGGGCGGCAATATCAGTCCGTTGTTAAGCAATGTGATGCTTAATGAACTGGACAAAGAGCTGGAAAAACGGGGACACCGGTTCGTGAGGTACGCCGACGATTGTATGATATTTTGTCGAAGCAAGCGAGCAGCCGCAAGGGTGCTTTTAAGCATCACGAAATACATCGAAGGTAAATTGTACCTGAAAGTAAATCAAAACAAGACGGTAGTAGCACACATCAAAGACGTAAAGTTTTTGGGCTATGGATTTTACTTTACAAAGGATGGGTGCAAAATCCGCATTCACCGAAAGAGTGTAGAAAAGATGAAAGCGAGAATCAGGGAACTGACCTGTCGCAGCAACGGTTGGGGAAATGAACGCAGGAAGGAAGCATTGCGCCAATACATCACAGGATGGCTGAACTACTTTCGACTTGCCGACATGAAAATCCTGCTTGAGCGGACTGACGAATGGTTCAGACGGCGGTTGAGATCGTTGATTTGGAAACAATGGAAACGCATCAGAACCAAACTCCGCAACCTGATTAAACTCGGTATCCCACGGCCTAAAGCCTGGGAATTTGCGAACACCAGGAAAGGCTACTGGCGGGTTGCCGATAGCCCAATCCTCAGTAGGAGCATAACCAATGAACGTCTGAAACAGGCGGGCTTCATCTTTTTCTCTGACTACTACAAACAAGTCCGTCGTGTAAATTAAGAAACCGCCGTATACCGAACGGTACGTACGGTGGTGTGAGAGGACGGAAAATGAAATAGGAGGAAAACCTTTTCATTTTCCTCCTACTCGATT
>JAUXWT010000055.1 GCA_030681475.1 Bacteroidales bacterium | reverse complement strand
ACCGCAGAGTGTCCTCCCAATTCAAAAATGGGAACCTCACGGCAGATAACTTGAGGTCAAAATCCAAAAGGATTTTAAAAATATCAGTGCGATTATGCTTTTTATTAAATTTGAAAAAAAAGCAGTTCATAGAAGACCATTCAGCGTCGTGGTTCCAGAGCCTATCGCAGAGTATGGTATTGGAAGCTAATTAAAATTTCAATTGGTCGTCCTTGTTGACGAAAAAACCGTATAGTAGAACAAAACAATTTTTCCTTAGCCTCCTTATGAACTGCTTTCTAAAAATCAAAGTTATGAGCAAAATTAAACAAAAAAAGGTAGCAAGAAAAGCAAAACAAACAAAGAAAGTGATTCAGGGATTACCTGTTCTTCATTACAAGGCTGCTGGTGCTGACATTGGGGATACCCAACATGATATCGCCATTAGCGATGGCCGGGGAGGCTTTATTGTAAGAACCTTTAAGACATTTACTGCGGATGTTAAAGAAGCGGTAAAATGGTTGAAAGACGAAGGCATTACCACTGTAGCCATGGAAAGTACAGGAGTGTATTACCTGACTTTTTATCTCCTGTTGGAAGAAGCGGGGATTGAACCCTATTTGGTGAATGCCCGACATGTTAAAAACGTGACAGGGCGTAAAAAAGATGACACAGACGCTATGTGGATTCAGCGATTGCACAGTTGCGGATTGCTTCAGAAAAGTTTTCAGCCGGACAATGATTTCCGCACCCTACGCACCTATGTCAGACAGCGAAAAGGATTGATCACAAGGTGTTCAGACGAAGTAAGACGCATGCAGAAAGCCCTGGAGCAGATGAACATAAAAATTCATACGGTCATCAGTGACCTTCTGGGTAAAACAGGCATTCAGATTGTCAAAGCAATCATAGAAGGAAATTTTGATCCCGAAGAACTTTCCAAACTCAGAGACCCACGAATAAAAGCAACCCCACAAGAGGTTTTCAAATCCCTTCAGGGATTATGGAAAGAGGAATACGTGTTTACGCTCAAGCAAGCATACAATACTTATTGCTTTTATCAGCAACAGGTAAAAGAGTGCGAAGACAAGATTCACGAGCAACTATTAAAACAAATAGCGCAAGTTAACCAGGGTGATATTACATTGGACAAGCCAACCATTGAAAAAAAAACTAAACCCAGGAAGAATCAGTTTAGCTTTCCGGTTGCCCCCCTGCTATGCAGATTAACGACTGTTGATTTATGCAAAATACCCGGACTCAGTGAAGTATCTATACTGGAATTTATTGCTGAAACAGGAATCGATATGGACAAATGGAACGGTTCAAAGCAATTTGCCGCCTGGTTAAACCTTGTGCCAAACACTAAAATTACAGGTGGGAAAATTATCAGTAGCAGAATGCTAAAGAAGAAAAATACCGCCGGACAAACATTGCGAATGGGAGCATCGAGCCTCTATAGTAATAAAACCGCCATGGGCGACTATCATCGACGCATGAGCGCTAAATATGGTGGAAAAGGGGCTGCCCTTGCGTCTGCACATAAAATGTCGAGGATCATTTATAAAATGCTCAAAGCCAAAGTAGAATTCAACTTCCAAATGCTAGCAGATGCCGACCAAAAATATCGTGAAAGGAAGATCAAGCACCTTGAAAAACTGCTGCAACAATTAAAAAAGGTTGCGTAATGAGCTTTTGCAAACACAATATAATCAACCAGTTAAAAACAAGTTATATAGTAGACGCGGAGACGCAGAGGATTCATAATCAATACTTTATTTCTCTGCGCCTTTGCGACTCTGCGGTAAAATAAAAAGACTTTTGAGCCACTCACTTGAATTGGTTACTTCGTATTTTATTCCCTACTTTTGTCAGCACAATACTGTTGACCAATGCTTCCATTTCTTCAAAAAACCGCCCAATACCTGGTTTCTGAATTTCCTGATAATCTGGCAGATATTTGCATTGTGCTGCCGAACCGGCGTGGTGGCCTTTT
Organism: Bacteroidales bacterium; assembly: GCA_030681475.1. Taxonomy (GTDB): domain Bacteria; phylum Bacteroidota; class Bacteroidia; order Bacteroidales; family FEN-979; genus CAIVAT01. The sequence continues at coordinate 137,554 of JAUXWT010000055.1, read as the reverse complement.
TCTGAGGAAATACCTGGCAGCCGGGGTCGGCAAGGTGACCTGGGCGCCAACCATTTTCTCCATTGAGGATTTTATTGCAGAGATCAGCGGACTTCAGGAGGTGGAATCTTTACATCTTCTTTTTGAACTATATGAAATACATAAAGATATCGATGGCAAAAATGCACAGACCTTCGAAGAATTTTTAAGATGGGCGCCACAATTAATTAGCGATTTCAACGAGATTGACCAGTATATGGTCAATGCAAAGGAACTTTTTTCAACCCTTACCGAAGCGAGGGCGATCGCACTTTGGAACATTGATGGCCAGCCACTTACTGAATTTGAAAAAAAATACCTTCACTTTTATCAGTCGCTGTTTGTTTATTACGACAGACTTACCAAACGGTTGTCCGATAAAAACCATGCTTATCAGGGGCTTAGCTTCAGGCATGCTGCCGGGAATATTGGAGCGACAAAATATATATTGCCCTGGCGGCATATTGTCTTTGCAGGGTTCAATGCCTTGACAAAAGCTGAAGAACAGATCATCGGTACTTTGCGCCGCGAAGGAAAGGCGACTCTGTTGTGGGACGCAGACAAGTACTACCTGGATAATCTACAACAGGAAGCAGGTGACTTTTTGCGCGACTGGTTGCGCAAATGGCCGGGTAAAGAGGCATGTTGGATTTTCGATGATTTTGCAACCTCTGTAAAGCAGATTGAAATAATCGGGTCTCCTGATCCTGTCGGACAGGTGAAATATTGCGGCCACTTGTTGCAGGAGTTGGCAAAAAATGACCGGATCAATGAAAAAACCGCTGTGGTGCTGTTGGACGAAGGGTTGTTAATTCCTTTACTCAACTCCATCCCGAATGAAATTGAAGCGCTGAACATCACAGCCGGTTTGCCTCTCAAACAAACGCCGCTGGCCAGCCTCTTTGAAACAGTTTTCCAACTGCATTTAAACACCGCACGCTTTACATATCTCGTTTCAAAAGGTATCAGGAAGTATTATTACAAAGATGTGCTGCAACTCCTGCAACATCCCTATATTCATCGTATGGCATGCGGATTGATGAAAGGTAACAGGTTTATCTTTGATGAAACCATTGACAGGATCAGGATGGGACATCAGATTTTCATTGGATTTGAGGATATTGTGGGGGAAAATTCCGGCCTGTTTTCTGGTAACATGCAGTTTCTTGAATCAATGTTTTCCTACTGGACAAAGTCGTTTGATGCACTTTCCTGTTTCAAACTTATGATTGAAACCCTTCGGACAAATGTCAAGGATTCAATGGAACTGGAATACCTTTTTGCATTTTCAAAAATCGTTCACCAGCTTGGCAACCTGATCTCTGAGTTTCAAACTGACTTGAAAATCACAGCGTTATACGAACTATACCAACAGGTTATTTCAGGTACCAGCCTTCCGTTTTATGGTGAACCATTAAAGGGAGTGCAACTGATGGGCATGCTCGAAACCCGGACGCTTGATTTTGAGAACCTTGTAATCCTTTCATGTAACGAAGATCTTTTGCCGAAAAACAAGATCAATGCGTCTTTTATCCCTTTCGACATCAGGAGAAATTTTGATCTCCCTACTTACCGCCAAAAGAATTCAGTGTATGCTTATCATTTTTATCGTCTGATCCAGCGGGCAAAACATGTGTGGATCCTATACAATACCGAGCCGGATCAACTGGGAGGAGGAGAACGCAGTCGTTTTTTGCGCCAAATCACATCTGAGTTGTCTGCATATAATCCACAAATCAGGATCAGGGAATCAATTTTAACAACGCCAGCCCTGAAAAGTAAGGGACTCCCCGTGATCGAAATCCCCAAGACTGAGGCAACACTTGCAGCATTGGAAGACAAGGCAGTCAAAGGGTTCTCTGCCAGTTCACTGAATTCGTACCGCAACTGTGCATTGAAATTTTACTATGCTGAAATTGCAGGGATCAGGGAGCCCGAGCAGGTGGACGATACCATCGATCCCGCCGTTTTGGGCAGTGCAGTGCATGAGGCGCTTAACAATCTATACAAGCCGTTCATTGACACACCGTTGACAAAGGATACGCTTTCAGCCATGGAAAATGCATCAGAAGCGGCTGTGGATCATGCCTTTGAAAAGAAGTTTAAAGGTTCTGATATCACTTATGGCAAAAACCTGTTGCTGGTTCGTGTTGCTAAATTGATGATAAAGCGGTTTTTGCATTATGAAGCTGATGAGGTTGACCATTTGAAAAAATTGGAACAAACCCGCACCGTAGCGTTCCTTGAGAAATTTATTGAAACGCTTATCAGAATACCTTTCGGGGGCAAAGATCTGGACATCCGGTTGAAAGGATTTATTGATCGTGTTGATACCGTGGATGGTTACTGGAGGATCATCGACTATAAAACAGGGACTACTGAACCAAAACAAATCAGGGTGAAAGACTGGGATGATTTGATCGTCAATCCGGACCTGAATATAGGCTTCCAGCTATTGATGTACAGTTATTTGTTAAACGGCCTGTTACAATATAATGCTTATTCAACCGCGGGAATCATCTCTCTAAAAAGGATCAATGCAGGATTTCTGACGGTCTCTACTCCCGGTGATGAGCCCGGCAAATTCACAACCTCTCTTGATGAAACCTCAACGAAGCGCTTTGAGGAGGTGCTCAAAGTAATTCTGAGCGATGTATATGATCTTACAAAACCATTCTCACAAACCAGCGATCTGAAAATTTGTGAATGGTGCCCCTATATCAATCTTTGCGGTCGATAAATTCCTTTTCCGAAAAGACACTGGCTTCATAAATATGGATTTCGGCTTCCTGCCATCCTTTCCAACCGATCCCGGCCTTATCGCGGGCACAATGACCAAGAAATTGTTCAAGATCCCATCCGGTTTCGATGGCAACCTGCGGTAGAAAAGTACCGGAAGCATTTCCCTTTTTAATATAGATCCCATGTTTTCCCAGGATGATTTCATCGGTCGAATTGATTTTTTTCATCGGAGACAGCACAGATATTTCGATTTCAACCTGATCAATCTCCCTGACTTTCAACGGCTCGAACCGGCTATCTTCGGTCGAAGAGGAAACCGCCATCTCCCTGATCAACCTGTACAAGGGTATGTTGGATGAGAACCTTCCAATGCATCCACGCAATTCTCCATCCATCTTCAGCGACACAAAAGCTCCGGCGTGTACCTTCAGGTTATCGCTGTACGTTGCCGGATCGTCATCGGGAATGCACCGGTCACGAATATATTTTTCGATGGTACCTCGCGCAATTTTAAGTAACTTGATTTTATCATTTCGCGTAAAATTAAAAGTGGTTGGTTGAGTATCGTCCGAATCGGGTTTGGTCACCGCAAGTGACCAATACCCAACAACCTGGTCTTTATCGCCAGATTTTGAATCTCCTGAATTCATATATTGTACGGGAGCGATTTTAATTTCAGGGTCTTGCCTGGTAAGGTTGAGCATGACCAGGATTGAATTCCAGCCACACAGGCTTGTTGCCAGGTTGGGTATCTTTTTGCGCTCATATTCGTTTAAAGTCTGCATCAGTGTTTCCGGAGAACCGGATCGGATCGCCTCGCAGGTAGCCTTGTCTGCTATTTGTGCATCATCATAAGAGGGGTAATGTGAAAAATCTGTACTGAAAACAAAAAGGTTGCGGTTGTTAAACCATGGTTTTACCGCTTCGGCAATTTTTTGACATGTTTCGGCCGACTGCGTGCCAATGATGATCGGCACTAATTTAAAATCCTTTTTCAGATGGTATTGCAGGAAAGGAACCTGAACTTCAAGACTATGCTCGGTGCGGTCGGCCTCCGGATTATAGGTTATTACGGGATTCTCTCTGATAAGTTGGTTGGCCAGGTCAATGTTTACGGTAACCTTTCCCAGTGGCGTTACATAATTGCCCTTATTGTAAATGGAGGCACCCGGAAATGAAACCTGGTGACTGGATGCAATGACAAACACATTGTCGAATTGTTTGTCAGGATCCACCTGATTATATCCGCTTGCAGCTACCTGACCTGAAAATACGTAACCTGCATGAGGACAAACAATTCCAATTACATTTTCTGTTGTACGTGGCTCGGCACCCGAGAACAGGCCTGCGAGTGTATGCCTTAGTTCGCTGGCATCAGCAGGGTAAAACCGTCCGGCAACAGCGGGTTTCCGGTCGATACCGGCATTTTTGTCCTGGGCAGAACACCCCTGGTTAATATTAAAGAACAATCCCATAAGCAAAATGCTCCTGAAATAGCACCACATTGTTTTTATTACCTTTGAATAATTTCTATGTAAAGATACGACATGCATAAAACATATGCAACACGTGCTGCCCTTTTTGCGCTTGGCTTCTTGTCGATCGGAACCCAGATCTATCTCGTCCGTGAATTCATGAAGGTTTTTAGCGACAATGAATTAATTGTCGGGTTTGTTTTGGCCATGTGGATGCTAATCACCGGGATTGGTTCATATCTTGGAAGATTTAGCATATTCCTTGAAAGAAAAACAGCTCTTTTATTGTTTCTTTTATTGTTTGCAGGAGTCTTGCCCTCTTTTATGGTATCCGGGCTTGATGTGCTGAAGGTCATCATGGTACCCTATGGTAGCATGGCTGAACTGTGGCATGTTACAGCAGCATGTTTCCTGGTTCAGTTGCCATTTTGCCTGTTAAATGGTTTTCTTTTTTCATTTTTGACCACTTATTCGCATGGGAATACACAGGGCGGGTCATATGCATGGGAATCGCTTGGAAGTATGGCCTCCGGGGCGCTTTTGAATTTTATTTTTCTCTGGACCTTGGGTCCCTTTCAAGGCCTGTTGATACTCACCGCAATTTACCTGCTGTTGATCATCAGTTTCAGCTATTTTACCTCCACCCGAAAAAGCTTTTGTGTTGTCTGTGCTGTCTCTGTTATTTCCTTAATTTTCATTGGTGAAGTTGATTTCCGGCCATGGGCAGAAAAGATCCTATACCCGTCGCAGCTTGTAATTTCGAATACTGAAACCCCATATGGCCAGGTAGTTGTCACAAAAAATGAAGATCAGTTTAATTATTATGAAAACGGCATGCTGTTGTTTTCTACCGGTAACGAGATCAGCAATGAGGAAAATGTACATTATGCCATGATCCAACATCCAAACCCGGTCAACGTATTATTAATATCAGGCGGATTTTCAGGAACCCTTACTGAACTTCGGAAATATATGCCCGACAGGATAGATTATATTGAAATGAACCCGTCGCTGATCGAGATCGCATCAACATTTACGAATCAGCTTGACCATTCGTCTGTTATGGTACATGAAACTGATGCGCGGAGGTTTATTCGCGATATAAAGATCGCTTACGATGTGGTACTTGTAAATTTGCCTTCCCCATCCACGCTGCAATTGAACCGTTATTATTCAGAGGAATTTTTAAAAGAGGTCAAGCAGAAGATGAAACCGGACGGAATCATCTCTTACAGTCTTCCAACCGGAATGGAATATGTAAGCGAACACGGCAGTAATTTAAATGCAATACTTTTAAATACGCTGAAACAGCACTTTGACAGCGTGCTGGTTGTACCGGCTGGCCGCAACTATTTTTTAGCCTCTGATTCTGCACTTTCATTGGATATTGCAGGTATGATCGATACCAGAATGATCGAAACGTTGTATGTTAATAAACATTACATTGATGATGCTCAGTTAAAAGAGCGGTCAGCTTATCTAACAGGGTCAATGACACCGTCAAGTTCAATTAACCGCGATTTTACTCCGTTAGCAGTGTGGCACCAGATGTCGTGGTGGTTGAGCCATTTTCAAACCACGCATGCTTATCTGTTGCTTGCTTTTATTGTTATCCTGTTCTTTTTGATAACTACCCTGAATCCTTTGAGCGCCGGATTATTTGCCGGTGGATTTACCCTTGCCTCGTTTGAAATCATTTTCATTTTCGGTTTGCAGGTTTTATGTGGTTACCTGTTCCAGGTGATCGGGGCGATCATCATGATCTTTATGTTGGGACTGGCAGCAGGAGCTGGAACTGGATTCAGGAACAACCACATGAAATCATTCAAAGGTTACATGCAGCTTCAGATTTCGCTCGCCATGTTCGCCATTATTATTCCATTTATTATTCAATGGCTGGGTAATTCCCGCCTTGACGACTGGCTGATCCTGCTTGTGTTTGGATGCCTGGCTTTTCTCCTGGCATTCATCATGGGCATGGAATACTGTGTAGCTGCATTGCTTTCGGTCAAAACTCCCCATAAAACTGTTGCCGGTAATTATTCGGCCGAAATGTTCGGTTCTGCGGCAGGCGCTTTTGCAGTCACCCTGTTCCTTATTCCATCGCTGGGGATTGTAAACACATGCATCTTCCTGGCCGTTTTGAATTTAGCCACTGCAGGGACACTGTTCTTTATCCGGCGAACAGCTTAGCTCCATATCTTCTGGTATTATTTTGATCTGTCTGAATTATGTTGTATGTTTGTAATATGTAGCATCAATTAACCTTGTTATAATATTCAAATCGTTGAAAAAGATATCAAAACGTCAATTTTTCAAATCGGGCCTTGCCGGCGTGGGGGTGGCAGTGGCCGGATTGCATGCTGTTGAAGGATTGGCAAAAAATGTTATCAATATGGGAACAGGAACCATTCCTCCACCCGGAGGCCTTGGGAGATTTAGTAAAGAATCACCCTATGCAATAACAACACCAAAAGGCGTCAAATGCCAGATCTGTCCCAATAACTGCATTTTAAAAGAGGGGCTCGACAGCATTTGCAGAACGCATGTAGTGAAAGACGGTAAACTTTACACCATCGCCTATGGAAATCCTTGTTCGGTGCATACAGACCCCATTGAAAAGAAACCGCTTTTTCATTTTCTGCCCGCCACGTCAAGCTTTTCTATCGCCACAGCAGGCTGTAATTTTGCATGCCTGAACTGTCAGAACTGGGAAATTTCCCAGCAAAGCCCGAAGGATACAAGGAATGTAGATATGTTTCCGGAAAAAGTCGTTGAAGAAGCCGTTAAATCGGGATGCAAGTCAATTGCCTATACCTATTCAGAACCCATCGCATTCTTTGAATATACCTTCGATACGGCGAAGATCGCCAGGTCCCGCGGAATTAAGAACCTGTTTATCTCCAACGGGTATATCAATGAAAAGCCATTACACGATCTCTGTAAATACCTTGATGCAGCGAATATAAACCTGAAATCCTTCAGCGAAGAGACTTACGCCAAGCTGAATGGAGGCAGTTTGCAACCCATACTTAATACGTTGAAGATTTTGAAGGCGGAAGGCGTTTGGTTGGAAATAACAAACCTCATCGTCCCGGGCTGGACAGATGATTTGAATATGATCATGGAGATGTGTGAATGGCTATTTGCCAATGGATTTAAAGACAATCCATTACATTTCAGTCGGTTCCATCCGTTATACAAACTCACTAGCCTGCCATATACTCCGTTGGCTACCCTCGAAAAGGCTCGTAATATTGCATTGAAAACCGGTATTCGTTATGTCTATATAGGTAATGTTCCGGGAACCACTTTTGAAAATACCTATTGCCCTTCATGTAAAAAGATCGTGATCGAACGACGGGGATTTACTATCATGGCAAAGAATATGAATCATGATTCATGTAAATTCTGTAGTACAAAAATTGCCGGAGTCTGGCAATAGCCATAAAATCATCGTACGGATTTTTTAATATCCACCCGGATCGGCAGGTGATCGGAAAAACCCCCATGGTATTTTGGCCCGGAGTAGGTCCTGTTTAGTTTTTCACCAAAGTAGGTGTTGTCTTCTTCTAAAAGAAAGGAACCCCTGAAAATTTTGACATTCTTCACTCCGGTTTTCAATCCCGAACTCCCATTCATCAGAGCGCCGGACACTACAAACTGGTCGAAGGTACTCCATTGATCGCGATATTTCAGTGTACCCTCTTTACGGATTTTATTCCTGATACCCATAAGATTGTATAAAAGTGTGTCATGACCGGTGACAGACTCCGAATGAGCGTTTAAAACCTTTTTCAGGCTCTCATCTTCGGGTTCGTCATTAAAATCACCCATCACCAGTATATTGGCGGCAGGCTCATGCATCTGAACCGAATCGATGAGTTTTCGCAACACGGAGGCAACGTAATTTCTACGCGGCTGGGACCCAAGATATCCGCCACGCCTTGATGGCCAGTGATTAATGAAAAGTGAAAGGGTGTCTTGGTTAAAAAGGATCCCTTTTACATACAGGATCTCCCTGGTTTGCACAAGTGTATCGAAAGGAAAACGAATAACAGTACTTCGGCTTGCAATTACTGTAAACAAATCGGTCCTGTACAGCATGGCAACATCGACCCCCCTGAGATCGGGTGATTCATAGTGAATGAATTTATATTTCCACGGTTTTAACGGAGTTTCATAGATCAGTTTATTCAGAACATACCTGTTTTCCACCTCACAGAGGCCCACAACAGCCGGGGGAGTCCATTCCCCGATGGCCATCAGGGTTTTTGCAACGTGGTTCAGTTTTGCCCTGAATTTAGACCAGTTCCAGTGTTTAGCCCCGGTTGAAGTGAATTCATCATCCATTTTAGTGGTGTCGTCGTATGGATCATATAGGTTCTCAACATTCCAAAATACAATTGTGACAATTTGACTTTTTATTTTTACGGAATCTAAATTGGCACGATTTTCGTTGGGATATATATATTTGCCTTTAAAAAATTGTCGGGATAAAAATCCTGTCGCGATAATTGTTAAAGATGTGATAATGAGTAAAGTTTTCATAATTTTTTAAATATTATACAACTTTTAACGATTTATAACGTCTGTTAATCGGAGTAGTATCTAAAAGGTAATACAGAAAAAGTCAATTTCTTTAACGTTTTTTTAACAAGAGGTTAACAGAATTTAACAAAAAGGACTAAAATAACAGATGTTTTGAATCGTTTTTAATCGGAATCCAAACAAGATCTAATTTAAAAAACGGTAGAGACAAACAATTGATGTCTCAGGTTCAATCAAAACACAGATACGTCATGAAAAGAATTGCAGGAATATTTTTAATTGCATTATTCGGAGGAGTTGTTTCACTGGGTCTGTATATGGCCATAGAAAAGAAACATTGGAGTGTAAACACACGTCCTGAGGGAATACCGATTCAACAGGTGAGTTATAATCCAAGCGCCGCATTCAATCAGCCAGATTTTGAGGCCGCTGCTGCGGTTTCAATACATGCAGTCGTTCATATTAAATCGGAATTCCGGAAAAAAAGCCTGGTTTATGATGACTTTTTTGAATTTTTTAATTTTGGTGGACGTCCCCAACCCCGCGAATACAGTACACCCTACACGGCAATGGGCTCGGGGGTGATTGTGTCGCAGGATGGCTACATCGTCACCAATAACCATGTGGTGCAGGAAGCAACTGAAGTCACAATAACCTTAAATGACAAACGCGTTTATAAAGCAACGATCATCGGAACTGATCCGAGTACCGATCTCGCCCTGATAAAGATTGATGAACAGGATTTGCCATTCCTGACTTATGGTAATTCTGATGCAGTTAAAATAGGAGAGTGGGTGTTGGCGGTGGGTAATCCTTTCAATCTGACATCTACTGTAACGGCAGGGATTGTCAGCGCCAAAGCACGCGAAATTAAAATCCTGGGGTCACAGGGCGCCATCGAATCATTCATTCAAACGGATGCTGCGGTAAATTCTGGCAACAGCGGCGGTGCATTGGTGAACACACATGGTGAATTGATCGGGATTAACGCGGCTATTGCTTCCGGAACCGGATATTACACCGGATATAGCTTTGCCATCCCGGTAAACATCGTAAAAAAAGTGGTTTATGACTTTATGAAGTTTGGAAAAATACAACGTGCTTATTTAGGAGTGTTCTATCGTGAAATTAATGATCAGTTTGCAAAGGAAAAGGGATTCAGCGACCTCAGAGGAATCTATGTGGATGATGTCGTAGCAGGAGGAGCTGCAGATCTCGCAGGCGTGAAAAGCGGCGATGTAATTATTCGCATTGACAACAGTCAGGTGAACGGCAAAGGTGAAGTGAATGAACTTATTTATCAGAAAAATCCTGGAGATAAGGTTCTCCTGGTTGTGAATCGTGAAGGAAAGGAGATAGAACTGGCGCTTACCATGCAAAGTGAAGACTCAAAGGTGATTGCGGAAAAAGGGAATAAAATTATTATATATGGAGCTACTTTCGAGCCCCTGAATGACAATGAAAAAACAAGGTTACAAATAGATTACGGCTTTAAAATTACTTCATTGGGTTCCGGTAAACTGAAGAGCGCCGGGATCATGAATGGGTTTATATTATTATCGGTTGATCGCAAACTCATGCGTACAACCAGGGATTTAAAAGAATCGCTTACAAACCGCCAGGGTGGCGTCCTTCTTGAAGGAATGTACCCGAATGGTTTGCGGGCCTATTATGGAATCGGACTATGAGACAACTAAAAATATCAAAATCGATCACAAACCGTGATACCGCATCGCTCGACAGGTACCTCTCCGACATTGCCAAGGAAGAGTTGATCTCGGCTGATGAGGAGGTTTTACTGGCACAACGAATCAAATCCGGAGATCAGGCAGCGCTTGAAAAGTTATGCAAGGCCAATCTCAGATTCGTGGTTTCAGTGGCAAAACAATATCAGAACCAAGGACTTACGCTTCCTGACCTTATCAATGAGGGAAATGTCGGCCTTATCAAGGCCGCCCGTCGGTTTGATGAAACCCGGGGATTCAAGTTTATCTCCTATGCAGTGTGGTGGATACGACAGTCCATTTTGCAAGCATTGGCCGAACAGTCACGTATCGTACGTTTGCCATTGAACCAGGTGGGCTCGATGAGCAAGGTGTCGAAAGCAAATATCAAACTTGAACAACGCTTTGAACGGCCACCTTCTGTCAATGAACTCGCGATTGAACTGGAGATTCCGGAACATAAAGTTACGGAAACCATGAGGATATCGACACGAATGATATCCATGGATGCTCCCATTGATCAGGATGAGGAGGTAAGGCTGGTCGATGTTTTTGTTTACGATGCCCCCGGAACAGATGAAAACCTGATCAGGGAGTCATTGGCACGCGAAATACAACGATCACTTTCAACACTTGCAGAAAAAGAGCGGGAGATCATCAATTTGTTTTATGGCATTGGCGTTCCCCATAGCTATACGCTTGACGAGATCGGATCGATGTTCGACCTTACCCGTGAAAGAGTCAGACAAATCAAGGAAAAAGCGTTGCGCCGACTGAAACACTCCTCACGAAGCAAGTTGCTGAAATCCTATATGGGTTAAGTTAACCACTAAGGCACTAAGATCACAAAGGAGCACTTAGAAAACAATATAATTTAGTGTTTCTAAGTGTCCTAAGTGCCTTGGTGGTTTTTTTACTAACAAGTTGTTGAAAAAGAATTTCAAAATAAAGGACATTTGTAATTCAGTTTGGAAATAATTTGTATTTTTGCCATCTGTTAATCATTTATCAATAGATGATCCGTCGCCGAAAAAAAAATATAATTCTTATTCTTTGCTTTCAGGCAATGGCCGTTGCAATCATCTGCTTCGGATCATTAATCAATTTCCATCAATATAAAATATGGGGAAAACCCCTGATCCCAAACTTTATTGGCTATAAGCGGGATATCGAAAAACATTCCAAAGCGCTATCATTTTCGAAAATTTCCATCGATAACCAATATCATCAGCAGGATGTTCATGGCAGTGATTTTGATCTGGCCATGGTTGATCCAAGCGTTCAACTCAGATCAGGTACTTTTATCTCCTTTGGTCTTTTCCAAAAAGCGCCGGCCTCCAACCGGATTTCCTCCTGCGGCTTACGTGGCCCCCCAATTTCCTAAGATCAACCGGTAAAAGAGAAATTCATAGTTACTGAACTTTAATGTTCAGGAACTCTGTTTACCTTGTTTACCCGTTCACCTGTTTACTGTTTCCCAATTCACCTGTTTACCCCTTCACAATTCTAATAATAAAAATCTCTACCATGAAAAACACATTTACTTTTCTTTCAACAAGTCTTGTTGTACTTTTCGTTATGCTCATCACTATACCTCTACATGCGGCAGGGTTAATGAAATCTGACTCGATCGTAATGTCGGCGGGGTACGCCAATGATGTTTTTTACAGCATGGCCAATGGCGTCGTTCAAACTTCTCCACGTGCCACCTGGGATATCGCATTCAGAACGATGAAAATGAGTTCATCAATTCTGACAAATGATGGATCCGGGGTAGTTCTTTATACCTATCCAAAGGCCGATACATCCGGCTGGGCTACCATGGATACAGCAGGTTTATCGTCGTGGAAACCAATGTTCAACGATCCAACAGACTGGGAAAATGGCGCATTCTCACGCAATGCTTCAGGGCATCCCGATTATGGATGGTGCAAATACAATGATGTTACACACAACCTGACAGGTGATTCCCTTTTTGTGATCAAACTACGTGACGGCAGTTTTAAAAAACTCTGGATGATGAAAAAATTGTCCGCAGCCAATATTTATATTTTCCGGTATGCCAACCTTGATGGATCATCTGAACAAAACGTATCAGAGGACCTGAATTCGGTGATGACAACGGATTTTTCCGGCTTTTCACTTCAAACCAATTCCCGCGTGGCTTTCGAACCGGCAAAAACCAGTTGGGATATCCTTTTTACCAAATATATGTCAATTCAGTCAAATGGCACTCCATACCTGGTAACAGGTGTACTGAGTAATGAATCTGTAAAGACAAAAAAGTTTTATCCGGTATCGCTTGACTATAGTGATTTTGGTGCGGGGACATGGGATTCCACGCGGTCTTCAATCGGATGGGACTGGAAAGTATTTGATATGCAGTCTTTTACTTTCAAGGTAGTTGATTCGACCGTTTATTTTGTAAAACCTGTTCAAGGCGACATTTACAAGCTGATCTTTACACATTTTGCAGGCACTTCAACAGGTCTTGTGAAATTTGACCTGGTGAAAGCCGCAGGTGTGGGTATTAGCGAAACATTTGCCGGAAACATTCAAAGTACTGTATTCCCTAATCCTGCAACCAGCAGGATCAACCTGTATATGACCGGTATTACCGGTGAAGACCTTACAATTACGCTTACAGATCTGTCAGGCCGACAACTCCGTGCAGATCGTCCGGGACGAATGGCTGATGGGCCGAATGCTTATTCAATGGATGTAACCGGGGTGCAACCCGGGATTTATTTTGTGACCGTTTCCACTGCAGCAACGAAAACGGTGACTAAAGTAATGATCATCCGTTAGGCATGATTAAAGGCCCATTCAGCCTCCTTATCGGACTTTTCAGTCTTTTGGCCGTAACCGCTGGTTATGGCCAAAAGGCTTTTATTAAGGTTATAGACCAGAAAAGTCTTGAACCGGTTTCCTTCGCTCATGTGTGTTTTGAGGGGTTGAAATCAGGTTCCTCAAAATACAGTCTTACCGATATTGACGGGAAAGTTTTAAATGAGATTCAGGAGATTTCAAAGATCGCGATAAGCTACGTTGGCTTCGCAACATACACCGATACGATTAAACCCGGGCAATCATTTGATGTTAAGCTTCGACCAAAGGTTCTCAACATTGATGAAGTGGTTGTTACCGCACAATATACCCCCGAGCGGGCAGATAAATCAATTTACAAAGTGGAGGTGATCAATGCCCGGCAGATCGAGCAGAAGGCTGCAACCAACATGGCTGATCTACTCAAGGATCAGTCAACCATGCGGGTGACGCAGGATGGTGTGCTTGGCACAAGCCTTCGTATTCAGGGGATGTCGGGCGAAAATGTTAAATTCCTCCAGGATGGCGTACCGCTGATTGGCCGGATGAATGGCAACTTCGATCTGAACCAGATCAACCTCTATAATGTTGACCATGTGGAGGTGATCGAAGGACCCATGTCGGTGATTTATGGAAGCAATGCACTCGCCGGAGTTATTAATATCATCACCCGGGAGAACAAGTCTTCGCTGTTGAGTACTACTGCCAGTGCCTATACCGAATCAGTTGGCGTATATAATTTCGATGGCGCCTTAACCATAAATCAGAAAAAGCATGGAATATCGCTTGACGGCGGCCGGAATTTTTTCGGAGGATATTCGCCGGTTGACACCCATCGGGCCAAGACATTCAAACCTCGGCGTCAGTACTTTTTGGATGGTTATTATACATTTACGGCCAACAAGATGAAAATAAAGGTTGCGGGCGATTATTTCAATGAATTGCTTCTCGATCAGGGTCCCTTGCTCGGACCCTATTATGAAACCGCTTTTGATAACCATTTTACAACAATCAGGTATTCAGGACGTGTTGATGGCTACTTTAAATTGCGTAAAAGCCGTTTCATTAACCTTTTGGGATCGTGGTCAGGGTACAACAGGGTGCGTAAGACCATTTTCAAAGACCTGACAACCCTGAATGAAAATGCGATCCCTCAGGGTTGGGCACAGGATACGACTTCAATCACCAACCTTATTGCCCGTGGTACATATGCGGCCAGCAGTTCGGATCGCAAATTGAATTATCAGGCCGGAATCGATATCAGTGTTGAACAGGGAAGGGGCAAAAAAATTGCAGGGAATGAACAGGAAATCGGCGATTATGCCGCATTTCTGAGTGTGAAATGGGAACCTGTACGCGTGCAGAATACCAACAGGGTGGTTCTTTCCATCCAGCCGGGGATCAGATTCATATATAATACAGAGTATGCGGCGCCTTTGGTGTATGCGCTTAGCGCCAAGTGGAATATTTACGAACCCTTGAACCTGAGGTTTTCATATTCCCGCGGGTTCCGCGCGCCATCGATCAAAGAACTCTATCTGGTGTTTGTGGATGTAAACCATAATGTAAAAGGAAATCCCGACCTGAAAGCTGAGAAATCAAACAACCTTAACATGAACCTCAATTGGACAGTGGAAGAGAGAAAGGTGGCCTGGTCAATGGATGTGAGTGGTTTTTATAACTTCATTGAAAATGTGATTCTGCTCGCACAGACAGGCAACAGCCTTGAATACAGCTATGAGAATGTAAGCAGGTATAAGAGTGCAGGTGTTCAGTTGGGTTGTTCATACTCCATCTACCCAGCGTTTAAACTGCAGTTTGGTTTGGCCGAAACAGGCATTACCGGAAGTCCCGATGCTGCAATCGCCTATCAACCCTTTAAGTGGTCAACCGAGGTAACAGTGAGTCCCTCATATCGCTTTATTAAGTCAGATGTAACCCTGTCACTTTTTTATAAATATTCCGGATCTGCCCCGCAACTTCAATTTGATGAAAAGGTTTTGGCATGGGGATGGGTAAATCCTTACCATACCATGGATTTTACAGCCAGCAAGGGGTTCTGGAACAACCGTATCCGATTTTCTGCCGGTGTGAAAAATATTTTCAACACGACAACAATCCCATCAACAAGTGGTAATGGCAGCGCACACAGCGGTGGACAAGGTGTAGTCAATGTGGGCTGGGGACGGACCATATTTGCAAAGCTGTCATTTCAATTCAATAAATACAAATGATGCAGGCGAACAAGTTAATTTTGTTGTTTATCATGATGTTGTTGTTTCAGTCCTGTTTTAAAGAGGATGAAATGGTCTCTCCTCATCCGAGAGGTGACGTGAAGACTGATACGATTCCCATGATGGATAACTACCTTTACCAGGTCTATTTTAACCTTGATTCAGCAAAAATAGTGCGCTCAAATGTAAAAACGTCATTCGACCTTGGTTTCGAGTGCCGCTCAACCGGTTGGCACATCATCCTCAATTCCAGCAACTTTATGAAGGTTGCTGACCTGGGGCAGGTTACATTCGGACAGTCTTTCGATACAGCAGGTGTAAAGCTTCGTTTTGATAAATCGGATGGGAATCCGGATTCCACAGCGATAGGTGCATGGTTTTCCATCACTGGTAATGATACCATATCCAATAATCACGTTTATGCCATTAGCAGGGGCCTCGATGAATTGGGTAATCCGCTCGGGCTGTACCAGGTGATTTTTGACAGTCTGAAAAACAACACGTATTATTTCAGGTATGCGCCTCTGAAAGGAGGATCCGTATCTGCCGGTGCAGTTTCCAAAGATCCACTGGTCAATTATCAATTTTTTAGCCTGAAAACAGGTACTGTTATGCCGGTAGAACCTCCAAAGCTGGCTTATGACCTGTTGTTTACACAATATACAACCCTTTTATTTACAGATCAGGGTATCCCGTATCCATATCTTGTAACTGGCGTACTTATCAATCGTTATCAGGTGGAGGTGGCTGTGGATTCATCTGACGGATTTTTATCGATCAGTCGTGAAAAAGCGATGGCCATGAATTTTACCAAATCGCTTGACGCCGTTGGTTACGATTGGAAATATTACAACTTCGACACAGGCGTTTATACCCTCAGGCCAAACCTGTACTATATTATTCGCAACGGTTCCGGTTATTATTTTAAGTTGCGCTTCGTCGGATTCTACAATAAAGACGGACTGAAAGGCTACCCGATTATCGAATACCAGCTTCTATAGCATTTTCAAAATTTCGCTATACCGCTATTTCGCTATTTCCTTTCATAAACACCAAACGGCGCCACCACCCCAATCGTCACACCCCATCCCGGGTTATAAACACCCAGCTCCTTCAGGCGGCTGAGGTGATCGAAATATCTGGTATCAGTAAGGTTGTTGCCTGATATGTACAGGGTCCACAACTGTTGCGCGATTTGAATTTTAGCGCCTATTGAAGCATCAAGCAGGAAATAGCCGGGTGTTTCAGTTTCGAATGAGTCAATACGATTCTGGCCGAAATGAATTTGTCCGCCAATTTCAATATAAGGTGAGTAGAGTAAACTATTTTTTCTGGTATTAATATTCCAGCGTAATTTGTGAACCGAGTGAAGCGCCGGAATGAAAGGAAGGGGAGTTCCGGAAGATTCGTTGGTACCCATTACATAATCAATGCTGTTTTCAAAGTGGAGTTGAGCCACCGGATGAATGTCGATTTCCAGTTCGAAACCCTTCAGAACCGAATTACCCTGAACAAATCGAAAAACCTGATACCTGGTTCCATCCTTGAGAATAGTTTCCCCGTTGATGTTACGCTGGTATATATAATTGGCTATAAAGTTGTAATAACCGGCAAAGGTTATATTGAGCAAGTCCCATGAAACTGAAACCTCTCCGTCGGCCTGCAGGCTGGATTCAGGCTTCAGGGATGGATTCCCGATTTCATACCTGAAAGTTCCCTCATGGATACCGTTTGAACCCAATTCAGCGATGTTGGGAGAACGAAACCCCGAGCCAAGGTTGAACTTGAAATTAAACACCCCGGAGGGAGTAAATGTGAATCCTGCCGAACCGCTGAACGCAGAAAACTTACTATTAAATCCCTTGAAGATGGTATCTCCCGCTAAGGCCGGAATCCCGGCGCTGTCGAGATACAGTGGCCTTCCGTCAACCCATCTCGAATCATATCGGAGCCCGGCATTCAGTGTCCATATTTCCCATGATTTTTTGGCATACACAAAACCTCCGATATCATTCAGACCATATTCAGGAACCAGGAACTCTTTTCCCTTATTTTTGTTTGATTGGATCATGCCGCCAACACCTGTAACCAGTTCAATTTCAGATTTAAAAAGATATCTGTATTTGATGTCGCCGGTCCAGGTATTGAGATGCATGAAAAGTGCAGGCGTATCCATGCTTCCTGAAAATTCCCTGCGTTCGTTCTCCTGGTAGCCAAGGTTAATCCTCACCTGGTTATCTCCGGAAATGAAGTTCGAGACCGAAGTGATCTTGCTATGCCGGACTTTGTGATACGGGAGTTCAAGCCTGCGGCTTTTCGCAGCATCCGCAGTAACGATTTCACCGTTCATTTTAATAAATTTTCTTGTCGTACTATCACGTTCGCCTTCTACTATGCCAATATTCGCATCATATTTGCTGAAATGAATATGTGAAAAGCCCCACTTCCTGTTCAGCCCTATCAAAGCGTTGTAATTCAATTCGTTAAATCCTGAATTGTAAACATACTCAGGAGATGATTTGTATGAAGCGGCATTTTTATAACTGCCCCTTCCTCTCCATATCAGGCCATTATGATTTCCCTCCATCATAAGTGTGCTGTTCAACATCATGTTGTTGGTTGCGAACTGGCTTGCCGCCTCTCCACCGATGGTATTCATGGGTGCATGGACTGGCTCGAGGATGTTGATCACCCCGCCCATGGCGTCGGAACCATAAAAAAGACTTGCCGGTCCTTTAAGCACTTCGATCCGGTCGGCCGAGTATTGGTCGATCTCAATGCCATGTTCATCGCCCCATTGCTGCCCTTCCTGTCTGACCCCATCGATGAGTGTAACAACATGGTTGTAGCTGAGTCCGCGGATAACTGGTTTCGAAATGTTCCCGCCAGTGGTGATCTCTGAAAGGCCTGGTACTGCTGAGATCGCATCAATAAGGTTGGTAGATGGTGTAGTAAGCAGCCTGGCCTTCCCAATTGGCGTTATGGTGACACTGGTTCGGTTATTGTCGGTGGTGATACCACTGCCCGTTATGACCACTTCCTGGGCTTCAATGGCTTTTTCGGATAACCTGAAATCCATGTTTGTAATGTTGTTCAGGTTGATCATGAATGATTTGGCTCCATAACCCATGAAACTGACCTGGATGAGCAGTGTGCTTTTTGGCAGGGATTTAAATTGGTAAACACCCTCTTTGTCAGCCGCGACGCCCGTTTTCAGGTCGGGGATATAAAGCGTGGCGCCAGGCAGCGATTCGCCGGTTGCTGCATCGGTAACCTTTCCGGTTAGTGTAGCCTGAGAAACAGCAGAAATTGAAAAAAGGAAGAAAATAATGGTCAGGGAAAAATACCCGAGACAAATTCGCCGAACGAACATTCTGTCAATTGGTTCAGTCCAGATTGATGGTAAATGACTGGCCACCTACCGTCACGGTAGCGATATTATCGCAGGTTCCGTTACCATAATCAAGGGTGATGAGCGGCTGATCCTGTACCAGGATGTCCATTGTGCCGCTTTGCAACCATTTGCAGTTCAGTTTTTTCTTCAGCGGATTGGTAATGGTGATGCTGTATGCCTTGCCGTTAGTACCTGTGCCGCTGGCTGAACCGGTTATCAAATATACGTCATCCCACCATTGAAACAGCGTAGCTTCTCCTTCTGTCCACTCGTGCTGACGCGTGGAGTTCCAGGTAAAGGCGCCACCGTTGTTGGCCTTGATCACAGAACCGCTGACCACTGTTTCCCACCAGAGATGATTGTCTGCATTGCGTCCTTTGTTGGTAACTGTCCTTGTACCGGTGATCTGGTTGTCGTTGATGAAGTAATTCTCAAAATTATAGGTGATTACCGTTCCGGCTACCCAATAACTTCCGTTGAAATGGACAATGATCTTCCCCCGGCGGTACTGATCGTCGTCGCATTTGCAGTTGGTTTGTCCGAAATCGATGATGAGGACATATGGCATCACAGTGAGGTCGAGCGTTGCCAATACGCAGGTGCCCATGTACACAGTATCGGTCAGCGTTGATTTGAGGCTGTGACCGGCCATTGCTTTATCTGACCATTGCGTAGCGTTGTCGAATGCTGATTCGGCTAAAAAGTTGTCCTTAGCTGCAGAGGTGTCCGTGTTCGTAATATTTGTGCTTTCCTTCTTGCAGCCTGCACTAAGCATAATCATTCCTGCAATCAGAAATAAACTGGCGATGATCCTTGTGGTTTTCATGGCTTAAAGTTTTTGGTTTTGATTAACGAGATTGTTACCTAAAGATATTCAACGCTGGATCAATAGGGTTTAGTACATCCTCACTATTTGCTCACCGCGATTGTTGCATCCATGGCAAATGCAGTACCTCCGGTGCTGTTTCCGGTCAGGTTAATTTTCCATGTGCCGATCCTCCTGGGATAAGCTTGATTGGTACCCTGCAATGGAATTAATGCATTTTGTGCGAATGATGCCCCGTTATGGTTGTAAATGTAAAGACTATCCTGCGGAGTGGTAAGGGTAACATTTCCCATGGAGACACCATTGTTGGTGCATTTTGCATAAAACTGCACGCCCGGAACACCTCCGACAAGCATTACAGTGTCTGCACTAAAGGTAAACGAAGGAACCGGATCATCTGCTTTCTTTTTGCAACCACTGATGAATATCGCGATTATAAGCGCCAGTGTGGCAATTAAGGAATAAAAATTACTCTTTTTCATGATAATGAGTGTTAAATTATGGTTATTTCTTCTTGCTCTTTTTCTTCGTTCCTTTCCATTCTTCACTGCCTGAAAAGGGGTTCTCGCCTTTGGATTTTATCCAGGATTTGATCTCCAGATCCTGATCTTTGGGAAAATCTTTTTTCTTTTTAAAGTTGGCTCCGGCTCTTTCCTTTTTAAATGACTTGTCATCCTTGCCTTTCCTGAAGTCAGAACCTCCCTTGAATTTCCCTTTCTCCTTGAACAAGCGGCGTTCATCCACATTGACCTTAGCCTCACCCTTAGCAATACCAACTGAGAGTTGAGCGCCCTTGAATTCGGCTTCACTCAGCGATTCTGTGAGAAACTTAGCATATTCGCTATCAACTTCGAACATCCCGTCATTTTTTCCCAGGGTTATATCACCAATACGGATCCTCTTGCCCGGGCTGTTGGCATTAATGAGTTCGATAAGGTTGTTGGGGTAAAGTCCGTCGGCTTTACCCGCATTGATTACCAGGCGTGTAAATGCCGTAACCTCATTGCGGGATTCACCCCGGCCGCCTCGGTCGCGGAACGACTCTTTGCCGCCCCTGTCACGGGACGATTCACGCCCTTTTTCTTCATATACGTTAACATCCTTCGCATTGCGGTAGTATTCAAGAAAACGGTTGAATTCAAGCGCCACGAAGCGTTTAATGACATCCTCCTTTTCAAGCCATTCAAGTTTGCGATAAATGGCCGGAAGGAACGGATCGATTTCGGAATGCTCGATCTCAACATTTTCCATTTTGTTGATGAGATTAAACAGTTGTTTTTCACAAATCTCACGTCCCCCGGGAACCTTTGCGGCAATGAATGTCTTGTTGATCAATTTTTCGATCTGCCTGATCAGGTGCTTCTCCTTGAGATTGATGATGGCGATCGATGTTCCTGCTTTTCCCGCACGCCCGGTTCGCCCGCTGCGGTGGGTATATGCCGAGAGATCATCCGGAAGGGCGTAATTGATAATATGGGAAAGGTTGTTAACGTCGAGACCTCGTGCGGCAACATCGGTGGCCACCAGCAACTGAACATGCCGGATCCGGAATTTCTGCATCACGCTGTCACGCTGAGCCTGGGATAAGTCGCCATGGAGAGCTTCGGCACTATAGCCATCGCCAATCAACTTGTCAGCAATTAGCTGGGTGTCAATACGTGTGCGGCAGAAAACGATGCCATAGATGGATGGATAAAAATCGACGATGCGTTTCAACGCCGTATATTTATCCTTTGCGTGAACGGTATAATAGAGATGCTTGATGTTCTCGGCTCCCGAATTCCTGTCACCGATGGTGATCTCAAGCGGTTTGTTCATGTATTTTTTAGCGATCACGGCAACTTCCCTCGGCATGGTCGCGGAAAAAAGGAGTGTGTTCCTGTTTTCAGGCACCCCTGCCAGGATGTCGTTGATGCTGTCTAGAAATCCCATGTTGAGCATCTCGTCTGCTTCATCCAGCACGACCGTTTTGACATTACTAAATTTTATTGCTTTCCGGTTCATCAGGTCAATCAATCGTCCGGGCGTCGCCACCACGATCTGAACCCCTTTTTTCAGGGCCTTGATCTGGACGTCATAGCTGCTGCCTCCATAAACCGGGAGAACATGCAGATCGTCAATGTATTTCGCAAAGTCCCTGAGATCACCGGCAATCTGCACACAGAGTTCGCGGGTCGGACAAAGGATCAACACCTGTGGGAGTTTAATGCCCGTGTCGATTTGCTGGATCAGCGGGAGTCCATAAGCTGCTGTTTTTCCGGTTCCCGTTTGAGCTAGCGCCACGATATCGGTCTTTTCACCGAGCAGGAGCGGGATAACCTTATCCTGTACAGGCATTGGGACTTCAAAACCAAGGTCAACGAGAGCCAGCACAATCTCTTTGCTGATACCCAATTCTTCAAATGTAATCATCTATATCTTTTATGGTATGCTTTTGGAATTTCAGGTGTGGGTTCATCTCTTGCGAAACCTGACAGAAGGGTTGTATGGAGTTATTTTTGTGCGGCAAAGATACGGTTTAATTTCGGATTTGTGAATTCTGGTTTTCCCGTAAATCATGTGCTGAAAATTTCCATTTATTCCATTTATTGAAAACTTTTCCGATTTTGTGTATTACCTTTGCACTATAAAGTGGATTAAGCATATAACTTAATCCAATACAAAATGAAAACGATTCAGAAAATTACAGTATTTATTCTTCTGATTTTATCCCTGGTTGGTAAAGCCCAAACAACGGTGATTCCCTTCACCCTGGATGACCGGGACAGGATAATCCGTACTGAACAGAAGGTTGAATCAGTAAAAACGGAAATGATTTCCCGGTTTGAAGCCATGGACAAACGGTTTGATCAGTTTTTCAATTTCCTTTGGGCCATAATTGGGATTTTTACAACCATGATGGTAAGTATATTCGGCTTTGCTTTCTGGGACCGGAAATTATCTCTTGCGCCGCTCAAAAAGGATGATCAGCGCATTGTTGCCGTACTGGTGGACTTTGCCAAAACCCAGCCAAAATTAAATGAGATCCTGAAAAACGCCGGATTACTGTGACCTATCCCATTTTAACGACCATGTCGGCCAGGCGGCAGGAATAACCATATTCATTGTCGTACCATGCAATTACTTTAACCAGGTTGCCACCCAGGACTTTGGTAAGTTCAGCGTCATAGATCGATGAATGAGAATTTCCGATGATGTCGCAACTGACCAGCGGTTCGTCAAGATACTGCAAAACACCTTTCATTGACCCATTGGCTGCAGTTTTCATGGCTGCGTGGATTTCATCTTTGGTCACATCCCTGTTCAATTCACAGGTGAGGTCAACGAGCGACCCGTCGGGGGTCGGAACACGGACTGCAAATCCATCCATCTTGCCTTCGAGTTCCGGGATTACCAGACCGATGGCTTTCGCGGCGCCGGTTTTGGTTGGGATGATGGAAACTGCGGCTGCACGCGCCCGGCGGAGATCCTTATGCGGAGCGTCAAGGATAATCTGATCGTTGGTGTAACTGTGAATGGTGTTCATCAGCCCTTTTTTAATCCCAAAACTATCATTCAGTACTTTTGCTATGGGAGCAAGGCAGTTGGTTGTGCAGGAGGCATTGGAAATGAGTTTCATATCGGCGGTAAGGGTGTTGTCGTTTACGCCCAGCACAATGGTGGCATCCACATCATCCTTGTTATCTGAAGGCACGGATAAAAGTACTTTTTTAGCTCCGGCAGCAAGGTGTTTGCTCATTTTTTCACGGGTGCGGAATATTCCTGTACATTCAATGACGATCTCAACACCAAGGGCAGCCCAGGGCAGATTGGCAGGATCCTTCTCGGCCATAACTTTAATTTTTTTGCCATTAATAACAAGGTTGTCACCGTCAATGGCAACATCACCAGGGAACTTACCATGAATGGAATCGTATTTAAACAGGTGAGCCAGTGTTTTGGCATCAGTAAGATCGTTCAGTGCAACAACTTCCACATTATCTTTGGATAACAGCGCACGGTAAGTCAGGCGTCCGATACGCCCAAATCCGTTTATTCCAACTTTAATTGTTCCCATATTTTTATTGCTTTTGATTAGATAAATATGTTTTCAAATGGATGGCAAAATTACTGATTTTACCCTTAGTAAAAAAATGAAGATTAATTTGCGTGGCAACATTAAAAACAATAGTTTTACCCTCAACATACATACCATACCATGAATAAAATCTATGCTGTTTCCGATGGAACAGGGCGTACTGCCGCACAGGCTTTACAGGCAGTGTTAACACAGTTTAAAACTCACGAAGTCGAAATTATCCTCAAAGCTGAGGTGAGGACTGAGCAGCAGATTGAGGAAATTGTAGCCGAAGTTTCTAAGCAAAACGGCTTTATTATTCATACACTTGTATCAGAAATGCTACGTGAAAGTATCCAGCGAATATGCAGGATTCACAATGTGGAGGCGATCGACCTGATTGGCCCGCTTATTCTCCGGTTGACTCATTTCCTGAATGAATCTCCACAGGAGGAACCGGGATTGTTTTTTACACTCAACAAGGAGTATTTTAAACGGATCGATTCCATGCAATTTGCATTTAATCATGACGATGGCCTGCGGAGTGATGAGTACGACAAGGCCGAGATCATATTGGTAGGCGTGTCGCGTACTTTTAAAACTCCTTTAAGTATATTTCTTGCTTACAAAGGATGGTTTGTGGCCAATTACCCGGTGGTCATTGACGCTGAATTGCCTGAATCGCTTGCAAAAATACCGTATGGCACCGTTTTTGGCCTCTCCACCGAACCGCATGACCTTTCACAGTTGCGGATCGCCAGGCAGGAGTACCTCGGAGGCGCCACAGAAGATTATGCTTCAGTTGATTTTGTCCGAAAGGAACTGAATTACGCCCAGCGGATATTCAATAAGTTTGAATGGCCTGTAATCCAGGTGACCAATAAACCGATTGAGGAGATCGCCTCGGAAATTCTCGCTTTTAAACGCAGGATTGACCGGGAATGAGGGTGAAGGATTGAAAATCATAAATAATTAGTGTATTTTTGTCCGGGTTCTGAACATCAAAAAATATTTAATGTCAAATACAAAATACATATTCGTCACAGGCGGAGTTACCTCCTCATTGGGAAAAGGAATTATTTCCTCTTCAATAGCCAAGCTTCTTGTGGCACGTGGTTTTTCGGTCACCATTCAAAAACTTGACCCTTACATCAATATTGATCCCGGAACCCTTAACCCGTACGAACATGGGGAGTGTTTTGTTACCGATGATGGCGCCGAAACTGACCTCGACCTGGGACATTACGAGCGATTCTCTAATGTCCCCACTTCCCAGGCGAACAATGTTACCACCGGCGTGATCTACCAGTCGGTGATCACCAAAGAACGTCAGGGAGAGTATCTTGGTGAAACCGTGCAAGTGATCCCACATATCACGGATGAGATAAAATACCGTATCAAACTGCTTGCAAACCGGGGCGACTATGACTTTATCATCACTGAGATTGGCGGTACCGTGGGCGATATTGAGTCCCTGCCATTTATCGAAGCAGTTCGCCAGATGCGGTGGGAACTTGGAAGCAATTGTGTGGTCGTTCACCTTACACTTGTTCCATATCTTGCTGCTGCCGGTGAATTGAAGACAAAACCTACGCAACATTCTGTAAAAACGCTGCTGGAGTCGGGAGTTCAGCCCGATATCATCGTTTGCCGTACAGAAAAACACCTGTCTGAAGGAATCCGGAATAAAATTGCATTGTTCTGTAACGTTAGTCCCTCATCGGTCATTGAATCCATTGATGCCGAGTCAATTTACGAAGTTCCCGTGCTTATGCGGGAGGAAAACCTTGATCTTGAGATACTTAAGAAAACGAACATGCCTTTTGATCGCGAACCGGATCTTACCGATTGGGAACAGTTTTTATATGCCTTGAAACATCCTTCCGGGGAGGTCAATATCGGCCTGGTCGGAAAATATGTTGAATTGAAGGATGCCTATAAATCAATCAACGAGTCGTTTATACATGCGAGTACTTCCAACGGTGTGCGGGTGAAGGTGCAAACTGTTCATTCAGAATTTCTTAATGATTCAAACGTGTCGGAAAAATTAGGCAAACTGGATGGAATATTGGTTGCACCGGGGTTCGGAGAACGCGGCATTGAAGGCAAAATAGCTGCCATAAAGTTTGCCAGGGAAAACATGATTCCTTTTTTCGGAATCTGCCTTGGCATGCAATGTGCCGTTATTGAATTTGGCCGGAATGTACTGGGGTATCAGGGCGCCCATTCAACTGAATTTGATAAACAGACACCGCACCCGGTGATCGATATGATGGAGATGCAAAAAAAGATATCAGGATTGGGAGGCACCATGCGCCTTGGATCCTATCCGTGTAAATTGACTCCGGGCTCAAAGGTTTTTCAGGTATATATGCAGGAAAACATCAAAGAACGTCATCGTCACAGGTTTGAATTTAACAATGCCTATATGAAAGCATACACCACCGCGGGTATGAATGCGGTCGGTATCAATCAAAAAGACAACCTGGTTGAGATCGTTGAACTGCAAAATCATCCTTGGTTTATCGGAGTTCAGTTCCATCCGGAATACAGGAGTACAGTGGCGCGTCCGCACCCGCTTTTCGTAAGTTTCGTGAAAGCAGCTAAGGACTACGCTGACAGATAAGAACAATTTTTGTACCTTTGCAGCCATTTTTCCAATCCCCGTTATGAATAAAAATACCATTATTGGCCTTCTTCTGATTTTTGGAATTTTCATCGGTTACAGTTACCTGATGAGCCCGTCGCAGGAGCAGTTGATGCAGCAGAAACGAAAATCAGACTCGGCCTACCTTGCAAGTCAGGCGAAACGTGAAAATGAGATTAAATCGCTGGCCCGTGAACGCGCCCTGGCGGTTGCCGAAGAAAAAGCCAAGGTGCTTGCGACCGGAAAAAAACTGGATTCCCTCACTGTACTACGATTGACCAGGAAAGATGAATTGGGTGTATTTGCCATGGCCGCCGTAGGGAATGACACTTCTTATTCTATTGAAAATGATGTTTTTACGTTAAAAATATCATCAATGGGCGGTAAAATCTCACAAGTTGAACTTAAGGATTATCTCACCTGGGACCAACGGCCGCTCTTATTAAAAACCATGGATTCATTGCATTTTGGACTTTCTTTTTTCTCCAATAATCGCATCATCAATACGAACAAACTCTACTTTCAACCGTTTTGGCCAGATGTTAAGAATGCCGGCCAGTCTGTAGTCAAAGTAACCGGTAATGATTCTGTAAATATAGGTATGCGTTTGTTCATTGCAGTTTCAGATACTACAATAGATCGGGATAAATACATTGAATATATATACACCGTGAAGGGCAATGAGTATATGTTGAGGTATAGTGTGAAGTTTGTTAATATGACCAATTTCATCGATCCTGCCACCAAATATCTTGTGTTGAACTGGAATGAAAACCTCAGCCGCCAGGAGAACAGCCTGAATATGGAACGGATGAACACAGGTTTGTATTATAAATATGCGGAAGATAAAGTTGACAACCTTTCTGAAACAAGTGATGAAGAAAAGATACTAAAAAATGAACGTCTCAAATGGCTCTCTTACAAGCAGCAATTTTTTACCAGCACGCTCATTGCCGATGATTATTTCAGCGATCCCAAGTTAAGGGTAGCCACACTGTCCGGAGGCAACCACTATCTTAAAACGATGACGGCTGAAGTTGGCATCCCGTTCGTTCCATCGGAAAATAAAACAATTTCGATGTCGATGTACTTTGGTCCCAACAAATACTACGGGTTAAAAAAATACCAGCATGATCTTGAAAAGCAGATTCCACTGGGATGGGGCTTTTTCCTGATGGCCTGGATCAACATTTACGCGGTAATCCCTGTATTTACCTTTTTTGGGAACTTTGGCTGGAATTATGGCATCATCATTTTAATACTCACCATACTATTAAAGATCCTTCTTTTTCCGATCGCATTCAAAACCTACAAGTCTTCCGCCAAGATGAAGGTGCTCAAACCGGAAATAGATGAATTATCCAAGAAGTATCCAAAGAAGGAAGATGCCATGAAGAAGCAGTCAGCGACCATGGAATTGTACAAAAAGGCCGGGGTGAACCCAATGGCCGGATGTATTCCCTTGTTGCTTCAGATGCCGATACTTATCGCGATGTTCCGCTTCTTTCCGTCCTCCATTGAGTTACGCCAGCAAGCTTTTCTGTGGGCAAATGACTTGTCGTCCTATGATTCAATCTATACCTTCCCCGGTGGTTTCACCATACCATACTATGGTGATCACATCAGCCTTTTTGCCCTGCTGATGACGATTTCCAGCGTACTCTATACAAAGATCAACGATCAGATGATGGGATCACAGCAGACGCAGATGCCGGGAATGAAGACCATGATGTACCTCATGCCCGTAATGTTCCTCTTCTGGTTCAATGATTATTCCTCGGGGTTAAGCTACTATTACCTGCTGGCAAACCTGCTGACCTTTGCACAGATTTACATCATCAAGGCTACCATTGATGAGAAAAAACTTCACCTGCAGATCGAAGCCAACAAGAAGAAAACGGTTAAAAAATCCGGTTTCCAGAAACGTTTGGAAGATATGGCCAAGAAACGTGGATATCCGGTGAAGAAATGATTTACGATTGGACGATTTACGATTTACGATTGTTGATGTAGCCCAAAAATTTTTTCAGTCCTTCTTTCTTTCTTTCATCAAAATCATAGGAGATGTTCTTCTCCAGGTAATTGAGGCAATAATCACACTCAGGCAATTTATCTGAGAAATATTCAAGGCACTCACTTTTACGTTCAATTCCATAAGAAATAGCCTTTGTGAACTGATGAATGACATCATCGGGCAACCTTTTCCGGGATACCCACACCGCGAACACAAATGGCAATCCGGTAAAACTGACCCACTCCGCTGCCAGGTCATACACATATTTGAAGTCCTGTCTGATTCGAAAGGTCTTATCACCAATGGCCACCAGCGATTCAATGTCGCCGGTGGCTAAAGCCTGCTCATCTGTCAGGGTATCCCAAACCGGATCAACTTTCCAGTAATACCCGGCAAGGACCTTCACCAGTTCAACGGATGTTCGGGAGTCAGGATCGAGATGAACCCTGGTGATCTGTTCCAAAGGGACCTTTGACAATAACAACACCGTTTTAACCTCACCTACCGCGCCGATACAATAATCAGAGATAATATGAAAGTTTCCGAACTCAGGCAATACCGCCACCGGAACAAGGGCGATATCAACTTTGCCGTGCCAGAGTTTATCGGCACAACGGGAGGGAACATCAAGTTCAAGACTGAAATTTTGTAAAAAACCAGACTGCCTTATTCCAAAGACAAACGGGAAGGTGTTCAGATAGGATACGGCAGATATTTTAAGTGTTTCCATACATTTTTTTCAAATACAAAAATAGTGAATTGAGTCTAAACTGATTGACCTGTGTAAAATTCTTTATCTTTGTGGCTCGAAAATCCTACCCCTGATTTGAAGAAATTATTATCTTTTTTACTCCTTTTTCTTTTCCTGTTTAATTCAATGGGTTATTATTTGGTTTTTGAAATTAACAAGCACATCATCAGAAAAGATATTCAGGTTATGCTTAAGCGTCAGCCTTCAAAACTAATTGTACTCACCATCGCCGATATTGCCAATGATACTGAATTTGAGTGGATTCATCAAAAGGAATTCAGGTACAAAAGCGAAATGTATGATATTGTGCGTGAGATTAAAAAGGGAAAAACCACGACATTTATTTGCCTGCATGACAAAAGGGAATCCAGGCTGTTTGCAGGGCTGAAACGCGATAACCAGAACAAGCAGCATCAGGCATGTTGGAACCAGTTTGTCATGATTCATTTTTCAGAAAATACACTTGATTTAAGCGCCTTAATTACCGGTGAATGGAATTATCCTAAACTTAATATTCCATTGCGATCATCTGTAATTCCAGCCTGGAGCCCCCCGCCCGAGGTTTGCTGAGATTATTAGTTTCTCTATCCACCGTTCCAGTGTACTGATAATTCTGGAGTCACCCCACCTTTTGTTGCAAGTCCTGACTTCCAAAATTCACTCATTCACTCATTCACTCATTCACTCAATCACTCAATCACTCATTCACTCAATCACTCATTCACTCAATATTAATAACCTAATCTTATGAGAATACTTACCATATTATCCACATTATTATTCGTCGTCACCATAGCGCTGCATGGACAGCAGGTCAAGGTTTTCGACAAATCTGACCTCCAGCCAATCAGTCAGGTGAGCATTACCAACATTGGAAAAACAATCATGGCCATTACCGATATGAATGGGGTAGCTGATCTTACTGATTTTGCGGCAACCGATTCACTTGAATTCAACCATGTGGCCTTCCAGAAAATGAGATTGGTTAAATCCAGGATACCCGCCAACGGCAAAATCTACCTTACCGAAAACGTGATCAAACTTGAAGAATTTGTAATATCAGGAACCAGAACAGAAAAGAAAAGGTCTGATGTGCCCTATAAAATAGAGGTGATCCAGGCAAAAGAAATTCTTTTCAAGAACCCGCAAAATGCTGCCATCATGCTTGAACAAACCGGCAATGTTTTCGTTCAGTCCAGTCAGATGGGTGGCGGAAGCCCTGTGTTACGCGGTTTCGAGGCCAATAAGGTTCTCCTGGTCGTTGACGGGGTGCGCATGAATAATGCAACATACCGTGCCGGCCACCTGCAAAATGCCATTACCATTGATCCATTAAGCCTGGCATCTACCGAGATCCTTTACGGACCTGGTTCAACAATTTTCGGGAGTGATGCTTTGGGCGGAGTGATCAATTTCATTACAAAAGATCCCAAGCTCTCAAATACTGGAAAAACTGAAGTTCATGGAAATATACTCGGGCGGTTCGCCTCAGCAAACATGGAAAAAACCGGCGGAATCAACCTGAATCTTGGATGGAAAAAACTGGCGGTACTTTTGAATTTCTCTTATAGCGATTTCGATGACCTGCGTGAGGGGAGATTACGCAATCCGGCCTATGGAACATTTGGCGAGCGATTGTTTTACGCGAATCGCGTTGACAACAAAGACCTTACTGTGGTCAACGACAAACCATGGATTCAGGTTGGGTCCGGTTATACTCAATATAATTTTCTTGGAAAAATCCTCCTTAAACCAAATTCAAAAAGCCGGTACATCGTGAACGTGCAATATTCTAATTCCAGTGATATTCCTCGTTACGACAGGCTTACAGAGATGAAGAACGATAGTACGATGCGGTATGCCGAGTGGTATTACGGACCGCAATCGCGGTTGCTGACCTCGATGAAGGCAGAGTACAAGGTAAATGGCGTAATCTTTGATCGTGCTTCGATCATCGCGGCTTACCAGAATATACAGGAAGACAGGATCAACCGCGATTTTGGCAGCGCTAAAAGGAAATTCAACCTGGAAACGGTAGGGGTCCTATCTCTGAACGCCGATTTCGATAAAAAACTATCTTCAAAAGATGAGATGAATTACGGGATTGAATTGAATTATAACAATGTCATTTCCAGGGCACACAATGAAAATATCGAGACCGGTGTTTCAACAAATGACCGTGCAACACGCTTTCCCGATAAAAGCGCCAATATGATGTATCTGTCTGCGTTTTTATCGAACAGTTGGAAAATCACCAAAGCGTTTGAGTTTTCCCAGGGTCTCCGCTTCAATTATGTGACGCTGGATGCGGCTTATTCAGATACGATGATGAAGATCATGTCCATTCCTTTCGATCCGGATGTTTCCCAGAAAAATACGGCGCTGAACGGGTATCTTGGTCTTGTAGCGACCCCCGGACATGATTGGAAACTTTCGCTGATTGGTTCTTCAGGTTTCAGGGCTCCGAATATTGACGACCTTACCAAACTTAACGTTGTGGAAGCACAAACCATTGTTGTTCCCAATCCAGCGCTGAAACCTGAATATTCCTACAATGTTGAACTTTCGGTTGGTAAAACCATCTTTGGAAATGTACAACTGGAGGGCACTACTTTTTATAACTGGCTTAAGAATGCACAGGTGATCCGGCCATTTGCTTATAACGGGCAGGATTCCATCATCTTGGAGGATAAAAAATTCCAGACGCTCGCACCTGTTAACACAGGGAACGCTTACATTTTGGGAATCCAGGGAAGTGTCCTTGCCCAGGTTACGAATTCATTCTCGATCCAGAGTAACCTGACCTATACTTATGGTTATGATGAAACAGCCGGATTGCCACTTGATCACATTCCGCCGGTATTTGGTATGACATCATTCCGACTCGAGTTGAAAAAATTCAAAGGAGATTTTTATATGATGTACAATGGATGGAAACGAATAAGCCAGTACAGCAACAGTGGTGAGGACAACGCTCAATACGCAACAATTTATGGGATGCCATCATGGTTTACCCTGAACCTGAAATTAAGTTACCAGATACAGCGGAATGTGAATGTTGAGGTCGGAATGGAGAATATGCTCGACCAACTTTACAGAAAATTTGCTTCAGGCATCAGCAGCCCCGGGAGAAACGTCATCGTTGCGCTTCGGGCCAATCTCTAAAAGTTGTTTATGGATGGAAAGAACCTGAGGGATAATCATTTCCGATCCATCATTGCGGATCACGAAATCAGAAAGATGTGTCTTTTCTTCTTCATCCATTTGAAACTGCATCCGGAGTAACATCGAATGTCTGTCAATTTTATCTCTTTTTACGATACGTTCGATGGCTGTCTCTTTGGGACAAGTCACTTGAATTATATAATCAAATTCAGGACGGAAACCGCTTTCAAAAATTATCGCTGCTTCCTGGATCACATAGGGCTTTTCAGAATGCAGGGAAGCCCAGGTCCGGAAGTCTGATTTAACTCTGGGATGGAGAATGGAATTCAACAGATTCAGCGCCCGGTTATCTGAAAAAACGATGGAAGCAAGTGATCTCCTGTTTATTTCATGTCCATTTGTTAGAATGCCATAACCGAAGTGCTTTACAATTTCATTTTTTACAGAAGGATCTGTCAGGAATTTTTTTGACTCTTCATCCGAGTGATAAACCGGAATATCCAGTGTCGAAAAAACATCAGATACCACTGTCTTCCCACTACCGATGTTTCCTGTTAGTCCGATTTTAAGCATCCAATTATTTGTTTTTGGAATGATTTTTCTTGATAAAAGATTGTTTAACAGCGCTATTTGGGTGATTAATCAAAGTGTCCTTTTGAACAGTCATCTTAGGGATTGTCTCAAGTTTTAAATTCTGTGTTGGTTTTCTTCCGGTTAACTTCTCGAATTCAAAAAAAAGCGTGTCTGGTGAAACAAGATAGACCTCACTGGGGAAATTCGTTTGTGAAATAATTTCCTTTCCAATCCGGTTGGTCAGTAAATATCCCAAAGTACGGCCACCGGGATTCTGTAACCGGATATTTCGTAAACTTACTTCATACTCACGATGCTGTCTGGAAATAAATTGTTCAGAAAAAAAATCGAATCCCTGTAATCTTATTCTGAGGTTAATGGTTGAATCGGAAGTCGCAACCATCCTAAGGTTGGCGGGAACCTGTGTATAGGTTAGATGATACTCGATTGAATAATAATATTCCTTGGAAAGCCGAACTAAAGTCCAGATAAATATAGAAAGCAACAAACAAACCAGGAAAACGTAAAATTGGTTCCTGAACTTTCTGGTGCGGCGTTGCCTGACATTTCCGATGAATTCAAACAAATCGGGGTTCATCGGTTGAGGATTTAAATGCGTTACTTTGCTTCGATAGTTTGGGTATTATCCATTGCTACAGCGGTTTTTTCCAAACGCAGCCTGACACTGTTCTCAACTTCGATGGTCACCGTTGTCTCCTGAATTTCAACAATTCTGCCATGAATACCCCCGATAGTGATTACTTTCTGCCCCTTTTGCAGACTTTCTTTGAACTTTTTCTGGTCTTTTGACCGTTTCATTTGCGGACGAATGAAAAAGAAGTAAAAGACTACAATGATCAGGATGAGGGGTAAAAATGAATACCAGCCGCTCTGATCGCCACCCTGGCCCTGCGGAGCCATCAATAGAATACTCAATAGGTTTGTCATACTGCTTTACGATTTACGATTTACGATTATGTGAATTACGATTATGAGATTTTATATTTCGCTATTTATTTTTCTGTTCCCGGATTTACCACCTGTGCCTTGATCCTGATCACTGTGGTGTTGGGTTGTGTGTTTGACACCACAACAACATCCTTTGACTGGAATCCGCGTCTGCCATTACTGTTAAAAGCAATTTTTACCACACCGGTCTCACCAGGCCGGATTGGAGTTTTTGGGTAGGAGGGAACTGTACAGCCACAGGATGAAGTAACCTCTGCAATGATCAGATCCGATTTTCCGGTGTTTGAAAACTTGAATGAAAATGAGACTGTTTCACCTTCAATGATCCGGCCGAAATCGTGTTCACTCTCCTCAAATGTGATAATTGGAAGTGAACCTTTGTCATTATTTCCACTGGCTGAATTCGGATTGTTAACCACATCAGTTGGAATCGTTCGTTCTCTGGTCTGTATATCGGATTTACAACCGGATAAGATCAAAAGGATGATTAATGGTAAAATAACGCTGAATTTCCCGGCATTCATATAGTCAATGATAAGAGCGGTGCAAAGGTACTATTATTTTTCATATTTTTACTGCCATGCGCATCTACCTTATTGGATATATGGCTTCAGGAAAATCGAATCTTGGCCGGCTGTTGGCTGAAAAACTGGATTACCGGTTTCTTGACCTTGACTTCCTGTTTGAAGAACGATACCGTATCAGTATCCTTGATTTTTTTGAAAAATATGATGAAGGGATCTTTCGTCAAATCGAACGATCGCTACTACTCGAAACTATCAAACTTGAAAATATTATTATCTCAACAGGTGGAGGTACGCCGTGTTTTTTCGATAACATGGAGGTAATAAAAAAAGCAGGGACTTCCATCTACCTTTTATGGGAAGTGCCATCCTTATTGCACCGGTTAAAAATGGTCAAAAGAAAACGACCGTTGTTAAAGGATATAATTCCGGACGAACTGGAAGCCAGGGTAGTTGCCCAACTTGCGCAGCGGGAACCCTTTTACAAGCAGGCAGATTTTATTGTATCAGGCGAGGACTTCGATATGGAGTCGCTTCTTCTTTTGTTCCAAAACCGGGGAACTATAGTTTAATACCTGGTTTTTAGCAAGGCAATATTCTCTACATGCTGCGTATGCGGGAACATATCGACAGGTTGGCAGCTTTCCATGCCGTAATATTCACTCAGTAACGCGATATCCCTGGCCTGGGTAGCTGGGTTGCAACTGACATATACCACCTTTTGGGGTCGCACCTCAATAATGGTTTTCACCACCTTATCGTGCATGCCATTCCTCGGCGGGTCGGTGATGACGATATCAGGTTTTCCCTGTGAATTGATAAACTCAGGCGTCAATAGTTTTTCAGCTTCTCCGGCAAAAAAAGTTGTGTTGGAAATGCCG
This sequence comes from Bacteroidales bacterium, assembly GCA_030681475.1. GTDB lineage: Bacteria > Bacteroidota > Bacteroidia > Bacteroidales > FEN-979 > CAIVAT01. The sequence goes on along the minus strand of JAUXWT010000055.1, from coordinate 102,183 downwards.
TTGATGCTGGAATTGACCTCTGCGTCTGCAATTGCAGAAGCAACAGATTCAATACCGATTACTTTTTTAACATAAGGGGCTATGTAATTCGCAATGGTCCCGGTGCCTGTATATAGGTCATACACAAGTTCATGCCCTTTGAAGTCGGCCAGTTCCGCTGCAATCCGGTAAAGGTTTACTGCCTGGAACGAGTTTGTCTGGAAAAAAGAGGCGGGGCCGATCCGGAATTCAATCTCCTTCCCGCTTTGCAGAAATGAAGGAAATTTTTCAACAATGAATGCATCTCCTTTGAAAAGGTTAAAGTCAAGGTCGTGGATCGAATCATTTTGTTTGGGGTTGATCACATAATAAAAGCTGGTGATCTCGGGAAACTGACCGGCCAGGTGATCAAGCATCGGCATCAGGTGTTCCTCCCGGCTTCTGACCACCATGATCACCATCAGCCCGCCAGCCTCTGTATTCCGGATGATCAGATTTCGTAAAAATCCTTGCCAGAGCCGGACATCATAAAATGTCAGGTCATGATCCACGGCATATGTTCTGGCAGCGTTCCGGATGGCGTTTGAGGGATCTTTCATATGAAAACACTCCTGTATATCAACGATTTTGTCGAAGAATTGAGGAACATGAAATCCAAGTGCATTGGCGCTGGCGGGGCTCATCTCAACATTCCGGTCTTCATCAGTGAGCCACCGGTGATTTGAAAACGTATAATCTAATTTGTTCCTGTAATACCTCGTTTTAGGTGAAGGGAGGATGGGCAGGATCACCGGATTTTCCAGTTTACCTATCCTGACGAAGCTCTCATATACCTGTTTCTGCTTATAGAAAAGTTGTTCCTCATATTTCATGTTCTGCCAGCGACACCCTCCGCAAAGTCCGAAATGCGAACAGTGTGGTTCAATCCTTTTGGAAGAATATTTATGAAATTTCACTGCCTTCCCTTCAAGATACTTTCTTTTCTTCCGGGTTATCTGGATATCTACGACATCACCCGGTACGACAAAAGGCACAAATATGATCTTTTCATTGATTTTACCGACTGCCTTTCCTTCAGCGCCGGCATCAATGATCTCTACATTTTCATATATCATCAAAGGGTCCTGTTAGAATAGTGTTTTGAATCTCCCCACTCCCCATAACCGATTTCATCACCAGCCATATGGATTCTGGCTTCCAGGCAGCTTTTACACTCCTCGGCTTCTTCGTCGAGACAGGGTTTATTTTCATACAGAAGATAATCCTGACGGTATTTTACAGGCGTAAGGTTGGGCATGATCACGTTGGCGCCAACCATCAGGGCTTTTTCCCGTCCCTGAGGGTCGATGGTCTGCATGGCTGTTGTGGCGGCAATGTTTATATTTTGCATCATGATCCTTAAAATGGCAACCATTTTCAATGACAGTTCAAACCGGTTTTTCAAGGGTAACAGTTCATCGCGATATTTGTATAACGGGGTGTCAACATGTTCGATATAAGGACCCATGCCAGCCATATCGATGTCCAGTTGGCGAAAAAAGATCAGGTCATCGGCAAGGTCTGAAACTGTTTGAAAGGGCAACCCGATCATTACGCCGGTACCTACCTGGTACCCTGTTTTACGTAGTGATGCCAAGGCATCCAGTCGGCGGTTGTAACCATGAAGCTGGTTGTTCGGGTGGAGTTTCAGATATAATCCGGGATTGGACACTTCAATGCGCAGGAGATACCGGTGTGCACCGGCATCAAACCATCGCAGGTAGGTTTCTTCGGTCTGTTCACCCAATGAAAGGGTTACATGGATATTTCCACCGGTTCGCTGATGAATTCTCCGCAGAAGCGATTCTATTTTTGATATGAAGGCTTTGTTGGTCTGTTCCCCGGATTGGATCACGATGGAAGCATATTCATTAATATAAGCATATTTAACGGCTTCCAGCACCTCGTCATCGGTCATACGATACCTTGAATACCGGCTGTTGCCGGCACGGATTCCACAGTAATAACAGTTTTTTTTACAATAATTTGAATATTCGATCAATCCCCTGAAATAAACTTTTTTACCCAGGATGGAAGATTTAACATCTTTTGCTTTCTGGAAAAGGGACAGGCGTTCTTTGCCGCTTGTATTGAGAAGATTGATAATATCTTCTTTGGTGAGATATTTTTTTTCGAAAATTTTTTCGACAGGCTCAAGCATACCGGCTAAACATTAAACCGAATGTGTAAAATATCCCCGTCTCCGACAATATAGTTTTTCCCCTCAACCATGAGTTTACCATGTTCCTTGCAGGCGTGTTCGGAGCCAAATGTAATGAAATCATCATATTTCATCACCTCCGCCCTGATAAATCCACGCTCAAGGTCGCTGTGTATGACCCCGGAAGCCTGGGGCGCTGTCATGCCTTTTTTAATGGTCCATGCACGAACCTCTTTCGGGCCGGCGGTGAAAAAACACTGCAGGTCGAGCAGGTGGAACGCGACGCGTACAAGCCTGTTGACCCCGGGTTCAGGTAACCCTGCGTCGGAGAGAAACATCAGGCGGTCTTCCTCACTTTCAAGTTCTGCAATTTCTGATTCTAATCTGGCAGCAATCACTAAAACTTCTGCACCCTGGTCCTTAATTGATTCAATAAACCTGTTGGAATAATCATTTCCTATGGTGGCCGAAGCATCGTCAACATTGCAGACATACATCACCGGTTTATCGCTAAGCAGGAACATGTCTTCCAAAAATCGTCGGTTATCGATGGAGATCGGAGCGGTACGTGCCGACTGGAATGATTCAAGATGAGATTTTAAAACATGCAGTACTTCGAGCCCATGTTTTGCATCCTTATCACCGGCCTTTATCAACTTTTCTGTCCGTACGATCTTTTTTTCAACTGATTCAAGGTCTTTGATCTGCAGTTCAAGATCGACAATTTCCCTGTCGCGAACAGCATTAACGGAGCCTTCTAGATGTGGCAGTTGCGGGTCGTCAAAGCACCTGATCACATGGATCAGGGCATCAACGTTGCGTATATCAGACAAAAATTTATTCCCTTCTGTCTGGCTTCCGCCTTTGGTAAGGCCTGGAATGTCAACCATTTCAATTGTAGTCTGAATCACTTTCACCGATTTGATGATCTTATCGATGGCCTGGAGACGGGCATCAGGGACATTCATTATCCCGAGATTGGATTTGGTGCCGGAAAAAGCTGCCGCATGTGTTTCGGCGCGGTTGTTTGAGATACAATTAAATAAGGTGGTTTTACCTGAACCTGTCAGTCCGATTATTCCGCATTTTAATGGCATACTGAATTACGATTTGGACTGCGAAGTTATGAAATAAATCGTTGCGCTACCTGTCTTTCCATGTAGCGCCGTTGCTTTACCACGCATTAATCGAACTGTGTTCTTACCGCGCTTGATTCTAAATAGGATTTTTTACCCGGATCAGCCGGATTGAATTCTATTTGCAGGTATTCGGGCCAGGAAGTCAAAACCGGGTAATGGATAAGTTCAACCTGGTACAATCGAAGGGAGTCGGTTGAAAGGGTGGGGAACATCATTTTCATTGTGGAAGGTAACGATGGCAACGTTATGGTTGTAAGCGTATCCGGGCCCAATACTGTCCAGTCAAAAGCAAGGTTTTCCAAATCCTGATATTTCCATTTTGCTGTAGTAACTGAGTATAAACCACTGGTTTTAAAAGTTGCCGATTTGCCGTCGTCGCGGATATCGGAGACGGTGGCATTTATTTTGACAAATGAATCAGGGATCTGACCGGATACCGTATAGGCGAATCTCGAAGAAGATGTCCATGATTCGATCATTTCAATTGAGGTACGGAAACTATTGAAAACAGAAGGAGGGTAACTTACCCTCACCGAATCTGCCTTGGTTCCGTCGCCTAAAAGTTCATCGGTAACCAACGGAAGGCTGTTAGGTTCACTGGTATTGCGATAACCGAAAACCTTTACATGGAAATCCTGTGCCGGTAAAGGAAAATGGATAGTATGAGTCACCGCAGATTCCATATCAGTAAGATCAACGTTATAAACACCGCCGGATTCTAAACCGTAGCGCCATTTAAATAAGGGTCCTGATGCAGTGTTTAACCTTACATACAAATCATCAGGGATTTTATAAACAGGATGGTTGCTCCCGGTTGTTGAAAATGTCAGGTTTGAATGACCAAGATTTGAGTAAAGGATCGGGCCGGAATGAGCAGGAACGTTTTGCAGATTAACAATGGCTTCACCGGTTGATACCAGTCGCGTTCCCTTAATGGTCCATTCCGCGGGCATAACTTCCCGGTAGGTATTGATGGTTACCAGGAAGTTGTGCATATCGGGTTCCCATTTGACCACGGTGACCTGGAATGGGGGGAGGACGTTCTTTACAGTATGCAGAACAAGCCGGGGATTCCCTGATATCAAGGTGTCAATCAGCGTGTTGCCATTTCTGTCGGAAATGAAGATAATGGCCTTCAACTTTGGATTAATAAAATCATCTGTGAAATTGATGGTCATCAGCCATTGTTTGTTCTGTGCAGGTTCCTCAACACTCTTTTTACATGAAATCAAGGAAATGATCACTGAACAAGCAATTACCAAGTACAACCGGATGCGGATTCCTTTATGTTTCATGTTTGTTTTATTATTTTTTCTGATAAGAAATTTTTAACAGGATAACCATGATGGCCAATAAAACAAAGTATCCGCCAAATGAAAGGTACGTCGTATATCTGACGTTAAAGATCTGTATATTTCCCAGCAAATATCCCAGACAACCCATCGTGATGAGGTAGGTTGACACAACTGCAACCAACCATGAAGCCCATGTTAATAGTGATTTCATAAATAGTTGTATTAGTGAAAATTATCAGTTTACAAAAATAGAAAAAATATGATACCGTCTTCGTTGGATTTCATATAGGCAAGGCGCTGGCTGCGGGATAAACTGATATCACTCCCTGGTAACCACCATTAATTTGGTATCAATATTTTCGTTATCAATCATCAATGTGTAAGTGTAGGTACCATGCATCAGTTCACTTGAATTAAGGGTAACCCGGCCTTGGCCAGTCTCGTTTATCATTATTGATTTAATTGGCCGTCCATTCAGATCACGGATAACAATCTTTACATTATTTGAATTGGATGTTAACTGGTAACGGATCACAGTTGACTGGTTAAAAGGATTCGGTTGGTTTTGGAAGAGTGTGTTTTCGTTGATTTTAACTGCCCCTGACGATTTTAACTGGTTGTTGCATAGTGATTGAACACAATCACTCAACGAATTGATTTGCGATCTCAGCTCATTATTCTCCAATCGCAAATAATCAACCGCTTCTTTCAATTCCTTTATTGATTCCTCCTTTGCAGAACTCATGACAGGGTACGACCAACTTGCAAGTCCGTCGGCATCAGATGTTAACACCTTATCTGCACCTTGTGACCCATCAACTTATTTAAAGGTTCCCCCAACATGCAGCCTGGCATCCGGTGCAGAGGTGCCTACGCCCATGTTTCCAATAGCATCGATAACCATCCTGCGGGCGCCCACTGTATTATCATAAATATGGAAGCCGGAGTTTGTGCCCCCGTTTGCCTCCCAGGTTCCCTGAACGCCGATGAAATATTCGTGTGTGCTGTTTTTAGCGAGCATACCGGCAAAATATCCATCCTGACTGTAAACCCTTAAGCGTGGACCATTCGTACCCACGACATCTAATTTATAAACAGGAGAGGCTATCCCGATTCCCAATTTGCCGCTATAATATCCATTGCCATCATCTCCTGTGAGGTGGATACTTTGTGAAAAACCACCAAGGCCAATTAAAATGATCATCACTGTTATAATTATTTTTTTCATGGTATTTGTTGTTTTAAGTATGATTTTTTCATCACCGTTGTAAATTGTTTTACATTCATTCATCCATGTCAGTTTGATCTACACTCAGACTCATAAACAAGAAAATTTCAAGCAGAAGTGTGCTAATTTTCCTTGAATGGTGTTCACCATGTAAATTCAATTATTTGATGCAATTTGATCTGGTAAATATAATCATTTAATTAGACTTATTCCAAATTAATTAAATTATTATACAACCAAAACATTGACGGTATTGAATTATCCATACCTGACTGTATATTAGCACTACTCTGGCTGCTGCACTTACCCACCCCCGGGATGCTAAATCTACCCACCCCCGACCCCTCACTGCCTGCAGGGAGGGGTCGGGGGTGGGGATGCTAAGAAGCCGGATTTGGCCGGGGTATTAAAAAAATCAACACCCCCTCACCACTATAAATGAATGGTTCACATTCCTGAACTGGTTGTATATCAGGATGTGTTTGAGTTTTCCGGGTTTGATATTATTTAAATGCAAAATCCCGGGGTATATTTGCCGCTTGAGGATATTGGCTGCAATATAAAGCCCGAAACCGGTTGCCGTATGATATTCGCCGCAAAGGTGTTTGTACCATGCCAGGGCTTTTCCGGGGAAAAACTGGTCTGCAAACTGAATATAGATCGGATCGCAGGTTACGTCACCATTTACGCCAAGGATAACAAGGTCAATGTCATAGGCTGAGAGTCCGTTTTTTTCAAGGAAATCAGGTAAAAATATTTCGGGTTTGAAGGAGCCGCCAAGGTTGATGCAGGTCGCCACATCTTTCAGTTCGGCGTAGGTAGATTCATGCTGTTCATTGCCTAAAACAAAGAATGCTGCACCTTCGCCGGCGAGCGCGCCTGGGGTACCGGTCTCTCGCAAAGTCAGGTTGTTCACCGGCTCCATCTTCCAATGGCCAATCCGGCGGGTGATCTGGAGGTGATTCATCGTCATCTCATCGATGGCGCCCACCAGCACATTGGCAGCCGTTTGTTCTTCGATCTGCATCAGCCCGTCGATCAGGCCGCTTTCGAATGAGAAAGTGCGGTGAACATAGGTTGAATTATAGTTGTGGCATTTCAACTGAATGGCCACCTGCGAACTGATGGTGTTGTAGGTTGACTGTATAAACGGGGTTGGGTTCAGGAACATCTCATCTTTGGTGATCTCACCCAGGATTTTCTCCGTATCTTCAACGCTTCCCAAACCAGTTCCGGTAATAATGGCATCCGGCATTGTGCAAGCTGCATCGGCCAGACTCATTTTGGCGGAAGCAATCCCCATTTTGATCAATCTGCTCATCCGCCGCGACTGGATCGGATCGACGTATGGCCTGTAAAGTGGTTCGATGCACTTCAGATAATCTGCTTTGTACTCCATTATTTCAGACAGGAACTCTTTTGTTTCTGCTGTTTTTTGAGGAGAAATCAAGCCTACGCCGTTGATGTATGCCATCTGTTAACTAATTATTGAATGAAAGCAATGCAGACAATGAAAGTAATGCAACTATACATTGTCTGCATTACCTGCACTGTTTTCATTGTTTGCATTGACCTTCGTAAAGATCAATGACGTATCATTTCCCCCAAACCCGAATGAATTCGACATGACGGTATTTACAGGAACATCTGTCAAAAGTTTATCAACGGGGGGGAAGCAGAGTTCCGGAATTCGGTCCTTAAAATTCAGGTTTGGCCAGATCACCTGGTGTTGCAGGCACAGGATAGCTAAGATAGCCTCCGTTGAGCCGGCTGCGCTGGTGGTATGCCCGGTGAACGGTTTGGTCGAACTAACCATCGGGATACGTGCTCCGAACAGTTTCTCAATGGCACGGCCTTCCGAAAGGTCGTTGTTGTCGGTTCCGGTTCCGTGGGCATTCACATAGTCGATATCATCGGGAGAAAGTCCGCTCAAGTCGAGCGCTTTTTTCATGGCAAGATAAGCGCCGATCCCATCGGGGGAGGAGGCCGTCTGGTGAAAAGCCTCACAGGAGTTGCCCCAGCCGACCAGTTCGCAAATAGGCAGGTTCCCGGTTTTCTTAAGGCTCTCATCCGACTCAAGTACAAGGTATGCAGCCCCTTCTCCCAGGTTGATACCGGCACGCTGCTGATCAAAGGGTTTGCAAGGCTCTTTGTCAAGGATTTTCAAGGCATTGAATCCAAGCAGGTGAAACTTGGTCAGCGCTTCACAACCTCCTGCCAGAACACGGTCAAGACGACCGGAACGGATCATCCGCGCCCCAAGCAGGATGGCATTGGCAGCCGATGAACATGCCGTGCTGATGGTGGTCACAAAATCGGATATTCCCAGCATTTGGGCAATCTTCTCGGTGCTGTCGGCACAGTCGTATGCATCGATATAGGCGTTGCGGGAATCATTGGTGAGGAAATCGTTGTAATAGAGTTCACAACGGTCCATGCCGCCAACGGTGGTGGCGGAGATCAATCCTGTTTTCAATTCAGGGTACAACTCCAGACGGCTGTTTACAGCGGCTTCGCGTGCTGCAATCATTCCGAGAAGGGCATTTCTCGAGTAACCTTCGGCAGGAGTTATTCCGGCCAAGATAAAAAGTTCATCCAGTGTTTTTGGCACCTCCCCGACAAGAAGTTCGTCCCTGAGTATCGTTTCGACATGATTTAGCCTCCCAAGGCCCGGTGCAGATTGCAGCAGGGAGGTTAAATTTTCTTCAAGGTTGTTGCCGATACATGAAATGATGCCATATCCGGTGATGAAAATCCGCTGTGGCATCGGGCTCTATTTTTGATGTTCCGTGATGTATTCTGCCATGGAACGGATCGAGAAAAAGATTTTTTTTCCATCTTTGGGATCTTCTATCTTTATTCCGTAGTTCTTTTCCAGTAAAACGATAAGTTCGAGTGCATCAATTGAATCCAGTCCCAGGCCTTCGCCAAATAATGGGGAATCAGGATCGATATCATCCGGTGTAGTCTCCTCGAGATTTAATTGCTCAATGACCTCTTTCTTTAGTTTTAAAATCAATTCATCCATAATATCAGTTAGTTACGTTTCATAATAAAATTCATGTTCTCCGCATTAAAAAGCATCGGTTTGAATCCGGAACCCGAGCTATCAGCGCTTCTGTCAGCAGTTTCGACCAATGCCACCAGGGCATTGCAATTGTTCCCCATTACTTCAACCCATCCGCATAAACAGGCTTCCACCCGTTTATTGTCAAACAACTCATCAGCATAATCGCAAAGCAGTTTGCCATTAAATGCTTCGGAGATCAAAAAGGCATTTTCCCCTTTGATTTTATTTTTTATGCAAACCTCCCCGATAATGATGTTGGGCAATGTATAAACAAAGACTGAGGGGCTTGGAAAATAGCTTGAACGGTCTTTGATTGTTTCGTTGTGGGCAATGTCTGTATCAAGGCTTGAACTTGAATTGGACATGATCACACCCACCGCTTCGGGGCGGTATCCTGCAATTGTTTTTTCCTTTAAAACCAGTTCAACTGCGAGAAATCCAAGTTTACTGATGGCGTCCATCTTGTAAAACCTGGGATAGTTGATCATTTCCTGCTTGTAAACGATTTTAACAAAGTCTGCAAAGTTAACAATATTTTCCTGATAGAATATGAGCCGGTCATTCACGATGACCTTGTTTTCAGTGATATGGCTGTAGGCTGTTATGATACGGTCCATGTTAATCTTTCTGATAAATAATGGCAGCGTTGCACCCACCGAAACCGGATGCGGTTTTAAGACATGCATTTACTTCGCCTGGTCTGTTTGTGGTGATCACTCGCAATGGCGAAGGAACACCCAAGGTGTCAAAACCAGCCGAGCGGTAAAGATAATTACTTCTGAGCGTTGATATTGTTGCAACTGATTCGATGATGCCGGCGGCTCCGAGTGTATGTCCCCAGTAGCCTTTGAAACTGTTCACCGGAACATTTGAGAGTTCACAGTTTTCCAACGCTTTTGACTCCATCTCATCATTGAATAGTGTTGCAGTTCCATGGGCAGAAATGTAACTGATCTCCCGGGGACTCACCCTCGCCTGTTCCATCGCCTGGTTAATGGCCCAACTGAGTTCTTCGCCGGTTCGGGAAGGACCGGATATGTGATTTGCATCATTGCTTACCGATGCCCCTGATACCCTGACCAACGGTGTCCTGGAAGTATCTGGATGAATTGAAAGTACGATTGATCCGCACCCTTCGCCAAGCGATAACCCGGTGCGGTTCAGGTCAAATGGTTTACATGGATCGGGACTAAGCGCCTGGAAGGATTGAAAGCCGGAGATGACAAATTCGGTTGCAATGTCGCCACCGGCTACAACTGCATGGTCGAAGGCGCCTGATTGGAGAAACCGGGCTGAGATTATGATGGCCAGAACACCAGAAATACAGGCGTTTGAGACGATAACAGGCATGTTTACAAAACCAAAGAACTGCTGGATAACTCTGCCCAATTCCCATAGATAGAGCCTCTTGTGACTGAATTTTGATTTGAAACGGTCTTCGAGCAGGTCGATGTTGCCTTTGGTTGTTGAAATTACTAAAAGTGTCCTTGGATCTCCCTTTTCAACGGGACTGTTTTTCAATACATCATGAATGGAGATGATGAAGAATTTCTCCAAACGTGTAAAAGCGTCTGATGGACTTGTTTTATGATGATCTGCAAGGGCTTCACCAAGTCTCTCGTTCAACAGGTCATCGTTAACGATCGAAACCGGAACGGGATTGGGATAAAGAAGCGGATCGTTGACAGTCCGGATCCCGATCGTTCCTTTCTTGATGGCTAAAATGTTCTCAGCAGTTGTAAAACCAAGAGAGGTTATCATGTTATCGTTCAGAATATAAACTGGTTTCATACCATCTGCGTTTAAATGCCCCATTTGCTTTTCCATCTGTTAAAGAAATCCGGGGCAGTCAGCAACAGCTCCCCTTGAGGTGTAAGGAATACCTGCGTTGAAGAACCGGTAGCGGCTACTTCCTGATCTTTTTGGCGGTGCACTGTATATTCAAAGACAATCTTTGCGGCTTCACTGGGAACAAAACGGGTTTCCACAACAGCAATATCGCCGTATTCCAAAGGTCGTTTATAGTCGCAGGTAATTTTCACCAGAGGAATCATCACGTTGTGCTTATAAACATCGAGGTAACCGAGACTGTATTTTGTTCCGAAGGATTCCCTGCCATCCTCAAAATATTTGAGGTAATTGCCATGCCAGACGATCCGCATGGAATCAACCTCTGAAAACCTGACAACAATTTCTTTCCGGTCGGTAAGTTCCATAATTAAATGTTCAATGGGTGTTTATATTTGTGGAATATCCCGGTAACCAGGACGGTCGAAATAAAGAACAGGAACAATTTAAGCGCCTGCGGAGCGATTTGCCATAAACTTCCTCCACGCACGAATATGCTGTAATACCCGGTAATTGCCCAGTTCAAAGGGCTGATCAGGGAAAAGGTCTTCATGAAGGGAGGCATCAGGTATATTGGCACCCATAATCCCCCCATCGCGGCCAGGATGATGACCGAAATGGAGCCGAATGCTGCTGCCTGCTGATGTGTCTTGGCAATCGTCCCGATCATCAGGCCATATCCTACGGCAGCCATGGCCACCACAAGGGTCATCAGCAATAATGCAGGAAGATCATTTCCCAGAACCAGCATGGGAAGTCCGAACAATGGCAGTAGAACCACACCTGCCAGGAGCATAGCGGCTGTTTGCACCACACAAACGACAAGATAAACACCTACCTTCCCCATCAACAGTGTCATATAAGAGACAGGCATGGTGAGCAACCTGAACAGGCTTCCTCCCTCACGTTCCTGGATCAGGCTCTGTGTCAGTGGAATAACGATGAAGAACATGGCGAAAATAGTCCAGGCGGGAACGTTGTGCTGGGTGGTATTGGGTATAAGCTCGACTTCACGGTAGGTGGGAAATTCCTCGCTGAATCTGAGCACTTCGTTGAAGGCCTCCCGGGGTGGTTTATACATCGGCATCTGAAGTGTGATCTCCTCGTTGAATGTTTTAAAAACCCAGTCGGTCTGAATCTTGTAATAATTTTCACGCACCGAACTGATCAGGGCATTCTTAAACGCTGTTTTTACCGTCGGATCGAAATATATGGTTACATTGACAGAATCCCTGAAAACAATGCCGTTCAAAAGTACAGGGTCGCCGATACCAAAACCCGCCAGGGTTTTTGCAACAGAAAGCCGCACATTTGATCTCATGGTACGGGTAGCTGCTTCGGGAACTACGATGGCAATAAGGTAATCCCCTTTTTTGACTGCCTCCCTTGCCGTAATGGCGGTAAGTGGACTATTTGCCAGGCTGTCAATTACCTTGAAAGAACCAGAACCGATAAATCCGTTTTTAATCTTGATACCCAAACTGTCCCTGTCATTATCTACAAACAGCACCTGAACGGAGGGATCCTTTGATAATGAGTTCCATCCGAATTCCTGCATCAGCGACGATATTACGATCAGGGCAACCGGCATGATAAAAAGCATGGACAACCCGGCTTTATCACGCAACAGTAACAACATCTCTTTCCGGCAGACCGACAAATATTTTTTCATGTTCAGTCCCTCATGTCTTTACCGGTGAGATGGAGAAAGATATTTTCCAGGTTTTTGAATTCAGGATGTCCTTCCAAAAGGTCTTTTGGGTTACCTTTGGCGATGATATTTCCACGATCGATGATTGCTACTCTCGTGCAAAGGTTTTCCGCCTCTTCCATATAGTGAGAGGTATATATTATCGTAACTCCCTTTGAATTTATCGCTTTAAGATATTCCAGGATAACCACACGTGATTGCACGTCGATGCCGACTGTCGGTTCATCCAGGAAGAGGATCTTGGGATCGTGGAGTAATCCGGCAATAAGATTCACACGGCGTTTCATGCCACCGGAGTACTTGCTCACCGTTTTGTTGGCATGCTTCTCCAGCCCGAATTCACTGAGGTAATGGTTGATCTTACCGCGCAGTTCTGACCCATAGAGACCATACATATTACCGAAGAAGGCGAGGTTCTCACGCCCGGTCAGGGTGGGGTAGAGTGCAATGTCCTGTGGTACTATTCCGATGATCTGCTTGATCTTTTCAAGGCCCGTGTGGCTGTCAATGCCATCGATCGTCACACGGCCTTTTGTCGCCGGAAACAAACCGCAAAGTATGGAAATGGTGGTGGTCTTTCCGGCGCCATTGGGTCCAAGCAACCCGAAGATCTCATTCGCGAAAATATCTAAGGATATAGCGTTAACGGCTGGTTCATCGGAGTTTTTGTAAAATTTTGTCAGTTCCCTGATCTCAATGATGGGGTTGCTTGACATTAAAACTTGATTTTTTTAAGTTTCTTATAAACCAATTCTTCATCATTTGCGATCTCTATCAATTTTTCAGACAGAGTTCCGTAATCTTCCTCAGGTTTTGAACGGTTTTTACAGTTACGGGCTCCGATATAGGTGAATTCACGCCACTTGTTTGCCGTCCTTCCCATCATATCCGAAGCCTCCAGCAACTCCGGGTGGTTGTTAAAAAGTTCGCCGGCTTCTTTCAGAAATGCTCCGTAAATATACCGGAATCCGGCGCCGCCGGTTCCAAAATCCTCGGCCATGCGTAAAATTTGTCCAAGGTAAAAGGAGGCCTTGTCATTGCCATGTTTTTTAGGCCATTTTTTAATGTCACGGGCCATCCAGCGCAATCCTTTCACACCAATGAGCGGGAAGGGGATACCGATCATTTCGTTGACGGTCTTTTTAATACCCATGATGATGGCCGGTTTCAGATCAATGGGTTTATCAATGGCGTGATTGATCCAGTACATTTTTCCCTGGGGGGCAAAGGCCCCTTTGGCATAGCGAACACGCACAAGGTCTTCATAGGTAAGGAGTTGCGGAAACTCCATCACGGTGTCGCTGATATGGTACATATTCCCCTCCTTACCGAAAACCACCAGGTTGTGCATATTATAGTGCATCCTGTACTCGGGAGGGAAGAAGGTCAGTTGAAAAACACCTACCTGGCAACCTGTGGGAATTCCCTGTTCCAGGTTACGGTCAAGCATCTCCATGGCCTCTTTTGGGTCTTTTATCTTTTTTATTACCGTGGCATCAATACCCATATAGACCGTTGACCTCTTGAAAACCGTGTTGGGCAAGTTACGGAACGAGATCATGGGAGCGAACTGTATCTTAAGAAACGGAATATAGCTGAAATACAATCCGTTTCCAATTCCGAACGCCATAGGCTCGGATAATTCCAACCCGTTGAATTTGAACAGGTTCGATGTGGCGCCGCTTTCACAATGTCCTGCCTGGCGGTGTGTATAATCAATGATCGTTTTTGTTGTTTCCATAATATCAGATTGAATTATTCAACGTTTTTCAGTTCGTCAATATTAATGTTAAAAGCGGTGGCATATTTCTGTAACGTTTTATCGTTTAACCGTTTAAAAACGCCTGGCTTAAAATGCCATTTAACCCGCCACACTGATATTCCTGCCATCATCGAAAGATTTAACGGATCAAGCAGGTTTTTTTCCATATAATAAACAACCGGACTTACTTTCCCGGCAAGGACCCGCTGCCGGGCATCCTCAATCCTTTCATGGAAAAGGTCCCATGCCTGCTGTAATATCAGGCGGTCGGCTTCGCCGTGAAAGCCGACGGTTTTTTCAAATTTGCCACCCTCCTGGTATGAATAGGAGAGTTCACGGTACTGTCCGTAAGCTTTATCTTTGTATACCGGGTTTTGATTTTCTTCCATAGTGCATTGATTGTATTAAGTTTTATGGTTTACGACTCGTCCTTCAATTCAGCCGGCCAAGATATGAAAATTTTCAATTCACATGAGGCGATCAATCGGCCACCCAAGAATACTTCACCCTGAACGATGTTGGCCTGAAATACCTCATGCAGGATGGTCGCACGGGTGATGATCTCCTGCCCGATCTTTGGAAATCCGTCAATTCTCAGGTTCCTGATCCCACCGATAAATCCTTCAGGGGCACTCCGGCCTGAATTCCCGGGTTTAGCGCCGGCTCCTACAGCAGCAGTCTGGGCCATGTTCTCGATCAGACCTGGTTCGCGGAACTCTCCGTTTTCACAAAATATGTTGTTTTCATGAATTACGAATGAGGTTACCGTGATTTTATCCGTGGTCTCAACCAACCTGTCCACCATCACCATCGGTGGTTTCTGGGGTATATTTATTTCTTCAGATGATGCCATAATGATCCTTTACGGTTCCGGTTACGCAGGCGGTTCATGGCTGTTGCCACGTCTTCATCGGGGAAGACCCACCGTCTTCCGGTTTTTTCAGCACGCTCTTTGAGTGTGTCATAGTTGATCTCCGGGGCAACGTAATAAACGGGTTCCAGCAATTTATCGGTTGGTCGAACAATACCTTGTTCAAGCGCAATTTTATGCAGATGTGTGCCCGGATAGATCCGCATGCCGATAAACGGAAAAAAAACAGTGTTTTCTATCCGTTTGGAGTTTTCAAAACTTTCATTGATGGATGCCTCCGTTTCACCATAACCGCCAATGATCATGAAGTGGCAAAAGTAAACGTTGGTCTGGTTGCAATAATCTGATACCTTTACTACTTCATCCACATCAAAATGTTTACCATACTTTTTCAGCGTGGTATCCGAAAGCGATTCGGTACCGAACTCGATATGGGTCAAACCGGCTTCGGCAAATAATTTCAAATTTTCCAGGGGTAAATTGTGCGGTGAAAAATAGGCGCCCCAGCGAACCGGAAGTTTCGAGGCGATCATCATCTTAGCCAGCTCAACATTAAAATTGTTGCTGATGTTGAACACCGAATCGGTGAAAAACACATAATCAACATTATTCTTTTCGTAAAGTTGCCGGAGGGTATGCACGATCTTTCCGGGATCGAGCGTGCGTACGTTACTACCTTCAATGAGCGGATAGGTACAATAAATGCACTGATACGGGCATCCGCGTTTCGTCTGCACATTGACCATACCCGCCTTATCCCAGTAAAATTCCAGCAGATCCGGCTCAAAATCAAGGTCGGGAGTTTTTATAAAGTGTTTACGGCCATTGACATGTATCTCTCCGCCAGCAAGGTAAACAAGACCATCAATGGATAGATCCGGTTTACTCTGATCCAGGGTAATCAGAAGTTTGAACAGGCTCTCTTCACCTTCGCCGTGTATTCCGTATTCGGGGTTAAAATATTCAAAAAGTTCCCTGGGATATATTGAAAAGGCGGAACCACCAATGATCAGCATGGAATTTGATGTTTCACGAATGATATCAACGATTTTCCTGTACCCGTTGATGAAACTCTCCTGGCTGTAAAAATTCACATCGTCCACGTTCCTGAGAGAGAGACCGATATAATCCGGGTTAAATTCCTCCAGCTCTTTTTTGAAGGACTCGGCGGTATCGAGATTGAAATCGAACACCCTGATGGTATAATGAGGCAGACGGTTACGAAGAAAAGTATGAAGGTAGGAGATACCCAAAGGATAAACCGGGTATGGATTTATATGCTGGTTTGCTGAAACGAAGAGAAGCCTTTTTTTCTGCATCCTCAGATTTTTATTTCAGACATACGGATCTCCGGAAGTTCCCAGAAATCGTAATAATTAAACCATTGTAACGGATATTTCTGCAGGATCTCTTCGAATTTGCTGATATAAATTTTCAATGCATTGCGAAAATTTTCTTCCTTGTTTTTGATATTGGTGGTAAAAGGAACCTGGTGCAGGGGGGTGGCATAAAAATGATAATGGCTGCTGCTTTCTTTTACCGCAAATACGAAAGAGACCGGAACCCTGAATTTGGCAGCCATGTTCACTGGTCCGATGGGGAATGCAGCAGGCCTTCCCATAAAATCGAGGGTGACAGTCTTGTTTCCTTCAATAAACCGGTCGCCATGCATGGCGATGATCTCTTTGTTGGCCAATGCCTGTTTTATCTCTAAAAGGTGTGTAAAATCATCCCTGATCACGATAAAGTTGACATTACGGTTCGTCATTACATCCGATAAATACCCTTTAATACGTTGATGTTCAGCATCAAATAAAATAATGTTGATTCGTTTTCCGAGCCGGTTGAGCAATTGACTTGCAATTTCCCAGTTTCCGACATGAGCGCTTACAAGCAATCCCCCATCTTCCATATGCCGGAGAAACTCTTCGCCTTCAAAATCAAAGGTGAATTTATGTTGAAAACCGGCCAGCATCGCAACTTTATCCAGCAATATCTGTCCAAACCTGTAATAGTTGCCATAGATACTGAAGAAGGCTTTAAACCGGCTATATTTCAATATTATATGATAAAAATTAAAAATGGCCAAAAAGGCTTTACCTGATGTGACCACGAAATAGATCACAACAAAAGAGAGCAGGAAATAGGCGAAGCGGAGTCCCATGTGCTTCAGGGTCCAGACAAATATTTTATATCCCAGAACCCCTCCACGGGTTTTGCCTTCCCATGACGACATCAGTTTTTAGTTTGGATTGATACGATTGATGATATAGTTATAAAAATCCTGTAGTGATTTTACCTCGGTCATCTCTTCTGCCTTCATTTTGAAGCCGAAATTATTTTCAATGATCACAAACAGGTCAACAAAGTCAAGACTGTCGATACCGAGGTCTTTTTTCAGGTCGGCGGAAGGGGCTATCTGTGCCGCTTCAATCTCTATTTCATCGACCAGCAACTGGTTTATTTTCCTGATAATCTCCTCGTTTTGCATCATAGTCTTTCATTAACCGGTGCAAAAATAAGGATTTTAATTAAAAAAGAATGATTATACTTTCCTGATAATTAATGCAGAATTTGTTCCTCCGAAACCAAATGAATTGGAGAGGAATGCATTGATTTCATATGGGGTTGACTTTGTGACCAGGTTCAGTTTTGCGGTGATATCATCGGGATTTTCAAGGTTGATATTCGGCGCCACGAAACTATTGTTCATCATCAATGTGGAGTAGATCACCTCACTTGCGCCACCCATCCACATTTCGTGTCCGGTCATTGATTTCGTGCTGCTGACAAGCGGTCTTGAGGAGCCAAAAACAATATCTATGGAACTGGCCTCGTTGCTGTCGCCTGCCGGGGTTGAAGTTGCGTGGGCATTGATATAATCAATTTCTGAAGATCTGATCCCGGCATCCCGGATCGCCTTTTCCATTGCCCGAACCGGACCTTCGACATTGGGCATGGAAATATGTTCACCATTCGAAGAGAAGCCGTATCCGATCACTTCGCCATAAATTTTGGCGCCACGTTTCATCGCTGATTCATAACTTTCGATGATCACAGTGGCTGCGCCACCGCTGGGAACCAATCCGTCGCGATCGCGGTCGAACGGCCTGGATGCTCTGGTGGGCTCCGATTCCCTGATCGAAAAGGCATTGAGTGCATCAAAACTGGCTGTTGACTCAGGATTGATCTCCTGTGCGCCACCGCAGATGATCATCTCCGCAAGTCCTTGTTTGATCAGCAGGTATCCGATGCCGAGGGCGTGGGAACCACTCGCACAGGCGCCGCTGACAGTAAAATTGATACCTTTCAGCCTGAAGATCACCGAAAGGTTCATCGAAACGGTTGAGTTCATCGACTGAAAGATGTATCCGGAACCGATCATCATGGTATCTTTTTTCTCCCTGAGGATATCAACCGATTCGACAACGGGAACAGCAGAACTGTCGTTGCCAAAAAGGATCCCTACCTCATTTGCATCCAGGTAGGATTGATCGATCCCCGCATTTTTAAGCGCCTCAAGCGTTGATATATATGCATATTCGCCCTGAACGGGCAATCCGACCCGCATTCTCCGGTCGAGTACACCTTTGAGCTGGGGCCTTTCGACCATTCCGGTAAGGGCAGAACGGAATCCCATCTCCTTTCTGAGCGGATCAAATATGATCCCTGACCTTCCATGGCGCAGAGAATCCTCAACCTCGGCGAGATTCTTCCCGATCACGGAGTAGATGCCCATGCCTGTGATTACGACCCGACTCATGCTAAATAGCGAAATGGTGAAATAGTGAAATTCATAGATCGTATCCTTTAAATCGTTACTTGTAATTCGTAAATCGTCATTAGGTATAAAGTCCTCCGTTGACATTAATAACCGCCCCGGTGATATAAGATGCTTCGTCCGAAGCAAGGAAACCAACGACGGCGGCGACTTCTTCGGGGGAGCCAAATCTTCCCATGGGGATCATTGTTTTCAATTGGGCTTCATCGAGATCTTTGGTCATGTCGGTCTGAATGAAACCGGGCGCCACGGCATTGACGGTCACCTTCTTTTTGGCGATTTCCTGTGCCAGCGCCTTGGTTGCTCCGATCACGCCGGCTTTGGCGGCCGAATAGTTGGCCTGTCCGGGTAGTCCCTTCAGTCCGGAGAGGGAGACCACATTGATGATCCTCCCCATTTTGTTGATGATCATATCCTTGAGGAGAAACCGGGTAACATAAAGAAAACTATGGAGGTTCGTGTTGAGCACATCGTGCCATTCGTCGTTTTTCATCCACATCACCAAAGCGTCCTTGCGGATACCGGCATTGTTCACCAATACCTGTATATAAGCGCCTTCATGGGCAGCAAGCCATTTTCCGAGCGCCTTTTCGATCTCATCCTGCGAAGTGACGTCAAATTGAATCAGTTCACCATCGCCTCCCTTTTCCCTGACCTGCTGCAGGGTGACTGATGCCTCCTGATGATTTGTGTGGTAGTTGATCAGGACGAAAAAACCCATCTCAGCCAATCTGACTGAAATCGCCCTTCCAATACCCCTTGAACCGCCGGTAACCAATGCAATTTTCATCTATCACTTGTCATTTGTCACTTGTTACTTGTCACTTGTCACCTGTCACTTTCAACGGTGAACTGCAATTTATTCCCAAGTATATAATTAGCTATTTGTTTTATTTCCTTATATTTTGTCGTGTCTTCAACGAATTTTGGCACGATATTCCTCAGTTCCCCGAATTTTTTCCCCGAACAGGTCGAAAGCCTTGGTTTGAACTCCAGGTAGTCAACAGCCTGGAGGATGGCGAGCATGTGAATGGATAGCACAATATAAGTGTGGTCGATCACCCGTTTGGCAATCATGGCTGCGTTGGCGCCCATGCTTACAATATCCTGGTTGTCGTTGTTGCTGGTGATGCTGTGAATGGACATCGGAAAGCAGAGCGTCTGATTCTCTGCAACGGTCGAAACAGCGGTGAACTGAACGCCCTGCATGCCAAGGTTGAATCCCAACTTGCCCAGGTTGACAAACGGAGGAAGTTTCTGGTTCAGTTTATCGTTCATCAGGTAATTAAGCTGGCGTTCGGCAAGCATGGAGAGTTTCGTGATGGCAATCTTTAATTTATCCATCTCAAGCGCCACATAATCACCGTGGAAGTTCCCGCCATGGAATACGTTTTCAGCCTCGTTGTCGATGATCGGATTGTCATTGGCAGAATTTACCTCATTGATCAGCACCTCCCTGGCATTGATGATGGTATCGAGGATGGGGCCGAGTACCTGTGGAACGCAGCGTAGTGAATAATATTCCTGAACTTTATGGGTAAACACTTCGACCTGTACTGTTTTGTCGTTGTAGAGGTGGTCGTCGCGACGGCGGATCAATTTGCTGTCGTTCAGGATCTCGCGCATCATCCGGGCAATCTGGTTTTGCCCGTAATGGGCTTTGACCCTGTTCAGTCCATCGGAGAAATGATCGTCATACGACTCAGCGATCTCATTGATCATGGAAGAGGCAAGCACGGCCCAGTCAAGCAGGTTTTTCGCAAGTATGATATTGACAATGCCAATGCCAGTCATGGCCGATGTCCCGTTTATGAGCGACAGCCCTTCGCGGATGTGCATGGTAACCGGCGTGAGATTTTCGACCTGAAAAACTTCGGTCGTGGGCTGCAGTTTTCCGTTGTACCAGATTTCTCCTTCCCCGATCAGGTTAAGCGCCAGGTGCGCAAGCTGCACCAGGTCGCCGCTTGCCCCCACGCCTCCATGTTCCGGGATAAACGGGTTGATGTTCCTGTTGATCAGCTCTTTAAGCAACTCGACCACCTCGATGTGGATTCCTGATTTGGCCAGCATGAAAGTATTAAGCCGGGCAATCATGGTGGCTTTGGCATAAATTTCGGGGAGGGGGGTGCCACAACCGGCGCTGTGGCTGCGGATAAGGTTATATTGCAGCTGAATTTCGTTACTTCCGTTGATCTTATATTGAGCCATCGGCCCGAGGCCGGTATTGATGCCATAGATAACCTTTCCTTTGGCAAATTCTTTCAAAAACTCAAAATTTGCCTTTACGTTTGCCACAGCTTCAGGGGCGAGTTGGATCTTTTCATTCATGAAAAGGATCCTGTAGAAATCGTCGGGGGTAAGTTTTTGTATTCCTACGCTTATCATTGTTTGGGGTTAATTTTACTATCCGGGTTTTTACCTCCGTGAATCAAATTTGCAAAGGTAAAATATATTTTGAAAAAAATAGTATCTTTGCACCCCGAAACGAATTGCAGGTGACGCGTAACACGTGACACGTGACAGGTGGTGTTGAATGTAGGCGTTCATTCGTCATTCGTAAATCGTATAATCGTAAATCAAATTGGCCCCGTAGCTCAACTGAATAGAGTAGCTGACTACGGATCAGCAGGTTGGGGGTTTGAATCCCTCCGGGGTCACTGAAAATCAGCCACTTGCAAAGTAATTTGTGAGTGGTTTTTTCATTTTTACCAACAAGGTGCACACGATGATAACTTTGACCATCCCTGGCAGAACTGAATTGACCACCCTTGTTCATTGATTGGTAAAGGATTGAAACGGTCAGCCAGAATCGGCAAAGGGTGGTCAATGTGTCCGGCCTTTCCACCTTAGCTGCACACGTCGATATCTTTGACCATCCCTGGCAGAACTGAATTGACCACTCCCGTTCATTGATTGGTAAAGGGTTGCAGTGGTCAGCCAAAATAGGTACAGGGTGGTGAAAGTGCCCGGGTTTTCCATCCTTTTATCCCGTTTCGTCATATTTAAATATAATGATATATACATGTAATGACAATAATAATTATTTTAGCATTTGTTTTTTATAAATTTTTAATATAATTTTACTTTCCAAGATGACCCGTTGTCTGTAACATACCCGGAACCATGACAAACACGAAATTTAACTTTCCGGTCCCGCCATTAACAGGTCTGTGTCTCTTATTATTGCTGATACCATGTTGTATAAAAGAGGTAAACACAAATCCGACCAATGGCAAAACCACAGCCTTGTTTAATCCGGGCAAAACTTATGGTTCATTAACCGACCAGGACGGAAATATATATAAAACCATTGTAATTGGTTCACAAACCTGGATGGCGGAGAACTTACGAACAACCAGATACCGCTGGCCTGATGGCGGATATTATCATATGGGGATAGAAGGGGGGTGGTGGACGGTTACGGAGGGTGATACTAATTTACTCAATGCTTATCACGTGACCATGGGTTACGACTATGCCTGCCTGGGCGGATGCAATTGTCCTAAACGCGGCGGCTATTCAATTCGTTGTGTGAAAGATTTGATTAATTAATTTGATTAAAAAAAAGGAGGAGGACATGACAACACATGAAAAAAATGATCCGATCTGCTGCTCTAAGTTTGATCCCGTTCCATGGGATGATAAAACCTTCGAATGGACAGATAAAAAATTCATCACGGATAAGGTATTTACCCTTTTTTACATACCCATGAATTTCGGCAAGGTGATGAAAAGGCTTGATGAAGCAGTAACTAAAGCTGGTGCGGTAGTCCCGGATTGGTTATGCCTTTCAGACCATACCTCAAAATGGAACATGGACCTGTACCTTGCCGTGGATAAGGAAATACCAAACGCAGAAAACAGGAATTTAAGCGGCGCTTTTTACAGCAAGGTATATGAAGGCGCTTTCAAGGATACAGGTAAATGGAATCAGGATTTTGAGACCGTTGTGAAATCCAAAGGACTGAAAACCAAAAAATTGTTTCACTGGTACACAACCTGTCCGAAGTGTGCGAAAAAGTATGGCAAAAACTATGTAGTACTTTTATCTCAGGAATGATTGATTCTTTTACTTCCCTGGAATTTGGGGTGTATGCCGCTCTCGAAACTTACTCCAATGTCCACCGAGGCAGCGGGCTCAACTCGATGGTATCGACGCATTTATTCGAGGAGGCCAGGAGTATTATTCTGGAATTCCTGGGTCTGAAAAAAGGCAAATACATCGTCATCTTTTGTACACCCCGAAGAGCCTCAGTCCTCATGGCACAACTTGACCAGAGAAGTTATCACTTAATGGCAAGCAGTGACATTGGCCTGTCGCTGGGTGTAAAGGCCTTCGTTGTCAACCGAAAAACATTACCCGGTGGGCCTCCGTTCCAGACCGGCGGAGGAACAACCAGAGTAGTATCAAAAGGCTGGGTAATCTGGGCTGATGCACCAGACAAGTTTGAGGCCGGTACGCCCGCCATCGTTAACGTCATCGCGTTCGCCAGGGCGCTGGGCCTGATCAGGAAATACGGAAATGACATCTTCCGGAATCCGACCGGCGAAACGTTGACCGCCAGTGAAATTTTATACCGGGACGAGCTGGAGAAATATTCCGGACAAGAATTACTGGATGAACTCAGGCTGACACTCATCGGTCGCGGCATTCTTGTCCCGACCGTGGAAGGAGAGAGGCCATTTATCAATCTCGACAATAGCGCCAGCACGCCGACATTCTCGCCGATCTGGAACACCGTCAGGCAGACATGGCGTCAGCCCGGGCAGGTACAGCAGGAGATCATCCATGAAGTCAGGTCAATTTGCGAAGGAATGCTTGGTGCACCTCTGACTGACTATGATGTGATCTTTACTTCCAATACCACGGAAGCCATCAATCTGGCAGCCGAAAGTTTAGCCCGCGAATCTAATCCTGACATTGACTCGGTAGTGCTTAATACGTTACTCGAACATTCTTCGAATGAATTACCCTGGCGCATAATCCCCAACATGTCTTTGATACGGCTGGATGTGGATGCTGAAGGCTTCCTGGAGCCGGATGAACTGGAAAAGGTCTTGTCCGCGTACAATCAGCACGGCCGGAACGGAAAGCGGCGAATAAAACTTGTGGCTGTAAGCGGCGCTTCGAACGTTCTTGGCGTCTGCAACAATTTAGGAGAGATAAGCCGGATCGTTCATCAATATGGGGCAAAGTTGCTCGTTGATGCTGCTCAGTTAGTCGCTCACCGCAGTGTGGGAATGCAGGAATGCGGGATTGACTATCTCGCATTCTCCGCCCATAAGGTTTATGCGCCCTTCGGTACCGGTGTACTGGTGGCCAGGAAGGGGATTCTTAATTTCAGCTTCGCTGAATTAGAGCTCATCAAGTCATTCGGCGAGGAAAACTCAGCGGGCATTGCCGCATTGGGCAAGGCGCTTGTTCTTTTACAACGGATCGGGTTCGACCTGATCCAGGAAGAAGAACAGGCTTTGACCCGAAGGGCTTTGCGCGGATTGTCTCAAATACCAGGCCTGACTATTTACGGGATAACGGATCCGGACTCGCCAGGTTTTTCCCGGAAGATCGGTGTTATTGTTTTTGCGCTCAAAGGAATGATGTCAGATCGTGTTGCCAAAGAACTGTCAATTCAGGGTGGAATCGGAGTACGATATGGTTGCCACTGCGCTCATATCATCATCAAGCACATGCTCAATATCAGTCCGCTGCTGGAACGGTTTCAGGGCATGATCGTGACTCTGTTTCCCAAAATAAGCCTGCCTGGCCTTGTTCGGGTCAGCCTGGGCATTGAAAACAGCGAAGAAGATGTTGATAAACTGATTCATGTGGTGGATAAGATCGGCCGAAAACCATCGTCCCCGATGCAAAGGCACTCCGGCGCTTCGACTATTGTAACACCAGGTTTGCTTAAGTCTGATGTACAAAAAAAGATAAATGATTTTATCAGGTCTTCGGCTCTGAAAGTATATTCCGGTTATTGAAGCTGACTTTCTATATCACAGGCGTAAAAAAATCACGCCATAGGGTGAATGGATTATCACGCCAGGCCGGAACTTATCTTTTAACAACCCATATTTATTTCCGGATATCCGCAATGCTTTTTAATGGGTAAAGACTATTGTAAAGCAATGATTGTCAGACTATCTTTGCGAAAATTCGAACCCCATGAAAAAAAACAGATTGATTATTATCCTGTGGTTTACCCTTTCGGCCGGGACGGTCAATGCGCAAACCATGCAACTTCCAGCCGTAATGGCTGATAATGTCAACAGTTTTGATAACACAATAGCCGCACAAACCCTCCTGTCGGATGGTGTTGCTGCTGACCAAACCATCAATACAAACCCGGCTGATAAACTGAATATGATAGCAAGTCCTAACCCGTTCACAAGCCAGACGGTGATTACCTGTTATTTTCCTGAAAAAGGGAAATTCCTACTGGGGATACGGAACATGTTTGGTGAATCCGTCAGACTAATAGAGGATTATGTAGAACAGGAGGGGAACCATTGCGTTGAAGTTACCGGGGATAATCTCAGGTCCGGAATTTATACAGCCATGCTGATATTTAAAACTAAAGACAATGTCATGATGAAGACCATCAGGCTTGTGTACAGCCAATAATAAGGCAAACTTGCACTATCCCGCATTCCCGTCCTCAAAAATCCCTTCAATTGCATTATTTGGATTGCCCGCATTGCTTTCATTGCATGCATTGTTTCATTGTATGACTTGAACAATAAATTTTCCTATTTTCTAAAAAGGTTCCTCCGAACAATGCAGTTAAGGTTAATAATTGTATCTTTATTGCCTGCACAAAAACCCATATTACCATGAAACCAGTAGCATCTATTTTCTTTGCCATTGTTTTAATGGCTGCGTTCAGCTTAAATATGTTTTCACAGCATTATGTCCCGATGGAACCCCTCAACAAGAATGTTATTTACGAAGAGTTTACCGGCGTTAAGTGTGTCAACTGTCCGTCCGGACATGCTGTTCTTGCCCAGATTCTTGCAGCGAATCCCGAAAGAGCCTTTGTCGTTGCCTATCATCCATTCAACTCAAGTTATACATTGCCCTATGCCGGCGATCCCGATTTCAGGCGCCATTATGCCGATTCGCTCTATATGACACCCTGGTGCGGTACTTCGCGTTATATGCCGAGCGCCTTTGTGCACCGGCGGTTGTGGGTACCAGGCGAGCGACTTACTGAACGAACGAATTGGGTAGCCTATGGCAACACCATCATGAGCGAACCATCGCCATTGAACGTGGGAATGGCTACCAACTACAACAGCGATACCAAAATCCTTTCGGTTCTCGTTGATGTTTATTACACGGCAGGCATCAGCGGATCGCATAACCTGATGGTCACACTTGCCGAGAACAACCTTCAATCTCAACAGTTAGGGGCTACAGGGATCTATACGCACAAACATACTTTCAGGGAGTCTTTTGCCGGACAATGGGGCGACCCACTCAGTGATAATACACCCGCCGGGACTTTTCATACGCGGCAGTTTACCTTCGACAATACAACCACAAATTACAACATGGAAAATTGCGAATTAATGGCGTTCGTGATCGACAACACTTCGGAGGAGGTTGTCAGTGGCATTGGTTGCATGGTTGGAGATACGACATTTATCACGCCTGATGTATCGCTTTCGGTTGATACCCTGTATTTTACAACCGCGGTACAGTGTCTGGACGGTCTGACAGCCATTATTAAGAACAATACGTCAATCCCTTTGGTCCTGAACGATGTTCAACCGGCATCTGCAGTTCCGTCTCAGATCAATTGGGTAGTTGATCCATGGCCATTTACCACATTCCCGCAAACTTTGAATCCCGGTGATTCGGTAAACCTGACCATCCATGTTGCGTTGCCCGTGGATAATCCGCTGATCGGTTTTTATCTTGATTCACTATATTTTATCAGCAATGTTGATACACGTTACCTGATGATCGCCGTTGATCAGGATCTGTATACATCAGTTACCGGTACAGGCCAAACTGCGATTAAGGCTATGCTTTCTAACAATTATCCGAACCCGTTCAGAACACACACGACATTCGAATATTATAATCCTGTAAGTTCGGAGGTCAAGTTGGAAATAATGAATATCAACGGTCAGCTTGTCCGAGTATTACAATCCGGAAAAACAAATTCCGGAAAACATACTGTCACGTGGGATGGCCTTGATGATGATGGTTATGGTTTACCTGAAGGTATATATCTGTACAGGTTAACCACTGACCAGCAGGTAATCACCCGCCGGTGCATAATGATGAGGTAGTCTCCACCTGCACTGATCTTTCTCTTATTTTCATTCAACCCGACTCGTTATCTTACATTGATTAACTGTTACCCCAAAACAACTTCCTATGAGATTTTTTACATCTGTTTTCATGGCAATAATTTTACTTGCCACAAATCTGGTATTTGGACAATATCCGAAAGACAACCCCAACCTCGATCAGGTTCCGCAATATCTTCTGGAAAGGTCGTCGGCTGTCAATGATGCTCCGCTCTCTTCCATCATTACGGTTGGGAACTGGGATAATTTCAGTCTGGGTGTCGATTTTGCAGAAAGCAACATCGCCATGAACCCGTTGCAGCCGACATGGTTGTTCACTTCATATAATACAAATGCTACCCACCACACTGAAAACGGGTTGGACTGGGCAACAAATAACCCAAGTTTCGGCGCTACCATGCGGGGCGACCCGGTGGTTGCCTACGACAGCCTTGGAAACCTGTTCTATGAAAACATGTACGGATCACCATCCATCGTCGGTTGCAAAGTGATCACTTCGACGACAAACGGCGCCACATGGGGTTCTTCAGTTACCGCGATCGCGGGTGTTGACAAAAACTGGATCGCATGCGACCAAACCTCCGGACCTTATGCCAATTATGTTTACACAACAATGACCAACAGCAGTGCGGGAAATTTTGCCCGCAGCACAAATCATGGTGTATCGTTTACATCAACCTTTGCACCTGCAACCCAATCTTTACCCGGAATGATGGTCTGTGTGGGCCCGCAAGACAATGTGCAGGGTGGAGCTGTTTATGTGGTTACCAACAGCGGGAGTTCCTTTGCTGCCACATACACCTTTTACCGGTCAAACAATGGTGGCGCTACTTTCTCCCAAAGGTCATCCGTGCAATGGGCTAATTACGTAGGTACGAACGTGAGCAGCCGGAATTCAGTGCAAAACATGAGAACCCGGCCATATCCGATGATCGCGGCTGACAACAGCTACGGACCTTCGCGGGGAACACTTTACTGCGTCTATGCATCCAACACCCCTTCAGGTAATGGTAACAAACCCGATATCTTTTCCAGATATTCGTCGAACGGAGGGTTAACCTGGAGCGGTGCAGTATTGGTGAATGATGACCCTGATACCCAAAATCACCACCAATGGCATCCTTCTGTCTGGTGTGATAAGGAGACCGGCAGGTTGTACGTGATGTGGATGGATACCAGGGATACGCCGACCAATGACAGCGCTTATATCTATGCCAGCTATTCCGACAATGGCGGTGTCAGTTTCACAACCAACCAGCGTATTTCAAATGTCAAAATGAAGATCGACTGCTCCACATGTGGCGGAGGAGGCACTCCCCGTTACCAGGGAGATTATAATGGCGTTGTTTCAAATAAAAAAGTCTCCATGATCGGCTGGACTGATTTCCGGCAGGGAACATTCCAGAGTATGACGGCATACTTTCCCGATTTTGCTATGGCGATTGACCATACAACTCATTCGCTTTACAGGTATCTTGACAGCGCTACTTTCATTGTCTCCGTTCCTGAAGTCATACTATATACCGACACGGTATTGCTAACCACAACGATCTCCCCGACGCCTTCGTCAGGTAGCATCACAGCAACTTATCCTTCCGGAAACACGATAACTGCTTTTCCCGGATCAAAGCCGGTAAGATTGGTATTATGGGGGAATGTACCTGCCGGTAACTATACAGCCACATTCCTGGCAGCCGGCCCGAATGGTACCCCGGTACACAGGCGAACAGCCACAATAACAGTACTGTCAGGCACTAATCCTCAGGCAACCGTTACGCTCCAGCCGGACAGATCAAGATGTGTTGGCGATACAGTTCATATACCTATCCATGTATCAGGGGTTAACATCCATAACATGTCATTTTATATCAGTTATGACCATGCGAACCTGGCCCAAACAGGCGCCTTTTACACATCTGTTCATCCTTCGATGAATGTAAGCTATAATCCTTCCTATAATGCAACCACTTTGTTGGTTACACTTACGGTTAACGAATCAACAGGTCTGAACCTGACCAATGCCAAACTGATAGACCTCGTTTTTGCACTGACCGGAGCCGGATCAACTCAACTCCACCTGAGGTCAACGCCTGATGCTTCTCCAATAAGTGGGATATGGAATTATACAGGTGTGCTATTCAATCAGGTAAACTATACAGACAATACCATTACCGTATCAGCCGGACCGCCAGTCAGCATATCCATCTCAGCATCAGAAAACCCGGTGTTTGCAGGAACAGCAGTCACATTTACGGCGGTTGCTATAAACGGAGGGGGGGTGCCATTTTACCAATGGAAGGTTAATGGCTTGGTCGCGGGTACGGATGACCCGACTTTTGTTTATATCCCAGCAGATGGCGATGTTGTTACCTGTGTAATGACTTCAGTTCTGTCCTGTGCATCAGGCAACCCTGCAACATCGAATGAGATCAACATGGTCGTAATTAGTGTCCCTCAAACCACGTCGCTTCAAAATATTACCATAGATGATACCCGTTGTTATGATGCGCTGCAAACGATTACGATTTCGGGTAGCGGCAGCAATGTTGTCATGCTAAACGGCAGTAACGTTACGCTGGTTGCCGGGGAGAACATATTGCTCCTGCCGGCGACAACCGTCAACTATGGCGGTTACCTTTCCGGGTATATCACCACCGACGGATTGTATTGCGGAATGTTCCCTCCTTCAATAGTAACCGTTGTATCAGATAACACGGAACAACGAATTGTACAGGGAAACAACCCAATCTTTAAAATCTATCCAAATCCAACTTCCGGAAGATTTATCCTTGATTTTTACAATGAAAAGGTTAAAGGACAAGCGCAGGTGGAAATTTATTCATCGAATGGAGAAAAAGTGTTAAACCGTGACTTGGCGCCAGAGGGAAAACATGAATTTTCGCTTTTTGGCCGGCCAACGGGAATCTACTACATCAGGGTATCCGCGGGAAATAAGGTGACGGTAAAGAAGGTCATTTTATTATGGTAAGCAATTCATCACCGATACCGATCCGGTATCCCTCCGAACGATAATTGATCACCCAATCTTTGTTGATGAAAAGGATGATGGGGAGGTTCCTCAAAATACCTGTGTTCATCGTTATATCACCAGGTTTTACGGGGAAATTGGATTGAACTGCATGGCTGATGTTTCCCGGAAGTCCGGCAGCCTCCTTTTTTACAAATGAATTCATCTGATCCTCAGACGAGAAAATCATGATGAAGCTGCCTTTCCACCGCCCGAATTCACTCTTTTTCTTTCTCAGGTCCGCAACGAAGTGCCTGGTGGGTTCCCTATCAGGATCTACCCATGCAATGATCATCCCATCGGGGATTTTCCGGTTGAACAATGCAGGATCTAATGTGCCATATTCCGGCATAGAAAGTTGATGCTTCCGAAGTTCAATCGATTGCGTTGATGCCGTAGCGGAATTTACCTCAAAGACTTTGAGTTTTGACTGTACAGTACCATTGGTGAGCCGGTTTCCGGTGACCATCATGCAAGGGCCGGCAGGAATATCAAGTGAACAGGGATACTCCCGGACTAACGGACTGTTTTCATAATCAAGCGTTCTGAAAAATCCCTCACTGTACTCCTCCAGCGTGTAATGAATGCTATATTCAGGTTTCTTTTCATTGGAGACTGGATTCAGCAGCACTAACATTACTTTGTTACCGGAATTCTGTTTCTTTTCGTACAGGTAAACATCATGCCAAAGTTCTTGTACAAGGTATTGAGGAACCTTTGTAGCCGGGTCAAGCCTTGCTGGAATGCCAAAGCTGCGGCAGATTGCAACAAAGCATATGTTGGCTGAATGGCCGTCGGCGACTTTGAGCTCAAAGGCCCCGACAGGAGTCAGTGGGGCACGACTATAGTTTCCGGTTTTATTAAGAACAATATTGTTTCGAATCCATTCGGCAATTTGCATCGGGTCTTGTCTGGATTTATTGATAAAATCTGAATCAAACGCTTCCTGGAATTTTTTTCTATATGGCTTTAAAAACTCAAGATCAATCCTGGGGGACAAAATGTACCTGTAGTAGTTCGCAATGCTGGAAATTCTTGAATCGTAATTGCTTGAGTTGTTTACATTATCGATTAAAACAGCGGTATCAATATCACGAAGGTCTTTTTCCGAGATATTTTCGAACAAGGGGAAGATAAGTTGTTTTTTGTCAGGCGGACATTGCGTGATGAAGGAGGTTAAAAATCGCCAGTTTCCCCTGCTTTGTCGAAAGAAGCGCCAGAGTGTATCAGGATCAAGCTTGACCAATCGTGCAAACCGCCGGCTTTTTAAGGAATCTATGAAGGTAGCCTCATAACTCATCCTAAGTCCATCTTCAAACGAAAGACGTTCACTGTGTTCCTTGTTTGCTTTTGCCTCCAGGATAGTTGTCGCTTCAGGTTCGGCAGGCGGAACCATGTCAAAATCAATGTCATAGGTTTGTCCCGGTTCGCGGTCAAGTTTTATGATCACCGTATCGGCCGTCCGTCCATCAAATTTCTGAAATCCATATCTTCCATCCTTTGCAGCCCAAACCAACAGATCGCCATATCCGGTTTTAAAGGAGCAGAAACCATCTTTTCCGGTCACAGTTCTGAATAGCGGATAGAATTCAGCATAATTGTAAAGTTGAAATTCAACAACTGCGCTATCTGCTGTACGGCTAAGGGTATCAGTTACCCTGGTGACAACCTTTTTTACAGGTGCATAGTTTTTAAGGATATTGATCTTGGTAAAAAGCGGATCTTTCTGTAAAACATCCTCCGGGCCATCATAATCTCCGAAAACTGTCGTATTTACGAGCATCGCACGTTTAACCGGACCTGCAAACCAACCCATGTCGAGATCAACATCAGGTTCGCAGGCTCCGATGAAATGCCATTTTCCGTCCACCCACACTTCAACCCATGCGTGGTTATCATCGCTGTGGGCCCATCTGGGTGTATAGCACTGACGGGCTGGTATCCCGACTGATCGAAGCGCCGCCACTGTAAAAGTGGATTCCTCACCGCACCTGCCAAAGGCAGTTTTGACTGAGGCCAGGGGTGAGGAGGTTCTGCTGTCTGAGGCGCGGTAGCTTACCTTCTCATGGCACCAGTGGTTAATTTCCAAGACAGCATCTTTCATCGAAAGACCTTTTATCCGGTCTTTAAGTTCTGTGAAAAATACCCAACGTGATGAATCGAGGTTTTCGTTGTTCACACGGATGGGGAGGACAAAATGCCGAAAGAGATTTTCGGGGATGGTTTTTCCCCAGGCGAAAGTATCTCTGGCAGCAAAGGATGACCGGATGTTCCTGAGGTAGAATTCGCCTGTATAATCAGCCAGATCGCTCAATGAGGAGTAGGCGAACAGGAATTTTAACGCTTCAGTTTCCGGTGTGGTCAGATCCTGGTTGAAAACACTAAAGAGTTGTTGAGACCGGCCTTTTGACAATTCTTTCTGTTTTTTAAACTGCGTTTCCACCCTGTTCCGGTAAGCCTGGTTGGTGATGAAATGGTCATCGTTGCAGCCCGTAAAGAACAACAATATTAAAATTCCGGGGAATAGCCCTATTCTCATATGATGTTGATATGCCTGAACTCGGCCAGGACAGTAAATTGTCAAAAACTTATCAACAAACGTATTACTTTTTGTGGAATTGGCGATTAACAAGTTGATAACTTTCGGCATTTGGAAGGGGTGTTTTAAAACACAATAGGCACAGTAGGGCACAATAGAAAGGCACAATAGGATAGATATTCTGCATTATGTTAACACAGAGGTATTTAAATGAGCTGACTCATACTATTATCGGGGCTGCGATTGAAGTTCATAAGGATTTAGGTCCAGGATTGCTTGAAAGTGTATATGAAAAGTGTATGCGACATCTTCTTCTGCATAAGGGCATGGGAATAATCACACAGCAAAGGGTTCCAATCGTTTTCAGGGGTTTGTATCTCGAAAGTGATCTAAGGCTTGATATGCTTATTGAAGATTGTATTATTCTGGAAATAAAGGCCGTTGAGTTTTTATTGCCAATCCACGAAGCACAGTTATTGACTTATCTCAAGCTATGTGAAAAACCCAAAGGGATACTGATCAATTTCAATTGTATGAATATTTTCAGGGAAGGCCAGAAAACGCTGGTAACAGACCTTTATGCCCACTTGTTAAAAGGATACTAATGTGTCCTTCTATTGTGCCCCACTGTGCCTAATGTGGTTAATAACTGAAAATCATCTCCTCCACGCCGCCCGCTGGAATTTCAGCCGATCGTTCCGTGACTGATTTGAGTTTCAGCGAATACTCCTTCCCAGCCGAATTGAGGGTCATTACATCATCAAAGGAGTGAAGTACAAGGCGGATAGTAGTGAACCTGGATAAATGGTTCCCCTCAGTTTTTGAAAAGTTGATCTGCCGGCGAACCGGGTCAAAGGTGATCCTTCTGCGAAAATATTGGCCACTTTCGAACTGGTATGTCTCCCCGTCATCTTCATAATAGACCAGGGTGTTGGTTTGATCGCCATTATAAATATGCAATTCCATGATGTGGGAGGGTTTTTGTGCAGTGTATTGTATGACAGATTGCATCGGAATTATCCCGGATGATTTCACAAATACGGGCAGATCATCGAGCGGTGCATCAACATTTACTTCGGAATTGCCCTTATAAAATTCCCCGTTGCTGAGGCGATACCAGCCACCTGCGGGCAGGTAAACCTTTGCTGAATTCTGATTGGCGGAAACAGGCGCTACCAGGATGTTATCACCGAAAAGATATTGATTCTGGTATTTCCGCCAGTATATCTTTTCATCGAAAGGAAAGTTGATCGCCAGGCTACGGGCCACCGGCAGACCAGTCAGGGTAGATTCATAGAAAGCCGAGTAGATATACGGCAGGAGGCGATACCGTTGTTCGACCATCTCTTTAACCATGCGTTCAACATTAAGTCCGAATGACCACGGCTCCTTACTTTTTGTATCCCAGGCCGAATGGTTCCTGAACAACGGAGTATAAACACCCATCGACATCCAGCGAGTATATAACTCTTCGGTTGGATTACCCATGAATCCACCCACATCGGGGCCGGTAAATGATACACCGGAAAGTCCGAGTCCGGTAATCATGCGAGCCGAGAGCATCATGTGATCGTCGGTGGCTTCATTGTCGCCGGTCCACACGGCTGAATAGCGCTGTATTCCTGCATAGCCTGCACGGGTGAGGACAAACGGACGTTTGCCTTTCATAAGGGTTTTCGTTCCTTCAAAAGTTGCGCGCGACATTTCAAGTCCGTAAATATTATGTACCTTCGACATTGGCGCCTTTCCTCCGTCACCGTCAAACTGAACGATGTTAGGGATGCTTTGTCCCCATGCGCTTGGTTCATTCATGTCGTTCCAGAATCCTTCCACCCCAGGATCGGTGAGACTGTTGAATGATGCTCCCCACCATTTTCTTACCGTTTCACTGGTGAAGTCGGGGAAATGGCACCGGCCGGGCCACACACTTCCGGTATAGTTGCTCCCGTCAGGATATTTAGCAAAATAATTGTTTTTCACTCCTTCATCGTAGGCAAAATATCCTTTTTCCACCTTTATCCCCGGGTCAACGATAGTAACCACGTGGAAGCCCATGGCATTCAGTTTTCCGATCATGGTTTGAGGTTGTGGAAACCGCTCCTTATCCCAGGTAAAGATTTTATAGGAATCCATGTAATCAATGTCGAGATAGATCACATCGCACGGGATCTGCCTGTCGCGGAATTGCTGTGCAATGCCCATCACCTGCGATTCGGGGAAGTAGCTCCAGCGACATTGCTGGTACCCAAGGCTCCAATAGGGTGGCAAAGACATGCGGCCGGTGAGCCATGTGTAATCCCTGATGATCCCTGAGACACCAGATGTTCCGAAGAGATAATAGTTCATTTCACCATCCGCGGCCGAAAAACTGCTGTATTGCTCATCGGTTGAAGCGCCAAAGTTGAATTTAGTGCGGTAGGAGTTATCCAGAAAGATGCCGTAGGTAACTTTTCCATGAATTCCGATAAAAAAAGGGATACTCTGATATAGCGGATCATGGTTGATGGCATAGGCCGGAACATCGGAATTCCAGTTTTCAAAGGAATTACCCCGTTTATCAAGGTTTCCTGTCTTTTCACCCAGTCCCAGGAATTTTTCATCGCTGAAAAGTTTTTTATAGGTGGTTACTTCAGTTCCAAGCCACGAAACCGGAAGGTTTGCATAATCTTCGGATATCACCTCTCCCTTCAGGGTTCTGACCGAGAAACGCATCGGATTCATGTAAATTACTACCTGGAGTGAATCGGTCAGGGCAATTGATGAATCCCGGCTCTCTTTCAGATCACGGAAAAATGACGAAGGTTTACGAATAACTGCATGCGAAAAGTCATCTTCAGGTTCATGTTGGGTGATCCGGAAACGGATAACAGTGGGGGAGTAGGAATAAATTTGGGCAAAAGCATTGTCAGCCCTGATGATCAGGCCATGTTCTGTTCGCAGGATACTCTTTACTTTCCCGGCAGTGACTGAAAGGTTGGTTTGCGCATAACAGATTGCAGGCGCTACCATAAGCGCCAACAGTATCATTCTTGGAATCCGGATCATGGTGCGGAATGTTTAGTCGAACAAATCGATATCGGTGGCGACATCGATCAGGTATTCTTTAATTTCATCCTCAGGAACGGGTGGGACGATGTATTCAATGGGTTCGGAGTGATCTATATCAACAAAATAGGCAAGTTGCGCCCTGAACAGTTTTTCTGAAAAGAGTTCCTGGTAAATTTCATCGGCTTTATCGGATATTTGTTTCACTGAATAATGATGTTTCAAAATAAAAAAGAGATCAACGTAATCTTTCCACTTTGATCTGCGACCAAGTGCGTATGCTTTCATTGCAGCCAAATCAAGGAGTTCGGGCAATCGGAAATATTTCTCAAATCTGCTTTTTGCATCAATCTCAAAAGGGTACTGAAAATAGGTGAACTTCACATCATGAATTGTTAGATTCACTTGTTCTGTAACTCTTCTTGTTATTGTGTATGGAAAGTTAAATGCTGAAATTTTAGATACAATGGTTTTAGGTTTAATGGGGTTAAACTTAAACAGATCAAAGTCAATTGATCTGCGGTGTCCGATATGCAATGCAATTGCCGTTCCACCCACAAGGTAATACTCCCGGATAAATTGTTTAACCAGTGGTAAAAGCTCCACCTGGTTTTCTGACAAAATTTCTTTATGCATACCTTGAAAAAAATATTGAAAAATAGTTATGGATTTCAGGATAGTAGTTTAATCTCTTTCTTCCATCGGCGCCAAAGAAAATCCGGGATATTTCCTCCATGCCGAGAATACTTATCAGTGTTTTGATGTTTTTCAGATCCCCGTAATTCAAAATGGTTTCAACCAGAAATTCCAGGCTGATATCCTCTTTTTTATCTTCAGGAGTGTACCAGAAGAGGTTTTTATTTTCACGGATAAACGCTTTTATCTCAGGACTGTTCATGGTGAAAGATCAATACGGAGTTGTAAAACAAAGATAACACAATTTTATTTTACCGGCAATGATCAATCCGGAATTTCAGATCCAAGGAAAAATCTATTGACCAGGAACAG
Source organism: Bacteroidales bacterium (assembly GCA_030681475.1). Lineage (GTDB taxonomy): Bacteria > Bacteroidota > Bacteroidia > Bacteroidales > FEN-979 > CAIVAT01. The sequence goes on along the minus strand of JAUXWT010000055.1, from coordinate 65,357 downwards.
CGTTGAGGCAATCAGGGAGTCTTCCGGGTGACAAGGTTCAACGTTGCTGAATTGACAGTGGACAGGTCTATGAGGTTAACAATACCGTCACCGTTCAGATCGGTGGAAAGGTAACCTTTTTCCAGGTTCAGTACCGCTGAATTTTCTGACGAAAGGTCGATGAGGTTCACAATCCCATCCTGATTTACATCCCCTGTGAAAAACCCCCAGATCCCTGTTGACACTTGCTTCTGGTTGTTGCCAAATGCCTGTCCTGCTGCGGTGGAGAAATCGTAGGATACCATGCCGGGATTATAAGAGACCGGGCTCATGCTGACTGTTTCAATATGATTCCGGTGTTTCAGCACGGTATAATAGGAGCCCATGTATGATTTCGGCAAATTGAACGTCAATGTTCCATTCTGTTGCAATTCCAGGTCGGGAAAGCTGTAAGCAATAGTCTGAAAATTCAACCCGTCATGTAATTCAACGTTTATAACATCGGCAATGGTACCTTCGTATTTGTCGAAATAACCTCCACCGTCAAAATCCTGAGCCTTATTCATCTGACCCGTAGCCGGGTTGTACAATCCTTCAAGGAAGAGTTTAAGGTTAGTTTTAACCAGTTGATCCGCCCCTGTGAATCGGCTGAACGTGCTCACTGTCCCATTGAGCACGTTATTGCTGAGATAATTGTCATATTCAAAAAGTGCCGGCGATGTTTTTATGCAATACAGGTTCGATTTCACCCCGGAAACATCCGCATCAGTGAATTTAAAGGTCAGGTCGCAGGAAATAGAGCCGGTGATCCCGTCGCTGTTTAATATCCAATAACGGTTCAGGTAGTTTCCTGTAGCGATTCCGGGAAATGGATCGGCCTCGTTTTTCAGACTGACACCCAGATAATTTCCGCTTCCGAAGGTTCCTGAAGTAAAATTAACCGTAACCGGCGAATATTCGGCCGTTCCGTCAACATCACCTACCGGAAAAGTAAATGCAAACGGGAATGACGGAGAAACAGGAAAAGACCTCCTCAGCTCTCCGGTTCCCGTGGCCACTACCATGGCTGAAGCCGAAGGAGTACCGGCAATTGAAGCAGCGTTGCCAAGCAGGAGGTTGCTGCCGCCCAGGGTTAGCCGTCCGTTGGTCAGCGTGAAGACTCCATTTACCTGAATGTCTGAAACGGTTGTAACTCCGTCAGGATTATTCAGCGTCAGATTCTGAAATGTAACCGGTCCGGAGATCGTTTGTGAAGTTGTTCCAGAAAATATAAAGTCACCGGCTCCAAGGTCGGAGAAAGTACCTGTCTGATTGTCAATGTTATGCTTGAGATCAACAGTCCCATAATTAGTCAGCAAGCCACCGGTGGCGCTATTGCCCCGAGCTATGGTGTTTCCATCCTCATGTATGGTCAGCACGGTATTTGTATTCGGATTGGACTGATATTTGACAGTCCCAAAAGCAGGTTCTGTGAATAGCGGGGAAATGAATAAACAGAATGCCGATAACTGCGCTACTTTGTTCATTATAAAGATCATACAGTAGTTTTTTTGTAAATCAGGAACCAATGGGTTATGATTAGTCAAGGCGATGTTTTTCTGCGGACTATTTCAAAAAAATCTTAGCTGTAACAGTCTGACCGGCGGTGATCACCCTGACTAGGTAATAACCTGTCCCGCTGTTCGTACTGATCGTTGTTACCGGTTCATCGCTGAGGGACTGGTTGACCATTACCTGGCCGATCATATTGTAAACCATCACATTACCGGTAAGTCCCTGGCTGGTTTTGCTTTTAATGTAAATGGTTTTATTTAACGCGAAGATGCCAGCCCCTTTATCTGGTGATGTTTTATTGATCCCGACGGTTGCAAAATGAAGCTGGAATCTGTATGCATCATCACCATCGGCTGAGATAAATTGATATGCCTGATTTTTTGTGAGATCATGATCCTGATTTATTTTCAAATCTTTCAGATAGATCGTCAGTCCGGGAATGGTCTCAATGAGTTGTATGGAAAAATTAGCTGCATTATTTTTAACAAAACCAAGAGGGATCACAAGGTCCGACCGAAGTTCCGGCAATGTGTTGAGCGCAAAATATCCGGAGTTGTTGAAAGAATAAAAGGATGGAGCAAAGCCGGCCATAAAGTAACTGTCGTAAAGCATGTCGAAATGTTCGGTGGCATCACTGTTAAAGGCAACGATGGTTTCCTGGGAAGTTTTACCCCCGGAATCCCTGGCCAGCAGTAAAATCCTTTCGTCTGATGTTTCTTCCTTGTACCAGGTTGAATCACTGTGAACCCGTGAGTTTGCCGGGATAGTCAAAGAGCCGTTGCCGTCGGTATAGACCATAAATCCGTTAGTTGCCGGTATTATCTGGTTTCCTGCCATTACTTTATAGCTCGCTGAACTTTCTACCCATATTTGTGCATAAGTTGCGATATTTGTCTTATTCCATGATCCCTGATTGAATTTAACGGCGCTTGAAAACGGATTTGCCAACAAGTGCCAGCCGCCGTAAGATGATCCGGCGCTGTTGGTTAATCCGGTAACCTGAATATCGGAAACATTCAGATTACCCGTGAAAGGGAGCGTCGTTGTGGTCGAATTGGCAATGAGATAGCCGGTTGTACCTAATGCAAAATTGGTCTCAAAACCACCATTTAGTCCGCCGCCAATTGCAGTCCGGTTGACCCATTTCTCCTGGTTGGGATTGGTTTCAACCCATTTGTAAAAATCGTTTCCTGAACCTGCCGTATGAAAAACGCTGATGGGCTGTGCGGCTACGGGAGATCCGAGAAAGTGCCATCCATGGTTTTCGGGATTGGGGCTACCCGTCCAGCCTGCAATATATCTTTCTACTGTCCCGTTGATGCCTTCTGTGCTGTGAATAAGCGATCCTGTTCCCGCGGCAGTTGATCTTAAAGTCAGGGCGGTGAATGCACTGTTGTCTATGTATAACGTACCGTTGACAGTAAGTTGTTTCGCGGGATCTATCGTCAGTGTTGATGTGCTTTTTATTGTCAGATCATTAATGATATTGTGGTCCGTCAGGGTACAGATACCGGGCGAAATAGTTCCGCCTGTGTTGTACCCGCCAATGGATATGTTATTTCCGCCGGAGGATGGAACGACATGGTAAGTGGCATCGGTTGGAGCCACCGCGTTGTTCCAGTTGACTGAGGTATTGAAATTTCCGGTTCCGGTAAAACATCTGCTGAACAGTTGTTTATTAACCGTCGAATTGGTTAAAGTTTGCCCTGCAATAACAGTAAAACCGGCATCTGCTCTATAAAAGGAGCCATTTTCCTCATAATAATTACATTCCGTGACGATCATATTGGCAGATCCGTTAAATACAAGATCCAGCAAGCCATCGCTCCAGTTTTTTGCTACCGATCCAGGGTTCGTACTTACATCCCGGAGGATCACTTTAAAGGTACCGATCCTTTTCCAGGTACCATCATTAAACAGGGTCGTTTTCCCATCTATATCCAAGGCGGCAGTAAGCCACTGCATGATAGTTTGATCGGTGGTAAACCTGGATGACTCTGGTACAATTGCAGTCCCTGTCAGATCTGTGGTATTGGAAACATAGGTCAGGTAATTATTGTTCAGCGCACCTCCATTCAACCGCGCTGTATTGTACAATAACTGCCACTGGATTCCTTCAATGGCAAATGCACCGGTGGAGGAGGGGTTGGCCGAAGTATTCCGCATCCTGACATCGAATCTGTATTCAGTTTCATTGTGTTGAACAAGGTTGAGGAGTTCCATTTCATAGGATTTCTGAGAAAATCCCGAAATACTTCCCCAAATTATCGATATAAAGATTAACAAGAAGAGTTTTATTTTTTTCATGACCATGTGTTTTTACGTTTATTTTTCTCATCGGTATTATGTTGGGATCTAATCCGGAAATAGATGAATCCGATACCGGTAAAAATACACTGCTTTTATTTTACAAACAATTGCGGGAAGCCATAAAGACCAATTGCTGAAAACAGGGGTCTGTTTTTTCAAAGAAATATGCTACATTTAGCAAAAATTTCAGCAAGCATGGACGAGCCTAAAACCAGTTCAGGCGGAAACGATTTTTTTGGAAAAAGTCTCGAGGTTACAATCAAGATAGGCCTGTTACTGGGTCTGATTGTCTGGTGTTTCATGATCATGAAACCGTTTCTGATGCTTTTGTTGTGGGCGATCATTCTCGCAGTCGCTGCATATCCTTTTTTCAGGAGACTGAAAATCAGGCTGGGCAACCGGACGAAACTCGCTGCAATCATCGTCACCTTGTTTCTTTTGGTACTGATCATCCTGCCGATCATTTTGTTGGGCGGTTCGCTTGCAGAGGCGGTTAATTATGTAAAGGAATCGCTGACTAATGGCGCCAATCTGATTCCACCGCCGCCGGAGACTGTTAAAGATTGGCCTGTTATAGGTGTACAGTTTTACGGTTTCTGGCAAATTGCGTCTGAAAACCTTACCGACGTAGCCAGGAAGTTTGAACCCCAAATGATGACCGGGATCACCTGGTTCATTTCAGCATTGACGAATGCCGGGCTGGGTGTGCTGCTGTTCATCGTATCCATCATCATCTCCGGAGTATTTTTAGTTTATGCAGAATCCGGTGCGGGCACATCAAGGAGGATCGCAGTGCGGTTGATGGGAGCCAGAGGGGTCGAAACTGTTTCCAATGCCGAAGTAACGGTTCGCAACGTGGCCCGTGGTATTTTGGGCGTCGCCTTTATCCAAGCTTTTCTGGCCGGCATCGGTTTCCTCGTTGCCGGCATCCCGGGAGCAGGACTATGGGCGTTGTTCAGTTTTGTACTGGCCATTGTTCAGATCGGCATAAGTCCGGTAGTGATCGGCGTTTTGATCTATTCATTTCTGAAGTTAAGCACGCTAACCGCCATTCTCCTGACTGTTTGGTGCGTTCCGCTGCTGTTGATGGAGAACCTGTTAAAGCCAATTTTACTTGGACGGGGCGCTCCTGTGCCCATGATGGTGATCTTTCTCGGGGCCATTGGCGGGTTTATCAGCTATGGCACCATCGGGCTTTTTGTTGGGGCGGTGGTGCTATCACTGGGATATAATCTGTTTATTTTGTGGCTGAAGGACGGTCAGTCCTCAGGGGATGCAAGTTCATTGACAGAAAATAGTAACTGACCCGGTACCTATGAGATCTCCTTTCTGGCCCCAACTTCTTTTTCTTTTCCTGCTAATTTCTACCTGCCTTAATGCTCAGCATCCGGGATACAGGTTGTACACTGTTTCCGATGGCCTGGCACAATCGGAGGTCATGGTCATCCATCAGGATAAAAAGGGATTTTTATGGATCGGCACCAAAAACGGGATCAGCCGTTTTGATGGTCATGCTTTTCAAACCATCACAGATTCCGGCCAGGTTGCCAGGTCACAGGTGCGTTTTATTGATAATCTTGACGACAGCGCTGTGCTGATTGTGACTAACAGGGGTTACGTTTTGTATGAGTACCTGAAATTAAACAAAAGAGTCACCTCAGGTAAAATACCGGATAACCTCGTGGGTTTCTGGATCAAGGATGGGAAGGGAGAGATCGTAGTAAAAAATGATTCAACCACGATGCTATTTGAAGCTGATCGTGGTGGATTGCGTAAGATCGATCATTCATATCTTGATATCCTGAGAGATAAATTTTTACCGGGGTTATGGGGGAGTTTTGTATATGCTCCGGCCAGTCGGAATATTTATTTTCAGGGCAGTTCAGGGAACCTTTGTTGCCTAAGGGGTGACAGGCTTGTGGAGTTGCCAGGCACCGCTTTTAGCGTCATGACAACAGGAAAGGATGGTCATTTGTATATTCTAACTCCGGAAAGGTTGAACCACACTATTACCGAAAACGGGAGAATCATGTACCAACATGAACATTCAACCAAAATTCCCCAGCAGGTCAGACTTTTTAGGATTGCCGATACCCTTTTAACATTAGTTCATGACTTCGGCGGGGAGCAAAAAATATCAAACTGTGTGTTTTATATTACAGATCAGGATAATTTTCTGACTTTGGATAATTCGAAGCAAAGCGTTACGATTTACGAGAATAAGCGTCATACGACATACCCGTATGACATTCCCATTACTGCAGCTGTTTTGCGAGACAGGGAGGACAACCTATGGCTAGGTTCTGCTTTGGGCCTGATAAGAACGTTACCATTATGTTTTTCGAACTACACTGATCAAGAGGGACTTTTTCCCGACAACCAGAGTGTTGCGGAGGATATGCTTGGCAATATCGTCACCGGTGGCAGTGGTCAGGGAATCCAGGTACTAAAAGATGGTAAATTCATTAGGTACCCTTTCCCGAAGATCTCAGATCAACATTCACGTACCTATATATATCCGGGTGGCAGAAGAGATCACAAGGGCATTGTCCATTTTTGTGTCAATCCATATTGCACCGTTTTATGGGACGGTGCCAGGTTGTATTTTCCGACTGATGTTCCAAAAACAACTTCGCTCTATTTTTTCGAGGATCAACAGAATCATACTCAATATTATGGTGTTGACTATGGTTTGCTCATTAAACCTGAAGGATCTGCATTCAGCTTGCTGACAACCTCTCCGGGAAACAAGACCAATAAGATCGTTTCGATTGAAAAAGATGGCAGGGGGAGGCTGATCCTTGGCGGATTCCGGGGTGTCAGCTTTCTGGAGGGAGAAAAAGTCATGCACCTGCCCACTGCAGACTTGCCTTACGACCAGGGAGCAAATGCCATGGTGCGCGATGGACGCGATAACGTGTGGATCGGCAACACCGACGGCCTTTATCTATTTGATAACAAGCAATTTAAAAAAGTTGATAATCCATGGTTCAACGATCTTGTTGTAAGTTTATGTTTAATAGATACTTCGACATTGTTCATTGGCGGACTGAGAGGTATCGGGTTGATGGACCTGGACCGTTTTTATGATAAAGACACAGCAGTGATTCGCTATTTCGACCGCGATAACGGATTCCTTGGGCAGGAGTGCCAGCAGAATGCGGTGACCATGGACGGCAGGGGGCTTTTGTGGTTTGCTACGACAAACACCTTGGTCAGTCTGGACCCGGTCAGGATTCCGTACTCAAACTGCGGTCCGCAAATATATATTACCGGGGTCAGTGTGATCAGTGTCACCATGCAGCAAACTCCTTTAATTTCAACGGATATTGACAGCGGATATCTGGAACTCAACCATCAACAATCAAATCTCCGCTTCGATTTTGCCGGACTCTGTTTCCGTTCGCCCAGAAATGTCAGGTATCGTTATATGTTGGATGGCCATGAACATGGCTGGTGTGCACCTACCGTCGAACGGTTTGCCGTTTATACCAATCTTAAACCAGGCAAGTATCAGTTCAAGGTGATGGCTGCCAGCGATGAAGGTATATGGTCTGAAACAGCTTCAGTTACAATTCAAATCGTTCCAGCATTCTGGCAAACATGGTTATTTTTAGCTTTTCTTTTGTGCATTCTTGCAGCATTCTTTTTCTGGTCAGGATACCTGGTCATGAATCGCAGGAAAAAGCTTTTACAGCTTAAACTTGAATCGGAGAAAAAGATGGCTGAGTTGCAACTGATCTCCATCCGAAACCAGATCGATCCGCATTTTACCTTTAATGCGATGAACTCTATTGCGTCAGTGATCCTAAAGGAGGAAAAGGAAAAAGCATACGCTTTCTTTGTAAAATTTTCAAACCTGATCAGGCAGGTGCTGACCTCAAGTGATAAGGTGACGCGTACCCTTGCCGAAGAACTTGTCTTCGTGCAAAATTATCTTGAGATCGAAAAGTTGCGGTTCCGGGATTCGTTTCAATTCACCATCAACATTATTCAGCCGGTAAACCTGGACCAGGAGGTTCCCAAGATGGTCATCCATACATACGCTGAGAATGCGTTGAAACATGGTCTGCTTAACAAAAGGGAAGGGACTGGTGAACTCACAATTACTTTACGTGAAGAAGCAAATAAATTATATATCGTAGTGGAAGACAACGGAATCGGAAGGGAACAAGCCGGGAAGATGCCAGAGAAGTCAACCGCGAAGGGGTTGATGATCCTCAACTACTTTTATGATTTTTTCGACAGGTACAACGATCAGAAGATCCTTCACGATGTGACCGACCTGTTCAATGAACAAAACGAACCTACAGGAACAAAGGTAACTGTTGTTATTCCATCCGGATTCAGATACCACTCCGGATAGATAGTTGGGTGACCTTTTGCACAACCTTTGTCTTGCGCAGACAACCTCATCACTGGCGGTGACTGATAAGTTAACAATATGATTTCACCAAACTTCCGTACATTTGCGCTGGTAATCCAGATTCTGAATCCAACCAATTCATTCAAACGGCCCTGCGCATGAAAAAACTGATCCTTATCCTTTTTTTAAGTTGTATTTCATTCCAACTGATTTCACAAAATTTAATCGGCATCCAGGCTGGGTTTCTCGGAACACATACTCGAATTGCAGAATATGAGCGCATCGGGCGAATGGATTATTTGCTTGATTCCATGTCGTTCAGGACAAATGTCGGCTCGGTTTTGACGGCCATTCATGTGGATGTGGACCTCGGAAAGAACTTTTATTTGTCAACGGGTTTCAGTTACAGCAACAAAGGATTGGCAAATGTGACCTTCACAGATTCCGTCGGGTGGCCCTGGCAAACGGCTGCCAGGCAAAATTACATAGGATTATCATCACTCATCGGATACCGTTTCCATTTTAACCAAAGTAAATTCGGCTTGCAGATAGCTACCGGGCCAAAGGTAGATTTTGCCATTGGAAGACCCAATCCGGGAGCGCTTTTTTCAGGACCGTACTACCGGTTTTTCATGCCTTTTACACGTTTCAGTGAAGTGGAGCTAAGTTGGGTGGGTGAAGCCGGGTTGAGTTACAAACTGGGCCCGGGAGATATTATGCTCAAAGTGACCTATTTCCACGGAATAAGCGATGTGCTTGAAGATGCATTTACCATCGGCAGAACGATTTCGGGCGGGATAACGATTGGATATGCGGTGAGGTTGACGAACTAAATATTGTTATATCAGGTATTTACGATTGGACGATTAGCGATTGCAGATTTAATTGTCTGTATAAAACAAAATCATCCTCCTGATCGCTTCCTCGCATGCCGGACAGAATTCCGGCGCCTCATTGCTCTTCATGCGGCAATCCATCACCGGGCTGTAGATCCCTTTTGCAAGATAACCGCCTCCTTCAAACATACCGGCAACCCCTTTGAATTTCTCTTCCCGGGGCGTGGGCACAGGTGTTTCCGGAGATACCAGTTCTTCCCATTTTGATTCAAAGTTCACATTGGTCGTTATGTTCGGCTCCCATGGCTCGAACTTCAAATTATAATAATCGGAGTAAGTGATCTCAGAAGTATAGTACTCATCGGCCAACCCTGCAAACTCATGGCCGAATTCATGCAATGCTACGATGTTGGAAAGCTGATGGTCAACCGTACTTTGTCCGTAATGGTTGTAAAATCCGCCGCCACCATAGCGTTTGCTGTTTACAAGTACGAAAATGAGATCATAGGGAACATTTGCGGCAATATCATACATGGCCCTGGTGTCGGATGTGGTGAGGTACCTGTCCATATTGAAGGTGTAAAAACTGCTGCGTATATTGGTATTCACGTAGATATCCTTCCCGGGGATGGTCACTCCCGATTCCTGTGATGGTGATTCTACTGCATAAAAATTAAATTTTCCGGAATGGCTTGCATAAGGTTCCACCGACATAAAATAGTCACAGATTCGTTTGGCATCCACTTGAAATTTATCCATTTCAATCGAGGTATACCCTTCGGCCAGGAAGGCGATATCGACATGGTTGCGCGGCTCTCCCGAATCTTTGATCTTGGTTAACTTATATGAATTGATGCTCTCCCTGTTGATAAAATAATCGGTGGGGTCGATATACCGTTCGAACATCAATTCAAACTCATTGGTTTCAAAGGATCTTTTCTCGATGACAAAACGGATGGAGTTTTTCGGAAAAGGCATCACAGCAGTCATTGGCCATGCACGCTTCATTTTCGTTGCCTCATTCGTTCCTTTCCATTCCTGGAAAAGTGTGCTGAACCCGCGGGAGAACAGCAGTTTCGCTGATACGGAATCGTATGCCGCATAGCGATAGGTTCCGTAACCGAACGGATCAATCAGGTTCTTGTACGGACCTCCCCAGTAAGGTTCTTCCTTCATCTGAACAAAACAGGCCGTCTCCGATCGGTTATCACCGGCCAGGAGATAATCTACACGAAGTGTTTTAGCAATAAAATATTTGTCAAAGGTTTCAGAAGCAGGATTCGGATCAATTGATGTGGCAGTAGCAACATCAGTTCCGGCCTGTGACCAGATTACCCGGGGATGGAACAGAACCGCAACAAACAACAATAATACACGAAATGTATTCATTTTCATTCCCTTCAATTTTTAATAAATAATAAAACCACAAATATAAAAACCTTTCCCCACCCAGATTTCGCCATTTCGCTATTTCACTATTTACTTCTCACCTGCACCACAATCATCCCCGTCAGCATCAGCGCACATCCGATCAACATCCGGGTGGTAAGTATCTCGTGCAACAGAATCGTTCCGCCTAATACCGCGAAAACAGCTTCCAGGCTCAAAATGATCGATGCAGAGGAAGGATGGGCAGTTTTCTGCGCAATCACCTGGAGTGTATAGGCGACTCCAACCGATAAGATCCCGCCATATACGATAGGCAGCCAGCCCTGCATGATGGAGACAAGTTGAACCGGCTCTATGGCAAAAGCAACCACCATGTTGAGCAGTGCGCAGATGGCAAACTGGATGAAGGCAAGCAGGAAACTGTTCATCAGTGGTGAGAGCCATGCAATGAAAAGCACATGAAAGGTGAAAATTATTGCGCAGTATAATACCAGTTTATCCCCTGGCGCAATGGTGAAACCACTCGTCATGCTTAGAAGATAAAGACCAACTACGGACAGTACTGCCCCTGTCCACATGGTTATCGTTGAACGCTGGCCAAAAAACAGGCCGACTATGGGAACAAACACCACATACAAGCCTGTTATAAACCCCGCTTTGCCTGCCGTGGTGTACTGTAATCCCAATTGCTGGAAGGCAACACCGCCGAACAAAAGTAGTCCAGTCACAAGGCTTCCTATGATGATTTTTCGCCGCCCGGAAGGATTCGAGACTTTAATCCACGATTCAACCTTTGTGGATTTAAGGAACAGAAATGGAACAAGAACGAGTGTCCCCAGTGCAAACCGCACGCCATTGTAGGTAAACGGGCCCACATAATCCATCCCCACCCGCTGGGCGACAAAGGCAAAACCCCAGATGACTGCTGCGAGGAGAAGGATCAGGTCTGAGCGGAGGCTTGTTTTATACACTGGTGCAGTTGCTTATCACTAACGAATGCCGAATATGCGAATGACGAATATGCGAATGAAATGACATGAATGACGATTATTATTCTATCGTGATTTCATCAGCGAACACCCACGCCTTGCCCCCCGCCCCAGGATGCCATGGCGGGCAAACTCCACGGTTTTTTGCCTGGACTTTGACATAGCGGGCTTTTTCGTTTTTGAGGGATACGGTAAATTCTTTGGTGATCGCGCCTGCGTGATGTTCGTTTACATCATTGGTCAACGTCAATATCTTTATATAATCAATACCATCCTCAGATATCCACCAGGTAACTTCGGATGGCATAAATATCCATGAACCCTGGTCCTGCAGGCATCCAAGGGAAAGCTTGCGGATTGGTTGTACCGCTCCCAGGTCAACAAAGGCTTCAATATCAACGCCTTCGTAGCCCTGCCAGGCGCCGGTATGGAAAGTGTCTCCTCCACGCAGAAAGTCAATAAGGGCAAGATCACCCCCGGCTGAATACTGGCCTGCATAACTGGTTTTCAGTGTGATCGTACGGTTCTTTGGGATCTTGATAAACTGTGCCTCAATGGGTAAACTCCTTCTCAACTCCTGACTGATGGCAAACGCCCTGAGCGTGGACGATTTCCGCAATAAGATCGGACGCTGATATATGCTTGATCTCAGACCCGGTTCGGAGCCATCCAGTGTATAGTGGATTTTCACCGCCGGGTAGGGGCAGGAAAGGGCCACCACCGTCGAATCCATAAAGGTTTGGTTTCCCTGGTGCAGGGCAGGGACCGGGGTGACCGGATATTCTGAAATGTAGGATTCAGGAAATCCGCCGTATCCAACTGCCCATGCTTTGTTAGGCTGAGGTCCCATGTTGAAAACGAGGTCGCCGCCTTTCAGGATTTCCTCATGGCTGATATAACATTTCGTAAATGGTTTTCCGTTCAGGCTTGCCGACTGAATGTAAAAATTCTGGTCGCTGACGTTGGGAGCCCTGATAACCAAAAATTTTCCATTCTCAAGACTCACCGTGACTTTTGGAAATATCGGCGTTCCAATGGCGTAAATGCCCGAACCCGGAGTGACAGGATAAAAGCCCATCGCACTGAACACATACCAGGCCGACATCTGGCCACAATCTTCATTCCCGATTAATCCTCCGGGAGTATTCTTATAAAAATCGGAACAGATCCTGTGTACCAACTCCTGCGTTTTCCACGGGCTCCCGGCATAATCATAAAGATAGGCCATGTGGTGGCTGGGCTCGTTGCCATGCGCGTATTGACCAATAAGCCCGCTGATGTCTGCCTGGACTCGCCCTGTCGTTTTGGAATCGGCTGTAAAAAGGTCATCCAGCTTCTTTGCAAAACTATCACGCCCGCCCAAGAGCCGCATCAGGCCACTCAGGTCCTGCGGAACATAAAAACAATACTGCCAGGCATTGGCTTCGGTATAGTTGAAATTCACTTCAGCCGGATCGAACGGGGTGAACCAGGTTTCGTTCGATTTGGCACGCATGAACCCGCTGATGGGATCAAACTGGTTCTTGTAATTCTGCGCACGGATGAGATAATTTTTATAATCATCTTTCTTGTCCAGCGCTTTGGCCATCATGGCAATGCACCAATCATCATAGGCATATTCAAGTGTTTTGGAAACTGATTCACCTTCACGGTCAGCCGGGATATACCCCTTCGATTTGTAATATTTTAATCCGAGATGGTCCTGCTCAGCGCTGTTTTTCATGGCATTAAGCGCTTTTTCTCCGTCATAACCACGGATACCCTTGAGCCATGCGTCTGCGATAACGGGTACGGCATGGTATCCGATCATGCAACCCGTTTCATTGCCCGAAAGCTCCCATACCGGCAACATCCCGCCTTCATCGTATTGCCGGAGGAAGGTGTTTACAAAATCATTCACACGTCCGGGTTCCAGGATGGTGTATAGCGGGTTGGCGGCACGATAAGTATCCCAGAGAGAAAATACCGTATAATAATCGAATCCGTCAGCCTTGTGTACTTTCAGGTCGCGGCCACGGTACTGCCCGTCAATGTCGCTGTAAACATTTGGCTGGAGCATCGTATGATACAGTGCGGAATAAAATACAACATGCTGGTCATGTGTACCCTCTTCAACCCTGATCTTGCCCAAAGCCTTGTTCCAGGCAGCAGACGCCATGCTTGACACAGAATCGAATTCCCAACCTGGAATTTCCGCTTCAAGGTTTTTCCGTGCCCCTTCGACGCTCACACCCGAAATTCCCACCTTGACAAGGATCTGTTCACCGGCTGTAGTGGAAAATTGGAATGCGGCTTTTATATTGTCGCCATCCACCTCGTTCTGACTTTCCGCTACCTGATCTCCTGAGTAAAGTGTATGTGATTTAAAAGGCTTTGAAAACTTTGCCACGAAGTAGATCATCTGCTTTGAAGCCCAGGCCTGCGATACCCTGAAGCCCTCTGTTTCATCAACGCCCGATATCTTCATTCCCGATTCAAGAACCTTGTCGCGATGCTTCAGGTCAAATACTATATTTGCCTGATCTGATGCAGGATAGGTGTAGCGATGAAATCCTGCTCTTGTGGTGGCTGTCAATTCAACCTTAACCTTATTCTTTAAAAGTTGCACCTGGTAATATCCCGGAGAAGCAACCTCATCATTTTTGTTGAATGGGGATGCGTATCCGTAATCCCCGATGTTCACAGTACCGGTAACCGGCATGATCAGAATATCGCCGTAGTCGGAGCATCCGGTGCCGCTCAGGTGGGTGTGGCTGAATCCATAGATCACCGAATCGCTGTCATGATAAGCAGAACATCCGTCCCAGCCATCAAGACGGGTGTCGGGACTGAGTTGCACCATGCCAAATGGAACGCTGGCACCCGGAAAGGTATGCCCATGGCCACCGGTACCAATAAACGGATTGACTAAGCTGGCGGGCAACTGAGCATTCTGTGCATGAACAGCCCCTGTTATCGCAGCCACCATGCATATCGGAAGCAGAAGCAGCAGGATCTTTCTTTGAAAACCAGGTCTGATCATGGACGATATTTTGAATATTTCGAAGGTATTTAATATGTATCCACCAAACTCCTCACAACGATCAACTCACCCATTTTCGGATTCTTTTTCGGAGTGGTGAATCGTATATCCACCGCCTCCCCGGGCAGCATGTCGAAGTAATTATCTGAGAAATCTCCTTTAACAGAGGTCGAGAGATAAAGGTTTTTAACGAGTTTATCGCACGAGAGACGGATGTTGTAACCATCAGGCGTTTCAGTAACAACCTTTTCGACCAAAGGAAGGGGTAATTCCAGATCTTTCGGTGAAACGAAATAAAGGATGTTTTTTACCTCAATTTCAGAAAGGCCGAATCCTTTGAGTGTTACCAGAAGCAACAAACCACGCGGATCAAGGTTGCCGAGCAGGGAAGATTGCAATGTATCGTAATATACCAGGGATGAATTACCGGGGATGGCGGTCATGAATCCTTCATCAGAATAGAGGTTGCCTGCAAAATCGAGCACCTTTACGGTCATGACCGCCTGGTTCAGTTCCTTATCGTCAGAGGAGATATAAACTTTTATATGGCCGTCATCGATGACCGGGGAGATCAGAAACTTGTCATAGGCTGCAGGAATTGCATAGTGAAGCGCCTTTTTTTTCCCGTAATAATCACGCGAAGACCAGGATACAACCGGCCAGCAGTCGTTCAACTGCCAGTACATGGTACCCATGCAGTATGGTTTGGCCCTGCGATGCGCTTCTATGGCGGAAATAATGCCCCTGGTCTGCAGGAGTTGGCTGACATATGTATAGGATTCAAAATCCTTCGGCTTTTTAAAATCCCGCAACAGGTACTCATCAATGGTTTCAAAGCCTGTGGGATGCTTCTGGTGTGCTTTCATCACCGCCGAGTTAAGCGACAGGTCAGCCTGTGAGGTGAATTTTTTAATGGTAGAATAGTCAGGAAAACTCTGAAAACCATATTCAGACATAAACCTGCCCACCTTCTTCTCATAGGCCGCATAGGATTCTTTACCCCACCATACGCCCCAGTAATGGGAATCACCTTCGGTCAGGCTCTCAGGGCGACCCCATCCATGCAATGGAGATGTGGGGATATAGGCGCGTGCCGTGTCGAACCGTCTGACATTGTTGGGCAAAATGTAATTGAAGATCGTACGGTACGTTTTGTAAACGGCGGCAGAATCTTCAGGACTGTACCCATACTGTTTCTGCCAACCCCAGTTTTTCCAGCCTTCATCTATCTCGTTGTTTCCGCACCATAAAGCAATGCAGGGATGGCGCCGGAGCCGTACGATGTTCTGGATGGCCTCATTACGAACACCATCAAGAAACTCCACATTTCCCGGGTACATGGAATTTGCAAACATGAAATCCTGCCATACCATGATGCCGTTTTCATCACATAAGTCGTAAAAAATATCATTCTCGTATATGCCGCCGCCCCATACCCTCAGCATGTTCATGTTCGCCTGTTTTACATCCAGGATAAGCGCCCTGTAATCGCTATCGGTAACTCGGGGAAGAAAATTATCCTGCGGGATATAATTTGCGCCTTTGATGAAAACGGGAATATCATTGACATTAAAATAAAATGATTTGCCGGTTGAATCTTTATCCTGTATTAGTTCTATTGTGCGCAACCCGATCTTCTGCCTCCCTTCGCCTGCCAAGCTGCCATTGAACCAGACCTCATATCCGAAGTTGTACAAGGTTGGATTACCCAAACCATTGGGCCACCATCGTTGAGGGTTAATAATTGAAAAATCACCCCGGATAACGTTCGGGCCTTTATTCAAGCCAATCTCCTGGCGCAAAATTTCGGTGGTATCTAAAAAGATCCTGATATCTGCAGCGTCGTCAAGTTCGGAGAACAGGGTAAACTGGGCAGCCATGTTAGCTGCTGAATCGGTGAGCTTTTTCTGAATAAACTGCACCCCAAGCACATTCACCGCGTTCCATTCCCGGATGTACACCGGGCGCCAGATTCCGCATGTGACAAGTTCAGGACCCCAATCCCAACCGAAATGATATGCTGCCTTCCGGCATACGACTTTTTCATCACCCGGAAGTTTATTGGGCAGTTTGTCATACCGGGCCTTATTTTCGGGGATTATAGCCGGAAACTGGATTCGCAGTGTGTTTGGACCGACATGAAGTTTCTGCTTGATGTCAACATACCACTCGCGGAACATATTGTCGGCCACAAGGATCAGCGAGTCATTGAGATAAACGTTTGCATAAGTGTCCAATCCTTTCAAGACCAAGTCGATATGTCGCCAGGCGAATTTTTTTTCATCATAATGGAAATTTTTCATGTATTCCCATCCTACTTCACCGATCCACTGAAGTTTTGACTCGTTATCTCCGAAATACGGATCGGGAATCACTTTGTTGCGCATCAGGTCAAGGTGAACAACACCCGGTACACTTGCCGGAAGCCACTCTTTGGTTCCTGCCCTACGGAATTTCCAGCCGCTATCAAGCTCGAAGGTGTTGATATCTTGTGCGTTAACGAGCTCTGAAAGCAATATGGAGAATAAAAGGAAGAAAAT
This sequence comes from Bacteroidales bacterium, assembly GCA_030681475.1. Taxonomy (GTDB): domain Bacteria; phylum Bacteroidota; class Bacteroidia; order Bacteroidales; family FEN-979; genus CAIVAT01. The sequence goes on along the minus strand of JAUXWT010000055.1, from coordinate 48,372 downwards.
GGCGATATAACGGTTCATGGTCAGGCAATTTTACCGCAAAATTACCATTTTCCTGCTTTTAATCCATACTCATTCAATTTCTTATTAATTTAGCAGGAAGATTGAAGAATAACAATCTGAACATTAATCTTCAACAACTGCCCATGAACCTTATCCAATTACACGAACAATTTTTTGAACGCTACGGAAATCAAGAAGATAAACCCCGGGTTTTTTTCGCCCCAGGAAGGGTGAACCTGATCGGCGAACACACTGATTATAATGGTGGGTTCGTATTGCCCTGTGCCATACAATACGGTACTTACCTGCTGATCAGGGCAGCAACCGATAATGTCGTAAGGTTTACCTCTGCCAACTTTGAATTCAGTTCTGAAATTTCTTTGAGTAACATGAATCAGAAGGTTGACCGCCAATGGGTGAATTATCCCCTCGGTATCTTTGACCAGTTCGCCCAGTTGAATATCCCTGTTTGCGGATTCGATTTGTTTTATTCAGGTGATATCCCCAATAGCGCGGGGCTGTCATCCTCCGCTTCTATAGAAATGGTAACCGCCTATGCACTTACCGTGATGATGAATGCTACCCAATTAGAAATGATCGACCTTATAAAGTTGTCGCAACGGGCCGAGAATGAATTTGTAGGGGTCAACTGCGGGATCATGGATATGTTCGCGATTGGAATGGGAAAAAAGGATCATGCACTTTTCCTGAATTGTCATACACTGGAGTACAAGCAGGTCGCACTTTTGCTCGAAGGGTTCAGCCTCATCATTGGAAACACGAACAAACAGCGGGGTCTTGCAGATTCAAAGTACAATGAGCGTGTTGCCGAATGTCAGCTTGCGGTGGCCAGCCTGAGCCAGCGTCAGGAGATTTCAAAACTTGGAGAGATCAGTTTCATGCAGTTCTATAAAATACAGGAAGAAATTCAGGATGAACTCATCCGCAGGAGGGCACGCCATGTAATTTCAGAAAATCAGCGGGTTTTGAATTCAGTGGCAAGTCTCCTCAAAGGAGATATCCTGCTGTTTGGCGCCCTGATGAATGCTTCTCATGAGTCGCTGCGCGACAACTATGAAGTAACCGGATTTGAACTGGATACCCTGGTTGCGGAGGCACGGAAAATTAATGGTGTTGTGGGTTCACGTATGACCGGCGCCGGATTTGGGGGATGCACCGTGAGTCTTGTGCGCAACAACATCGTTGAAGAATTTATCGAAAAGGCAGGGAAGGAATACCAGATGAAAACCGGACTGAAGGCCGATTTTTACATCGCAGAGGTGTCTGATGGGGTGTATGAAATTAAATAAATATTGGAATTGGGATAATTCATATCCCATGACTCCCTTTCATTTTCTTTATTTCTTCAATAAAATATTCGGCAATTTGTTCTTTGGAAACTATTTCCTTCGGAAATAGATGAGAATCAACAGATGTCTCAGGAATATCCATGATATAAACAATGGTTTCGGAGTATGTGATCGGCGATAGGTTCGGAATCAGGGCTTTAGTTGTTTTATAAATTTCGGCGAGTGGGATAACAAATTTTGACACATAGTATAGATCATAGTAGTCGCGAATTGTGCATCGTTGCGATATTGTAGCCATTTTTAGCGTTGAAATCGCAGAGACATTTGCAATGTTAAGGGTTCCATAACGTATTGTATGCTCCTTTACTGGAAAAGGAATGAGTACTGCCGCTGTCGAAAAAAAAGTAAGTTTTACCCCTTGTAACAGAAAGTCAAGCTGATAACCTTTTTCCTCTCGAATCAACCGATAATCCGGAAAGAGTTTGGCAATAAAACGTTTGATTCCAATTGAATTTATTTTTTCTCCATCAAAAATAAAATCGAGGTCTTCCGATTGCCTGTGACCTAATTGAAGGGATAGGGCCGTTCCACCCACCAACGAAAAGCTGCTCATAAAACTCTCTCTGGCTAACCGTTGGAATAGTGAGGAAGTCACGGGGGGTACATTTCCTAAGTCAAGACTCATAGCCCTAAAATAACCTTTTTAATAAAATAACTTCGTTTGGGCCACCGTCCACTGTTAAAAATCTCCTGATTGACCTTAGCGATAATATCATGGGAAACCAGATCGGATAATCGAAATATATCTTCCAGATCACCATATAATATCACATGCTCAGCAACCAATTCTTCAGGCAAGTCAGCTTTTTGGCTGTACGACCAAAACAGATATCCGGGAAATACTTTTATTTCCATAATTCATCAACAAATCTACTGTAAACAAATGTACGTAATATTGATGGAAAAATTTTATTTATCTTCGTCCTTTATAATTGCTAAAACTATGGGCCATAAAAAGGATAAAACAAAGAATAAGGATAGGGAGATGAGAGACAAATCATCCAGTCATCAGAAAGATGGCGACCTGAATGATCCTTCAGTTCAACAGGACCACGAAGAGGAGGGCGATGATAAGTTGCCGAAACATGAATACGAAGAAGAACTTGGCAAACTGCAGATCGAGTTAGTCCGGCTCCAGGAGTGGATCAAGTACAAAGGTCTCAGGGTGGTTGTATTGTTTGAAGGACGCGATGCTGCAGGAAAAGGCGGAGCAATAAAACGGATTACGGCGAGCCTGAACCCGCGTGTTTGCCGGGTTGTTGCTTTAGGTGTGCCAACCGAAAAAGAGAAGACTCAATGGTATTTTCAGCGGTACGTGCCCCATTTACCGGCGGCAGGGGAACTGGTGCTGTTTGACCGGAGCTGGTATAACAGGGCAGGGGTGGAGCGGGTGATGGAATTTTGTATTGAAGCCGAATACTGGGACTTCCTACGATCATGCCCGAATTTTGAAACCATGCTGATCCGGTCAGGAATCATACTTATCAAATATTGGTTCTCGGTGGGTGATAAGGAGCAGGAAAAAAGATTCATTCACCGGATCAACGACCCCACACGAAGGTGGAAGATCAGTCCGATGGATGTGGAATCAAGGTCAAAATGGGTTGACTATTCCAAGGCAAAGGATGCAATGTTTTCTTATACCGACACAAAACAATCCCCCTGGTTTGTGGTAGAGGCTGACGACAAGCGAAAAGCCAGGCTCAACTGCATCAGCCACCTGCTCAGTATGGTCCCATATAAAGATGTTCCCCGCGATACCATTACGCTTCTGCCCCTTGAGCGCGACAAAGCCTATGTACGTCCGCCAATGTCGGAACAAACATTTGTGCCTGATAAATACTGAACAAGAGATACAGCAACGCAACGAATTTCAATTCACTGAACACCCATTCCACAGTATTTGCATAGCGTTGCATCCTCCCTGATGATCTCGGCACAGTGTGGACATCTTTTCGTATATCCCTTTGTAACTACCGGGGGAAGCAGCGCGATTGCAATTACCAGAAGCGGAACAATTGCGCATAGCAGGAACCACAAAATCTGGCTTCGCCCTTTTGGTTTGGCTAAAATAGCTCCTACGAGACCAGCAATTGCAATTAGAATGATATATCTAACCATTGGGATTGCAAATTATGATATTGTTCAACTATTTCTTCTGCAGATCACTCACGCCAATGAACGGCACAGCGCCGCCACCAGTTACCTGTGGTAGGATACCATTCCATTTCTCGATCGCCTTCAGGTTTGCCTCTATTTTTCTGAGCTCAATAAGGTCGGGTGAAATATTCATTTTTTGTAACCGTAATGCTTCAGCCTCTGCGGTTGCTGCAGCAATAGTCTGCTCTGCCTCAATCTTGATCCGGTCCAGGTCTCTTTTGGCCTTCAGTGCATGTTGCTCTGCTGTCTGTTTGGCTTCAATCGCATCCATAAATACCTTCGAAAAGCTAAATGTTACGATAGAAACCGCATCAACTGCTATATTTGAGGCCATCAGTTTTTCTGTAAGGGACTCTTTCATTGCCTCGCTAACTGCAGGTCTTTTAGTAATCAGCTCCTCTGCCGAATACTTGGCTGATACCGCTTTGGTTACCTCCTGGATCGCGGGATCGATGATCCGCTCTTTGAAATGAACCCCGATGGTTTGGTAAACAATGTTTGCCCGGTCGGGAATGATGTGGTAGTTCAGCGCAACCGACAAGGTCACATCCTGCAGGTCGGAGGATGCCGATGATGCATCGGTCTGTGTCTTTTGAACCTTGACATCCATGATGATGACTGTCTGCATTATAGGAATCCGGAAATGCATCCCTTCGTCCAATACTTTATCCTGAACAGCGCCAAAATTAAGTACGATACCCCTTTCACCTGCGCCAATCTGCACCCAGGGCTTGAATAGCAGTATAACCAGGATAATTGCGCCAACAATCAGCCATGACCTCAAAGGCCCTTTCTTTAATGCCTTTTGCATTCCATCAATATTAATATCCGAATTAATCATATTATTGTTTTTGGTTTCCTACTCATCTGGCTTTTCGGAATATGCCCCGTTTTTTCAAGTGGTTTCTGATCTCCACGTCAATTTCATTTACTCCTGGCGAAGGATGCGCAGGTCAGATAATACTTAAACCCTTTCAATGATCATTGAAATGCCCTGTCCCACACCGATACACATCGTGCAAAGCGCTTTATTAAGGCCTGATCGCTGCAACTGATGACTGGCGGTCGTAACAAGTCGTGCACCGCTCATTCCCAAAGGATGTCCGAAAGCTATGGCGCCCCCGAGCGGATTTATCCTGTGATCATCATCGGCAAGGCAAAATTCACGGATACAACCCAAAGCCTGCGCAGCAAATGCCTCATTCAGTTCAATAATATCCAGATCATCCATTTTCAATTCAAGCCTGCCTAGGAGTTTTTTTGTTGCAGACACCGGGCCCATGCCCATAATGCGTGGCAGGACACCTGCAGTATCCATACCCAATATCCTGGCCATTGGGGTCAGATTATATCTTTTTACGGCCAATCCGGAGGCAATGATCAGCGCTGCAGCTCCGTCGTTGATCCCTGAAGAGTTTCCTGCGGTGACGGTTCCGTTTTCTCGGGTCAGCGGCTTTAATGTGGCTAATTTCTCCGGCGTTGTCATCCTTGGGTGCTCATCTTTATCAAAGATCACCGGAACGCCTTTTTCATGGGGTACTATGACCGGGACAATCTCTGCGGCAAGCCAACCATTGCGGTGGGCCTGGTTATATTTTTCCTGGCTAAGATATGAAAATTTATCCTGATCTACCCTGTTTATATTGATATCTGATGCAATATTTTCAGCAGTTTCCATCATGGAATCAGTGCCATATTGCTTTTGAAGCAATTTATTGATGAATCTCCATCCAAGGGTAGAGTCAGAAACTTCAACTGACCGGGAAAAAGCGCCTGAGGCTTTTGCCATTATAAAAGGAGCCCTGGTCATGCTTTCAACCCCTCCGGCGATAATTAAATCGGCTTCACCGGCGCGGATAGTCCTGGCAGCAGATCCGATAGCATCCATCCCCGAACCACACAGTCTGTTTATGGTCGCACCGGAAATAGTCGGGGGAAACCCTGCCAGCAGCAGCGCCATCCGCGCTACATTTCTATTGTCTTCGCCAGCCTGGTTGGCACAACCCATCAGCACATCATCAACAGCGTTCCAATCAATACCCGGGTTCCGCTCCATCAATGCTTTAAGGGGAATTGCGGCAAGATCGTCTGTTCGTACCGTGGAGAGTGAACCACCATATTTTCCGACCGGGGTCCTGATCGCATCGCAGATAAATACTTCGTTTCTCATCATTACAACGTTTTATGATAATTTTTCAAGCTCAGGTTTGATCTTCCTGAGACCATTTAACACGCCCTCCGTAAGTCTATCGATTTCATGCCTGGTCAGCGCCGTGGAAAACATGCACGAGCCGGTATTGATCACCAAAATATTCTCTTTCAGAAAAAGATGATCAATAAATGAATTGATGATTTCCAGCTCTTTTTTATTTTGATAAGTTTCACGGTAAGATTTTGGAGGAGAGGCTTTTAAATGAAACCGAAACATCGAACCGGCTCCTGTTATTGAGACAGGAACATCTGCGATCTTAATTGCTTCACGTAACTGGTCAATAGAGGTCCGGGTGAGTTCATTCAATTGATTGACAGCCTCCCTGTTAAATAACTCCATCGTAACGCGACCTGCTGTCAGGGAAATGGGGTTCGCAGAAAAAGTTCCGGACAGTGAATAAAGCAAAGGGCTTTCCCGCTGATCCATCACCTTCATGACATCCGACCTCCCGGCCAACGCGCCAACCGGGAACCCTCCCCCAATGATCTTCCCAAGTGCGGTAAGGTCGGGCCTGACATGACAATTTTCCTGAGCCCCGCCATAGTTTACGCGAAACGTAACAACTTCATCAAATACCAGCAGGGCATCATTTTTTCGTGTCCATTTGTACAAGGCATCCAGAAATTCAGGGTCTCCCGGAAACAAACCGACCCTGTGCGGTACAGGATCTATCATGACGCAGGCAATCTGATCGGCAAACTGATCAAGTATGGCCAGTGTGCGTCCGACATCATTGAATGGAAAAATAATCACATCATTTAAAACTCCCTGGGGAGTTCCCTTCACGAGAGGGACACTATTGGGTTTGCTGATATCTCCCCAGTTTGCCGGGTTCGAAGTCTGGCTCACCTCCGCGAAATCATAAGTTCCATGATAAGCCCCTTCGGCTTTGGCAATTTTAGTCCGTCCCGTAAAAGCTCTCGATGCTTTGATCATAGCCATAACAGCCTCGGTACCCGAATTGACAAACCGGATTTTTTCAAATCCTGGAACCCTGTCACATAACAATTGAGCAAACCGCACTTCGGCTTCAGTCGCCATCATGTAAGCGGTTCCTTTTTTAACCTGTTCCATTACCGCATCCACGACGGCTGGGTGGGCATGTCCATGGATCAGGGAAGCCATATTGTTAGCAAAGTCAATACGCCGGGCTCCTTCAATATCGGTGATATAACATCCTTCGGCGTAATCTGCATAGCTGGGATGGGGTTCCCTGTAAACCGTATTTCTGCTGATACCTCCCGGAATTACCTCACAAGCCTGGTGATATAATTCATTTTGATTTAGTAAATCCTTTTTTGAGTTTTGGTAAGATGATCCCATGGGTAGAAAGGTTTGTGTTCTATAGTCTATTGTATTTCAGATATTTAGAAATAACGGTTAAGTGAAACACCGGTATTTTTCTGTACATATTCAAAGGTAATACCGGGTGCGAGTTCCTTAACGAATAGTCCGGCATCCGTTACATCGATGATGGCCAGATCGGTATAGATCCGGTCAACGACCTTTTTCCCGGTGAGGGGATAGGTGCATTTGCCGACTATTTTCGGCTCGCCATCTTTGGTGACATGCTGGGTAATGATAAATATCGTTTTCACTCCGCTCACGAGATCCATCGCGCCTCCAACCGCAGGGATGGAGTGAGGTTCACCGGTTGACCAGTTTGCAAGGTCGCCCTCTTCCGAAACCTGCATGGCGCCAAGGACACAAATGTCAATATGGCCGCCGCGAATCATGGCAAAACTGTCTGCATGGTGAAAAAAGCAAGCGCCCTGAATTGCCGTGACCGCTTTTTTTCCGGCGTTTATCAATTCAGGATCTTCGAAACCGGTTTCCGGCGCTGAACCCATTCCAAGAAGACCGTTCTCGGTATGGTAAATAACCTCCCTGCCTTCAGGCACATATGCTGCCACGAGTTCAGGAAGTCCTATCCCAAGATTGACATAAGAGCCATCGGGAATATCGAGGGCGACTTTCTGTGCCATCTGGTTGCGGTCCCATCCGCTGTTCGTTTTTACTATATCCATGGGTACCTCCTGTTTTCCAATACAAGTTGTGATTCGTGGGCAGGATGCGGGATTTCAACAATCCTCGTTACAAAAATACCTGGCGTGACGACCGCTTCCGGATCTATTTTACCCTGCTCAACTATTTCCCTGGCCTGAACAATGCAGGTCTTCGCGGCCATGCACATGACCGGCCCAAAATTTCTTGCCGTTTTGTTATAGATCAGATTACCAAGACGGTCGGCAGATTTGCACTTAACAAGGGCGAAATCAGCTTTTATAGCGGATTCCAGGATATATCTGATACCATTAAAGATACGCACCTCCTTTCCTTCGGAAAGCGGTGTATCAACTGCAGTGGGGGTATAAAACGCAGGGATCCCCGCGCCTCCTGCCCTGATCCGTTCTGCAAGGGTTCCCTGGGGTACCAGTTCCAGTTCTATCTCCCCCTTGCGATATAGCTCGGGAAATACAGTAGAATTAGCCGTTCTCGGAAAGGAGCAGATCATTTTGCCGACCTGCCTGTTCTCAATCAACGCGGCAAGTCCAACATTGCCGCTGCCGGTGTTGTTACTCACCACGGTAAGGTTTTTCGCACCCCGGTCAACCAACGCATGGATCAGTTCTATCGGACTCCCGGCTTCACCGAATCCGCTGATCATCACAACAGAACCGTCTGAAATATCTTCAACCGCATCAGCAGCAGACTGAAAAATCTTATTTATCATATTTTCTTAAAAATAACTTGTATTGATTTATTTCCGGTTTTATTAATCATTCGTATCCATTTGCATCTGAAGGTCAGATTCAATTTGGTTTAGTTCTTTTTCATAGAAATATGCATCAGTGTCGAAAGGTTTCAGTTTTTCAATGACTGTGGTTGTTTCATCATATTTTGCCAGGTACACCTTATCCATCCACTCCATGTTCCTGCTTTCATTGAATTTTAAGACAAAAGCGGTTTCGCCACCGACTTGGGTTGTACCCAACAATGAAGTTTTTCCGGCCGAAGAGGTCATGGTGATATACCTGGAAGGCCGGTTGATGGAGGCCAGGGAACGGTAAACCTTACAGAATATCTTATTTATATCGGCCAGCGGCGCTGTGAAATAATGGTGTTCCCCGGTGGGACGGGCGCAGTAAATTGAGTGGAACCCAACCGATAGCATCGCAAGGATGTTGCCTAAATCTATCCAGTTTTGTGCTGAGCGGTCAATATCAACTTCACCATTTTCATCTGTGAATAAACTGATGTGGTTCATCATTGGACTTTGACTTTTAATAATCACACCGTGGGCTTTTAATCTTCTGATCGCAGCGATGGTACCGGGGTTGAGAACTTCGCGGGGGGTGGAAAAATGTGCCATCCAGACAATCTGGATGCCGTTTAAAGTCAGTTTTTCAAACAGTCCCAACATCCTTTTGTAAGATCCGGACAGGATCAACCCGGGAAAAAAGGTCAGGGCCCTGGAACCCAGCCGCAACGTTTTAATATGGAATAGGGCAGGATCTTCAATGATCGGGGTGACATATTGCTCCAACCGGTCGTAGGAAATAAATCCGGCATCGCCGCCGGTGATCAGCACATCGGTAATTTCAGTGTGACGCTTCAGATAATCGTGGATCTGCCCGATATCGGTCTGAACAAACATATCCTGGTCTCCGCGAACCTGGGCATGCCGAAAACAATAGGTGCAAAAGGCAAAGCAGTTTTGCGTCGTTTTATCGAAAATAAGCTGGCATTGCGGATATTTATGCTGACTTCCGTCAATAAACTCCTTATCGCCAAAATCATTCACGAACCATGGTTTATTTAGCTTTTGCTTTCCATCATGGGGGTTCGTTTTCTTTATATAATCTTCAACGATGGCCATCCTCTCTGCTTCGTTTTTCGCCGATACGTAACTGTTGACAGTCTCCGCATTGATCATTCCAGGTTGAGGAAATACCAATTGAAACAGGGAATCATATTCGAAGTTTTTCCAATCGATCGTATTCAATATATGTTTGGTCGCCAGGAACCGGTAAACTTCGATAAACAGTTCACGCTCTTCGATAAATCCAATCTCAATTCCATTCAGCAGTAAAAAGTCAACGATTTCCCTGAATCCCTTCAAGCCTTCATAACGCTCTTTACCTGTGAAGATTAAGTCGTCGGCAACCCATTTTCTCGTATATTGCGAATATGTTGAATGCAACCGGTTCAAAACACCGGCGGGCAGTAAATTTTCCCTGTTGAAAATGTTCTGAGTTTCTTCATTGTAACCATAACGATCGATTACTTTTTTTACATCAAGGACTGGAATGATCGTGCTGTCGGGAACAGAATTTAAAAGTACAGTGTTCATGTTTCAGAATTATTTTGTCAGACTTTATTTGGATTATAATATAGGATTTGCGGAGATCCATAAGATATGAGCTTCTTGTTGGGTTGTATTGGTAATTGTGTGATATGAGTTTGAGTTAAGATAAAAACTATCCCCGGTACTCAGCATGTAACTTTTAAAATTTATCTCAATTTTGAAACTCCCGATGATTGGATAATAAAAACTCTGGCCCACAGCGTAGTTGATCAAACCGGTTGAATTAGATCCGGGCGGGAAAGTCAGTAAATGTGGTTCGAAAAGCTTATGCTGGTCGTGATTGGAAAGCAGATACAGGGTTGTCCCCTCATCGTTGGTTTGAACAAGCCGTTTATCATCGAACGAAACCAGCGGGTTGTTTGAAAACGTTTCATTCTCACCAATCAGGTTACCAACACTGGTTTGCAGTGCGTCAGCTATTTTTTTAAGGGTAATGATTGAAGGAAATGCTTTTGCACGTTCAATCTGTGAGATCAGACTGGGCGTCACCCCAATTAGAAATGCCAGGTCGTTGGTTTGGATATTCAGGTTTTCTCTTCTTTTCCTGATCCGCTCTCCTAATTTAAACATAGCGCAACAAAACCCATAATTAAGAAATACTTCACAAAGTAAATCAAATTTAATTTCATGGCCAAGAAAATGTTATCTGTGATTATCTATTTCTCAGGCGCAGAGCGTTGGCAATAACAGATACTGAACTGAAACTCATTGCTGTAGCCGCCAATATCGGGCTAAGCAATATCCCGAAGAACGGGAATAAAATTCCGGCAGCTATTGGAACTCCTAAGGCATTATATACAAAGGCAAAAAACAGATTCTGTTTAATGTTCCTCATCACCTTCATGCTTAGATCACGTGCCCTGACAATCCCGTTCAAATCTCCCTTTACCAGTGTGATTTCAGCGCTCTGCATGGCAATATCGGTACCGGTACCCATGGCAATGCCTACATTGGCCTGCTCGAGCGCCGGGGCATCATTGATTCCATCGCCGGCCATGGCAACTACGTGGCCCTGTTCCTGCAGTGTTTTTACTTTGTTATATTTGTCTTCGGGCAAACAATCGGCCATAAAACCATCCAGCCCCAGTTCTTCAGCTACTGTTTTAGCTGTTAATGGATTATCTCCGGTCAGCATATGGACGCTTATCCCCATTTTCTGCAGGGTCTTTATGGCATCGGACGAGGTCTCCTTTATTTTGTCGGAAACGCTTACAATACCTTCTATTTGTTGTTGGATGATCAGATACATGACAGTCTGCCCTTTCATTTGCCATGTTTCTGCCAGTTCCTTCTGTTCTTTTGACAGGGAAGTTTTAAAATCGTCAATCAGCCGGTGGTTTCCCAACCCGATTTTCCCCCCCTGATAAATCGCCTGTACCCCTTTGCCGGTTACCGATTCAAATTTGTCGAGGGTCAGAAGTTCCAGGTTGTTGGCCTTAGCGCCGGCCACAATAGCATCAGCCAGCGGATGTTCACTATTGGAATCAACAGAAGCTGCCAGTTGCAATATTTCCAGGTCACTCATTTCACCAAAGGATTTAAAACCATTCAGACTGGGTTTCCCTTCGGTAATGGTGCCGGTTTTATCAATGATAAGGATATCAACTTTATTCATCTCCTCAATCGCACGGGCATCTTTAACCAGCACACCGGATTGGGCTCCACGGCCTGTTCCCACCATAATCGACATGGGGGTTGCAAGTCCCAGAGCGCATGGACAGGCAATGATTAAAACGGCAACGGCATTTACAAAAGCATATACATAAGCCGGCTCCGGGCCCCAGTATGCCCAAATGGCAAAGGTGATTATTGCTATGGAAATCACGATCTGGACAAAGTATTTAGCCACTGTATCAGCCAGTTTCTGGATAGGCGCTCGCGACCGGCTGGCCTTGTTTACCATTTCGATGATTTGAGCCAATAGCGTATCACTGCCCACTTTCTCGGCTTTCATTTCAAAGGCGGTTTTGCCATTGATGGTACCTGCGGTTACTTTATCATCTTTTGACTTTTCAACAGGCATCGGTTCACCGGTGATCATGCTTTCATCAATGATCGCATCTCCTTTAAAGATCATCCCATCAACTGGGATTTTCTCCCCGGGCTTTACTTTCAGGAGGTCGCCCGCCTTTACCTCTTCCAATGGAATTTCTTCTTCCGTACCGTTCCTGATAACCCGGGCAACGGGTGGTACCAGCCCAAGTAAGGCTTTGATTGCTGAATTTGTTTTACTGTGTGCCCTAAGTTCCAATACCTGCCCAAGAAGCACCAGAGTTAAAATAATTGCTGCTGCCTCGAAATAAAGGTGGACATTACCGTTTGCATCTTTGAACTGAGATGGAAATATTCCTGGGAAAAACAGGGCAAAAACACTGAAAAGGTAGGCTGCACCCACTCCGATTGAAATAAGTGTCCACATGTTGGGTGACCATCTTCGTATGGAACTCCACCCGCGTATAAAGAATTGCCAGCCTGAATAAAAAACCACAGGTGTGGCTAAACCGAATCCAACCCAATTCAGAATTTTTTTTGAAACAATCGATTCGAGATGAAGAAAAGGGATAAGATCTGACATTGCAATGAGAAATACCGGAACAGTAAATGCTAAAGCAATCCAGAATTTTTTCGCCATTTTCCCGTAAGAATTTTCTTCTTCGCTTATTTCTGCACCTTTTTCCGGAACCAGTGTCATCCCACATTTTGGGCAGTTGCCGGGATGGTCTTGTTTCACTTCGGGGTGCATTGGGCAGGTATAAATTATACCAGGTTTGGATATTGCCTCGAGCTTTTTCAGGTGCATACCGCAAACCGGACAATCACCAGATTTATCGTAGGTTTTATCCCCTTCGCAATGCATGGGGCAGTAGTATTTCCCTTGTTTTGTATCCATTTGAGAATGTGGTTTGTGGTGAAGTTTCATGCTAAGAATATATATACGCTGATGTATTTTTAAATTGTTTCAAAATAGATCCCGAAATCGCCCTTTTCTTATATAACCAATATACCTCTTCGTCAGTCCTGACTTTATACACATTTTCCCTTATGGTATGGTAAACCTTGTCAAACATCCTGTGCCTGATATATGCTTTTATTAGTTTCATGATAGCTCCTTCCTGGATAGTACAATGTTATTTTTTTTCGGGCCTGTCATATTGACAACAACCTGGCAATGCATTGTAAACTTTGTCGGCAGCCTTGGTGTGATCTGTATCGTGTCCGACCTTTGCAACGGCCTCTTCGATCTTCAGGGTTGTTGTCTTTGTGTCATCGAAGGTCACGGTTAACATGGCATCCTCATCATCCCACGTGGCCTTGATAACGCCTTTCACCGATTTGGCAGCCTTCTCAATCCGGCTTTTGCACATGCCACAGTTTCCGTAAACTTTGATTTTTTCTGTTTTTGCCTCATTGGCAAACATTGCAGTCATGCTGAATAACAACAGACCTGCTACTAACATAATGGTTTTTGTTTTCATTGTTTTTAGATTTAATTGTTAATAATGAATGTTACTTGTCATTTGTCATTTGCCCTACTTCCTGTAATGACAGCATTCCGGCAAACTCTCGTACGTTTTATCGTCGGCCTTGAATTTTCCGTTATCATGTCCGGCTTTGGCAATTGCCTTTTGAATTGTTTGTAAATCTGACTTCCTGGGATCGAATTCGATATGAATTTTCTTTGTCTTTACATCCCATGAAGCTGATCTCACGCCTTTGACCGATTTTGCAGCCTTTTCGATCCGGTCTTTGCACATTTCACAATTTCCGGATACAGCGAACATTTCGTGTTTTATCATTTTGTTGTCCTCCATTTTATTATCTTCCGGTGTATCCATACCGGCCATTTTTTGACCATCCGATGGCTTTGCATCGCCCGGCATATCCATCCCGGGCATCGTTGATAATTTTCCTCCCGAAGGATTCATCATGCTTGGCTTGCCTTCTAGTTGGGCTGCAGCATCCACGCTGAATGTCCCCTGCGTGACGATCTCTTCTCCTTCCAACAGTCCATCTGCAACGATGTAACTGTTGCCAAGCATAGGTCCAAGCCCGATTTCGCGAATTTTAAAAACCGGCTCGTCGCTGTCAGGTTGCTTCACATACACGATGGAACGCTTTCCTGTCCACAACACGGCTGAACGGGGGATTACCATTTTATCTTTAAAGTCAGTCATGTTGGCATGGACGATGCCCGTGGCAAACATCTCCGGTTTTAATTTTCCGGTTTGATTGTTGATCTCAACTCTTACTTTTGAAACACGCGTTGCCGCATCAACTACAGGGTCAATAAAGATTATTTTACCCGTGTAGTTCTGTCCGGGCATGGCCTGGATCGTAAAGGTCAGTTTATCTCCCGTTTTCAGAAACGGCAGGTCACTCTCATACGCATCAAACATCACCCACACAGTGGAAAGATCGGCAAGATCATATAAAACAGTGCCTTGTGATATATAGTCACCGTTGTTTACCCGTCTTGATAAAACGATACCGGAGGCAGTTGAAACTACCTCGAAATTTGTTTGAACACTCCCTGACCGTTCGATGGCAGAAATTTGATCGTCTGTTAACTTCCAAAGCCGCAATTTTTCCTTTGCAGCCTCATAAATCTCCGGTTGAGTTACTTTTGATTTCGATGCTTCCAGCAATTCCTGCTGCGATGTAACCAATTCAGGGGAATATATCAAGGCCAGGGTCTGACCTTTTTTGACAGTTTCACCGGTGAAGTTTACCATCAGTTTCTCAATACGCCCTGGAATGTGGGCCACCTGGTTTTGTAACAGCCGTTCATCGGCCTGAACCTTGCCATACAAGCGAACCTCTTTGACCGGTTTTTGCCGGGTCACCACCGAAGTTAATACATTGGCAAGCTGTGCCGCCTCTTTGGTGAGTTGGATCGCCTCCGGGTCAATGGCAGCAGGGTTGTTATTCAATGGGATCAGCTCCATGCCACAGATCGGACAATCACCTGGCGCATCCATGCGTATTTGTGGGTGCATGGCACAGGTCCAAATGGTTGACTGAACTTCCTCTGTTGTATGTTCATGTTTTTCATCCACCTTGCCGGAAGAATGGAATAATAACCAGCCAATAAAAAGTCCTGCCATGGCAAACATTCCAAAAAGGAGGTACTTGTTAAATAAGATTACCTTCATTGTCTTCATTGATTTCATAGTCTTCATTGTCTTCATTTTTCTTGAATGGATGATGATGCAATCAGGCGCTGCAACCATGCAATGGCCGTGTTGTAATCAGTCAGCGCTTCTGTTTGTTTAAACTCATAATCAAGCAGTTGTTGCCGGATACGCAGAATATCTGTCAGCGATGTACCGCCGGTGGTAAAATTTTTCAGCATGATATCAAGTGTTTTTTTTGTAAGGTCGCTTTGACTGTCGTATAATGTAATTCTACGCTGTCCATCCGTGAATAGTTGAATGGCTTCGTAATATTCTGTATTCAATGTGTTTGATGTTGACTGGTAATCCTGTTCACTTGCTGATCTTAACAACTCTGCCTCAAATTTCATGGCATTGTATTTTCCCCTGTAGATCGGTAAAGTAATGGTCGCCATTGGCATGATCATATCCTTGCCGTTCATAGGTGAGCCGGACATGCTGTTTTTGCTGTTCACAGAATAATTCACGCCCAGCCCTATCATCGGGTAACCCATCAGGGTAACCATTTTCTTCCGGGCTTCCAGCGATTTTTGCTCATACAGGAGCATTTCAAGCATCGGATTGTGCATAAACATGCTATCCGTCAACGTCGTAATCGAGATATCAGGGGATTCGGCAAGGATAGTTTCGGGAAGATAGACCTTCATCTCAGACGGCCGGTTCAGGAAGGCATTGAAACGCGCTTCTATGGATATTTGCTGAGTTTTTAATAGTACGATGTTGTTTTCAAGGTCGCCGATGTCGATCTGAATACGGTACAGATCAGCCAATCCGGAACCACCAGATGAAGAACTGTTGCCACCCGACGGCATAGCCTTAAATTTAACCAGGGTAAGCCGTTCAATAACTTTTAATATTTCAACATTTCGTTCGGAGATTTGAATGTTTTCCTTCACTTTCTGCAATTCGTACCAGTTACGTTTCACATCGAAATACACCTGAAGTTTGGCATCCCTGAACGATTCGAATTTTGCATTGGCCATCAGGCTCATCTCATCTTTTGCCGCCCTCAGTGTGCCAAACCAGGGGAACATCTGCATCAGCCGGATGTCCGCTACCTGCTTTCCGTTCACCAGTTCCATTGGTTTGACCAAAACACCCAGGGTCAATTCAGGATCGGGCAGACTTCCAACCTGAGGCGCTTTTTGCATAGCTGCCTGGTACTCATAAAATTTCTGTAAAACTGCGGGGTTGTTTTTCGCCGCAATTGCAAGATATTGATCAAGAGAATCAGGTAGTTTCTGACCGTTGGCAATAAACCAGCTAAAGATCCCGATGAAAGCCATCATTAATTTTGTATATGACTTGATTTTCATCATTATTGCGAATTATTTGTTTGATTTACTGTTTTACTGTTGCGACCAACAGCCCTTTCTCTCCATATGGACTGGAACAGCGGCACTACAAAAATGGTCATCACCTGGATGATCATGCCGCCAAACGTGGGGATGGCCATCGGCACCATGATATCAGCCCCCTTTCCCGTTGATGTCAGTACCGGTAACAGGGCTATCACTGCAACTGCGGTGGTCATCATGGCCGGCCTGACCCGTTTCAAGCCCGCCGCCACCACGGCTTCACGAACCTCAAAAACAGTTGCCGGATGCCTTTGTTCAAATACCTGGTGAATGTATGTACCCATGATGACACCGTCATTGGTAGCAATTCCGAACAGGGCGATAAAACCGACCCATACCGCAACGCTCAGGTTGATGGTATGCATCTGGAAGAGGTCACGAAGATTTATCCCGGCTATGGAAAAGTTCATGAACCATCCTTGTCCGTATAACCAGAGCATGATAAAACCACCTGCAAAGGCGACAAACACACCCGAAAAGTGTATAAATGACGCGGTCACCGTGCGGAATTGGAAGTACAATAACAGCAAGATCACGATCAGACTCAGGGGAATTACAATGGCAAGGCGTTTTGTAGCCCTGATCTGATGTTCGTAATTGCCGGCAAATTTGTACGACACGCCGGGAGGTAATGTCATGTTACCTGCATCCATCTTATCCCGTAAGACTAATGTCGCTTCTTCCACCACATCAACTTCAGCTTTGCCCTCCAGTTTGTCAAATATAACATAGCCGACAAGGAAAGTGTTTTCGCTCCGGATCATCTGTGCCCCGCGCGTGTAGCTGATAGCGGCAATTTCACCCAGCGGGATCTGCGTACCGTTCATGGCGGGGATCAGGATTCGTTTTAGATCCTCAGGATTATCTCTTAACTCACGGGCATAACGTACCCGGATCGGGAACCGTTCCCGTCCTTCAACCGAGTTGCTCAGTGACATACCGCCCACAGCAACCTGTAACACCTCCTGAACGTCGCTGATGGTCATTCCGTAACGCGCCATCGCTTCACGGTTCAGTTTGATCTCCAGATAAGGGGCGCCCACAGCACGATCGTAAAAAACGGAGGTGGCCTTGACCGATGGCACCTCCTTCAACGCTTGCTCGAACACCAGGCCAGCCTGTTCAATCGATTCCAGATCAGGCCCATATACCTTTAATCCCATGGGCGCCCTCATCCCGGTAGAGAGCATGACCAACCGTGTTTCAATGGGTTGCAGTTTTGGTGCGGAGGTTAACCCCGGGATGTTGGTGACCTTTACGATCTCGTTCCAGATGTCTTGTGGTTTTTTAATATGTGACCGCCACTGACGGAAATATTCACCCTTGTCATCCGGAATAAGACTGTCAGCCGGAATAACCCGGAATTTCTCATTTTCAACTTTATATTTCGACCCGTTTTTTAACAGGTAATTATCGTCTCTGTCAACTTTGAACCTCATCCGGTGACCGTCTTCATTAAGGATATACTCGGAACGATAATTAATGGTGTTCTCGAACATCTGAACGGGAGCGGGGTCCAAAGCCGAATTTACACGTCCCCATTTTCCCACGGCAACATCTACTTCCGGTATGGCCGAGAGCCGTTTATCCAATGTTTCGATGTACTGAAGGTTCTTTTCGATGCTCGTGTGAGGCATACTGGTCGGCATCAGCAGGAATGATCCCTCATTGAGCGAAGGCATGAACTCCTTGCCGGTACCGGGGAAGGTTTTAGTCGGTCCTTGCCAGAAGGCAGTTTGCCGGAAGCTTTGCCAGCCAACCTTCTCAAACCCCGTCGCGACAAATCCGAATATATTATCGAATCCCTGCCACACCATAAGGCCGAACAGCAATGTAATTGCAGGCAGCATGAGGAATTTCCATTTGTTGCGCAGGCACCAGCGAAGGATGGGTTCGTAAAAATGGACCATGCTCATCAAGGCAGCAAGGATCACTGCCACGATGCCGGCCACAAATATAAAGTTGATCAGAACGCTGTTGTGTGCCCCAAGCGGCAACCATTCGATGGAGAGATAATATACTGCAACAAAAACAGTGATCGCGATATTGATGTAGTTTGGAAACTCTTTGCGTTTTTCCGGCCAGCGGTGATCAAGCAGGTTGTTGATGCCGATGGCTGTCAAGGCCAAAGCAGGCCAGGCGTGCCAGAAAATCAGAAATACAATGCCGGCGGCGATCAATCCTGTGTTCCAAATAGTACGGATCTTCTTTCTGTCGAACCGTATGTTGAAGAAGATGTGCACCAGGGTTGGCAGGACGACGATCCCGAGAATAAAAGCCGATAACAGGGCAAAGGTTTTGGTAAATGCAAGCGGGTGAAAAAGTTTTCCCTCGGCCGCCTCCATGGCAAAAACCGGCAGGAAACTTACAATAGTGGTGGCAATTGAAGTTACTACTGCTGCCCTCACTTCAGTTGTAGCGAGGTAGATGACCTGCAATAGTTTTTTTCCGCGTATTCCCTTGTTTTCAGGCATCTCCAGGTGCCGGAGGATGTTCTCCACATCCACGATACCGATGTCAACCATCACGCCGATGGCAATGGCAATCCCGGAGAGCGCCACGATATTGGCATCCACACCAAAGAAACGCATTAAAATAAAGGTCATCAACACCCCCAGGGGCAATAATCCGGCTACAATAAAGGAAGCCCTCATATTCATGACCAATACGATGATGACGATGATGCTGATGAGGATCTCATGCGAAAGGGCATACTCCAGGGTACCGATCGTCTCTTTGATCAACCCGGTGCGATCATAAAAAGGAACGATGGTCACCTTTGAAATGGTGCCATCCGGCAAGGTTTTCTGAGGCAGTCCTGCTTCAAGTTCCTTAATTTTCTTTTTAACATTGTTGATCACCTCCATGGGATTGGAACCATAGCGTGCGACGATGACAGCTCCCACCGCTTCTGAGCCCTCCTTATCCAGTCCGCCACGCCTTGTTGCGGGTCCGTAAGAAACGTGACCGATATCTTTTATTCTCACAGGGATGTTGTTGCGAACCGCGATCACGGAATTGTCAAGGTCATCGAGGTTCTTGATATAACCAAGCCCGCGGATGATGTACTCGACGTTGTTTAATTCAATCGTTTCGGCGCCGATGTCGAGATTGCTTTTGCGAACGGCTTCCATTACATCCATCACCGACACGCCATAAGCTTTTAACGCGTCGGGATTAAGGTCCACCTGATACTCTTTGATGAAACCACCTACTGAAGCTACCTCTGAAACGCCTTCTGCCGTTGTGAGTCCGTACTTTACATAAAAATCCTGAATCGTTCTGAGCTCTTCGGGATTCCATCCGCCGTTTGGTTCACCGGTCTTAGGGTTGCGCCCCTCCAGCGTGTACCAGTAGATCTGTCCCAGCGCCGTGGCATCCGGCCCCAGCGTGGGTTGTACACCGGCCGGCAGGGTGCCGGAGGGCAGGGAGTTGAGTTTTTCCAGGATACGCGACCGGCTCCAGTAAAATTCAACCTTATCTTTAAATATGATATAGATAAATGACATCCCGAACATGGAGGTGCTGCGTATCGTACTTACGCCGGGTATCCCCAGCAGAGCCGTCGTAAGGGGATAGGTTACCTGGTCCTCAATGTCTTTGGGGGAGCGGCCCATCCATTCGGTGGCAACAATTTGCTGATTATCACCTATATCCGGGATTGCATCCACCGGCACCGGATCCCGGGGAAAGAACCCGGTATTCCAGTTAAATGGAGCATACACGATCCCGGCGGCTAAAAAGGCGATCAAAAACATGAAAGTGATCAGCCGGTTATCAAGGAAATACTTGACGAGTCTGTTAAAAAACATAGGTTTTCTTTAAAGTTTATGATCCATTTTACTAATTACTCCATCTCAGTTCATTGAATGAAAATAATCCATTTCTTTTGTTCATTTACTCGAGTTGAGTTTTCACAGATCTCATTTTTGTGCGATTAAGATCAGATTATTCATAAGAGAAGGTTTTGACCTTTTTAAATTTCTTGCTACATACATTACATTTGCCTTTCTTATCAGAAATGGTCGATGGATGTTCCGTACAATAAAAGTAAACAGTTTTTTTTGTTTTACTGAATCAATCTCATGCCCTGCATGACTGTTGTTATTCCCTCCTCCGCCATGACCATGGTGCTGTGTGGCGAGATGGAGATTAATAGCAAAAAAAAACCATGAAACTATTACAATCCTTAATATGCTGATCATGTTATCAATTGTTTAGGAATTCAAAATTTTATTATTTTCCCACTAAAAGCACCATTATTATTCAAAGTGGCAGTATAAAAATAAATACCGGAAGGCAGCATTTCCCCATCGATCAATATTTTGTTATCACTGATCTGGTCACGGCTCATAACTTTTTTTCCGATCGAATTGAAAAGTGTAAAAGATAAAAGTGTTTTTCCGGCGCCGGGTTGTATAGTTACAACCGAAGAAAATGGATTTGGAAAAACTGTAAAACCATTTGTTGGATTGGCAACATTGATTCCCAGGGCGGAATAACTTTTTTTGGCATAGCTCACTTTTTGGAAAAATGGCGGTTGCTGATTCTGAAATCCTTTATTGATCTCCAGAACAGGGAAGCCAGTGTTTTTAGCATACCATCGGTAATAGTAGTTGTCGGGATAAACGCGAACATCCCTAATAACGTCATTAACGTATAATGTATCGTACAATATTTCTGTAGTCCTTATCCGTAATACCTGAACTGTAGTGTCAGGTGTTATCAGTGTGCCCCATCCATCTGCAACAGATTTGCTGATAATGTGATAGATCCTTGTCGTATCAACTGAAACAGGAATATGGATTTTGGCAACGTTCTGCAAGGAATCCCCAAAAGCCAATAATGGGAACACATTCAAGCTATTATTAAAAATCGCCATAACAGGATCTTCAAGACCGTAGTATAACAGACCTGTGTTATCCCTGATGTAATGATTATAATAGCATTCCGTTGCATCGGTATGAGTCACATGCGAATGATACGAATAACATCTTTCCTGGCGGGCGATGTTTGAAAGGGGGAAATATCCGGCATTAGCTGTTGCTGTATGGTTTCTCCATGTTATGGTATCGGACGATGCCGTCGGACTGCCGCAGCATGGTTGCAACATATTGAAATCCCAGGTTATATCCGCACCGGAAATTCCGGGGGAGAGCGCAGCGCCCTGGGCGCTATCAACATTAACACTGATAAGCGCTTTGCCAGGTTGAGGAAGATCTTCAATATCAAGTGATATCTGAGCCATCCCGGGCACAATCAAGATGATAAGCGCCAGCGATAGAAATATTAAAGCTCTGTTTTTCATCTGGCTAATGTTGCATTTTTATCATGGAATCATTGTGCATTTGATGAACAGTATCGGCAGGCATTTCCTGTTTTACAAGTTCCATACCGCATTTGGGACATTTACCGGGGTTATCGGCAACAACCTCCGGATGCATGGGACAAGTATAACTTAATTGCCCGGAACTCATGTGATTGTTGTCATGATCCGGGTTACCTCCCTGATAAGAACAACCGGTAACTGTTATCATCACAGTTACAATGGCGATTAATGCAATTGCTTTCATTTTGAAAAAATTTAATTGTGAGTATTTAATAGAGGAGGTATATGATGATATTTCACAACAAATACCAAGAGATGGTTATGAGACAACCATTTCCTTATCAGGACGAAATGACTTGATTTTCAGAAAAGAAAAACCTGCAGGAGTGGGGTAGAGGGTCCTGCACAAATGGGTTTGGTGGGAAAGGGTTTGAGTCCATGATCTTTCAAAGCATCATCCATGATCGTTGCTTCGGTATGGCTCGAAAATGCCAGAATAATTGGCAGTGATTTGTTTTCTAAAAGGGTTTTAACCCCTGCGTTGAAGTCGGTAAGTTCCTGGGAAGATTCAAACTGATCGGTGATCCGGAAGCTTATCATTTCAGTATGGCAGGCCGGGCAATCTCCCCCGCAGCAATTATCAGGGGTTTCGTAAATAACAGTGTTCATCAGGTTGGTACCGCAATAATGCCGGTTTATTGTCAATCCGGTTGTACCGAAAAGCAATAAAAGTATTGTTAAAATATGTCCGGTTCTCTTAATCATGTTCCTGAATAAATACGCTTTGATGTTAATAACGAGGTTGTGGTCAAAATATTACATGAAATCTCGCATATTAATTGCAAAGATAAGTCATTATATTGAAAAAACTAAATATATGGCAATATATTTTCTGAGTTGCCTGAATTTCTGGTAAAACTTTTTTGTACATTACATGGTCTTATGCAGGACTGCAATGAGTCAACTTGATACTACTTGATTTTAATTAAACTCATCATAATGAAAAAGTCACTGATCTAGGTTCTCTTTGCATTGATCTCTGTCGTTGCGTTTATACAATGGACATGGCAAAACCCATTACCTCAGGGCAATGCATTGAATTCCGCTTTTTCTATTGATACCTATACTGGTTATACTGCGGGAGGTCGCATGAAGTAAAGTATAAAGCCCGTTACCTTCCATATTTTCCATGATTTACATATTTCAGAATCTCATCTTTTTCAATGGAATCCATCTTTACTTTTGAATCCATTTTATCCACCCAGTATACCCACTGTTCTTTTGAATATTTTTCAGGTAAATAGAGTGTGTGACAGCCGGCACATTTCCTGATATATTGCTTTCTGCCACTCTGCAGTTCAGATAAACTGGCATGGGGTGTTACATGGTTTACCGATGGAATGTACAAAGCCGATGTACATGAAAACGCAACGGTAAACCCGATCAGACAAACAATGATGATCGTTTTTTTAGAACATATACGAGAACAGTAGTCTGAACTGTATTTTTTCATATTCATTTAAATTCAGGTTGTTGCCGGTGGCGCCTTTGAATGAGGTCAACTGTGGCATCACCGTGAAGTTTGCCCAGAAATGTTCGAGGTTATAGGCGAAGCCCAGCCCGGAATAAAGGGCGCTGTGGGCTATTTTACCATCTTCAAACACGTTTTTTATGGCATTTTCAAGCGTAAGTTGAAACCTCGGGCTGAACGACCAGGCAAAGGCAAGATACCCATCCAGTTTTTGTTCTGTATCCCATTTCAATTTATTTTTCTCATAATGTGGGGCGAATTCCTGCTCGTAAACGCCATTGAAAGCAATGGTTAGGTTTCCCATCTTCTTGTCAACAATGACCTTGCCTTCGATCTCGAATTCGTTACTTGCAATTCCTACCTCTGCGTATAACGCCAGGCCTATCGGATCTGCAACCGGGTCGAGCAACTTCAGTTTCCACTCATTGGAAAAACCGAATTCTGTTTCGGTGGATAACGATTTTATCGTGTCATCCATCATAGTCTTGGTTTTTGAAGTGAAATTCAGGTAAAAAGCGGTCTGGAGGTTGCTGCCGAGCCCGATCTCGTATTCTGTACGGTTGTCGTACCTCACAAAAAAATCAGATTTGCCTGCCCTGATGGTGTGCCAGGATTCCAGTTCCCGTTGACCTTTATTCAACACGGTACTTTGGTAGGTGTATGTGAAAATTCTGTCCTGGGCCTGAATTGTCATGATTCCGGTGAAAGCTGCCACGATCATGATACTGCGTTTTAATACTTTCTGTACATTCATATTTAGTTGTTTAAATCTGAATGCAAAGAAAGGCAGAGTAAAAACCCCGGACAATCCCAATATGTTGGTATTTTATCGCTGGAAATCTACCAGGTTATTCAAGGCCGCATAGAGGGTCAATCCCGGTATGCTTTTAATTCCCAGTTTGGAGGTGATATTTTTACGATGGGTAATTACGGTATGGATACTCAGAAAAAGCTGCACGGCAATCTGCTTGTTGCTGAATCCCTGTGCCACCATTTTGAGTATTTCCGTTTCACGGACTGAAAGCTGACTGTCCGATTTTGTCCCCGTAACCCTGAAGAGGTATCCATTGATCTTCGACAGGAGATGATCCATATTGTCGTCGATGCAGATCATGTCATCAAATATGGTATCTTTTGCATGTATGATTTCGCCTGTGAAGATACCGATCACGGTATTACCGTTTTTTTTCAGTATCCGGGCGTGTTTCGTCAATTCATCTCCAAACCGCTTATCTGCCAGGATCAACATATCCTTCCACTGGGATACCACAACAAATTCAGGTATCTCATTCAGTATTTCAGTGATAGAGATATTTCTGGACAGCAGGATGCTTTTTATTCCTTGTTGAATGATCGGCGAAGGATGGATGATCACTGAAGTACCGGTTTGCACTTTTTAGGATTTAATGAGTCTGCAAAGCAATTAGTTTGGGGATCAAAATCTTATCCTCAAACCGGGCGTGATCAAGCTGTTCTTTCTCGAAATGAGACAAGGTATGTAACAGGTCATGGATCAGGGTCATGTCAAAATTTTCAGGGATATGCCTGATAATGATGGTCTTCAGATCACTGATCTCATTCTCGACGTTGGTATGCTCCCGGAGCAGTTTTTTTAAATTTGGAGCCACTGCCTTGCTCCGTCTTGCATGCTTTTTCACAACCAATGGGAATATCTCATGTTCTTCAAAGTCGATATGCGTGATAAGTTTTTCAATATACTGGTTAAGGTACTTCTCAACAACGATCAGCAGTTTCTCACCGGGCATCGCAAGTTTCATCTGATCTATCAAGCCATAGATGCGGGGTATGGTGACCTGTTTATGATAATCATGTGTTTTGGTAAGAAAATCGATAAGTGGTACTAAATCCATATCCTCCGGTTTTGGCAGGTAACCGGCAGCAGAAAAGGTATTCACAACCCCAAGGGTGAAGCGGAGATCTATTCCCTTAAGTCTGCACGCTTCATGAATTGTATTCTCCCGGATATATGAAGAAAGGCCCAACCGGTGAACGATGGGAAGCAGGTCGATGTTCCTGCCGATCACGTCAGATAATTTGTCTTTCTCTGTAATCATTGGTGAAACAGTAGTGTAACGGTTTGAGTTTTTTCGTTCAGGTTGTAAAGGTAGATAATTTGTGAAATTTTTCTTCAACGAGGAACAGGAGTTTGTGCAAATTCCCTCGAATAACTTTGAAATTCAGTGGCATGAGTTTTCTTTGTATCTTTGCGCAATCAATCATGAAGGTACTTACGCTCATATTATCTCTCTACATTTTGGTCCTCATCGCAATCCCTTGCGTTGACAGGCCATTTGAAAGTACAATTCATCCGACAGAGCAAACTGACCATGCAGGTCACAACCATGAAAATGATGCGGACCAATGCTCTCCGTTTTGTGATTGCAATTGTTGCGGAAACCAGGTCGTATCTGCAGAAAGCATTGTACTTGCCGAAGTTATCTCCCTCCCGGGTCACCTGGTATTCTGGTATTCGGCTGACTTCAATTCCGAACCATATCGTTCCATCTGGCTCCCACCTGAATTAATTTAATACTTCAACTGTTTTTTTTCTTGTTCCAAGCTGTTGCTTGAGGATAATGATTTGAGTATTAATTCTAATTAATTCATTTGCCATATGATAGAACATATCATTCAATTTTCTATAAAGAACAAGATAATAATAGGGTTGTTTACCCTTGCATTGGTCTTGTGGGGAACTTATTCGCTTATTCATTTGCCCATCGATGCTGTACCTGATATAACCAACAATCAGGTGCAGGTAATTGCCCGAGCGCCTTCATTGGCTGTACAGGAGGTGGAAAGTTTCATCACAGCCCCGGTTGAGGTGGCGGTTGCCAACATCCCGGACGTTATCGAACTTCGCTCAATTTCGCGTTTGGGATTGTCGGTCATTACAGTGGTATTTAAAGATAATGTGGATATTTACTGGGCACGGCAGCAGATCGGCGAAAGGTTGCGTGAAGCCGAAGACCAGATTCCACAGGGATTGGCAAAAATCGAGATGGCCCCAATCTCAACAGGGTTGGGTGAAATTTTCCAGTACACGCTGGAAATAGATAAGGGTTTTGAGAATAAATATTCCCTTATGGATTTACGCACACTTCAGGACTGGATTGTGCGCCGTCAAATGCTGGGTACACCCGGGGTGGCTGATGTTAATAGTTACGGAGGGTTTGTCAAACAATACGAGATAGCCATAAACCCGGAAAAGTTGAGGGCGATGGGGCTTTCTCTGACAAATATTTTTGAAGCCCTTGAAAACAACAACGAAAATACCGGTAGCGCCTATATCGATAAAAAACCAACAGCCTATTTTATCAGGGGTATTGGCCTTGTATCGTCGCTCGCAGACATTGAAAACATTGTTGTAAAATCTGTAACCGGTATTCCTGTGTTAATCCGCGATATCGCGACGGTACAATTTGGAAACGCAACCCGTTACGGCGCTTTGGTTTCCGATTCAAGCGAGACGGTTGGCGGGGTGGTCATGATGCTGAAAGGCGCCAATGCCCACGAAGTAATAGGAAATGTAAAAGAAAAAATCACCTCTATTCAAAAATCACTTCCCGACGGTATCAAAATTACTCCTTACCTCGACCGCACCGATCTGGTTGACAGGGCTATTGGAACCGTTTCCAGGAACCTTATTGAGGGGGCATTGATCGTAATATTCATTCTTGTATTGCTTCTGGGCAATATGCGTGCAGGGCTTATTGTCGCTTCTGTAATACCCCTTTCCATGCTTTTTGCCGTTTCAATGATGAGACTCTTTGGGGTTTCGGGAAACCTCATGAGCCTGGGCGCCATCGATTTCGGGTTAATTGTGGATGGGGCGGTCATAATTGTCGAAAGTATTGTGTATCGTATAACGCAAAGCAAATCGCATCATACGGGCTTTAAAGTGCTTTCACAAAAACAAATGGATGAAGAGGTATTCCAGGCTTCAAGCCGGATACGCACAGCAGCAGCATTTGGTGAAATTATCATCCTCATCGTTTACCTGCCAATTCTGGCGCTGATAGGTATCGAAGGTAAAATGTTCCGGCCAATGGGGCAGGTGGTAAGTTTTGCCATATTCGGAGCTTTTATTCTCTCACTTACGTGGGTTCCAATGATCTCTTCATTGGTCTTAAGCAAGAAAACAGAACACAAACCGAATATTTCCGACAAGATCATGGATTTCCTTCACAGCGCATTCAAACCTGTAATTGCACTTGCTTTGCGTCATAAGATCACTGTCGTTGCAACATCAGTTTTGTTATTTGCAGGTAGTCTTTTTCTTTTCAGCCGGTTGGGCGGCGAGTTTATCCCCCAACTTGAAGAAGGAGACCTGGCAGGACTGGTCATTACACTTCAAGGCGGTTCTCCATCCAACACTATTGAAGTGGTTCAAAAAGCCAACAAAATTTTAAGGGATAATTTTCCCGAAATTAAACACCTTGTTTGCAAAATCGGACCGGGTGAAATACCTACTGATCCAACGCCTATGGAAACCGGAGATTATATCATTACGCTCAAAGACAAGAGTGAATGGACGACTGCAAAAACCCGGGAAGAGCTGGTGGAGAAAATGGAAGAAAAACTTGCTGTCTTAGCTGGTGTGAAATTTGAATTCCAACAGCCCATTCAGTTAAGGTTCAATGAGCTGATGACTGGTTCACGGCAGGATGTGGCTATAAAACTATTTGGAGATAATCTTGATACCCTGGCCTTGAAAGCTGCCGAAATCGAAAAATTAATTCAAAATACACAGGGCATTGAGGATATTAATGTTGAAAAAGTAACGGGACTGGCTCAAATACAGGTTGAATACGATCGCAAGCGTTTGGCACAATACGGATTGTCTGTTGCAGATCTTAACAAGATTTTGCAGGCTGCGTTTGCCGGAAGTGTTGCCGGAGTTGTATTTGATGAGGAGAAACGGTTCGACCTGGTGGTTCGCCTTGATAAGGAGCACCGTAAGGATATCTCCGATGTGAAAAATCTTACTGTTGCCCTTCCTGATGGCAGGATGATTTCTCTTGACCAGCTGGCCGCCGTCGAAATTAAAGCAGGACCTGCACAGGTATCACGGGAAAATACCAAACGCCGACTAACCATAGGCTTTAACGTGCGTGGGAGGGATGTGGAAAGTGTCGTGCGTGAAGTTCAATCTGAAATAGACAACAAATTATCGCTCCCTGTTGGATATTATGCTACCTATGGCGGTCAGTTCGAAAATCTCATCGCTGCCCGCGAACGACTGGCAATTGCTGTTCCTGTGGCTTTGCTGCTTATTTTCGTGTTGTTGTATTTCACATTCCATTCACTGAAGCAGACCGTGCTGATCTTCTCGGCTGTACCAATGGCTGCAATTGGCGGGGTTGTGGCTTTATGGCTGCGTGATATGAATTTTTCCATTTCAGCAGGAGTGGGTTTTATTGCACTTTTTGGCGTGGCAGTTCTCAATGGCATTGTTCTGATTGTTGAGTTCAACCGCCTCGAAAAGGAAGGCATTGCCGATACTACCGAACGGGTATTGAAAGGTTTGAAAACACGTTTACGCCCCGTGGTAATGACGGCTGCCGTCGCATCATTCGGCTTCCTGCCCATGGCATTGTCAACTTCTGCGGGCGCTGAAGTTCAAAAACCTCTGGCAACAGTGGTCATCGGAGGGTTGATTACATCAACATTGCTGACCCTGGTTGTCTTGCCTGTTTTATATATCCTTTTCACCAGGCGGAAATTCACGATGCCTGCCGGTGGAAACAGGATCAGTACCGGTTTAGCCTTGGTACTGGTGTTTCTTGGAACTTCCTTATTCAACAATGTCAGAGCCCAGCAACATAAAACCATCAACCTTCAGGATGCTGTAAGAATGGCGCTGGACAGTAATCTGGCGGTTCAATCATCGGCCTTTGCTGTCGATATTCAGAAAGCAATGAAGGGTACTTCGTGGGATATCCCTAAGACCGTTATCGCAGGGCAATACGGACAATCTAACTCATATTCCAATGATAACAGTTTTACCGTTCAGCAATCCTTTGCTTTTCCTACGGTGTATATCAACCAGCACAAACTGGCCAACGCAAATGTGAAAAGCAGCGAATGGCAGCATAAGACCTCGCAGGTCGAAATAGCCTCACAGGTAAAGCAGGTGTACTGGCAACTTGTATATTTTTACTCAAAACAGAAATTGCTAACCTACCAGGACAGTTTGTATTCAGGATTTCAGAAGGCCGCTGAACAAAGGGCAAAAACAGGTGAAACAAACCGCCTTGAAATGATCAACGCCCGTTCGCAAAGTCTTGAAGTGAAAAACAAGTTGCAGCAGATGACCGCCGACCTGCGTATTTACGCTCAAAGGCTGCAAACGATTTTAAACACTAAATCAACTATTTATCCTGCCGACACGATTCTGCAGCGCATGGTCTATTCGCCTGTCGACGATAGTCTGGCAATTTCTGCAAATCCCTCGGCAGCTTATATGCAGCAACAGGTTGAAATTTCCCTTTTGGAGAAAAAAGTGGAGCAAAGCCGCATGATGCCCGATTTTAACATTGGTTATTTTACTCAGACGATCCAGGGTGTTCAGGATGTGAACGGAACACCCCACACCTTTGGTCCGGCCAACCGTTTCGATGGTATCCTTGCCGGTATTGCAATCCCATTATGGTTCGCACCCCACGCTTCGAAAATAAAGGCTGCCGGATTGAAACGACAGGTTGCGCAGGTTAACGCCGAGTATTATGCCAATTCGCTTACCGGTAACTACCGGGCTTTGCTCGACGAGTTTTCAAAATACAGCAACAGTGTTGATTATTACGAAAAGCAGGCCGTTCCCGAAGCCGATCTGATCATTGACCAGGCAACCCGGAGTTATAAAGCAGGGGCCATGGATTACCTTGATTATATACTCCACCTCAACCGTGCACTGGGTATCAGGCAAAGTTTCCTTGATGCGCTCAACGGCTACAACCAAACCATCATTTCCATTGAATTTATCACAGGTAAAACATTTTAAATCAAACAACGATGAAAACATTAAAATATAGTATCATTCTTTCTTTATTGGCAGGGACAGCTTTTCTTTTTGGGTGTAAAGGGGAAAAAACCGATGAACACGGTCATACTGCCGAAATCCATGCCGGATCTGGAGAAACAGAAAGCCATGCAGGCCATGATCATGGCGCCGGTGAAGCTGAAGCTGAAGGAGGACACGAAGAGTTACCCGACGATATCGTTGAACTGAATGCCGAGCAAATAAAAGTAGCAGGTATTGAGATGGGCAAAGTGCAAATGCGTCAGGTAAGCGGTGTTATCAAAGCAAACGGCATCGTATCCACTATTCCTCAAAACACGGCTTCGGTAAGTGTCCCCCTTGGTGGTTTTGTTAAATCTTCTAACTTATTACCCGGAATTGCAGTAATAAAAGGACAAACACTCGCTACCATCGAGAACATGGAGTTTGTAGAACTTCAGCAAAATTATTTCGAAATAAGAAGTAAGTATGAATTTGCCTACGCCGAATACAAGCGCCACACCGAATTATATGAAAACGATGTTTATTCTCAAAAAAACCTGCAGCAAACAACCTCCGACTATCTTAGTTTGAAGGCCCGGTTAAAAGGCATCGAACAAAAACTATCTGTCATTGGCATAAATGCTGCTGTTCTTACAGAAGAAAACATTTCGGCGATTATTTCCCTGCGATCACCTATTAGTGGTTACATTACAACGGCCAATATCAGCATGGGTAAATATGTTTCGCCATCCGATGTGTTGTTCGAAATTGTCAATAAAGATAAATTATTGCTTGAGCTGACGCTGTTCGAAAAAGATGCCAATAGTATATCCATTGGTCAGGTAGTTCATTTTGCTATTAATAACGAATCCCATGAGCATAATGCGGTTGTTTACCAGGTCGGCAAATCAATTAATGCCGATAAAACCTACAAAGTCTATGCAACTGTGCAGCAGCCTTGTGTAAACGTTTTACCCGGGATGTATGTGCTGGCCCATATCGAAAAAACAGACAAACAGGTTGCCGCTGTTCCTGCTGATGCAGTAGTGTCGTTTGATAACAAGCACTATATTCTTGCATACGAAAAAGACAAAGAAGAAGGCGGCAAGCCCTTTACCGAATATCGCTTTATCGAAGTTGTAAAAGGTGAAACCAATGATGGTTTTACGGAAATTCAGCCACCTGCAGGCTTCGATTTAATGAACACCAAAATCGTAACCAAAGGGGCATATATCCTGCTTTCGGCAAAGAAGAATGCAGGGGAGATGACGTGTGGCTGATGCCCCTTACGGTAATGAAAAAGCTTACAATGCTCTGGTCATTTCATTCTTGAAAGATAACTTCGGTTTCTTCAGAAAGTCAACCGGGTGTTCTTTACCGGACTAAAATAACATCCCCTGTCAAGATCTTGTTATCTGGCAGCGAAGGCGGCGATCTGTAAACAATAATATAAACATAGGTTCCTGGCGGACAAATCGATCCATGGAAGGTACCATCCCATCCCATATCCGGGTGCATCGAGGTGAATACCAGTTCGCCGGAGCGGTCATAGATGTTCATGCTGAATTCTCTGATATTCCTCGAAAACGGCCTGAAAGTATCATTCAACCCGTCCCCATCCGGGGTAAATGCATTGGGGACCCACATCACGATTTCGCACTCCCGGCCAGTTTTGATATTTAGTACAGAGCTGTCTGAATTTATACAACCATGTGAATCTTTATATCTGTAAATGACGAAATGGCTTCCCTGGCCGGCATTTAGCGGATCAAAAGTACTGGTTATTGCTCCATCGATAAAATATTCACCTCCGGGAGGCGCACCGCCGTACAATTGGAATGAAGGCGCATTATAGCAAACAGAATCAAATGTTTCAAGTGTTACCTCAGGTGTTGAAAAAATCGTAATCGGCAACGTTGAGACTGGTCCGGAGCCACAGTCAGCATTACTGCCTGAAACAGAAAGCGCCCCTGAAGTAGCATCGGCTGAAAAGTCAATGCTGAGGTTTGTCCCGCTGCAGGTCAAAGAAACGCCTGTCCCGGTATAGCTCCATATATAGGCCGTGGCATTTGAATCGGCTTTGATCGAATAGTTCTTTGTCACCATACCTTCACAATGAGCGGCTTCTCCGATGACATTTCCGAGGTTACCCGGCCCTCTGAGCACTGTCAGTGTGACGGCCGGGGCGGTTGAACTTGCCACATACCACCAGGAATTGATGGTATTGGTATCACCGGCTTCAATATCCCACAAATGGCAGCCCGTGGGATCATTGCATCCGCTCAGGTTAACTGTATATCCATTCGGGATCATGCTGTCGTCCCAATAAATCAGCGGGCTTATCCCCGGTGGGCGTATGACATCAACCTTATAGCCATTGTCGTTGAATTCAATATCATACATCGGAAGGTGTGTAATTCCGTGGATAAACCTAAGCGTGGCAATGACGCTGGTACCATGTTTGACCGGTTTGCCTTGGCCGTCTTTACCATTCCACCGGATCATGTTGTATCCGTTGCCCCCCGGAACAGCAAGTACATTGGCCGTAAGTGTTACATCCTGGGGATCGGCGCCGGGGTTGGGATTGACTTCGATAAATATTTCCATCAAGCCATCCTGGTCCACTTTTACCGCGATATCAACGGCGCCTGTTTCACAACGGCTGTTGGTCAGGATAGGGAGAATAATACCCGGCTGAGCCTTCCCTGTAGGAAAAATAACGTTGTCGGGATCAGTTAAAAAGATCTTGTATTGCGGGTAGGTATGGAAACCGGTTCGCGATTGCCGGTCGACGTCGATATTCCCGGTTGTTGAACATCCGGTTTTATTGCTGGAAACAGAAAATGTACCCCCGACAAATCCATTGCAGTTGACACTGGTTACAATGCTGTCGTCGGAAAGGATGAACATGGTTCCATAGAACCGGCTGGTGGTCGGAGGATGCTGGACCGGTCCGCAATTAAACTGCCATGCTTTCGACCACACCCTTCCAGTGATGGCCTGGTTGGCGGATCCTGTCACTGTAATATCAAAATATTTGAATGTATGGTAACTGCGATAGGTATAAAGACTTCCCAGGTCGGGAGGATAATAAAAAAGGAGCCTGGATGTGTTTATTACTAAAATCCGCAAATATCTTAAAGAAGATCCAAACCTGAGTATTGAGAATGTTTTTGGCGTCGGGTTTATTTTTAATGTTCCTGCAAAATAGATGGTTTGGATCCATTATTGTTTTATAAACCTCGCTGATTCAACCCTGCTATCACTGATGAACCGTACGAAATAGATGCCTGAGGCGATATGCCTGACATCTATTTGAGTATGATCCGCTGATATTGCCGCACGACCAAGTTCTCTTCCCCTTATGTCGAGTAAGATCGCGGTTCCAGTCCCGGATTTTAACGATGGGACGAGATTGATGGTGTGAGTGGCCGGATTTGGAAATTGATCTTTCAGAAAGGAAAAGAATCAATCGCATATAAAGGAATGTTGACCAGCCAGCTTTCTTTCCGATAATCTGACATTGAGGTTCTGACAGAAATTGTCGGACTGAACTTTTCAAAAAAAGATTTCAAGCTTTTTGCTTTCAGGTTCTCCTCTGCTTTTACTTCAATAGGAATGACACGATCATTATTTTGGATTACAAAATCCAGTTCGCCGCTGGAGGTATCTGATGACCAGTAGAAAACCTGCACGTTTTGCCGGTTTTTAAGATGCTGCAGGACAAACTGCTCAGCAAGGGCTCCTTTGAACTCGCTGAATATCGAATTTCCCAGGAGAATGGTTTGTTTGGTCAGACCTCCCATTGCAGACAATAGACCGACATCGAGGATATACAGCTTGAATGCCGAAGTATCCTGGTACGCAACCAACGGAACGGCAGCTTTTGAAATGCGCTGAATTTTGTGCACCAGTCCGCAATCTGCCATCCAGGCCAACGCAAGCTCGAACTCCTTTGCTCGACCTCCCTGTTTCACGACACCGTAAATGAACTTCTTATTCTCCTTTGATAATTGGGAAGGAATTGATTGCCACAACATTTTTATCCGGGGAACAATCTCTGCGGGGGCATGTTTTGAAAAATCATGCTCATAAGCTGATAAAATGTTTTTCTGGATGGTTCTTACCCGGTCAAAATCGTTTTCACTGATGAAAGAACTTACGGCCTCAGGCATGCCCCCGATAAAATAATAATGACGGAGATGGCCGATCAGTTTTGTTTTGAAGGTGGTAATCATCGGCCAGTCATTGCTTTCCAGCAGTTCATATAGTTGTTCCTGGCCCAGCGCCAATAAAAATTCATTGAAAGACATGGGGTAGAGGGTCAGAAAGTCCACCTTCCCGACGGGAAACGATGTATTCTGATGCAGGGTGATCCCGAGAAGAGAACCGGCTGCGATGATATGATACTGCGGAGCATCCTCGCAAAAATACTTAAGGGAGGTAATTCCCCTTTCAACTTCCTGGATCTCATCAAGAATGATCAATGTATTATCAGGCCGTATCCTGATCCCTGTTTCAATTTGAAAGGCAGTGATTAATCTGCCTATATCAAAATCTTCCCTGAAAATTGATTTCAGGGAATCGGAGGATTCGAAGTTGATGTAAGCAACCTGTTCATATTCTCTTCTGCCAAACTCTTTCATGAGCCAGGTTTTGCCCACCTGTCTGGCTCCCTGGATGATCAAAGGCTTCCTGTTCTTTGACTTTTTCCACTGCGACAAAGCTGTTTGTGCAAACCGTTGCATGCTCTTATTTTGTGCAAATATACAAAATAACGCACGAATTAATGTAGCGTATTACATTTTATTGCATGAAAATATGTGAATCTTCAATTTTTATAAAGCATTAATTATCTGCGACGGATATAAACATCAGAAAATCAATCACTAATAAAACCTCAGGGATTTACCTGATTGAGTGTTATTTCTTCTTGCCCTTTCCACCACCTTGGCCATGACCTTTCTTGTTGCTTTTGTCATTGCCGTGGGAACCACCCTTATCATTGTCATGTCCCGAACTTTTACCTTTATCATGACCATTTCCCTGTTTATCATTTGGATTTCCGTAATATTTTTTCGAGTCATGGTTGCCTTTTCCCGGCCGTTCACCGATGGATCGCTGCGGTATTCCACGGTAGCCTTTTGAATATTTCTTTTTGTGCTCTTTGAAATGTGTGTACGGAGTCTTGCCGCGATAGTCGTGCATCACAACTTTGTACCCCCGGTACAAATCATAATTCCGGTACCTGTAAGGCAGAGCAGGCCGGCGAACCCATACATTCCCACTGAAATAAATGAACGTCGACTCCTGTACGTCATAGTAGGCTTCAACATCAGGCAAATAATAGTAGTTTACTTGGGCATAACCGGCAGGTCCCCATGGGGGAGGGGGAGTGACATGAAAACTCAGCGAAAATTGAGCCTGCATTGATCCTGCGCAGCATAATATCATTCCGATAACAATTAATCTTAAGCTTTTCATTTTGTTGTTCTTAGTATTTCCAGGTTATTTAACTTTCTTTACCAGTAGAAGGTGTCTCAAATGCAACTTTTAATATTAACCGCGGAGACGCACAGATGCAGATGATTCACAATCAATACTATTTTTCTCTGCGCCTTTGCGTCTGCGGTAAAAAACGACGCCGGACGAAGGTCGATTACCGCTTCATATTTTCC
Organism: Bacteroidales bacterium; assembly: GCA_030681475.1. Lineage (GTDB taxonomy): Bacteria > Bacteroidota > Bacteroidia > Bacteroidales > FEN-979 > CAIVAT01. Next base: position 12,167 of record JAUXWT010000055.1, on the reverse strand, counting down.
ATCAACCGTCGTCACATCCCGGCGTTCGAAAATAGTTCCGCCAAGCTGGTCGTATATCCTGATCGAACAGGTGAGGTCAACCGGATTGGTGATTGAAACAGTAAATTGTCCGTTATTTGGTATCGGATAGATGTTAAATGACACATTAGCAGGAATTTCCGTAATTCCAACCATTTGGACCCATACCTTGTTGGAAATATCCGACGGGCAGCCGTTCAGGGTGACCACACACCAGTAATTTCCGGTAAAGTTCATAGCTGTATAGGTCTGGCCTGTCGCCCCGGGAATTATAGCGCCATTAAAATACCACTGGTTTCCTGACGAGGCGCTGCTTGTCATTACTGTGCCTGATAACGTAACAACAGCCGCAGGGGGGATCGCATTGATGTTGACATTAAAGTCAGGGGATATTTGTCCGTTGCCACATGAACTGTTTCCGGCAACAGTGATTTTTCCTGAAGTCGCGGTGCCGCCAAAATTAACAGTAATGGTGGTTGTCCCTGCTCCGGTGGCAATGGAAGCTCCGGCAGGCATGTTGGCGGTGATCGCGGTTGTTCCTAATGCGCCTGTTGTTGATAACGCCCTGCCTTCAAGATTCACACCTGTTTTTAATAGGATTGCACCATTGTTGCATATGATCGTGCCCTTGAAAACCGAATAATCATTGATGCTCACCGCGCCATCTACCTTCCAGTAAACATTTTTTGCCTGTGCCCCGTTGATCAGGACAACCCTGGAATATGTGTTTGTTGAAAGCGCGCCGTTTATCTTGATGACAAAAACGGCATTTGAATAACCCATTGCATTAAGGTAGTTATAGACAATCCCGAGATCTGCTGCACATTGCAATGTTGAACCATCCGGAATCGGATGTATCGTGCCGGTTACTAAAAGCGGATTGAAGCCTGTAGTTAAACCTGCATTCGTTCCTACATCACCGGAAACATATGTTGCCCCGGCGTTTGAAACAGGCCCGTTGGACGAAAATAAAGTATAGCATTGTGTTGTTGCAAGCGCCGGCGCCGCAGGTCCCGTTAGTACCGGACTTCCGCAACCGACCGGCGTGTATGCCATAACGCCCTGAACATTTACTGCACCGGTAGTCGACATGGCTCTTCCTTCAAGCGTGTCGCCGGTACTCATATTTATAGCGGCGTTGTTCGCGATAACTGTCCCTCTCATCGTGGTCCCTGTAGCCATGCTGACCAGGCCTTCCACCTTCCAGAATACATTGCATGCCATTGCGCCATTGATCAACTGTACTTTTGAAGCAGCAGCAGTGGAAAACGGACCCTGTATTTTAAAAATAAACACCCCGCCCGGATTTCCCTGTGCATCAAGTTTAAGAATTCCGTTCAATGTTGCCGCACCCGAAATGGAATAAACACCTGCAATAAGCGTTTGCCCGTTTCCAAGCAACGGAGTAGGAAAAAAAGCCGGTACTGCACTGTTCAGCATATTATAAGCAATAAGTAAATCAGCCGCGCATTGCGCGCTTGTTCCGCTGCCTGCTGCACTCATCACACCGTTCACATTTCCAAACCCGGTGATGGAGCCATTATTCGTGCCTACATTTCCCGTGATCTTGGAAATTCCGGAGTTGCCAACTGCACCTATACTTGAAAAAAGAACGAATCCTGAAGCAGTCCCCAAATAAGGCGCCTGTGCGAAATTCACCATGGGTATCAGGAGTAACAGAACGATTTGTAATACGCTCAGTAGCTGTGTTTTCATTTGATGTCATTTTAATGTGTGAAGGTATTTTCACAACATCACAAGGGTCGTCACACTAATAGCCTGAAATGTTATACAATTTGAGGGAAAAGTTACACGATTCACACTTGTCCGCTTATTTACCTCAGCGATAGAGGGCCGGCTGAAATTCATTCAACCGGCCCTCCTGCAGGAAAAAAATCAATTTATCCGGACTGCTTACTTCAATGGAATGAGATCAATGATAACCATACGGTTATAAAAACGTTCCTCGGGATATTGGTTCTCAAACGGTGATAATTTTTGATCCTCACCGAATCCATATACTTCAAATTGAACATCCTTATTTCCAGCCGTTGACAGGCCGTTTATGAGTATGTTTCTGACATCATTTGCCCGTTCCAGCGACAACGTCTGGTTATAGGTTGAGTCTCCTATGATGTCGGTATAGCCATGGATGATAACCTTGCCACCTTCAGGGATCTTTGGAGCGACGATCTCCGTGAGATACTTTTCATAGAAGACAATGGCTTTCGATTCATTGAATTCATAAAGAATGCTGAATCTCAACACTTCCTGGTTTGTAGGCGGTGTCCATAAAACCATATTTACGGTGGTGTCCTTCCTGACCGTCGATCCGTTTTTAGCCAGGCCGGTCATGGTGACTTTGTATTTACCTTCGGGACGTGTGCCTAAAATGGTTTTTCCCGGTATCACTACGGTCTCCTGTCTATATGGACCAAAATGCTGCAAAGTTCCCTGATCGTCCCTGATGACAAATGACCACGACGTGAGCGCAAGGTTCGCCCCGTAATTGTTGAATCTCACATAACTTTCAATCGGCGCTTTCTGGAGCGCCAGGATTTCCACCGGCTTCAACGGGGCATTTTCTCCGTTCTGGAATTCCATCAGTAATGCTGGCGTTGCGCTCCAGATGGACACCCTGCGGTCTTCCTCGCGAAGCAGGTCAAGTTCTTTTGTTCCACCCGGCTGCTCAGACAGAATATCGGGTTTAACCCTTCCTTCTGTAATGATCCTCGTCGCTTCAATTCCCCAAATGCTTACCAGGTATCTCTTCACCGATTCTGCCATGGCCTTTCCTTCGTCAGGCCCCTCCATTGACGAGCCGGTCAAATGTACATCTGCTTCAGGAATTTTTCCTAAACGGTCACCGAGGATGTTTAAAACATTATAATAAACGGTCATTTGCCGATAGGAACGACCCGACAGGTTTTCAGGCACGTACATCGCCACCTGTTCCTCTTTGAATTCTTTCACCTGGTTCTTGGAGAGATGAACATAACGTGCCGGGATCTCTTTTGATCCCAGGTCAAAGAAAACGTAATTCCGGATCGGGAATATCTCTCTTACGTTGCGCTCGGCAGGAATGTTCCTGGGAGCGATAACCGAAAACCGGATATTCGGCTCAGGGATTGGTGCCACAACTGCTGTAAGGGTCATTGCTGCGAGCTTTTCCGGCTGTTTGGGACAACTATACCCAAATTTATATGTTATTCCGACAGTACCGGAACTGTACATGTCGTTAACCATGCTTTTTGCACCACCCCTGGTCATATCCAGGAGATCGGAATTCTGCCATCTCCAGATAAATTCAACAGGAACAGAGAAATGCTTGCTCAGGTTAAAGTCAAAACCTAATCCGGCTTCTGCTTTAAATTGAAGATTATCGCCACCGATGCCACTTGTGTTGCCAACGTTCAGGGCTTCACTGTTTCTGCCCAGGTAAGCCAGCGCAATTCCGTTAATATCCTTCATAGTTCCGCTGGAATGATCCATGCCAATGCCACCAATAAGGTACGACGAAAAGATCCGTTCAGGTTTATGACCAAGGATCCAGTTCAACCAGTTTACCGTGAGCTGCAAATCTGTTTCAAAAATTGACGAACGAAAACTATGGGTAACCTTTTCTGCCACACCATTCCCATCCTGATAGTCCCATACCCATTTATCCTGGACCCCGCTATGTATATTGGCGTATGCGAACCGCACACGCACACCGATCACCCGCGAAAACTGTTTTGTGGCGACCAGGCCGATATTGTAACCAACGCTCTTCGAATAGAGGTTACCCCATAAATTCTTTGACAGGTCACCGTTAAATTGGGTCAAACCGCCAAAAGCCCCAACGGACCAATACTTGTAACATTGGGCTGTATTTGCCGGAACCGTTGGCTCTGTGGGCGCTTCCTGAGCCGTTGTCGCAAAGGGTATTGATGTCACAAGGAAGACGAGCATTATCTTAGATAAGCGTCGATAGAAATTTTTCATAATTCAGATTTTAGTTTATATGATGTGAATATTGTTCTTATATATAATTGTGTCCGCTTTATATGGTTTTCGGCGGTCGATTCTTTTGTGAATTCTTCTCCTTATCCGCTTTTTTTGGCGGATCGACATTCTGAGGTCTCTGTTGCTTAGGAGGCTCGGCAGGACGCTGCTGCTGCTGCGGTTTCTGCTTCTGTTGTTCGGCAGGACGTTGCTGTTGCTGCTGCTGCTGTGGTGGCTTCTGTTTTTGCTGTTCGGCAGGACGTTGATGTTGCGATGGCTGCTGCCTGGCCGGTTGATTGGCTTTTTGCGATGGAGTTTCAAACTTCCTTTGTTCTGAAGTTTTCACATTTTCCAGACGACCTACCTTGGCCGGGGCAGCTTGACGTTCAGTGGTGGTATTTCTTTGCACCTGCGGTCTGTATATCTGCAGCCGGTCTTTGTTCAGGTTTTGACCAGGCCTGGCGCTTTCTTGAATAGCGACCGGGATGAATTTTTTGCCGGCACGCCTCTCCACTTCATCCCGTTGGGGACCAGCATTGTATGTTACATTACGCGATCTGTCAACCCGGGTATTGTTGATTACGGTAGAGTTGTTGATGATCGTAACATTGTATGAGTTGTTGATATAATATTGGTTGATGTTTGTTCGTCCAAAATCCCTGTCTCTTACAAATGTCCACTGATAATTTGGGACATAGTAACCATCGCCGTAGGCTATATGGAGGCTGACACCAGGACCGATCGGCGCCCATCCGTAAAAATCTCCTGATCTCCTCCAGGTAACCCATCCCGGGCCCCATTCTCTATCCGGAACCCACATGGGCCCGTATCTTTCATCAACATACCATCGGCCATAGTGAAATGGCGCCCAACCCCATGAGTAATCAGATACCCAGGTCCAACCTTCATTGGTAAAGATCCAATATCCGTTCGTGGAATATGGAACAAATCCGGGCGCTACATCCGGGATCCAGACATATCCGTAATCGGTGTCATAAACCCAGTTTCCATAAGGACTTAATTCATCATAAAAAACCTGGAAACTGATTGTTCCTCCCTGTGCGGATATCTTTTGCGGGCTTATTGAGACCGCTATTAGCAGTATCAGGAATACTGAAATAATTCTAAATTTCGTTTTCATCATTTTCTTTTTTCAATGAATTTATCATGCTGTAAAATTGTCGGGACGACCTCTTCTATATTCTTGAATTTTAGTGGTTATTTCAGGACGATCTTCTTTGTTTCGAGACGATTGCCGGCCATAACACGGATGAAGTAGATGCCCGGTGTTTTCCCACCGAGGGAGAATTCGTGCCGATCATCGTTGATCAAATCTTTGTTCAGGATTAAATTACCGACCATTCCGAAAATCTGGACCATCACTTTGGTATCCTTGCAGGTAGGATCCAGTTCAAGGCAGAACTTGTCACTGGTTGCATTCGGATAAACCTTGAAGAAGGTACCGGCTGTCATTTCCGGGATAACCTCACTCATTTCGACGGATTTACTCGCCCCTGTTGAACAGCAGTATTCGCCGCTAGTTGTAATGTATGCATGCAAATATCCACCTGCAGAAACCTTCGTTCCATACAGCAAGCGGATATTCTGACCGGCAATCATGGTCACACTGCCGCCGCTCTGAACCTGAAATGTTGTTCTGCCTCCCGCGACTGTTATTGTCTGTATTGCATTTTTACATACAGTTTCTGCTCCGCTCACAATACCAGTCACCAGCAAAGTGTTGGGAATCACACCGGCAGTGCAGCAAACTGTTGGCATGGTTACAGTTGCTGCAGCGGTACTTAATGCGCCTGTCGTTGTAAGCGCTCTTCCGTCCAGTATAACGCCTGTACCCAATGAGCCCAATGCGCCGTTGTTACAGATTATCGTCCCTTTGAAAATGGAATAACTGTTTATGCTTACCGCGCCTTCAATCTTCCAAAAAACATTTTTTGCCTGTGCTCCGTTGATCAGGACAACCTTTGAATATGAGTTTGTTGAAAGTGCGCCGTTTATTTTGATGACAAAAACGGCATTTGGATAACCCATTGCATTCAGGTAAAGTGTGTCTGTGAAGGTTGTGGCAGCGTTTAACAGGTATGTATGTGGTGTGAGAACCAGGTTGTTTCCAAACTGTGCCGGATACAGCAGTTCAATCTCATAGGGTAAAATGTTCAGATAATTATAGACGTCAAGCAAATCGGCTGCACATTGTGCTGTTGAACCATCCGGAATGGGGTGAATAGTACCCGTGACCAGCAACGGATCAAAACCGACCGTTAAACCGACATTCGTTCCAACATCACCTGTAACATGCGTTACACCGGTGTTTGTTACAGCCCCGTTTGAAGAGAATAATGCGTAACATTCCGTGGAGGCAAGTGCAGGGGCCATGGGTCCTGTGAGTACAGGACTTCCGCAACCGACGGGGGTGTATGCCATCACGCCGTCAAGAGTAACAGCGCCCGCGGTTGAAAGCGCTCTTCCTTCCAGTGTGTCGCCGGTGTTCATTACAATTGCTGCGTTGTTTGCAATAATTGTTCCCCTCATCGTAGTTCCTGATGCCATACTTACCAGGCCTTCCACTTTCCAGAATACATTGCATGCCACCGCGCCATTGATCAACTGCACTTTTGAGCCAGCGGCAGTGGAAAATGAGCCCTGTATCTGAATAATAAACACACCATTGGGATTTCCCAATGCATCGAGTTTAAGGGTTCCGTTCAATGTTGCCGCACCCGAAATGGAATAAACGCCTGCAATAAGCGTTTGCCCGTTTCCAAACAAAGGAGCAGGGAAGAAATTTGGAATGGTACTGTTCAGGATATTGTAGGCAATGAGTAAATCTGCTGAACATTGAGCGCTTGCACCATCGTTGTCATGCATCACGCCGTTCACATTTCCGAAACCGGTACTGGAACCGCTGTTTGTGCCAACATTCCCTGTAAGGTGCGAAATTCCTGTATTTGTGACTGCTCCAACACTTGAAAAGAGAACAAACCCGGCAGCGGTTCCCAGTGGAGGAGCTTGTGCAAAATTCATAATTGGAATCAACAGAAGAAGAAAAACCGTTAATGAACTAACTAGTTGTTTTTTCATTTTATTTCGTTTTATTTTTTTTTGTGAATGATTTTTCACAACAGGACAAAGGTCTATCCCAATCTCATATCAAGTGTTACATAATATTTCATATAAGTTGCATAATTCACATATTTTTGGCTGATCCATCTTTTTAAATGTGTGAATCATGTAACATATTTATAAAGTTGTGTAACACTCACGCATGATGATGCCCCTAAATTTGCACCCTGTCAAGGCATCGATAAATGAAAAAACGAAATCCGGTTATTAAGGTTAAAGGTTTTGCCGTTGAGCAATCAGTGAAGCTCAGCGAAAAAACTATGTTAAAAACTGTACAGGCAAATAACTTTTTAACGAAAATTGCCGATGTTGTTATTTTTATCATCCGGCTTACCCGGGAAACATTTTCGCGCGATTTTGAATTCAAGGAATTTTTGCGCCAGTGTTTTCAGATCGGGTATAAATCCCTGGCGCTTATATCAGTCACCGGGGCAATCATGGGCCTTGTACTGACGATCCAGTCGCGTCCTGTACTGGTTGATTTTGGCGCAGTGTCCATGCTTCCCGGGATGGTGGCTATATCACTTATCCGGGAGATGGGGCCGGTGATCACAGCCCTGATATGCGCCGGAAAGATTGGCTCGGGCATGGGAGCTGAATTGGGGTCCATGAAGGTGACGGAACAAATTGAGGCCATGGAGGTCTCCTCCACCAATCCCATGAGATTTTTAGTTGTCACAAGGGTACTGGCGGCAACCATCATGATCCCGCTGTTAATCCTGTATGCGGACGCATTTGGCATACTCGGAAGTTGGGCGGGGGCGAACATCAGAGGCGATGTTTCGTTCGTGCTGTTTTTTTCACAGGCATTTGGACATGTTCATTTTATGGACCTGTTTCCTGCTGTAATAAAATCGTTTTTCTTTGGCGCTGCGATCGGACTGGTTGGCTGCTATAAGGGATACAATGCAGGCCGCGGAACAGAAAGTGTTGGCAAGGCAGCAAATTCCGCTGTAGTGCTGGCATCACTACTGGTGATCATTATCGATGTGGTCGCGGTGCAGATTACAGATATGCTGCAATAAATTTGATGATTTGAAGATTTGAAGATTTGAAAATGATTGCTACTCAAACATTACGTACAACTCAGGCTGAATCATTGGTTGATAAACCGGTTATCGAAATAAGCGGTCTAAAAAAATCATTCGGGCAGCAGGAGGTATTGATAAATATCTCTTTAAAACTCATGAACGGAGAAAACCTGGTGGTGCTTGGAAAATCCGGCTCAGGGAAATCTGTTTTAATTAAATGTATTGTTGGTTTACTGCATGCCGATGGCGGAACGATCAATGTGTTTGAAAAAGATCTGAACACTTTGAACAGTAACGAATTTAACGAGCTGAGGAAGAAAATCGGTTTTCTTTTTCAGAGTGGCGCACTATATGATTCCATGACGGTGAAACAGAACCTGGAATTTCCTTTACATCGGATAAAAACGGAGCTTACTGACAAAGAGGTTCAGGAAAAAATAGCTGAAGTTTTGGAAAATGTCGGTCTGGCCGACGCATTGCATAAAATGCCCTCACAACTTTCGGGCGGGATGCGAAAAAGAATAAGCCTGGCGCGTACCATTGTGGTTGATCCTATGATCATGCTGTATGATGAACCCACCACCGGGCTTGATCCGGTTACCTCCGATGAAATAAGTTCACTCATCAATGATGTTCAGAAAAAATATAAAACCTCTTCAGTCATCATCACACATGACATTAAATGTGCGCTTAACACCGCAAACCGGATCATTATGCTGCGAGATGGGGAAGTATATATGGAAGGTAACATAGAGAACTTCGAGAAAACAACGGACCCTTTTATCCAATCATTCTTTCAGTAAGTTGTAAATCGTCACTCACTAATTCGCAAAGAAATGAACACGTACACCCAAAAATTCAAAATACGCCTGGGCATTTTTATTGCCGGAGGACTGGCAATTTTTTTCCTGGCCATATTTATCATCGGGAAACAAAAAAACTTATTCAGTCCAGTTTATTTGCTTACAACAACTTTTGCCAATGTCAGCGGGTTACAGGTTGGAAATAATATCCGTTTCTCGGGGATCAATGTCGGAACTGTTGATAAGATCAGCATCATCAACGATTCGACCGTTAAAGTGGCTATGCTGATTAAAAAAGATGTTAAGAAGTTTATTAAGTCAGACAGTGAGGTGGCCATAGGTTCCGAAGGACTGATCGGCGACCGGCTGTTGGTTATAACGCAGGGGGGTACGGGATCTCCTGTCGCCAAGGCTGGACAACAACTTGCTTCGGCCGAACCTGTCGAACTGGATGCCATCATGGCAAGTTTGGAAGTAACGGCATTGAATGTCGAAATCATAACGGATCAACTTGCAGAAATCATGATCAAAGTCAACAGCGGAAGCGGCACACTTGGCAGGTTAATTGGGGATACAGCCATTGCCAACAACTTAAGCAAGACCATGATAAATATAAAAAGAAGCAGCAAAGGCCTGGACGAGAACATGAATGCAGCAAAGGAAAATTTTCTTTTGAGAGGTTATTTTAGAAGGAAGGCGGAAGCAGCAGAAGAAAAGAAACAGGAGGCCGAAGATATAAAAGCAAAAGAACAAAAGAAGCAGGACGCTGCAGCTAAAAAGGCAGCAAAACAAAAAGCAAAAGATGAAAAAAAATAACTATTATTCACATATAACTAAATACAACTTAACAAGAATGAACAACTACATGAAAATTATACTCTTACTGGCCTTACCGGCAATATTTTCCATTCATTCTTACGGTGGCAACGGGCCTGTAGATCCGGCCGGCAAAGGCTCCGGCATCTTAGGATTCGGATTTGGCCCGGGAATTCAATTTTACGGCAGCAGCGGCTTTGGACCTGCCTTCCTGGTTCATTACGATCACAGCATCTGGCAGGCCGGTCCGGGAACCATCAGCCTTGGAGGGCAAATCGGCACCTCCTTCTTCCGGGAAAATTATTCATACAAAGAAAATAGGTACAAACATAGCTGGACAAACATGGGTTTTATATTCAGGGCGGCATATCATTACGGATGGAAAGTCCGGGGTCTTGATACCTATGCCGGGTTCGGAGCCGGTACCGTGTTCAGCATGTACAATGACGGGGGATATGATGATGGGAAGAAACGCACGCATGCAGGCTTTCTTCCGACCGGTTTTTTCGGAGGATCATACTTCTTCAATAATCGTATCGGACTGAATGCAGAAATGGGATACAACTTTTCATTCATCTCCATCGGCCTTAACTTCAGGCTCACTAAATAACCAGAATTATTATTATCGTTTTATTCCCACCATCAGAAATATCTTAACAATGCAAATAACTAAAACCCATTTATCGCAATGATACCAGAAGATTTGGTTTGGGGATACCCAGCTAGGAAAGCATTAATAAGTTTGTATTATATGAACTCTGTGGTCCTCTGTGTCTTCTCCGTGGTTCTCCGTGTAATAAATTATTGTTACACAGAGGTTCACAGAGTAGCCACAGAGGTTCACAGAGCAAAATATGATGGTTTGACATTCTATTTATATATTCTCATAATATTGAGGCATTCGTTTCATAAAATGCCCCTTAACGTACCTACTGGCAAGATTTTAATCAATTAAATAACTAAAAGATAAATAACATGAAAAAAATTGGAATCATCATTATCCTGATTGGATTAGGACTCACCATTTTTACGGCATTTACATTTTTCACCAGGGAAAAGGTAGTTGATCTCGGGGCCATTGAGATCAGCAGGGACAAACCACACCACCTCAACTGGTCGCCACTGATCGGCCTTGCCGTGATGGCTATAGGTGGGGGTGTATTATGGCAGGCATCCAGGAAACAATGATTATAGTGAGAAGAACATAGGCCGGTATGCCAAATGTGTGAATGATGCAAATCTTAACCTTAATTATATAACGGAACTCCAGACTGTGAAATATACCTTTGTTATATCATCAAAACGATCATTAAAAAATTAAAAGTATGAAAAAAACAATTATTAACCTGGTTGCAATTATATGTATGTCAGGAACAATGCTGACAGGGTGCCAGTCTTCGGCCGATAGAGTCCAGAACGCCCAGGACAAATTGCAGGATGCCAATGAGAAAGTTGAAGCGGCAAACCAGGAACTTGACCAGGCGATGAGAGATTCAATTCAGCAATTCAGAAAAGAATCGGAAGAAACAATAATGGCCAATGAGAAAATCATTGCTGAGTACAAAATAAAAATTGCCAGGGAGAAAGTTGGAAACAGGGCCCGCAACGAAAGACGTCTGGCCGAACTGGAGCAGCAAAACAGTGAAATGAAAAGGGATCTGGAGGACTTTAATGAAGTTCAAAGAGATAAATGGGATTCCTTCAGAATAAGGTTTAATCATAATATGGACAAACATGCCAGAGAAATGAGGGATTTTTGGACCAAAGGAAAGTAATAATAGCAATCATTTAAACAATTAACTAAATCTAAAAAGTCATGGGAAGTTTACTTTACATCATCGCGGTCATCCTGGTCATCGGTTGGGCAATCGGATTTTTTGCCTATAGTGCCGGCGGAATCATTCACATACTCCTGATAATTGCAATTATTGCGATAATCTTTAGAGTTATCCAGGGAAGAAAGGTCCTGTAAATACTCCCTATCGTTTTCGCAATCATTATTGCCACCTTGCTCCAACCTGTCGTTGATTTTTTTGTACGGAGAAGAATCAACCGGCTGGCAGCCTTCTCCTGTATTGTGCGCGATGTGATGGCAAATAAAACCGCTAATTTTTAGGCATTTTATAACAGTTGGTATCGTTCTTATTCCTGCCTTCAGAAATATCTTAACAATGAGAATTACTAAAACCGATTGATCGCATTTATTCCAGAAGATTTGGTTTGTGGATACCCGGCCAGAAAACATTAATAATGTGAATCAAGAGTTAAAAATCAAATAAATAAAAGCTGCAGCCAATTTGCCAAATACATGAACAAGAAGGCCTTTGGCTGATCGTACTTTATTCGCTCTTTGAAAATCTGTTTTTTCTATCAA
>JAUXWT010000050.1 GCA_030681475.1 Bacteroidales bacterium | reverse complement strand
TGTTTATCTATAGGCCTTTACCTGTGGATTTGGTTTCGTGCGTGATGACCTCCAGCCTGAACTGTGTTACAGTCAATCCGGTAACCTCCGCTGCAATGGCCATGATCGCATTCAACGCGCCGGAGGTCACCTTTTCACCTTGCTTCGACACGATCACAACGGTCGGGGCCAAACCTTTCAGGCTGAAAGGCGGGATCCCGCTGGGTGGAACCTATTCGGGGCCCGGGGTGAATTCAATGACCGGGATTTTCACGCCTTCATTGGCCGGAACGGGATTGAAAACCATTCAGTACACTTACACAAACGTGACTTCCTGCAGCGACGGCAAGTCGAAGACCATCCTGGTGCTGGCCAACCCGGCATTTTCCTGCGGCAATCCCCTCACCGACCTCCGCGACCACAAGGTCTATCCAACCGTTCAGATCGGCTCCCAATGCTGGATGCAGACAAATCTTGATTTCGGAATGACAATCAGCGATCTCACACCCCAAACCGACAACTGCCTGGTAGAAAAATACATTCGTTATTCGTCATTCGCATATTCGTCATTCTACCAATGGGACGAACTCATGCGTTACAACTCCGCCGAGGCCTCTCAGGGCATTTGCCCTCCCGGCTGGCACATCCCCTCCTCAGCCGAATGGGACGAACTGATCGCCAGCTGCAACGACCCGGGCAAAGCCGGCGGCACCTTAAAGGACAAATTTCTGCCCGATGGGTTTCAATCGTACCAACATGGCTTGCTCTACCTGAACAACACCTGGGCCTTTACAACCGGCTTCGCAGCAGGGTCAATGTACTGGACCTCGACGATGTCGGGCGGCAGGGCAGTGGCACGGGGGATCAATGAGATGAACCTGAGTGTGTCGCTGTGTGAGGCGTCGAGAGGAAATGCTTTGTCAGCCAGATGTTTGAAGGATTAGCCACACTTCGCATTTCACATTTCACATTTCAGACCTCACATTATTTTACTGAAATCCGCTATTGGAATAAACCCTGAGTTTTCGTACATTTACAACAAACTTTAGTACATATCCATATTAAAAACACCTCCCCTCTTCATGAAAGCTGACGCACTTCGAAATACATACAACAATCAATCGGAAAGGAGGCTGATTGCAAATATACATGATTTAGATAAATCGCAGTTAAAAGGTTAACTTTTAACAAGCGTTGGATTTCAGATTCATTACTGGTAAAAGAATTTCTGAGATCAGGGATAGGCGGTCTTGCATAACCGGAACAATGTTCAGTAATGACAAGGAAAATTACTAATAATCACTAAATTTGTATATTATGAAACTTTTTAGAAACATATCGATCCTGGTTCTTTTCCTGATAATCTGTTCAGGAGCTTTCGCGCAACAACAATGTGCACTCTACTTAACGGATGCAACACCGCATCAAGGTCAATACCGTGCAGGTATTGAAATTTATTATGATGGGACCCTTGAGAGTACTACGCAACCTGTTAATGTAACCTTGGGGATAATGAATTACATTCCATTTGGTATTGAGTTCGATGTTGACGACAATTTATATCAAATAAAGGTATATGTTCTGGAACCTGTAACCGGTTTGCAAGGTCCATACCTTTCAGCACCATTTAATACTGATGTGTGGAGAACTACAAATATATCGGTAACAGCAAATCTGTAGTCTGGTAGTCTGGAAATAAAATGGCGATAATTAAACAAAATATTGAAAATGAAATGTTTAAACCGCTTTGTTTTTGTCGCCATTTTATTTGTTTCCCCAAAAACAATATCTTTGATCTTCATCTGAATATACGACATGAAGCGGCTTTCAATTTTTCTGCTTCTTTTTATTTCCATATCCTGTTTTCCGCAGGGTGAGCATAACAACTGGTATTTCGGCTGGTATGGCGCTTTGACGTTTAATTCAGGAAATCCTGTCGTACTGCCGCAACCCGTTTTTTTTGGCCGTCAGCATGTTCATTATCCTGCCGTATCCGATTCGCTTGGAAATCTGTTATGGACATTGTCGAATGGAGTTGTTTATGACAGAAATCTCAATATGATGCCCAATGGTCAGGATATGCTCGATGGCCCGATGGGCCCTTCCCAGAATATCGGAATCCTTCAACCCGGAAGTAATCACATTTATTATCTTTTTACAGTGAGCAATGAATATCACGGGAACACTGCGGGGTTAAGATATTCGGTAATCGATATGGACCTGAACGGAGGGATGGGAGATATTGTAACGGGTATGAAAAATCTTACCCTGCCATACGGGGATAGCTGTGATGCCCAGCTTTCCGCCACACGCCACCATAACAATAAAGATGTCTGGTTTGTTGCGGTGAGGCATGGAAAACCTAATGTATATCTTTCCTATTTGCTTACCGCATCCGGACTGAATACGAATCCGGTAATCAGTCCTTCCCTACTGACAAAAAATTATCATAATAGTGAAATCACATATTACAGAGGTTATTTGAAAATATCCCGTGATGGTAATCACCTCTCGCGATCTGATTCACTCATGGAATTATGCTGGTTTAATGATTTGAACGGTCTTGTCACTCCGAGGTTTATTTATCATGTAAATGATGCCGGAACCTATCAGGGCAGTGAATTTTCGAAGGGGGCCAACTATCTGTATGTCAGTCAAACCTGGAATAACTTTCCACCCCCATTTTTTAGATTATACCAGTTTGATATGTCTTCGCCTGATTCCATTTCGTTTGTACAAAGTAGAATATATATAGGCGATTCGGCAATGTCAAACCTACAGATTGCTCCTGATGGGAAAATCTATTTAGGATATGAACTTTGGCAAATAGAATATATGAGTGTAATTAATGATCCTTCATTACCTGGAGCTTCATGCGGTTATACAAAGAAAGTTATCCATTTGGGTACATTCCGACGACATGAGAATGGTGCATCCGATTTTATTGAAACTTATAAGCTGTTTATTTTCAATGACGATAAATGTGAATCTGACAGTGTTCATTTTACAAGTTACATATGGCCTGCGGCCGACAGCATCCGCTGGGATTTCGGCGATCCGGCCTCCGGCAGCGCGAATTATTCCACGCTTCCTTCTCCTTCTCATTATTATGCTTCAGCAGGTAATTACTTAGTCAGTCTTTATGTCAGACATGACGACAACCGCACAGACACAGTTTGGAAAACAGTAAATATCCATGCATACCCGACACCTGAATTAGGCGACGACCGGACCATCTGTACGGGTGATTCGGTTACCTTCGATGCCGGGTTTTGCAACGGATGTGAATATTCCTGGTCAGCCTTATCCACAGGTCAGATGAATGTTGCCAACAGTCAGACATTTACAACAAATGAGGCAGGAATTTACAAGGTTGATGTTATAAATGTCAAATGCATGGGCAGCGATACGGTACAACTTGTCACCACCCCTGTTCCACAGGTCACAAACACCCAGTTGGCAAAACCCATCTGCACCGGCGAATCGACCAATATTCCTCTATTCGGGAATGAGCCGGGGATCATGTTTCACTGGATGCCAACCCTTACTTCGGGCAGTGTTTCAGGGTTCTCTCCAGATTCCGGACTGATTATCAACCAAATCCTTACCAATAACGGCGCAACTGCCGGGGTGGTCACCTATCACATTACCCCAAGGATCGGGGATTGTGCCGGCACCCCTGTGGATTATGCAGTAACAGTGAATGTAGGCGATCCGGTGGATGTGACCATTGCTACTGCCGGCAACACCGTTTGTGCCGGAACGATGGTGACATTTACGGCAACTCCTGTCAATCCCGGTGCGAATCCTTTTTATCAATGGAAAGTCAATACGGTCAATATAGGAGTGAATTCTCCAACATTCATGTATTTACCGTCCAATGGCGATGTTGTTCAATGTATTTTGACTTCGTCAAATACAGTTTGCACTTCCAACAACCCCGCCACCTCGAATGCCATCACCATGGTGGTAAATCCGGTTCAGCCGGTGAGCATC
>JAUXWT010000038.1 GCA_030681475.1 Bacteroidales bacterium | reverse complement strand
CCCGCTGCCATCAATGGCCGGAGAAAACCTGATCTTCACCACCCCTAAGGAAAACTTTATCCGGCTGATGAACCGCAACAATGGTGCATCCAATATTTCAATCGAAAGCGTTGATCGTCAGATCAAGGTTTTTGCCGACTGGTACGAATCAGTAGGCTTCGGTATTGAAGAAGCGGTGTTTGCTTATGTTCCGGCTTAATCCTTAAAACAAAAAAATCATGACAATAGCACTGTTTGACCTTGCAAAACCCACCGTGAGAAACGCCGGCGGCGGCGGTGGAATAAAATCCGAAATCATCCTGATCCAGGAAGCGGATATTGATTGGACCACATTTCCCACTCGGGATACCGATGGAGTGACCATTGCCGATGATATCCAACTGCTCACAGGCAAATTCATGCATAGCCTATATATGACTCAGGGCACCATCAAACCATCGCAGAAAAAGCTCAAAGGGTCCAACCAGGACTGCGGCGGGTATGAGATCGGTTTGGAAGGGTTCTACCCGGGAATTGAAAAAGCTGTCCAGAAATGGATTCAGAATTTCGGGATCGACTTCAAAGGGATTGTCATCATTCAGAACTGCGCCTCAAACAAGCGGTACCTGATCGGTGAACCCTGCAACCTGGTTCATATCGAGACTATCGAGACGACCTGGGGCGAGGAAATCGACAAGGATAAAGGCCATAAGTTTGGTTTCCTGTGCAAACAGGGTTCGCCGATGGCTTTTTACGAAGGCGCCCTGGCCATGGATCCCAACCCTCCGGTAGGGGGTTAATAATGAAGCTTTCATAGAGTGTTTTCATAATTGGTTAGTTGAGAGCCTGCCGGAGAGATCTGACAGGCTTTCTTATAATATTAAACGATTGTTGTCTTCATTTTTCTAATTTTGAAAGAAAATTTTACTTATGAATGCTCTAGCATTAGTCATCGGGAATAATAATTACTTGCTTCCAAAAAATAAATTAGATAATGCAATGAATGATGCAAAATCCATTTCCAGGAAGTTGATTAAATTAGGATACCACGTAATAGAAATATTAGATTGCACCAGAAATGACTTTGCATCAGCGATTTCGGAATTTTCCACAAAATTGGAACAATATAATGTGGGTTTATTTTTTTTCTCAGGACACGGTTTACAAATTGATGGAGAGAATTATTTGGCACCAATTGACGCTGATTTTTCAGAAGAAAAAGTTGCCAAATACACTTCTTTTCCAATAAAATATATTTTAACAGACATGGAGAAAGCATCGCCAAAGATAAAAATCGTAATACTTGATGCTTGTAGAAACAATCCTTATCCATCAACATTTAGAGGTTCATTTACAAATGGCTTAGCTCCAATTTATGCTCCAAAGGGAACAATTATTGCATTTTCGACATCGCCCGGAGAAACAGCAATGGATAGTGGGGGAGGGAAAAATAGCATTTATACAAAATCCATTCTTAAGCATATTGAGGATAAGAACATACCAATTGAAGATTTCTTTAAACGTGTTA
This sequence comes from Bacteroidales bacterium, assembly GCA_030681475.1. Lineage (GTDB taxonomy): Bacteria > Bacteroidota > Bacteroidia > Bacteroidales > FEN-979 > CAIVAT01. The sequence continues at coordinate 2,720 of JAUXWT010000038.1, read as the reverse complement.
GAACCTCTGTTCATGCATTGTCTGGTGGTGCTCAATTAAGTTGGGAACATACGTCGTTGATTGGTGATTATTATTTTAATTCAGGCCAACTGATTCATTCTGTGAATCTACCTTATCCTGAAACTGTAATTGCCGATGCACAGTTTGTTTCAGATGGTTCCGAAGTTGCTCAAATTATTGAGCAATTAAAGATCTACGATTATTACACGCAAGAACCAGCTTTTCGTCGGTTTAAACGACTAGATTCAGCCTTGATTGATAAAAATTTGCAATTTTTATTGGGTCGTAATATTTTACAAACCGCTCTTGGTGGGGAATTTAAAACACGGAAATATATTGATAATTTGGGTAATGAATTAGCCAAATGGACAGTTGATAAGGAAAATCATTTACTCAATGGAATATTATTTGAAATTTATTTTGATTCTAGTGGTAGGTTTCGTCAGGGTATGAAATTCAAATCCAATCTTATTAATGAGATTTTTAGGTTAGAAGAAGATATACGTTATGAAGCTTCATTCAATTTTATTTATGATCAATTACAACCTTTTAGGAGCTACTTATTTTATTTGCCATCAGTTACACCAGTTAATCTTGCGATTGAACTGCAGTTTGAAAAAAAACAATTGGTGGATCCTGAGATTCATAAAACAGTCTATAAGTTAAAATCTATCCTTTTTCAAGGTTCAAATATTCTCCAACTTGATGAGGAGGGTACTTTTTATACAACTTCTACTTACGATCAGTTTTTTGATGAACTATCGCTAAAACTGTGCGTCCCTAAAATTCGACTTACATTATCGTCAAATTTTGAAGACGAAATTGAAATAATTAGGAAACCATTTCATTATAAATTGGATATCCACTAAATTTAAAATTTGTTAGGATTTCTGAATTCCAACAACTTTATTTCACATTTTATTTTGTTCATATTAGTGTCGGGAGAATAAATACCCGAAAAGCCCTTTCTGCAATTTATTCAAATAATTAGTAGAATGTCCTTTATCCAGTGCAATTGCAGCAGTATTTTCGCTGAATGGATCACGAAATTCTTTTCTGGATGAAGGCTGATCACGACTACTTAGCTGGTCTTGCCCTCTTTGAACGCTATACCCACAATACTAAAATCGGCAGGATGCTGCGTATTGGGGGAGCAACCGTGAAAAACCGGTTGACCCTTTCGTATGAACTTAGCAAAATTGCCAAGCATTTAGCTGCTTTCGAGAATGCTTCTGCTTTAGTGAAACCGCCGGTAAAGCAGGAAACTTCAAAACCACTGCAGCCGCTGCCTCCGGAGGTAACCACTATTACCAGACTTCGATCGGAACAGAAAATGTGCTACAAAATGCTCGATAACCTTCATGCTGTCCTCCCGTTCCGGGAAATCCAGGAGCGAAAAGAAATTGCTTTTCGAATACTTGACATCGATGACCAACTCAAAGAGATCACTAAAAGGATTGCCCATTATGAGACAAATGGTGTGATCCCCCCGGCGCCGGTCAATGATGAACCCAAGAAGGTTTCTGAAATGGGTGAAGCTGAGCTGATCATCCGGCAGAATAATGTTCGTACCTATATCGCCAGGTACAAACGCTTGGTGGCAGATGTAAAGAAACTCAAAACATTACCCAGGAACCAGGAGTTGTTGGATAAATTCCAATTAGAACTGGATGAAATAACGGAAAGGCTAAATAAATGAGCCTGTTTTCGACCGAAGATTTGACAAAGAAAAAACCGGACAGACCAAAATCCGGATCAATTCCCTTTGCAGGATCAAATCTCTTGACCATTGGCAAAGCGAATGAGAAGCTTCACCAGGTCTTTGGAAAGGTTATCGATGGACAGTCGGTACATTATGCCTCCCTGGGTGACTGGTCAACACATGACCTTCTTTTCTTTCTCCTGGAACAAACCGGTCCGGCAAGGGTCTATTTCACTACCTGGGCAATCTCTGAATATGCCATCCGTCAGTTGTATCAGTTCATTGAGCATGGACTGATCCTTGAACTCAAAGGCATCTTTGATTACCGAAACGGAATCCGCAAACCGGCAGAACTGCAGTTCCTGCAAAAGATCACCACAGAGATCAAAGCCGCCAAGTGCCATGCCAAGGTCACGGTCATAGAAAACGATAACTGGGGGATTAGTGTGGTAGGATCGGCAAACTATACCCGAAACCCCCGCATTGAAGCCGGTGTTCTGTGCTGCGATAAAACAGTGGCAGCATTTCACCGGGATTGGATTTTAAATGAACTCTCAAATACAAGCGCCCTTGATCGATCAAAATGAAGCCTTCATCACCGAAGTTGAAAACTATTCTTCGCTGATGTTTACAAAAGATGAAATTGCAGTTATCCTGGAGGTAGACCCGGTGCAAATGCACGCTGTTTTGGAAGAGCAGGATAATCCTGTCTTCAGGGCATTCCAACGTGGGAGATTAAAGCGTGAAGCCGAGATTCGCAAAGGCATATTTGACCTGGCACAAAATGGTTCGTCACCGGCCCAAACTTTCGCCATGAAACTCATTGAAAATGCTAAAGCCAATGATTTATGAATAGATTAGTTTCGGATACTACCCTTGAGAGGATCAGGCTTTACTACCTGTCGGATGAAAATAAACTTTCCGAGCATGATGAACATGTCCGTCAGCGCTGGGAATCGGCGTATTCCATGTTGATCAACCAGAACGGTATTGAGTGCGATGTTGTCAAGATGCTCAT
>JAUXWT010000037.1 GCA_030681475.1 Bacteroidales bacterium | reverse complement strand
GTCAATTGATCTCGTTCTTCCTTTGTAAGAGTAACCTTATATGTAGTCATAGCCTTTTTTCGGCTAAGATACGAAATTATTGTAATTACGTCATATTAATTGTGACGTGACACTAGTTGATTCCGGGCCTGAGAGCTGGCGCTTACAAAGACAGGCCGTAAAGGAAGATTTGGAAATGTCGATCCCAATGCATTGGTTTGTAAATTTCTGCATGACAATAGGAGTTTTTAGGTTTATTGACCGATTTCTCCCTCGCCTTTCCTTTTATTTTACGCAAGCTTATCTGATGATAGCTTTAAGTACTGTCCAGACTCATGAGAAAATAAAACAGGAAATGGAGTTTCCTTTTTTACGGTATGACTTAAGTCTACCAGCAGGCAGTTCTCTCATTTCCTAATGGTCAATTTGTAAAGTTTAACTACAACAAATTAACCTGTTTTATGATCGGTTTTACAAAAGTAAAAGCAGGCAGTCCGAAGACTGCCTGCCCTTAAGCTTAATTCTTTTTTGAAAACTGGCTTTCCATCTGAGCCAATTCCCATTCAATCTTTGCAGGATCAATGATTGACATTTCTTCAACATAACCTGAATAATAAATCTGATCAAGAAGTTCAATTGAAATTTCTTCAATGTTCTGATCCCTGGTTGCTCTGGCGATTGCTGTCATAAGGCGGTAGATTTAGATAAGTGTGTGAATACTTGAAATTTTCTGACCGCGAAGCGTTAAACCGGATCGATTGAATAATGTCAGGAGTGTAGGTCAGATTATACTTTGAATCTGAATACACAAAGCCTGCTCTTGACAGTTTCAAGCCTGGCCACTCCCCAGGACATGGCCTTGTCGATATAGGTAACTTCAGAGGCATTTCAAGTAAGACATACTCCACTCCCAAGGAAAACCAATTCTAATTTTCCGGTGCCTTAAATGGGATTTCTTTTTGCTTAGCTTTTTCTTTGGCCTGCCCTTTCAAAGAAAAAGCGGGGCTTCAGGTTGCCACGGGGGATGGACTGTGACGGCTTTCTCTTTTGCTTCCTTTCTCTTTATTTTAAAGAGAAAAGAAGTTCGTTTCACCTTGCCGATTTGATCAAAAAATCAATAAAATATACAAAACCGTAATATTCACAAATACAACATTTTAGGGTCTCTTATGCCCTAAAATTTTTTATTTGTCTGTCAGATGACCACGCCCCGCCCTATCGGCAATCACAATTGTGAGATCATCAATTTCCAGGGATATATGAAATAAGGCTTCTGCCGGGGGTTAGTCGTATTATTGAAAATCAACACATTGCAAATATGTATTGTTAAAAATGATAATAATGGCATACAATGGCAAATGAATGGCATAAAAAAAGGGAACCAACCCGAAACGTCGGATTTGCTCCCCTAAGTGATGGATGCTCCCCTGTGTTGCCAAAACCAATTTAGATACAATTGTGATATTCAACAATTGTTGGTTATATCAATTAGTGTCCGGGAAATGTTACAAGTACGAATGCTGCGCTTATGATGGTTTAAAATATGGGCAGTCTTTGCAGGCTTTGCTTTTAGCAGGTCCACGTCTCTTTTTGTCCGGCCGGGCTGAGTCATCAATCTTCCATACATCCGTATATTCAGCCATTGGAGATAGTTTCACCTGTCGCATGAAATCATCATATTGTGAGAGAATGGCTTTTTGGGCTGCCTCATCAATGAGTTTGAAGAAAGGAGTGTTTATGAAAGTAAAATTGACTTGCAGGAGTTGCACTGGTGGCTGAATCTTTGAGAAATCAGGAATATCCCGATCATCTTTATCAAGGTTGTTTGCCTTAGTGATTACGGTTAAAGCCCCTGCCATCGCATTCAGATCATGTGCGATTCTTGCCATTCTAAATAATTCAATCGACCATTGTGTTACGATATAGCGTAAGCCTTGTTTATTTGAAGAACGTACATCTCCAAAAAATTGTTTGGAATTCCTGATATCATTATATGCACATACATTTGAAATACTAAATCGCTTCATCAGGATTTTCACTACGTTGTGATCTGTTTCTTTTTCTGCAAGTACAAGAGCATGGGCTGCTTCCCATCGTTCCAATATCTTGGCATCCGCTGCGGTAATTTCATACTCTTCCAAATAATGGAGGCGAAGACGCTCATAGAGCGTATTTTCTTGAAGTTTATACGTATTCATCCGTCGTTATATTTATGATTAAAATTGAATAGTTGTAAATTAATAGCTTGATCATAATCCCCATGGCTAATTCGATTAATGCTCAAATAATTATTCAGTATAGGGAAGCATCATTTTTTAATCCCTACAGCCCTACAGCCCTACAAAAACATTTGAAAAGCAATAAAACCCTGATAATGAATATCAAATATTTGCAGGATCTTCCCAAAATTCCGTAGGGCGGTTTTTCCAGCCCTACGGATCCAAAAAAATGTGGCTTCACCATAATCCCTTCAAATCCCTACAAAAAATAAACAGCCCTATAAGAATTATAAAACATAACATACTGATAAATAATATAATAATAGTTTCATATTGTATTTGTAGGGCTGTAGGGCGCAACTTTCCCGGCAGGATTTTCCGTGTGAACTTTCAGAACGGCGGTTCATCCGGCTCAGGGGTTTTAAACCGCTGAAGATCGATTCCCATAGCCTCGATCAATTTGTACTTAAGCGCAATGCAACTTGTAACCCGATCTGCTTTGTTGATGATCTTACGGTTAATACCAGTTACAGGATCTGGTTCCCATGATTCCACCTGGTATATAAACCGGTGACTGTTAACCTGGCCAATATAGGCGGGGTGGTCTTTGAGGTACATCCGCAGTGCGTTAATCTTTAAACTTTCAGAATTGTGCATTTTCTGGCAGATGTGAGCCGTGTCGTTCAATATAAGGAATAACACCGGTGCTGATCCCCCATCCATTGGAACTTCGGATCTTTCCGTTTTTGACACGGTAATGGTCACCTGAGATTCCGTGGAAATATCGAACTCCCGTCCGCTTATGATTTGTCCCTGTGCATACAACATGCTGATGGTATTGAAAAACACGGATAACCGGTTGCTGGTGCTCAATTCTTCGCTTTGGCGAAGGATTTGTCGTTTAGCATCTTCATAAAATGTATCAAAAGTGAAAGGAAGCGGAAGATCCTTCACATGAACTTCCATCATTTTAACCAATGCAATAAAAATGCTAACGGTATTGATGAGGCGAGTTTGATAAGCGCCACCTTCTTTCTCAATATCTATCTTTACCTGCTTTTGAGATTCACGCATGTACGTAGCAAAATACTTTTTCACAATAGGCCTTAAGTTGATAATTTCCATGGCGATATTGCTTAATCCGTCACGCTGACGGTCCTTTAAATCTATATACATTGCAACCTCCTCTTCGGTCCAGTCATCCTTTTTCGGAACGTGTTTCTGAACTACACGGTTACCCAATGCCCCATCATCCCGTTCAGGACCTTCCTGGCCAAGCAGGATCGGACTGCCATTAATTTTCGATACATCAATATCCTTGCTGGTTGCATCCTTGCGTTTCTGCTTCCCTTCATTGTCATACACGGCTGCCTTTAATCCCTGGAACTTCACATCAGAGATCTGGTAATCGTTATATTCATCATATATTATCGGGATGTCACGAAATCGTTCGAGACTCGTGAAGAACGCGGCATCGGTGCCCGAATTAAGGTTAAACAGTGGAGCACCATACATGAATGGAGCCCGGATACTTTCGGCGATTCTTGACTTGCCGGATTCGGTAGGACCTATGAAAAACAATGATGTAAAAAAACGTTCGATCGGAAAAATAACACTTCTGTGAGCGGATAAAATAGAGAAAAGAAGTGCCCACATGCCGTTACCATTATATTTGTAGACATTGTTCATCAGTGTAGACCACTTTGCCCATGAGGTTCGTTGTTCAGGCTTGTAAACCAAAAACCGATCATACTCGTATCTGTCATTGTCAGACCGCTGATCCTTATATATAGTACTAAATGCAGGAGAGTAGTAGGTTACGTTTTTAAATGTCACCAATCCGAGTTCATCAACCTCAGTAAAAGAATTACCAGCAATAATGCCATTTGCAAATGCAAAGAAACCCTCAGGTTGCCATCCGAATGTTGAAAATTCCCAGCACTTGGGGAATTGCAGTGCAATGCTTTCAAGTATTTTTTCATGATGAAAAGGCTTGCCATTTGTAAAAATATAGCCTCCGTTATTCCAAAGAAATTTCTTGAACTGTTGCAATTCAACCATATCAGTACTCTTGAACTCAACATACTCCTCTTTATTAAGTTCTGAATGAATAAGCTTTACAACCCTTTTATTCTTTACAGGATCAGGATCATACACCTGAAACAAAGGTTCCATGAAGAAATTCCCAACCTTCACCAGGGTATTTTCGAGTGTGCGGAACACATAAAATATCTTGTTCCCGCTTTTATTTTGTGCTGCGAAGAAACCATACCTTTGAAAAAAAGCCTGGTTAACATATGATGGAAGGTGCCCTATATCGAAGACAAATTGTTGATCATCAATAACAACTTGTTCCTGCCTCTGAACGGCCAGGTTCTTGCACTTCTCAACATAAGGGCGCAATATTTTTGAAAATGCGGACTGAGTGAGGTCGAATTGTTTGGCAATCCAATTGGTCTTGATATGGATAATGGTGTTATCAAGTTTGGACAGGAACTCGGCTACCATCTCCACAAACTTCTTGGAACGTTTTGTGTCGGGTTGTCGTTTCAACGGAATGACTAAACCATGCACATAAAAATCAAGGAAATCAATATACACAACAGAATCATGATCCTCACTCAAAGAATCAAAGGCATTCTCTTCAAGTACTTCAACCTGCATCCCATTTTCGGTGAGGAGACGTCCAGCCTCGGCCAGCGGAAATTCAACATCATTTTCATCAACGATAAGTTTAAGGCCTTGAATTTTAACATTCTTTGTCAATTTTGCCAGCCGGGAAATATCATCTTTCATCAGCGGACCAGCCGGCAGACTGATTGTATTTTCATTCCCTTCGGCATGACATGAAACAACTCCCCCCGGGTCTGGTAGCAAAACAGCAAAGCCTTTGTCCTTAATCATCTCCTCGGCGGCATCAAGTCCGAAAAATCCTTTTTCCTGGTGTTTGATTTTTGGAAGTTGCTTTTTTACATGCCGCTCGATGTCAGAGAGGCTCACATCCAGTTTTTTCGCAATGTCGCTGGTCAGATATTCCCGTGTTTGCTCATCCTCAATGAGTGAAACCTGGGAGACAAGTTCTTTGACCAGCTTTGCTTTTTGCAGTGGGTCCTGATCCACCTGCTCCTTAATCATATCGATGCGGAACGAAACGATATCCTTTCGGTTATCTTCAATGAAAGCCTTTAGGGTTTCAGCGCCATGCTTTAATACAAAAGAATCGGGATCCTCACCATCCGGCAAGACAACAATGTAAACATCAAGCCCCATTTGAAGTGGTTTATTAAGGTTAGCGATGCTGGCCCTGATTCCGGCCGGGTCGCCATCATACACAATTGTGATGCAATTGGTGAACGATTGTATCATCTTAACCTGATCTTCGCTCAGTGCAGTTCCAGAACCGGCCACTACGTTCCTGATCCCGGCCAGGTGCCAGCTGATCAGGTCAGTTTGACCTTCCACCAGCAGGCAATCGTTCTCCTTCATGATCTCCTTTTTAGACTGGAATAGTCCATAAAGAGCCTTGCTCTTTTTGAATACTTCAGTATCCGGGCTGTTCAGGTACTTTTGTTTATCCTTTTCATTTGTAATAATCCTTCCGGTAAAGCCTATCACCCGTCCTGAACGATCGTAAAACGGGAACATGATCCGTTTTTGGAAGTAATCATAATACTGGCCTTGATCATTCTTTCTGATCAAACCGGCGGACAATAATATATCATTAGAATACCCGGCTTTCCTGGCTGCTTTAAGCAGGTTATTACCGGAATCAGCATAGCCAATCTTAAACAGGTCAATGGCATTATTGAGTTTCCTTTCCTGAAGGTATCCCGTGGCTGCCTTGTTTTTCTCAATGTTTTCAGAGAAATGTTCCCGGGCCCAGTTCAGAACGGCAAAGATTCCATCGCGCCGTTTTTGGGCATCGGAATATTCTGAATCATTGTTATTAAGGATGATGCCGATGCCATATTTTCCAGCGATATAAGTAAGCGCTTCTGTAAAACTCATTGCCTCATGCTCCCGAAGGAACTCGATGGCGTCGCCTGACTTTCCACATCCAAAGCATTTGAAGGTACCGCGAGTAGGGTTCACCATGAAGCTGGGTGTTTTTTCATGATGGAACGGACAACAGGCAGTGTAATTAACACCCTTCTTTTTAAGGGTGATAAAATCACCAATGATATCGGCAATCTGGACAGCACCTTTGATTTCTTCTGCGTTCGATATCATGACAGGGTTTTGAGGAAAGTTAATGAAAATAGAATTTTAGCTGGCAGTTCAATAAGCCCAAGGATCTGGTCTATCAGACGAAAAATTGCTTTGTTAATTTCAATTAGACACATGGGTTACCTCCGTCTGTTTGCATTTCTAATATATGTTTCTGCTTCTTCATTAATTTCCGCGGCTGTTTTTTTACGGCCAGCCATTATCCACGTGGTTAATTCCTGTTTAGAAAAGTATAGGCGCTTCCCGCGCTTACATACAGGTACTTCAGAGCGTTGAACCAAACCATAGATCGTAGGAACCGAAAGGTGTAATATTTCGGCGGCCTGTTTAATGGTCAATAAAGAATCGGGTTCTGGTTGGGAGTCGTTACTTATTGAAAGTAACAGCCGTTCAATGTTTTCCAGTTTATCGTATATCTGGTTTACGGCTTGAGGTAATTTGTCAAATGTAGGTTCCATGCAGAATAAGTTTTAGAATTATTCTGCGATGTTAGTTGGGGCATTTCGGGGCAAATGCCAGGGAGTACTCCCTATTTTACCTTTTGATAGTCATCTTTTACAATTTCTTTAAACAAATGAGCAGTATAACGCTGTTTATTTTCCTTTGAATACGAATTCAAAACATTGATGTTTCCTTTGACACTCCTGGCGGTGGTTGACAAAATATCAGCCATATTCTTGTATAGCCCTGTTTTACTGTGTCCAAATTCTTTTTCAACATGCTTTATAAATCCTAAATAGTCGAACATAGCAATCTGGTAAGGCAAATCATTTGATCTTAGAAATCCAACCAAGGTATCTACACTGGTCCTCGTCAAATCCTTCACCATTTTTAGGTTATAAAAGTCGTGTTTCAATAACTCGTTCGTCAGTATCAACGTTCCTGTTGGTTTTATTGCAGGCAGGGCAGGCAGTTGATATGAATTTTCAATTTCTGGAACAGGGAAAAAATCTTCGTCGTCCCAATCACGGTAGATTTCTATACTGTCAATAAAAGCCGGGATACTTTTGCACAATTCGAGAAATGGGATCTTATAAAGTTTACAGTAGATTTGTATTTGATCAAAAAGTAATCCGTACAACTGAAAAGAAATGACTTGGCCTCTGCCGAGTCTTTCACTTGTTGCAGAATGATCATCGGCATAATTTATGGGATTTAATTTCCTGTTTCTCAATATTGTATAGTCATGACAATACATAAGGACCCTGTTTAGTTCCTTGATGTAAAAAACTATTAAATCCTTTTTTCCCTGAAGGGTTGGTTTCGTCATAATATTGTCAACAAGCTCCCTCCTAAATGGTTCTACATAATCTTTTGCTAATTGAATATCGGGTGCTATTATATCATTTAGTGCAACTGCATCACTATTGTTAAAGAAGCCAATCAACCTCAATGATTTATCTAACATTTCTCTATTCATGAATTCGTTTTGTGTTGAAAATCAAATAAATTAAAATTTTAAGAATATTTTATCAGCAGCAATGCGTTTTGTCCGGTCAATGACCTTGCCATATATCGCTGTTGTCCTTGGATCCCGGTGCCCTAGCATTTTTGAGAGCGTGTAAAAGTCTGTGTCATTGCTTAGCTGCAAAGTGGCGAATGTATGTCTGAAACAATGAAAGGTGATATTTTTGGTGATTCCGGCTGAACCAATCCATTGAGCTAAATGTTTATTGGTATATGCAGAATAGGTAAGTCCGTCAAATACCCTTTGATTTGGGTCCCTTCGTTCACCCATCAGACTATATGCCTGGTCGGAAATTGGCATCATCTCAACACCATGGGTCTTTTGCTGGGTGAATCGAATAAAATACCCATTGCCTTTAATAAATTCCACTTCGCTCCAGGTAAGTTTGGCAATATCACCAAACCTCACCCCGGTTAGAGCGGAAAATAAGGCAGCATTTTTTAACACAGGGCTTAGGCAATCCTTATGTACAAGGTTATTCAATTCTTCAAGCGTCAAGAAATTTCTGTGAGTCTCTTCTTCCTTAATACGACCGATTCGACTGTTTAAATCAGTACGCAAATACCCGTCCTTATATGCCTGTTTTAAAGTAGCTTTGAATTTGTTGAAATAGGAGAAGGCTGAATTTTGAGACAGTTTGGTTTTATCGCTCCGGTAACTGGGTGCACTGCACAAGTGTTCCTTGAAATCATTGCAGAATTTTTCATCAATATCGACGAACTTTAATTTTCCGCCGGTAAAATCCTCAAGGTAGTGGTAGGCCGAAACCCAGTTGTCATGGTTTGAAGCCTTCCGTTTTTCCTTCAACTGATTAAAATATTCCAAAAAAGAGGTATTTTCCCTTTCTTTGATCTTTAATTGTTCCCTCTCATATCCTGTATAAATTTCGGGCTTATTAAGTTGATTATCTCTTTTTTGCCTGATTTGTTCGGCAAGCTGAAGGGTTTCACAGTTGTGTTGTTTGTCAATTGGGGTTAACTTAACTTTTCGGGGTTCACCCTTCTTATTCAATACCTTGATAAATCGTCTTTTAACGTTACCATTTTTATCAAGGTACTGTTGCTCTTCGATTACATTTTCATTGAAGAGAAAAAAATTCAAGAACTCCCGCCGGGTTGGTTTATCCGTTTCAGGGTGGGGGATAGGAGGATAAAAATCCAGGTACAGGCTGTGCCTGTTCCCCGAGATTGTCTTTGATCTTAACTTTACTTTTATGGCCATTATTTATTCTATTTCAATAATTTATCAATCACAATCTTCGGAACATAAGCGAACCAACCATATTTTATTTTCGGTATGTTATTCCTTTTAATCAGGTCTTGCAATGCCGATTCGGAAATACTATATAGGTCCTGTACTTCCTTAAGATTATAACATTCTGCAATCTCAAATTGACCAGCGTCAGCCCATTCTTTTACTTCATCCCTCTGTTCCTTTTGTATATCTTCGTCGTCTGGGGTTATATTCTGTTTAAAGAGTCGATTCAGATCAGAATGTTTGATCAGGGTTCTCCTTCCAATTTTTCCGGCCGGCAAATCCTCATTTTTTATCGCTCGCCAGATTGTCCAGCGACTGACAGATAAGAGTTTACAGGTTTCAGTAATGGTTAAATACTCTTTTGCTTGCAGTTCCTCGATGGGTTTTGTTCTGATAAGTTGAGTCTCCATATTACTTAGCTCAACTTTTTGGGTTCTTACCCTTGATTTGTATGCTTGCTTTGCACAGCTATCTCCACAATACTGGGTAACTGTTGTCTTAGCTGTAAACTCAGTACCACAGTGCTGGCAAATTCTTTGTACCTTGATGTTTGAGCTCATTTTTGTTGCTTAATGTTGCGGTTTGTTTCAATGTGTTGCAATATGTTGCAGAAATATTTTTAAAATCGAGTTGAGGTACAAAAATGTACCTCAATCTGAAGCGAGGTACAAATGAGGTACAAAGATAGACTGAATAACCAGTATTAAGCAAATAATAAATAATAGTTATGAACATTAAAAAAGCCCGTATTTACTGGGCTTTTCATTGACTGTTCCGTTTTGGTGATTGCTTATAAAGTGCCGGTTACTTTCCCACGCAAAACCTTCCAAAAATCGCCCCCAAAATCTCATCCGTCGTAATTTCGCCGGTAATCTCGCCAAGATGGTATAATGCCTTATGGATATCTACGGTAAGCAGGTCGGGAGAAATGCTTTCACTGAGTCCGGTGCGGACAGCGAGGATGGCGTTATGCGCCTGCTGCAGGGCCTCGTAATGCCGGGAGTTGGAAACGATTGTTTTATCGGTGGTTTTTGCTTTGCCCACGACATCCACCAGGTGCTCGACGAGGAGATGTAAATTCTCCTTGCGTTTGCCAGACACGAAAATGGTCTCATATTCAACGAACTCTTTGAAGCCCCTGGGCAGTTGGTCCAACAGGTCGGTCTTGTTTCCCACCAGTACGAGGTTTAAAGGCGGCACTTCGCCGGGCTTTTTAAGTTCGGATATCGCTTCCTTTACATCTGCAAATGATTGTTCAGTGACATCGAACACATATAATATGATACTTGCTTCGCTGATCTTTTCCCAGGTCCTGCCGATGCCAATATTTTCAATGACCTCCTCCGAAGCGCGCAGTCCGGCGGTATCGATAAACCGGAAACTGTATCCGCCGATCACAATGGTATCCTCAATGGCATCGCGTGTGGTGCCGGGAAGTTCGGAGACGATGGCCTTTTCTTCATTGAGAATGGCATTCAACAGAGTCGATTTCCCAACATTTGGTTTCCCGATAATAGCTACCGGGATGCCGTTTTTTATCACATTCCCCAGGCTGAACGACTTGATGAGTTGGGTAAGTTCGGTCTCAATATGGTCCAGCAATGTCCGGAGGTCGGCCCTGTCGGCAAATATCATGTGCTCCTCGCTGAAGTCAAGTTCGAGCTCGATCAGTGATGTAAATTCAATCAGTGATTCCCTGAGGGCGCCAATCTTTTTTGAAAATCCGCCACGCATCTGCTTCAACGCCAGTTCATGTGACGTGCCTGAATGGGATGCGATAAGGTCGGCAACAGCCTCCGCTTGTGACAGGTCGAATTTCTTGTTCATAAAGGCCCGGAAAGTGAATTCTCCCGGTTTTGCCAGTCTTAATCCTGCGGAAATAAGCAACTCCAGAATTTTTTTCTGGATATAGTCCGATCCGTGACATGAAATTTCAATCACATCCTCCCCGGTGTAGGAGTGAGGCGCCCTGAAACAACTGATCAGTACCTCATCAAGAATTGACATTCCATCCCCGATCACCCCGTGGTGGATGGTATGCGATTTTATCGCAGCTATTTCTAGGTTCTTTTCCGATGACTTGAAAAGCTGCCCGATCGTTGCAAAAGAAGCAGGTCCCGAAAGCCTGATCACCGCGATGGCGCCCACCCCGGGTGCGGTTGACAGCGCACAGATCGTATCATTCATTTGAAATATACCCATGGCCTTTTGTTTGTGAAAATGATAACACTTTTTTCAAAGATACAACATTATTGATTTACGATTATGGGATTTACGATTATGTGAATACCAGGGGCTGCTTAGAAATTTCTCTAAAAAAACATTCCGTTTTCCCAAAAGAGACTAACTTTGAACCCCGAAACTCAACATCTCATTCGCATATTCTAAATCCCATAATCGTAAACCGTAAATCCAATATGAGTATTTTAGTAAATAAGGATTCCATTGTCATCGTTCAGGGTATCACAGGCCAGGAAGGCTCTTTTCATACAAGCCAGATGATCGAGTACGGCACCAACATTGCAGGCGGGGTAACTCCGGGCAAAGGCGGCATGATGCATCTCGGTAAGCCGGTATTCAACACTGTGTCAGAAGCGATCAAGGCCACAGGGGCAAATGTTTCGATCATCTTTGTACCTCCGCCGCTGGCGGTTGATGCCATTCTCGAAGCAGCAGATGCAGGAATAGGGACCATCGTTTGCATCACCGAGGGGATCCCTGTCAAAGATATGATCCCGGTAAAGGAATACCTCAGTTGTCGTGGCGTAAGGATGATCGGTCCCAATTGCCCCGGAATCATTACACCGCCAGACACGAAAATCGGAATTATGCCAGGTTTTATTCATAAACCCGGATCGATCGGTATCGTTTCCCGCTCAGGGACTTTGTCGTACGAGGCAGTGGACCAGATCACAAAAGTCGGCCTGGGTCAGACCACCATGATCGGAGTAGGAGGGGATCCTATTCCCGGAACTACCATTGTTGACGCTGTCAAACTTTTCATGGAGGATCCTGACACTTTGGGGATCATTATGATCGGGGAGATCGGCGGAAACATGGAAACCGATGCCGGGTACTGGATCAAGGAACACGGAACAAAACCCGTCGTTAGTTTCATCGCCGGCGCTACTGCCCCAAAAGGCCGTACGATGGGCCATGCCGGCGCCATCGTAGGCGGAAAATCAGATACCGCGGAAGCAAAAAAGGAGATCCTTCGTCAATGTGGTGTCATGGTTGTGGATTCACCAGCAGATCTGGGTGTGGCCATGGTCGAAGCCCTGAAAAAATAGCGAAATGGTGAAATAGCGAAATGGTGAAATGTGTGCCGTCCCATTTTCGTCATTCCTTTTTAATGTATTCATATGCCCCCAGCGCCGGGGTATTTCCCCGCGCATTTCCACGGATATCCAATGGGATACCCAAATCCTTGCCCATTTTAATCGCGGGGGAGATGCTGTCGATCTGGTAATTCAGTTTCGATACATCGACAAACCGTGGATCTTTGTTGATCATGCAATTGATGTATCTCAACGGATTAGTTGTTTTTAACCTGGTTTTCAGTATGGCATGGTCAAAAGTGTATTCAAACTGGGCTGATGCCACAGAATCCAGTTCAATCTCATCGTCATTCGTTCCGTAAATGATAATATTCACGAAATTTGCTTTTGACAATGGGTTATAAGTTGGTAAACCAATGATATTATAACCGTGATTACTCAGATAAATGGATGAAGTTTTGCGGACGGAGGCATGCCAGTAGTTTCCGACCGTGAGATACCTGAAATCATAGGCTCCGCCATTATCAACTGCAATGCAGTTTCTTGCACAATCGCCGATCACGCAGTTAACTGATGTAATGGAGGTACCAGAAGCGTAAATACCCACGGAGGCCATGTTTTGTATGATGGAATTGGTGATCGTAAGCATTGGCATCGTTGAAGAACCCATCGAATCGACGGCCAGCCCGTAAAATCCGTTTTTGATATAGGCATAGTTTATTTCATGGTCTTTACTGCCCTTTTCAAGATATATCCCGCTCCACTGCCCCGGCAGATCCTTATAAAACGGATCCATTCTATCGCCCTGGAACCGAACGGGATGGTCAAGTGTTCCCGCTATTTTTAGGGTAGATTGCCACGAAACTGCCATGTAGGCATCCCTGTGAAAATAGACCCTGGCGCCGGGCATGATGGTAAGTGTGGAGTTAGTATCAACCCGAAGCGATTCGTAAATCACATGGGCTTTCAGACTGTCCCAGAAAATATTGCCCTTGAGTGATGCTTTCCGGTAAAATACAGCCTCTCTTCCCCAGGCCACCAGCTTCACCTGCTGGCGGTTGCCGTTAGTCAAAAATTCAATGGAATCACTTACCACATATGGCGTACTTTGATTCTGTGGATCAATGGTGACCCGCACAAATATATAGATGCTGTCTTCTGCGGGAAGTTCGACATTTAAAGCGCTGATAACCGGCGACCCGTTGATATTGATACGATAATTTGACGCTGCCCCCCCCACAAGCTGAATTTTTGAGATGCTGACTTTGCTGTTATTTGGATTATACACAACCAACCGTTGTGTGAGTGAGCCCACGGTAGGAAATACCGTATCAAAAAAGACGGTATCCGTTGAAAAGTCAAGTCTCAGCACGGGATTGGCATCAATTTTATCATTTTTACGACAGGATACTGAAACGACTGCAATAACCCCAGCCAGGAGGCAGAAAACAAACAACTTAAATCTTCGCATAATCACAGTGCTTTTAGGCATCAAAATTAATCAATTATGAACTTTTATTCAGACTCAAACGTTAAAAGCAGGGAAAATCGTACCTTTGCAAATCATTATTTTACCCTACTTTAAATTTGTCTGGAAAATTTCGCAAAATGAGTTACATCAATTTTGACAAAAACCAGTTGGTGAACCTTGAGTATTCCCTTAACCGTGAGATTTTACGGTCGAACAGGGCCGGGTCCTATGCAAATTCAACTATTATCAATTGCAATACCCGCAAGTATCACGGTCTGCTTGTCACCCCACAACCGGCCATCGACAATGAAAACCACGTTTTATTGTCCTCCCTCGACGAAACGGTCATCCAGATGGATGCTGACTTTAACCTGGGAATACATAAATATCCCGGAGGAATATATAACCCGAAAGGGCATAAATACCTCCGGGATTTTGTAATCGAACCGTATCCAAAAATGACCTACAGGGTGGGTGGTGTAATTCTTACAAAAGAGATGGTATTTACCACGCATGAAGACCGAATGATCATCAAATATACCCTCGTTGACGCACACTCGCCAACAAAATTACGGTTTAAACCCTTCCTTGCTTTCAGGAATGTACATGACTTAAGCAAGGAGAACATTTTTGCCGATAAGAAATATGAAAAGGTGCCTCATGGAATTAAAGTAAGGATGTACCAGGGTTATACGGACCTGTACATGCAGATTTCCGCTAAAAACGAATATACTCATGTGCCGGATTGGTATTACAGTATTGAATATCAGGAGGAAATGGCCAGAGGTTATGACTATCAGGAAGATCTTTATATACCCGGTTTTTTTGAAGTTGACATTAAGAAGGGGGAGAGTGTTTACTTTGCCGCAGGTACCAAAGAAATAACTCCCGGGTTGATGAAACGGGCGTTTGACGCAGAACTAGAAAAAAGGATCCCAAGGAACAATTTCACCAATTGCCTTAACAATTCCGCACAACAATTTATAATCAAAAAGGAAAAAGGCACTGAAGTAATTGCAGGGTTTCCCTGGTTCGGAAGGTCGGGCAGGAGTACTTTCGTTTCACTTCCCGGCCTTACATTGGTGAATGGCGACATCTCCACCTGTAAAGATGTTATTGACACCATGGTTTCTGAAATGAAAGGACCGCTGTTTCCTCTCTGTGGCAACGGGACAAACGCAAAGTATAATTCGGCCGACACTTCACTGTGGTTCTTCTGGACATTGCAGCAATATGCCAGTTTTACGAATGATAAAAAGTCCGTTTGGAAGGAATATGGCGAAAAAATGAAAATCATCCTTGAAGGTTACCGTCAGGGGACTGATTTTAATATTCATATGGAGGAAGATGGTTTAATATACGCCGGGATGCATGGCGTTGCGCTAACATGGATGGATTCCATGGCTAATGGCAAGCCAGTCACACCCCGGATCGGCAAAACTGTTGAAATAAATGCGCTCTGGTACAATGCCATTTGTTTTAGCCTGGAGATTGCAAAAGAACATGGAGATAAGGCATTTTGTAAAGATTGGGAAAAAATCGCCGCACAAATCCCGGCATCTTTTGAAAAAGCATTCTGGAACCCGGAAAAACATTACCTTGCCGATTACGTTGATGGAGTTTATACGGATTGGACGGTCCGACCAAATATGGTGATCGCAACTTCCTTGCCATACAGCCCAGTGTCGGAGGAGATCAGAAAAGAGGTATTAAGCCGGATAAAGCAGGAATTGCTAACTCCCTTTGGTCTGCGTACGCTTACACCAAAGAGCCCGATATACAAAGGTTCATATCAGGGCGCTCAGCCCGAACGGGAAGCAGCATACCATCAGGGGTCTGTCTCTCCATGGCTGCTTGGTCACTTCGTGGAAGGATATCTCAAAATTCATGGTAAAGGGGGGATGTCGCTGATCAGTTCGTTGTATGAAGGGTTTGAACCCTCGATGACGGAACATGGGGTTGGTACCATTTCTGAACTGTACGACGGAGATCCTCCTCATGCCGGAAGAGGCGCCATTTCACAGGCATCCTCCGTCGCCGAAGTGATCAGGATCGGTTATCTTATAAAAAAATATAGTTGATCTCACATGTTTGAGTTCAACATCATTCGTAAATCGTGAATCGTAAATCATAAATCAAATATGCGTGTATTAATGTTCGGGTGGGAATTCCCGCCACATATCACCGGAGGATTAGGGACAGCTTGTTTTGGATTGACCAAAGGACTTGTCAAAAATGGAGTTGATGTTATTTTTGTTGTCCCCAAAGCATACGGTGATGAGACTAAAGATGGTTTCAGGCTGGTCAATGCCAGTGATGTGGTCCTTGACTTCAGCAAGATCGATAAACAGGAATACATGGAGCGGATCAAATTCATGGAAATCGGTTCAAACCTGGTGCCTTACCTCGATCCCGAAGAGTTTGAAAGGACGGTGACAAGGGATCAGTTGGGCGGTACGAGTGAAATTCATTCGGTGTTCGCCAAGCAATATGCTTTCTCTGGCAAGTACGGACCGAACCTGATGATGGAGGTGTCGCGGTATGCATTAGTTGCATCATCTATTGCTGTAAACAATACTTTTGATGTGATCCATGCCCATGACTGGCTCACATACCCTGCCGGAATTGCTGCCAAGAAAGTGACAGGGAAACCCCTGGTCATACATGTCCATGCGACTGAGTTCGACCGGACAGGAGAGAATGTCAACCAACCTGTTTATGATATTGAACGCCAGGGGATGATGGAAGCCGATCTGATAATTGCTGTCAGCAACCTGACCAGGCAGACTGTCATCGAGAAATATGGCATTTCTCCCGAAAAAGTGATCACCGTCCATAATGCTGTTGAACCTGTTGACCGGCCTGACCTGGAAGGCGTTTCAAAGCATGTCAAAGAAAAGGTCGTTACCTTTCTTGGTCGTGTAACCTATCAAAAAGGACCTGATTATTTTGTCGAAGCAGCCTATAAGGTTCTGAAAAGAGATTCAAACGTTCGTTTTGTCATGGCAGGTTCTGGCGACCTGCTTAACAGCATGATCCGCCGGGTGGCGAAACTGAAAATTGCCACAAAATTTCACTTCACTGGTTTTCTTGCCGGTCCGGAAGTGGACACCATGTTTGCCATGAGTGACGTGTACGTAATGCCCTCTGTTTCGGAACCCTTTGGAATTTCTCCGTTGGAGGCCATGCGTTCGAACGTTCCGGTTGTTATTTCCAAACAGTCGGGGGTGGCAGAGGTGCTGCAACATGCATTAAAAGTTGATTTCTGGGATATCGATGCGTTAGCCGATGCCATATACGGGATTCTTCACTATGAGGGACTGAGCAAAATGTTTATCCGTTACGGAAAAACTGAAGTTGACAATCTTATCTGGGAGAATGCTGCCGTTAATATTTTAAATGTATATAATAAAGCTGTAATAAATTGATCATATGAGATCCATCTGTTTGTACTTTCAGGTCCATCAGCCATTTCGCCTGCGGACTTACCGGTTTTTCAACATCGGACATGATCATCACTACTATGATGACTATCAAAACCGACATTTAATAAAGCGTGTTGCAGAAAAATCATATCTGCCGGCCAATAAACTTATGCTCGAATTGATCAGGGAGTTTGGCGCCGCCTTTAATATCAGCTACTCCATCTCCGGCACTGCATTGGAACAAATGCAGCAGCATGTTCCGGAAGTAATCAGGAGTTTCAGGCAATTGGCCGATACCGGACAGGTTGAATTCCTTGCTGAAACCTATGCTCATTCCCTAGCCTCGCTGAGTAACAAAGATGAATTTGTCAGGCAGGTAGAAAAGCACGCCTCGCTGATTGAAGAGCTGTTTGGGAAAAAACCGGTAACATTCCGGAATACGGAGTTGATCTATTCGGATAAGATCGGCGAAATGGTTGCCGACATGGGATTTCATACCATGCTTACCGAAGGCGCCAAACATGTGCTTGGGTGGAAAAGTCCCAACTACATGTATTGCAACAACATAAATCCTAAACTGAAATTGCTTCTACGAAATTTCCGGCTCAGCGACGATCTTACCTTCCGGTTTTCCAACCAGGAGTGGTCTGAATGGCCCCTGACCACTGAAAAATTTGTGAAATGGCTCAATAAAGTCGAAAAGAAGGAAGAGGTTGTGAATCTTTTTCTTGATTATGAAACCATTGGCGAACATCAGTGGGAGGAAACAGGGATCTTCGATTTCTTCAGACATCTGCCTGCTACGGTTTTTGCGGAATCCAATTTCACTTTTAACACCCCCGAGCAATTGTATCATGAACTCCAGCCGGTGTCTGCTATTTCGGTACCTTATCCCATTTCATGGGCCGACGAGGAACGTGATCTTACGGCCTGGCTCGGCAATGAATTACAGGACGAAGCTTTTGGTAAGCTCTATTCCTATGAATCGAAAGTCAGAAATTGCCAGGACCCCGGGATATTAAAAGACTGGCTTTACCTTCAAACAAGCAACCATTTCTATTATATGTGCACGAAATGGTTTTCTGCCGGTGAGGTTCATAAGTATTTTAATCCCTATGGCACTCCGTACGAAGCATTTATAAACTATATGAATGTGCTTTCTGATTTTATGATCAGGGTTGACGAAGGACCCGGCGCTGCTCAACTTGCCGGACAGATCAGTTTACTTGAGAAATCTTTAAAGAAAGATGACATATCTAAAGTTAAAGCAGAAAAGGTGAAAAAGAAGGCGGGAGAGAAGGGGACAACCATAAAAAGAGGCGCCGGGAAAAATGTTAAACAAGAAAAAAACAAGGATACAACAGCTTCAAAAATCGTCAGAAAAAGAAAGTAATTTATGGTTAAGAAGGAAAAGCTGCTGATGGTTCCCGACTATCTGTTTGAGATTAGTTGGGAAGTTTGTAACAAAGTCGCAGGAATATATACCAGTATTGCATCAAAAGCAAAGATCTTAGGAGAGGAATTCAAGGATAACCATATTTTAATCGGTCCTGATGTTTGGAAGGAGACCTATCAGAATCCTGAATTTACGGAAGATAAATTTCTTTTTAAATCTTGGCGTGAAGTAGCTGAAGCAGAAGGATTGCGGATAAAAGTAGGGAGATGGAACATTCCCGGTAAACCGGCAGTCATACTTGTCGACTTTACCTCCTATTTTTCGGAGAAAGACAAGATCTTTGCACATCTGTGGGAACACTATAAACTTGATTCCCTTACCGGGGACTGGGATTACGTGGAACCTGCCTTCTTCGGATATGCAGCAGGTAAGGTCATCGATAGTTTTTACAATTTCAATTGCTCACATCTGGATAAAATAATAGCTCAGTTCCATGAATGGCTTACCGGAACGGGGATTTTATACCTTAAAGAACATGTACCGCAGGTTGGGACTGTATTTACAACCCATGCAACGGTGGTTGGGCGAACCATCGCAACCAATGGCTTGCCATTGTATAAAAACCTGGAAAATTACAACGCGGAGAGCATTGCCAGGCAGTTTGGCGTTACGGCAAAATTTTCATTGGAAAAATTAGCCGCCAGGGAAGCAGATTATTTCACGACACAATCGAAGGTCACAAACAATGAATGCCGGCATTTCCTTGAAAAAGAGGCAGATTTGCTTACCCCCAATGGTTTCGAAGATTCCTGGGTTCCCGTAAAGGAAGAATATGCAGAAAAAAGAGCCCGGTCACGTGCAAAAATGCTGGAAGTCGCCGGCGCCATGACCGGACAGGACTATTCAGAGGACACCATCCTCCTGTTAACCAGTGGCCGGTACGAGATTCGTAACAAAGGAATTGATATCTTTATTGATGCATTGGGATTGCTCAACAAACAATCAGGTTTGCCGCAAAAAGTAGTCGCAGTCATTGCTGTCTCCTCCGGAACTAATATACCTAAAAAATATCTGCTCGACCGCTTGAAGAAAAAGGATACTGTTCCTCCAAGGTCAGAGGAATACTGCACACATGGACTGGCTGAACCTGATAACGACTTTATACTAAGGAAGATAAAAGCGAATGAACTGTTAAACAGGCCTGAAGATAAAGTTACTGTAATTTACATTCCGATCTTTCTTGATGGCAAAGATGGTATCTATAATTTAAATTATTATGATCTTTTAATCGGCTTCGACGGTACAGTTTTCCCTGCATATTATGATTCATGGGGATATTCTGCACTGGAAAGCCTTGCATACCACATTCCATCCATTACGACTTCATTAACAGGATTTGGGCAATGGATTAAAACTTTCTTGCCCACTGCGAAGGATTGTACCATGGTGATCGAGCGGAATGATGATAACGCTAATGAGGTAGTTGACAAAGTTTTTAAACATATTCTCAATTGCACGACAAAAACAGAAAAAGAGATTGTCGCAGCCAGGATCAAGGCCTATGAGATCTCCAGGTCTGCATTGTGGAAGAATTTGATCGTCAATTATAAAGAGGCTTATTCTCATACCCTGGAAAAAACTGCCGCCAGGGGTGACTTATATGCCGGCAAGCAACCTCAAATCCTTGTATCGGCGCTTAAATGTGCTGTTGATATTAAACCTGAATGGAAAAAGGTACTAATCCAGCAGCGTATTCCGGAAAATTTAGCCGGTATTGAACGCCTGGCAAAGAATTTATGGTGGTCATGGAATTATGAAGGATCGGAGCTGTTCGAAATGATCAACAAAGGTCGCTGGAACCGTGTAAATTATAATCCGATCGCCCTGATTGAATCCTTGTCGTTCAATGAGCTTCAGGAACTGAATGCAGATGAAGAATTTGTAAGCAAACTGACGAAGGTTACCAGCGATTTTGATGAATATATGGCCAAGGCTTCAGAGAAATCGCAGGACCAGGTCGCCTATTTCAGCATGGAATATGGCCTTCATGACACCATTAAAATATTTTCCGGCGGATTGGGGATGCTCGCAGGCGATTACCTCAAAGAGGCGAGCGATTCAAACTACAACATTGTCGGGATAGGACTTTTATACCGTTATGGGTATTTCACACAAAGTCTTACAGTTTATGGAGACCAGATCGCCAGCTATACACCGCAAAAATTCACCCACCTTCCATTGATCCCGGTTCGTGATGAAGATGGAAACTGGTTGAAGATCACCTTTGCCTTGCCCGGGCGCCGGATGTTTGCCAAAGTATGGAGATGCGATGTTGGCCGGGTTCCTCTGTTTCTGATGGATACTGATATTGAAGAGAATGAAGAAGCCGACCGCGGAATCACACACAAGTTATATGGCGGAGATCTTGAAAACCGGCTTCGTCAGGAAATACTGCTTGGAATAGGAGGGATCCGCATGTTAGATGCCATGGGAATCCATCCGGAAGTTTTTCACAGCAACGAAGGACATTCTGCCTTTATCGGCCTTGAAAGGCTAAGAAAGCTGATACAGAACGAGAAACTCACCTTCCCGCAAGCCTTGGAAATAGTTCGTTCTTCAACCTTGTTCACAACACATACCCCTGTGCCTGCAGGCCATGATACATTTCCTGAAGACCTGTTGCGTCGTTATCTGTCTCACTATCCTGATCACATGAACCTCAAGTGGGACCAATTCATGAACCTTGGACGGATGGTGGAATATGATGTTAATGAAAAGTTCTCCATGAGCGTGCTTGCCGCAAAATTATCACAGGAAATAAATGGCGTCAGCAGGATACACGGCAGGGTAACACGGGAGATGTTCGTTAAATTATATCAGGGCTATTATCCTCAGGAAATTCATATCGGGTATGTAACGAATGGTGTACATTTACCTACATGGACTGCAAAGTCGTGGTTGCAACTATACCACAAGGAATTCGGGGAAGGATTTTTTAACGACCAGTCAAATCCTGAATATTGGAAAAACATTCACCAGGTTGATGACCAGAAGATCTGGACCATGAAGCTCAAACAAAAGGATCAGATGACCGAATACCTTTTGCAGCATCTTTATGCCGATATGACCCGTCGTCATGAGAATCCTAAAATAATATTCAAAATAAAGGAAGCCGTTAATCCTAAAGCGCTTACGATTGGGTTTGCCAGGAGATTTGCCACCTACAAAAGGGCACATCTGTTATTCAGCAACCTTGACAGGCTTTCAAGAATTGTCAATAACATTGACAGGCCGGTGCAATTTATGTTTGCCGGAAAGGCGCATCCAAACGACAAAGCCGGGCAGGACTTGATAAAACGGATCTTTGAAATTTCTCACATGCCTGAATTTGTCGGTAAAATTTTCTTTTTCGAAAACTACGATATTCAAATCGCCAAATACCTGATCAAGGGCGTTGATATCTGGTTGAATACACCAACCCGCCCCCTGGAGGCTTCGGGTACGAGCGGGGAAAAGGCCGTTATGAATGGTGTTGTCAATTTCAGCGTTCTCGACGGATGGTGGGCCGAAGGTTATCGCCCAAATGCCGGCTGGGCGCTTCAGGAGGAATCCACCTATAACAGCCATCAATTCCAGGATGAGTTGGATGCCGAAACCATCTATTCTGTCCTCGAAGATGAAATTATTCCGATTTACTATGATGTCAATGAACAAAATGTTCCTGTGAAATGGGTCTCCTATATAAAAAATACGATTTCTGAAATAGCCCCGCATTTTACAATGAAGCGGCAACTCGACGATTACATTCGTCAGTATTACAGCCCGTTATTCATACGCTCACGGCTCATGAGAAGTAAAAACTATGAGATGGCCAGGCATATTGCCAGTTGGAAACGCAAAGTCACCAGAGGATGGGAGAGCATCGAGGTTGTTTCGGTAAAAACCCCCGATTCAACAGTTAAACCACTTTCATTGGGCGAATCATTCAAAGCAGAAATCGTACTTGACCTGAATGAATTGTCGGGAACCGACATTGGAATTGAAGTGCTTTTCGGGAAAAAGATCAATGATGAAGTGAAAGAACCCAGTTTTAAAGAGGAGATGACACTGGTTAAGGTGGAAAAAAATCTCGTTTCATTTGCCTGCGATATCCCGATCAATCAGGCAGGTGTATATGATTTTGTTTTCCGGATGTCGCCTAAAAATCCGATGTTGCCTCACAGACAGGACTTTAACCTTGTAAAATGGATATAATTATTCATGTTTTTAATCGATAAAGATGAAACTACTTGAAGGAAAAACTGCTTTGATTACCGGCGCTAATCGTGGCATCGGCAAATCTATCGCAATCAGATTCGCAGAACATGGCGCAAACATCGCTTTTTCAGATATCCAGTACAACGATGACTCGAAACAATTGGAACTGGAACTTGGTGCATTAGGTATCAAAGCTAAAGGATATGCTTCTGACGCGAGTTCGTTTACCGACAGCGAACAACTTATCAGCCGTATCATGGAGGATTTTACAACGCTGGATGTGCTTGTGAACAATGCCGGGATCACCCGTGACAACCTGCTGCTCCGGATGACTGAACAGGATTGGGACCGGGTGATCAACGTAAATCTTAAATCAGTGTTTAACCTTACCAAGGCTATTCAAAAGGTAATGATCAAACAAAGATTTGGTTCGATCATTAACATGAGTTCGGTCGTTGGTGTTGAAGGAAACAGCGGCCAGTCAAATTATGCAGCTTCCAAAGCAGGAATTATCGGCTTCACGAAATCCATTGCACAGGAACTTGGTTCCCGCAACATTCGCTGCAATGCGATCGCGCCAGGGTACATTGAAACCGAAATGACGGCAAAATTACCACAGGAATTCCGTGACAAGTGGATCCAGGATATCCCGATGAAACGCGCGGGTACGCCAGACGATGTGGCAAACCTTGCCTTATTCCTGGCCTCCGATCTGAGCAACTATATTACCGGTCAGGCCATTCCCGTTTGTGGTGGATTGCACACATAACATTATCGCTTCTTAAGATTTAAACATTGGGACTAGTTACTGAATATCCGTTAGGCTTTGTGTTGTTGTGCCTCCTTATTGGCGCAATTTATGCTTTTATCCTTTATTTCCGGGATATCAGGCAGGGATTGAAACAGATGACACACCGGGTGATGCTGGTTTTCAGATTTCTTGCTGTCTCATTGATCGCCTTCCTTCTTTTAGGTCCCATGATTAAACAATCAGATAAACTTGTTGAGAAACCAATTGTTATTCTTGGTATTGACAACTCCAGATCTATTGTTCTCACAAGTGATTCAAATTATTATAAAACTCAGTTCCCGGAATCCATTAAACTATTAGTGGAAGCCCTCCAACAAAAGTGTGATGTTAAAACCTATTCGTTTGGCAGCAATCTCTCAAGCGGTTTCGATGCAACTTTCAGTGGAATAAAAACGGATATGTCTTCGTTTTTTAATGAAGTGAATACCCGATTCTC
The DNA here is from genome assembly GCA_030681475.1 of Bacteroidales bacterium. Classification (GTDB taxonomy): domain Bacteria; phylum Bacteroidota; class Bacteroidia; order Bacteroidales; family FEN-979; genus CAIVAT01. Next base: position 41,178 of record JAUXWT010000037.1, on the reverse strand, counting down.
GAACAGGAATGCTGCAGCGCTTGTCGTGGCCAGTGATGGAATTTACAATGAGGGAACTGATCCGTTTTATGCGGCACGAAAAATTACCTTCCCCGTCTATACCATACCTCTGGGTGATACCCTGCTTAAAAAAGATATCCTTATTCGAAAGGTAATGGTCAATAAATCAGCCTATAAAGGAGATCAATTCCCTGTTGAAGCGTTGATTGAAATGAATAAATGCGCAGGAGCCGTTACAAAACTCACACTGTCCCAGGGATCACAGCTGATCGAAACGAAAGAGATCAGGGCAAACAGCGACCACAGCATTCAAAAGGTTGCTTTTATGCTGGAAGCAAAAGATCTTGGGGTCTTTAAATATTCGATGAAACTAAGTGAGATTGAGGGTGAGGGAAGTAAAATGAACAATTACGCCAACTTCATCGTTGAAATACTTGACGCCCGTCAGAAGATTGCACTCATTGTTGGTTCACCGCATCCTGATGTCATGGCGGTCCAAAAAGGATTGGAAGGTTCTTCGCATTTCGAAATTGAACTGCTTCATGTTTCAGACCTTCCGAAAACATATGACAAATATGATCTTGTCATCCTGAACCAGCTTCCAACTGTCACCAATGTGGCTGACTTCGTCCCGCTATTTAAATCAAAGGCCTCCCTGTTGATTATCATTGGATCACTAACAGATATCAACGCGCTCAATACGCTCAAACCCGGACTGATTATCAATGCCTCGAAAAGCTCCTTTTTAGATTCTCAACCAATTTTCAACGAAGATTTCTCATTATTTACCGTTGATAAAAAAGTAATTGAAGCATTCAAGGAGTTCCCGCCTTTGCAAAGTCCATTTGGTAGTTACCAGTTCAGTCCGTTGACCGACGTATTGTTTTATCAGCGGATCGGAAATATTACCACCCGGACGCCCCTGGTCATGTTTACCCGTGTTGCTGACAAAAAAGTAGGGTTTATCGCGGGTGAAAATATCTGGCGCTGGAGGATCTCTGATTATGTCCGGCAATCAAACCATGAATCTTTTGACCTGCTGATCGACAAGATCGCACAATATCTATCAACGAAGGATGATAAAAGTTTTTTCAGAATACACCTTAACAACAGAATATCTGAAAATGAGCCTGTTGAACTGGAAGCAGAGGTTTTTAACGCCTCCTATGAGTTGATCAATGAGCCAGATATAAACATAACCATTTCGGATGCTGAAAACAAAACATATCCATTTGTCTTCGGAAAGACACCCAATGCCTATTACCTCAATGCGGGGCTTTTCCCTGTCGGTGAGTATTCCTACAAAGCATCCGTAAAGGTTGGCTCGGAATTATATCAGAAGAGTGGCAAATTCTTTATCGAACAGGTAAATATTGAAAGTTCAAACCTTGTTGCCGACCATAATATCCTTTTCAGGATCGCCTCCTCGCACGATGGCGAGATGATAGATAAGGCAGATATTGACAAACTTGCGGATAAAATTCTCGCACGCGAAGATATCCGTTCTGTTTCCATCTACCGGCAAAAAATGACGGATTTGATCGGAAATCCTTGGCTTTTTGTAATGATCCTTGCCTTACTTGCAGCAGAATGGGTCATCAGGAAACGTGAAGGAATGTAATTTTTTACGGGTTACAGATCCTTTTTAACTAATGCCCAATATACAATCACAATCATGATCACAGCATATCCCAATGGAATGCAGCAGGATGTGAGACTGATCGAGTCCTGGAGATTCAGCCCCATAACTTTCTTTAAGACCGGAATGGCCGGATATTCCGACACTCGCAACACGGAGTTTACCGGGAGGTATGTGTAAATGGTGTTTTTAAAAACAATCGGGCTTTTCAAAAAATAATACACTATAGGCTCGACAATAAAGACATACAGCGTGAATAACGCAATAGCAAGTCCCGTATTTCTCAGCAGGAATCCAAAAAAAAGCGCAAAAACCTGGAATGTCAGAATGGCAATGAAAAATCCAAGAATAAAAATTGATTTTTCAGCGATCACCGCCGGGGTAAGTCCCGATGTATTGGATATCCCGATGATGAAGGCGCCAAAAGTTAATAATATTGTCATTACCAATGATATCAGTACAATCAGTAAGAGTTTTGAAGCAAGAAATTCTGCTTTGCTCATGCCGTTGATCACATTCTGCCTGATTGTCTTAAAGGTAAACTCGTTGGTGATCAGGATAATGATCACAATGGCCGGAAATATAAGGACATACCGTATGGTCGCAAAAAAAGTTATGTTCTGCCATATCCATGGAAAAAAGTAGAGGGTGACATGGGGCAGGGGAATCGGTAAATGCGTATTCATGTCGTCAACCATGCTGTTGATCACAAACTCAGCCATCAGTATCCCGGAAGAGAGAAAAACAAAGTATAGGCCAACCAGAATCCAAAAGACTTTATACGTCAGGATTTTCTTGAATTCTATTTTTAATAACCTGCTCATTTGTTGTTGTTTAATAATTCCAGAAAATGTTGTTCGAGGCTGCGTTTACGTTCCGATAAATGGGTCAGGATCACATCATGATGTATAAAAAACCGGTTCAATTCCTCCGGACTAACATGATCTTTAAAGAAAACCTGAATTTTTTCAGCATTGGTGATCACCGACCTGAATGAAGGATGAAATTTAACTGTGTTGACGAGCAGTTCAATATTTGTTGCCGCAAGGTCAAAAGAGTCAGATATTGCCAGCACTTCTCTCACCTGACCGTCAAACAATTTTTTTCCGCTACTCAAAACGGCAACGTGGCTGCAAATTTTCTGAACTTCATCCAGCAGGTGGGATGCAATAATAATCGTGATTCCCTGGCTGGCAATGAGAAGGATCAACTCACGGATATAGGCAATTCCTTGTGGATCAAGCCCATTGGTTGGTTCATCAAGTATTAATACCTCTGGGTTCCCAAGCAAAGCAGATGCAACAGCCAGTCGCTGTTTCATCCCGAATGAAAAAGTTTTAAACCGGCTGTTCCTCCGGTCAAACAATCCTGTAAGGTTAAGTACCCGTTCAATATCATCGTAGCCAATGTTCTTAATGTCTGCTACGATCTTAAGGTTAATGACCGGCGTCAGGTATGGAAAGAAATTCGGACTCTCAATAACGCTGCCGATCCGCTTACGGCTCTCCTTGTCAGGCGTTTGCCCAAACCATTGAAAACTGCCGCTGTTGGCTCTGATCAGCTCAAGTATTACACTAAGGGTGGTGGTTTTCCCGCTACCGTTCGGACCAAGGATCCCAAAAACCTGGCCTCTTTTTACCTCCAGTGACAGGTCGCTTACCGCATGGATCTTTCCATATCGTTTCGAAATATTACTGATGGTGAGTATGTTTTCCAAAATCTGAAATAATAAAGTGTTAACAAGCAGTGAAACTAAGACGTTCGATCTCAGAGATTATTACAATAAAAACCACCCGTCACCGGTAAAGGAGGAATATTGTAGGTTTCTTTCGTATATCAGGCTTCACAGCGCTCCATTCTGCTATTGAAAGTGATTTGATCACTTCATCAGTTCCGGAAATATTTGTGGCGAGGCAAAGTTGTGTTTCAGGCCGGCAAACACTGATCAGTGATTCAAAAACCTGAACATTCCTGTAAGGCGTCTCAATAAAAATCTGTGTCTGGTCTTTTTCAAGGATCAATTTTTCAAGTTCTCTGATTTTTTTCACGCGCAAATATTTATCAGCCGGCAGGTATCCGATGAAAGCAAAGTTCTGTCCGTTAAACCCGGATGCCATTAAAGCCAGCAGGATGGAGGAGGGGCCGGTGAGGGGTACGACCCGGATGCCCTGGCGGTGGGCAACCCTAACGATCAGTGATCCGGGATCGGCGACACAGGGCACTCCCGCCTCTGACAATAGACCGATATCGTGTCCCTGCATGGCAGCGGTAAGGTATTCATGAATATCATGGTCACGGGAGTGCTCGTTAAACACCAGGAAATTAAGTTCATCAATGTGCTTTTTAATACCTGCCCTGATAAGAAAACGTCGTGCGGTGCGGATCTCTTCGGCAATAAAGTATTCCAGGCTCCGGATAATTGAAAGTGTTCCTTCCGGAAGGACAGATTCCATGCTGCTTTCGGCTAACAAGGATGGAAGTAAGTACAATATTCCTTTATTCATATTTCCTCCAGGGCAATTCATCAAGGTCAACATTGCCGCCAGACAGGATGATGCCAACCCGTTTCCCCTTAATATTTGTTTTCTTCTCTAAAAGTGCGGCGACCGGAACAGCAGCAGAGGGTTCCACGATGATTTTCATGCGTTCCCATATCAATCGCATGGCTGTCACGATACTCTCCTCGTTTACGGTAACGATCTGGTGAACATGACGAAGAATAATTGGAAATGTAATGGAACCCAGTGAAGTACGGAGTCCATCGGCGATGGTTTGGGGATTTTCCGAAGGAATGAATTTCTGGTTTGTAAAAGAGCGGAAAGCATCGGCGGCCTGTTCCGGTTCCGCCGCGATTACTTTTGCTTCCGGACGGAAGTAATGCGCTGAGAGTGATGTTCCGCTAAGTAATCCACCTCCGCCAACCGGCGCCATGATGATATCGAGGTTTTTTATCTCTTCAATCAGCTCCAATGCTGCTGTGGCTTGTCCTGCAATGATCCTTTCGTCGTTGTACGGGTGAATCTCGATTGCTCCCGTCTTTTCAAGAATCGAGGCAAGTGTTGACTCTCTCGCCTGAAGGGTAGGCTCACAAAAGGTGATGATTCCGCCATAGTCCCTGACTGCGGCCACCTTTATTTTCGAGGAATTTTCAGGCATGACGATGTACGCCTTTGAATTAACAAGAGATGCTGCCCAGGAAAGCGCTTGTGCATGATTGCCAGACGAATGCGTGGCAACTCCGCTCGATAATTGCTGTTGATCAAGCAATAATACCGCATTGGTAGCTCCCCTTGCTTTGAAAGCGCCGACTTTTTGAAAATTTTCACATTTAAAGAATATCTGTGATTCAAAAAGCCGGTTTAACGTGTGGGAAGTAATTACTGGCGTTCTGTTTATATATGGAGAAATCCTTGTGGCGGCACCAAGGATGATACCCGCTTGTATTTGTGAACTTTCATTCATTTTTGATCGGAGACTGCAACGATTTTCTCCACAATCACGTCACAAGCTGCATCGATTTGCTTGTAAACATCTTCAAAGGCAGCAAGGTCGTGGTACCAGGGATCCTCAACATCAAAATTTTTCCCGGGATCCAACACATTCAGAATATAATCGACTTTCAATCTGTCAGCACCATTCCTGGCAAGCTTAATAATATTTTTATAATGAGAGGAGTCCATGGCATAGATAAAATCAAACCTGTCAAAATCATTAATTTTGAAAAGCCGGGCCCTGAGCGATGACAGGTCGATCCCTCGCTTTTCGGCAACCTTCATCGCCCGGTGATCGGGAGGATCTCCGACATGAAATGCTTCAAATCCGCAAGAATCAACTTCCGCAGTGATATTTTTTTTCCGGAATTTTTCACGAAGGATTCCTTCTGCAAGAGGAGACCGGCATATATTACCGGTACACACGAAAAGAATTTTTATCAAAGCCTTTGTAGGTTCTGTTACAGTTTTATCCGTTTGTCCAGTTCTTCGACAAACTGCCGGAACTGCTTGTCAGTTTCAACGAGGTTTGTCACCGTGCGGCAGGCATGCAAAACTGTTGCGTGGTCTTTATTTCCGCAATGGAGACCGATGCTGGCAAGAGAAGATTTGGTATGTTTCTTTGAAAAATACATCGAAAGCTGCCGTGCCTGTACGATTTCCCGTTTTCTGGTTTTTGATGCGATCATCTCGATCGGGATATTGAAAAACTCACACACTACCTTTTGTATATAATCAATCGAAACTTCCCGAGAAGTATTTCTTACAAACTTGTCAATCATTTGCTTGGCAAGCTCGAGTGTGATCGTCTTTTTGTTCAGTGAAGACTGTGCAAGCAGGGAGATCAATGCACCCTCAAGTTCCCTGATATTTGTATTAATGTTATAGGCAATATATTCAATGACTTCATCGGGTACCAATATACCATCATTATATAATTTCTTGTGAAGGATGGCGATACGTGTTTCCAGGTCAGGAACCTGAAGGTCGGCAGATAAACCCCATTTAAACCTAGAGAGAAGCCGGGGTTCAATACCTTTCATCTCTACAGGCGGTTTATCAGAAGTCAGGATGATCTGGTTGCTCTTTTGATGCAGATGGTTGAAGATATGAAAAAATACATCCTGCGTCTTCTCTTTGCCAGCGAGGTTGTGAATATCATCCAGGATCAGCACATCGATCATCTGGTAAAAATGAATGAAATCATTTTGGTTGTTATTCCTGACCGAATCGATGAATTGATTGGTAAATTGATCGGTTGTCACGTATAAAACAATTTTTTCAGGAAAATTGTTCTTTACCTGAAGGCCGATGGCATGTGAAAGATGAGTTTTCCCCAACCCGGTAACACTATATATAAGGAGTGGGTTAAATGCGGTTTTTCCGGGATTGCTTGCAATGGCAAAACCCGCCGACCTTGCCAAACGGTTACAATCACCTTCGATGAAATTCTCAAAAGAGTTACTCTCCATAAGTTGAGAGTTGATCTTGATCTTCTTCAACCCCGGAATGATAAAAGGGTTTGGAATTTCTTTTGATGTACCTCTGTTTAAATCTATAGGCATCGAAACGGGCTGATTTATGGTTGCTTTTTTATCTCCTGTAGGTACTTTGATCGTGTATGGCCCGGGATCAGTATCAGAATTGTCAACAATGATACTGTATTCCAACCGCCCTTCATTCCCCAACTCCTTCCGGATCGTTTTTTTAAGTAATGCGATATAATGTTCTTCAAGCCATTCATAAAAAAACTGACTCGGAACCTGAATGGTTAAAACGTGGTCTTGCAATTTTACAGCGCTTATCGGAAGAAACCAGGTTTTAAAGCTTTGATAATTTATATTGTCTTTAATGACTTTAAGGCAATTTTCCCAAACTTCGACCGCATTTTTTTCCATTAATTCAAATACCATGAAAGATTAATAGTTCAATTATTTTATATAAGTTTATTTATCAAGGTGTTGGAAATTGTCCACAAGTCAAAATCCTCCTCATTCGGGCCACAAGATTTAATTAACAAATTTTGTAAAAAAAAGTGGATAAAAAAAACATTTTATGCTTGATTATTTAAAAAAAAGTTTTCGGAATATGCTGGTCAGTTCATGCATTTATCTATTTGACAAGTCCTATTTGGCGTCATGTCAGCTAATTGATTGCACAATATGAATGGGCTGTTTTGACTATTCATAATGGGTATAAATAACTGGATGCCTATACTTCAATTAGTTAGAAAAATCAACCATTTGAGCAGTTTTTTAAATCGTGAAAATTGCTGAAAATCAATATTTTTCTGCCTGTTTTTGAAGTAAACTTATGTTTTTAAGCCTGATTATCCGGTTTTCAACCAGATTTGCATGACTTTTTCGGATAAAAAAATCAATTTCACACTTATCCGTGGCAGCCTGTTGAACAATTTTTGCCCCTTCCTCCTTCAATATCCGCATGACATCGTTCATCATGGGATAATCGAAAGTGACCTTAAATTCAACCCTGATGATTTTTTCAATGATGACCGCCTGCTCCAGCGCCTCTCTTGCTGCTGTCCGGTATGCATGTATCAAACCGGGAATTCCGAGTTTTGTCCCGCCAAAGTACCTTACTACCACAACAAGAATATCTGACAGACCCATTGACAGAATTTGTCCATAGATTGGTTTTCCTGCTGAACCGGATGGTTCACCATCGTCATTGATACGGTACGCCTGGTTCTCCATCCCCAGGCGATAGGCATAACAATGGTGATTTGCATCGTGGTATGATTTTTTAAGTTCTTCAAGACTGGCTTTTACCTCTTCCTCGGTAGCAACAGGCACTGCAACCGACAGGAATTTACTCGCCTTTTCTCTGAAGACTCCACGTGATTCCCCTGCAATTGATAAAAATGAATCTTGAATCTCCTCCATCACGGCGAAGTTACTTTTATTTTTAATTTCGTGGCGTGGAACCGGCGCTTAATTTGGTAAAAAATGTGATCCCTGGTTTCCGGATGAAACTTTCCGGAATTTACCCCGACCATGAGATCCGGCAATTTGTCTTTATGCTTTTTGAAGAGTACCTGGGATGGACAAAACCCATGGTGCATTTATACCCGGATACCGAAATCCCTGAACCGGTAATCGGTTCCTTACATCGGGCTTTGGATGAATTGATTACCGGAAAACCTATACAATATATTCTCGGTAAGTCATGGTTTAACGGAACATTGTTGAAGGTTGATGGCAATGTATTGATTCCGCGACCTGAAACTGAGGAACTTTGCTCAATGATCAAAGCAGATCTTTCTGGTGAACAAAACCGGCGCCTTTCCATCCTGGATATTGGCACAGGTTCGGGATGTATTGCGATTGACCTGAAAAAGTATTTTACCCATTCGGAAGTAACGGCGATCGACAACTCCAAAGGCGCCCTGAAAGTTGCCGGCGAAAATGCCGTACAAAACAATTGTGAAATTGCCTTTATTCACAGCGATGCATTGTCTGAGGCCAATTGGAAAAAGTTGGGAACTTATCACATTATCGTCAGCAATCCTCCTTATGTTACGGAACTGGAACGAAAACAGATGCACCTGAATGTGACCGGATTTGAACCGGAAAAGGCCTTGTTTGTCTCTGATAATGATCCGCTTATGTTTTACAAAACCATAGCCGGTTTTGCTGTTTCTCACCTGAAACCCCGGGCACGCCTCTATTTTGAGATCAACGAACGGTATGGCAAGGAGGTAGCCGGATTTGTCAGTGCGTTAGGATACGAAGAAGTCCGTGTATTACCTGATTTTCATGGAAAGGAAAGGTTCTTAACAGCGGTAATGAAATCCCGTTATATTTCGCAGGAGTAACGTATAACTTAATGATTCCGTTCTCCGAAAATAGCTGTACCTATACGCACCATGGTACTGCCCTCTTCAATAGCGATCGTATAATCGCCGGTCATCCCCATCGAAATTTCTTTGAACGTATCACAATTACCAAAGTATAACGACTTGAGGGTGAGGAAATAGTTCCGCAAAACAGCAAATTCCCTCCTGACCAGATCAGGATCATCAGAAAAACTGCTCATGCCCATGACCCCGGTGATCTTAATATTTTTCATGGCAAGATATCGATCAGATTCCAATAGTTCTTTTGCCTCTTCTAAATTCAGGCCAAATTTGGTTTCTTCCATTGCAATGTGAAATTGAAGCAGGCATTCAATTACTCGGTCATGTCGAGATGCCTGCTTGTTTACCTCTTTAAGCAGGTTCAGACTGTCAATACTATGGATTAGACTTATGAATGAACCAATGTATTTGACTTTATTTGTCTGGAGATGTCCGATAAAATGCCATTGAATATCCAACGGAAGTTGTGGTTGTTTGCAAACCAGTTCCTGGACCTTGTTCTCCCCAAATATGCGCTGGCCTGCAAGATAGGCATCTTTCAACACAGAAGCAGGCTGCATTTTCGAAACGGCTACCAGCTTTACATCTCCGGGAAGGGATCTTTTCAGAAACAATAAATTGTCAGCGACATTCAAACTGATCGGGTTTAAGGTAAGACAAAAATACACAATTGAGCGGATTGGTCTTAGGCGTACCTTTGCATTTTATTTCCTATGAGAAAAATAATCCTTTCCTTTTTACAACAACTGCTGTTCTGGATATTGTTTTTTAACGCTGCACGGTTGATTTTCATCTTGTACTACCTGAATATCATCATCATAGAGAAGATCAGGTTTTCCGAGGTCATGGGTGTGTTCTTCCATTCTTTGAAACTGGATCTGGCCACTGCCTGCTACATCATGATCATCCCGTTTTTTATACTTGCCATTCAATCTGTATGGAGTCCCCGGTGGCTTAACCTGATAAACAAGGTGTATGCAGGATTTGTAATTATTGTTTATAGCCTGACCGCAGCCGGTGAAATGGGCATCTATGCCGAATGGAAAACAAAACTGACTTACAAGGTCGTTAAATATCTTAGCCACCCGGGGGAAATATTCAATTCTGCTGAAACAGGGACGTTTTACCTGTTGATCATTATTTTTATTCTGATAATCACCGCTGGTATCGTCACTTATCTGAAGGTATTTTATCTGAATCTTGAGCGAGTTGACAGGAAACTCTCGTACTCGATTGCTTTTATTGTATTTGTTCCCGGCCTGCTGTTCATCGGTTTGCGCGGAGGGGTCAGGCAAATACCGATCAACCAGAGTGAATCGTACTTCTCTGATCACAACATCCTCAATATTGCAGCAGTAAACAACGCTTTTAATCTCTATATCAGCATTTTCGAAAACCTCCGGAATTTTGATCATAATCCGTACGTATTCATGGATAAAGGTCTTGCTACCGGAATTATGAAAAAAATATATACATCACCGGCCGATTCTGCTCAATCTATGCTTAAAACCGACCGTCCAAATATTGTCTTGCTTATCTTTGAAAGCTGGTCAGCCGATCTTGTTGAGGAGTTGGGAGGTGAACCAGGTATTACACCTGAATTTTCAAAAATGGCAAAGAAAGGGATCCTTTTCGACCAGGTATATGCCTCCGGATCACGTTCAGAACAGGGAATGGCCTCAATTTTGGGGGGATTCCCTGCCCATCCCGTAAGTTCGATCACGGTCCAACCCGATAAATTTGTCAAATTACCCAGTATCGTTAAGGTACTGAAAAAAAACGGGTACAGTACATCGTTCTATTTTGGAGGCCAGTTGATCTATGGCAATATAAAAAGTTATATCATATTCAATGGGTTCGACAAGATAATGGAAGATGATGACTTTCCCGAAAACCTTCCACAGGGGAAACTGGGTATTCATGATGAATTTACCCTCGGCTATATGGAAAGGGACATTGGAAATATGAAACAACCATTTTTTGCGACCCTGTTTACACTGAGCACACACTCGCCATGGGATCAGCCTTATAGCAAACCTTTACAATGGGGAGAAAATGAGCGCGAATATATAAACGCCGCCTTGTACACCGATCACTGTCTCGGTGAATTCATTCAAAAGGCTGAATTAAATCCCTGGTTTGATAATACCCTTTTTATCATTGTTGCCGATCACAGCCATAATTCATACAGGAACTGGCACCCGGCTTCGAAGGAATATCATAAAATACCGATGCTATTCTATGGAAAGGTGATAAAAGACACGTTTCAGGGAACTGTTTGTCATAAGCTTGGAAATCAGCACGATATTGCTGCCACTTTGCTGGGTCAGATGAAATTGCCGGCCAACGATTTTCATTACAGCAAAGATCTACTTAACACGTCATCACCGGAATTTGCTTATTATACCACCGAAGATGGTGTCGGATGGATCAGGCCTTACGGATATTTTACCTACGATAAAGGCCCCGATTTTTACTATTGGTGGACAGACCCTAACCTGGCCGATTCAATAAAGCAGGAGGGGAAGGCTTATCTTCAGACTGTTTTCGGAGAATACATGGATAACTGACCACTAATCAAGCATGTGAACGACAAGGCCTGACCGTAGTTTAGGCTCAAACCAGGTTGTTTTCGGAGGCATGATGTTACCTGAATCGGCAATATCGATCAATTGCTTCATCGAAACAGGGTATAGTGCAAATGCAGCTTTCATCTCTCCACTGTCAACCCGCTTCTTTAACTCACCTAATCCACGGATCCCGCCAACAAAATCAATGCGGTCAGAAGTTCTTAGATCTGTTATTCCCAGGATATCTGCTAAAACAAGCTGCGACAGGATCGTAACATCAAGTACCCCAATGGGATCGGAATCATTGAATGTCCCTTCTCTTGCAGTCAGCGAGTACCATGTGCCTTCCAGGTACAAGCCAAAATTATGAAGCGAAACAGGCTTGTATATCCCGCTTCCCTTCTCTTCGATCGTAAAGACAACGTCTAGCCTTTTAAGGAATGTTTCCTTCGACAAACCATTCAGATCCTTAACCACTCTGTTATAATCAATGATCGAAAGCTGGTTGTCGGGGAAATGAACAGCAAGAAAAAAATTATACTCTTCGAAACCGGAATGTTGTGGATTGTTAAGTTTCCGCTCATTACCAACCAGCGCGGCGGCGGCGGTACGGTGATGCCCGTCGGCAACATAGGTGTACGGGACTTTTTCGAATAATCCGACGATCTTTTTGTTAATTTCCCGATCCTTGATGACCCAGAAATGGTGCCCGACGCCATCGTCAGCCTTAAAATCATATTCGGGGGGATTATCCTTTACAAAAATGGCAACAATCTCATCTATTTCAGTTACTGCAGGATAGGTAAAAAAAACAGGTTCCATATTGGCATTGGTAATGCGGACATGTTTCATCCGGTCTTCTTCTTTGTCCTTACGAGTGAGCTCATGCTTTTTGATGATGCCATTCAGATAGTCGCTCACACCGGCACAACCCACAATACCATATTGGGTTTTCCCATACATCGTTTGTGCATAGATGTACAGATAATCCTGGTCATCAGGGATAAGCCAGCCATTTTTTATAAAGATTTCAAAGTTTTCATTTGCTTTATCGTAAACCGGTTGTGAATGAATATCTGTCGAAACCGGCAGATCAATTTCGGGTTTAATGATATGGAGAAGTGAATATTGGTTTCCATCTGCCTCTTTTCTGGCCTCGGCGGAGTTCAGAACATCATAGGGTCTCGAAGCCAGCTTCTGAGCGATCATTGCAGGAGGTCTCAGCCCTTTAAAAGGTTTAAGTATTGCCATACGGGTGGATTGAAATTGAGTTATTGTCTTACGAGTTAAAAACGAAGTTGGACGAGTAGCGGAGGCAGTTAATCAGGAACATCATCATCATCAAGTTCCTCCGGTTTAACGCTGCGTTGCAGTGAACCTATCAGGGCTCCGATCATTTTTGTCATTTCCATCAGGCGATTCTTGGAATCATCGTAAGCGCCATCGGTTATAAAGCCTTGATTTTGCGCTATCGTTGATAAAACGACACATTCTCTGACAGAACTCTTTGCCATTTTAAGATAATATACAAATTGGCTTTTATTACGTGAGGAGCCTTCTGCAATATTCAATGATATTCCATAAGCAGAAGCGAGAAAACGGTCAAAAAATGATTTTAAATATGGATCATCATTGGTATTTTTTGCCACTGAATAAACCCAATCGACATATTCAAGAGCTTTATGGTATATCCTGAGATCTTCAAACCTAAAGAAAGTAACAGGTCGTTCGTGTTCTTGTTCCATGGGTTAGTGCATTAATTAGATATTATGTTGACAAGTAGCAATCTTTGTTGTTGCAATAATAAGAAAAAAAACACCCTGCTGTTTATTTATTAACCTGAAAGGTTGTATCTCCCTCTTTGATAAAGCTGACAATTTGTCTTGCGGCAGCAATGCCGGCGTTTATATTCGCCTCTTCCGTCTGCGCACCCATTTTTTTTGGTGTGCAGAAAAATCTTGCCTTATAACTGGTTTCTATTTCACTTTTATTGGTCGGCTCTACGTCGGTCAGATAAGCAAAATCTGAACGTTCCCGGAACATCTTCAGCAGGTCACTCTCATGAATAACCTCTGCCCTTGCAGTATTTACAAGGCATGCAGGAATCGGCATCCTCGACATTAAAGCATAATTGACCGAAAGTTTTGTCTGACTGTTTGAAGGGATATGCAATGAGATAAAATGACAGGTACTGTACAATTCCTCAACGGTTCCAATCCATTTTACATTGTCTTTCTCAATATCAGAACGTGAAATAAATGGATCGAACGCGTAAACCTCCATGCCAAATCCTTTGGCAATGCGTGCAACATTTTTTCCAACAAATCCATAGGCATGGATCCCGAGTTTTTTACCCATCAGTTCACTTCCTGATTTGCCGTTGAAAAACCCACGGGCGTAGTAAACCATCATTCCAAGGGCGAGTTCGGCCACCGCATTTGAATTCTGCCCGGGTGTGTTCATGGCAACGACTCCTTTGGCTGTGGCTGCCTGAAGGTCAATGTTGTCGTATCCAGCGCCTGCCCTGACAATAATTTTAAGCTTACCGCCTGCCTCGATCACAGATTTATCAGCTTTATCGCTTCGAATGATCACGGCATCAACATCAGCGATGGCCTTAATGAAATCATCCTGACTAGTATAATTTTCAAGAAGTGCCAGCTCAAAACCGGCTGCTTCAGTCACCTTGCGGATGCCTTTTACCGCTGCAGCGGCAAATGGCTTATCTGTTGCTATCAATACTTTTGTCATATCACAACTATTTATGCGTGAATACTTTCAAATTCGTGAATCGCATCAACCAAAACCTGGACACTCTCAATTGGCAGCGCGTTGTAGGTGGAAGCCCTGAATCCGCCAACCGACCTGTGTCCCTTTATCCCAATCATCCCTTTGGTTTTTGAAAGTTCCATAAAGGCATCCTCCTTATCTTTATATTGCTCCTTCATCACAAAACAAATGTTCATCAGCGACCTGTCCTCTTTGGCTACCGTACCTTCGAACATTTTGCTGTTATCGATGGTATCGTACAAAAGATTAGCCTTCTTTTTATTCATGGTTTCTACGGCTTTCACGCCACCAAGGCTCTTGATCCACCTTAACGTTTCAAGGCAGGTGTATATGGCGAAAACAGGAGGGGTGTTGTAAAGCGAAGGTTCTTTCAAATGGGTTGCATAGCTGAGCATCGTCGGTATCTTGCGCTCCACTTTGCCGAGCATATCCTCCCTGATAATTACAAATGTGACACCGGCAGGGCCGAGGTTTTTCTGGGCGCCCCCGTAGATCAACGCATATTTGGAAACATCGACCGGGCGGCTCAGGATATCGGACGACATATCGGCAATCAATGGTACCGGGCAGTTCATGTCCTCATGGATCTCTGAACCATAAATCGTGTTGTTTGTTGTAATGTGGAAATAATCGGCATCAGCAGGGATGCTATATCCGGATGGTATGTAGCAAAAATTTTTATCAGCCGAGGATGCGACAACGTTCACCTCCCCAAAGAATTTTGCTTCTTTGATAGCCTTTTGTGCCCAAACTCCCGTTTCTAAATAGGCAGCCTTCTTGTTAAGAAAATTGTACGGGATCATACAAAATTGAAGACTGGCGCCTCCGCCCAAAAAGATAACCTTATATCCTTCCGGAATATTAAGAAGTTCATTGAACAAGGCTACAGTTTCGTCAAGAATAGCCTGAAATTCTTTGCTGCGGTGTGAAATTTCAAGCAACGACAAACCAATTCCGTTCAGGTCCAGGATGGCCTTAGCAGAGTTTTCAAGGGCAATACGGGAAAGTATTGACGGACCTGCGCTAAAATTGTGTTTTTTCATAGTAAGTAGGTTTTAAATTTATCAGATGAGTTGGATTTAGTGCTGCAATATTAAGAAAACATAGGATACAAAAATACGAGTATTTTAAAAAATATAAAGGTTATTTCCTGTTTAGGAAATCTATTCCGGGGGTGTATGTCCAGCGGCCATTTATAAAAGTAAAGCCATCAAACAGGTCTCCTGCAGCAACATAAAACTGGTATTGGCCCTCCAGGTCAGGATCAAGCGGAACCAGGCGTTCGCAAACGATCATCTGGATTTCCTTTAACGTAAAGTCGAACCTCCTTTTTTTACTGTTCCATCGTTTATCTGATGAAATTGTCTGTTTTTCATACTTCATGGACATTGAAGTTGAGGCGGAGAAACGAAAAATGATCCGGGTCATGTTTCCCCCGGCGTAATCGGGAAATAATTTTAATCCAAAATGGGGTATATCCGACTCATCAAAGTAAAGTATCTCAATAATTTTTTGCGTCAACATCGGGTTTCTTCCAGCCCAGCCAAGAAGCGTATAAATTTGACGCCCGGATACCGTAGTTCCCGGTATGATCTTGTAATATAATGCACCTAACCAGTGCAGATTGTCAAGAAACAAGGTATCGGGTGCAGGCAATGAATCTGTCATATCAACCAAACGGTAAATCAGGGGCGGATCATGATCAGGCACTTTAATAAAGCCATAGTACCGGTGTTTCCCATCGCTCGTGGGCAGATTCCACTGAAAAATCTGGAATTTTTGGTCGGGCGATGATATTTTAACCAGTGTTTTTAAGGAGTCAAAAGGGTAATTATCTGATGAAGAAAGTGTTATAGCACTATATAAAACGTCGAAAAATTTTTGGTTGATGTGAATTTTTGAACTGTCGCTGCCAGCCATATTCAAATCGGACAAAATGGACATCAGCGTGTCTTCCGCCTGCCTGACGCTTTGAAACCGTTGTCCGGAAAGGTGGTTGCAAATTCCGCAAGTTAGA
This sequence comes from Bacteroidales bacterium, assembly GCA_030681475.1. Taxonomy (GTDB): domain Bacteria; phylum Bacteroidota; class Bacteroidia; order Bacteroidales; family FEN-979; genus CAIVAT01. Next base: position 24,794 of record JAUXWT010000037.1, on the reverse strand, counting down.
TAAAGCAAAGCAGTGAAGAGGAATATTCTTTGAGTCATTCGTCGAGCGGTTTGATAGAAAATCATTAAATCCAGCGTACTGCAAAGGTAGTGACAAAGGCTCCCGATTACCGTTTATTGAATTACATTTGCAAAAAAAATCACCCATGGATCTCGCAGACCGAGTAAAATCGTTTGAATTGTTAGGTGAGAGACTGCGCATGTATGATGAGAACTCCACTTCAATTGACAATTTGCCATTGGTTACAGCCGCCGGTTTGGCATCTGAGGCCAACCCCTGGTTCACTCACCGGCAGATCAGGGTTGCATTGAACAACTTGGGCAAGGCTTTGACCGGTGCAAATATAAACCGGTGGTTAAGAGCTTATAACGATAAGTTAGCGGGTATATCCATTCCTAAAACCATCGGGGTTGTCATGGCCGGGAATATTCCTGCTGTCGGGTTTCATGACCTTTTGTGTGTCCTGATCCCGGGACATAAACTGGTTGCAAAACTATCCTCTTCCGATAATTACCTGTTGCCTGCCATGGCAACTATTTTATCGGACCATATGCCTGATTGGCAAAACCATATCACATTTACTTCAGGGAGACTTGAAAATTTCGATGCCATCATTGCAACTGGAAGCGCCAATACATCGAGGTATTTCGAATTCTACTTTGGAAAGTATCCTCATATTATCCGCAAGAACCGGAATGGTATTGGGGCGCTGAGTGGTTCCGAAACCGCTGAGGATTTGCTTAACCTCGCTGACGATATCTTGCTTTTTTTTGGAATGGGATGCCGCAGCATTTCAAAAATCTATGTACCACGGGGATACGATTTCTCTCCCCTGATACAAGCGCTGTGCAACTATGATCACTTTGCCGATCATCACAAATTTCGCAATAATTATGATTATTTAAAATCAATATTCCTTGTTGGCCGGGAACCGTTTATCGATACCGGAGTTCTCATCTTAAAAGAAGATCAGGCCATTGCCTCTCGAATTGCCATGCTGCACTATGAATATTATGACCATGCAGATGCTGTTGTTCAATCCCTTCAACGCGACAGGGAGTTAATACAATGTGTGATCACCAAAATGGAGTTGCCAATCAATTCGTTCCGGCCCGGAGAAGGACAAAATCCCGCATTGTGGGATTATGCTGATCAGGTTGATACCATGGAGTTCTTGCTGTCGGGGATCTGATTTGAATATTTCTTTGGAATTCAAAATAAAAACATTAATTTTGCACCCTCATAAAAATACCACATTGCAATGAAAAAAGATATTCATCCGAAAGATTACCGGCTTGTTGTATTCAAAGATATGTCGAACGAATACACTTTTCTTTCGAAATCAACTGTGAAAACAAAGGAAACCATTGTATGGGAAGATGGGCTTGAGTATCCATTAATAAAATTGGAAATCTCGCACACTTCGCATCCTTTTTATACCGGCAAAATGAAACTGGTCGACACGGCAGGGCGTGTAGATAAATTCAAAAGCAGGTATCAAAAACATATTGATAAAAATTCAGCAGGTAAATAATCCAACAAACAAGATTCTTCAAAGAGCCTCTGTTTTTCTGCGGAGGCTCTTTTTTTATTTTGTTTTATTTTCTAACTTTGCAGGAATGAACCTCGCGAATGTGCTATGCAATAATTCTTCTGAAAAATGAACTATATTCTCTTTGATGAAAGTATCGTCCGGACAAATCTGCTTCCCCTTACCTTTACAAGACCGGTTTCTGATATCCGGATCGGTATCCTCACGATCCGCGAAAAGTGGGAGAAGCGGCTGAAATCGCCTACCTCCTCGCTTACTGACCCCTACCTCAGCGCCAAATATCCCATTGTTAAAATGGCTGAAAACATTTTGATCAATGGCTCCATATGCCCAAATGATGAAATTATTGCAGCAATAAAAAAGCTGAAACCCAACCAAACGATAATTCATAATGATACGATAATTGCCTTGCACGTTACCGCGGAGGAGCTCGACAATATTGCCGACTCAACCTCTGAGGGGATCGAAGAGATCATGATTTCAGATGCACCGGTTAAATTAAACCATACCTGGGATATTTTTGCAAAAAATGACATTGCCCTGAAGGACGATTTCAGGTTGCTTACAAAAGGAAGAAAATCACAGAAACTCAGTGAAACAAACAGGATATTGGGCCCTGAAAATATTTTTGTTGAGCCCGGGGCCCGGGTTGAATGTGCTGTGCTCAATGGAACCACCGGCCCAATATATATTGGAAAGGACACTGAAATCATGGAGGGAGCAGTTATACGCGGACCCTTTGCCCTGTGTGAAGGCGCCATTGTGAAAATGGCCGCTAAAATATACGGGCCTACCACCATCGGTCCGTATTGCCGTGTAGGCGGTGAAGTTAACAATGCTATTCTCTTCGGATATTCAAACAAAGCCCACGATGGTTTCCTCGGCCATTCCGTTATTGGTGAATGGTGTAACCTGGGATCTGACACGAATACATCCAATCTGAAAAATACCTACGATCATGTCCGGCTCTGGAGCTATGCCAAACAAACCTTTATCAATACACACCTTCAATTTTGCGGACTGATCATGGGCGATCATTCAAAATGCGCGATCAATACCATGTTCAATACCGGCACGCTGGTTGGTGTGAGCGCAAATATCTTTGGCCCGGGTTTTCAAAGGAACTTTATCCCTTCTTTCTCGTGGGGTGGAACTTCAGGCAATACCAGTTACAGTATCAAAAAGGCGATCGAGGTAGCGGAAATAGTCTTTAAACGCCGGGGACGTACATTCGATGAAGTTGAAAAAGACCTGATGACAAGCGTTTACACCCTTACCCTGAAGAACAGATACCTTTAACATAAGGTGTCACCAATTTATTGGCACATTTATTGTCATTGTTGCAATTCCTGAACACGTATTGGGAAAATTGATATATTGTCTTGAATAAAATTATGGATAAACTGATGGTACCTGATGCATTCTTGTTTTCTGATCTGATCGATTCGGAAACTGAATTTATTCCCTTATTGTCATCAGAGGATGAAGAGGCGATGAATACTGAGGAAGTTCCTGAGGCGCTTCCCATACTTCCCTTGCGTAATACCGTTCTTTTTCCGGGTGTGGTGATTCCGATCACGGTCGGCCGGGATAAATCGATAAAACTGATCCGTGAATTTTACAAAGGAACCCGTATCATCGGGGTGGTTGCCCAGAAAGATCCCAATATCGAAGATCCCGAATTCGATGATCTGAATCAAGTCGGTACCGTAGCTTATATTATCAAGATCCTGCAAATGCCCGATGGCAGCAATACAGCTATTATTCAAGGTAAACGACGTTTTGCAATCACTAAAATGATCCAGAGCGATCCTTATATCATGGCATCTGTATCAGCATTTGAAGCTCCGGTGACCATTCCAGCCGACAATGGTGAGTTCAATGCCCTGATCGCCTCCCTGAAAGATCTAGCCATTCAAATCATTACAAAGTCACCTAATATTCCTTCAGAGGCGGCTTTTGCCATAAAGAATATTGAATCACCCTCATTTCTTGTCCATTTTATCTCGTCAAACCTGAATGTTGATCTTACGGAAAAACAACGATTACTTGAGATGGCCGATCTATCAGTATGTGCCAATCATGTTTTGACTTTGCTGACCAAGGAGTTGCAGGTTGCCGACCTGAAACAGCAAATACAGAATAAGGTTAAAACGGACCTGGATAAACAACAGCGTGATTTTTTACTGAACCAGCAATTAAAAACCATCCAGGAGGAACTCGGCGGCGCTCCGAATTCACAGGAAATAAATGCTCTCCGCGAACAGGCAAAGAATAAAAAATGGTCAAAGGAGGTATCTGAAGTCTTTGAAAAGGAGATCAATAAACTTCAGCGGATGCATCCCATGGCGGCTGAATATTCCATCCAAACCAACTACCTCGAAACGCTTGTGCAATTGCCCTGGCGTGAATATACCCCCGACAACCTTGATCTTCACCATGCACAACAGGTTCTCGACGAAGACCATTTTGGCCTGGAAAAGGTCAAGGAACGTATCATAGAACATCTCGCGATCATCAAACTGAAACGTGACCTGAAATCACCGATATTATGTCTGGTTGGCCCTCCGGGAGTCGGCAAAACATCATTGGGCAAAAGTATTGCCAGGGCGCTCGGACGAAAATATACCAGGATGTCCTTAGGCGGCCTGCGTGATGAATCCGAACTGCGGGGACACCGGAAAACATACATCGGCGCTATGCCCGGACGTATCGTGCAGAGTCTAAAAAAGACCAAAAGTTCAAACCCGGTGTTCGTGCTCGATGAAATCGACAAAGTGATGGGGATGAACATCAATGGGGATCCCCAGGCTGCCTTGCTTGAAGTACTTGATCCTGAGCAAAATAATGCATTTTATGATAATTATCTTGAAATAGAATATGATCTGTCGAGGATCATGTTCATCGCAACGGCCAACACCCTGAGCACCATTCACCCTGCATTGCGCGACCGGATGGAAATAATCGACATTCCCGGATATTTAATTGAGGAGAAGATTGAAATTGCCAAACGGCATCTGTTGCCCAAACAATATAAGGATCACGGCGTTAAGAAAAAACAGATCGTATTCAACGATGAATTGATCACTAAAATAATTGAAGACTATACAAGGGAAGCCGGTGTGCGTATGCTTGAGAAAGGTATTGCAAAGGTCATCCGGAGCAAAGTGAAGTCAATTGTTTCAAATGAAAAATTTAATAAAAACCTCGGATTGGCCGATCTTAAAAAAATAATGGGTATTCCGATCTTCCAGGCAGAAAGATATATTTCCAACGAGGTCGCCGGCGTGGTTACCGGATTGGCCTGGACGATGGCGGGTGGTGAAATTCTTTTCGTTGAGGTGAGTCTGAGCAGGGGGAAAGGTGACCTGACATTAACCGGCAATCTGGGAGATGTCATGAAAGAATCAGCGTCCATTGCGCTTGCCTATCTCAAATCACATTCGGAGGGATTTGGTATTGATCCCGGGGTTTTTCAAAAGTGGAATGTACACATCCATGTACCGGAAGGAGCGACCCCCAAAGATGGACCCTCAGCAGGTATTACCATGTTTACTGCCCTTGCCTCGGCATTTACCCAATTCAAGGTTCGTGAACGGCTCGCCATGACCGGCGAAATTACATTACGGGGAAAAGTCCTGCCGGTTGGGGGGATTAAGGAAAAAATGCTCGCCGCCCGACGCGCAAACCTCACTGATATTGTGTTATCGAAGGAGAACCAAAAGGACATTGAAGATATAAAACCCGAATATATCCAGGGATTGAGGTTTCATTATGTTGATGAAATGCGTGAGATAAAAGATATTGCCCTGCTTGAAGAGAAGGTGAACAACCCGCTTAATTTAACCAACGAAAATTGATTGCATCATCGGGTCAGTACCATTTTTTTTGTTTCCGTGAAACTTCCCGCCTCCATTTTCAATAAGTAGGTTCCCGGAGATAAGCCCGGATCTGACCATTCAAATCTGTATGAACCTGGGGTGTGTATCCGGCTGACCGGACAATTCAACATCCTGCCATTACTGTCAAATATGGAGATGGTTACCGTTTCCTCCGACGATAAGTTGTATGATACCGTGGTGGTATTGTTGAATGGGTTGGGGTCATTCTGGTTTAATTTAAAACCTTGCTTGCCGGAAATCTTCTTGATATTATAAATGGTGGCTTCTTTCTTAAGCAAGATATTCCGGTATGGGTCAAAGATAAGATTCACAGGTTTTTTCGAAAAGGTAAATGCAAATTCCTGATGATTTGCATCATTCGTGACCCGAATGACCGTGTCGGTATCATCATCGAAACTGACCATGATCTCAACAGGCATGTTGAAAAAAACCGTGTTGGTCTGGGTTTGACTCAGGATCAACGAAACTCTCCATAAATGTTCTCCGATGCTGTCGATATCAAATGTGTTCTGATAAACAGGATGGTTTGGGCTGTACACCCATTCATCAAAGAACCAGTCAAGGTTTTCCCCCGATACCTCATTGGCTTTCTCTACAAAATCATGTGTGAATGCATTTTTAAACATCAAATTGGTGTCGGTAGCATAATCGTGCATCACCTTGAAGAAAATACTGTCACCCAAAACATATCGCAACTGAAAAAGCACGCAAGCGCCTTTATTGTAGGTAACCGCTTGATTGTACAGCGTATTGCCGTTCGGCGTCGTGACTGCCCATTCAGGATGGTAGAGCGGCCAGGAGGGGTTATGGGCAAGATAATAATTGGCAACCAGGTTCATGCTGTTCTTGTATGCTTCGTAACCCTCGGTTTGCTCAACCCATAAATTCTGGCAATAGGTTCCAAAACCCTCATTTAACCATATGTCTGCCCAGGTTCCGCAGGTAATTAAATCGCCGAACCACTGATGTGAATGTTCATGGGCGATCAGGTTGGCATCACTATATCCGCCCGGTTTCAGGTTTACCATACTTTGATTTTCCATGCCTCCCCATGGAAAGGAGCCGTTGAGTGTGGCAAAACCAATCTTTTCAAATGGATAATCCCCGAATTTCTCCGAGAAAAAATTGGTCATCGGAATGATGATGCTGTCAATAATCTTAAGGTTCTCACCAGGTTTATGGTATAAAAGTATCGGGATACTGTCGGTTGGGTCTGATAATTTGTGCCAATACCTGGTAAGAATCTGAAAATTAACACTCGAAGTGATTGTAATTAAATAGGTTGATACCGGACTGTTGCTCACCCAATGATATATCAGTGTATCTCCTGATATGATGGAGTCGGCAAGCATCCCGGTAGAGCCAAGTTTCACCGATACCGGCACTTTTGCGATCAACTCCCAGACAGCCTTGTCCGACGGCCGGTCCCAGCAAGGCATCCATTTCCTCATGCCTTCCGGTGGCGAATCAGTAAAAACAAAACCGGAGGAAACGAAGAAACCGTAGTCAGTTACATTTTTATGTTTGTAATAAATCCTGACACTCACAACCTCCCCGGGTTGGTATGTCGTGTCAAGTAAAATATTCAGGATATTGGCCAGATGGGTGAAAGAAACACCGGCCATAGTGACAGAATCAATTGTCAGGGATTGGTTGTTTGCGTTAAGTTGAATTGAATTTAAGGCGGAATCAACCTTGAAGGTTATTACTTCATTGGCAATAAAGCTTTTAGGAAATGGACTTTGGTAACACGCATATAAATTTACCTCCAGTTTGTATTTCAGAACATCAAAGCTGTGCCTGGTAATAAAACGGGATGGGTCTTCCGATCTGATATTCCCCGGTGATGCAAAAACCATGGATGTCAGGGCCAGAACCAGCGACAGGATGAAGAAGCTGATCGTTCTCATAATACTATTTGATGATCACCAGTTTTTTCACAAAACATGTGCTTCCTGCTGTAAGTTTATACAGATAATTTCCTGCAGCAAGGTTCGAGCAATCGAGGTTTATGTCATATTGGCCGGCCGGTTGATGTCCATCCACCGGTCTCAGCATTACAACACCCAGCATATCGGTAACTTCAAGTCTTACCTTCATGGGTTCACCGATTTCATAATGAATTCGTGTTGAACTGCCGGCAGGGTTTGGAGAATTCTGGGAAAGGAACACCTGATTTCCGGAGGGCAGGTGTTCATCAATGCCTACGAGCGTACTTCCCGCTTTGAGCACGATCTGATTATCGGGATCAAATTTAAAAACAGCCGGCTGTTTATTGAAAGTCCAGGCGAACCGCTGAAGGTTTACATCATTCATCACCCTGATCGTTGTATCCGAGGCATCGGTAAACCGGATCAATACCTCGACCGGCATCTTGAAAAAGGCAGGATTCGACTGTATCTGTTTCGCCAGAAAGTTTACTTTCCACTGGCCACCGCCGAGATTTTCAAAATCATATTTGTTCTGATAGATCGGGTGATTGGGTTGGAAGATCCATTGGTTGAAGAACCAATTATAATCTTCACCCGTAACCAGGTTTACCTTCGCAATGAAATCAGCGATGACGGCTGACTTGTATTTTATATTTGTGTCGGCACAATAGTCCTGAATCGTCTGAAAGAACAGGGAATCACCCAGGACATATCTCAACTGGTGCAGCACGCAGGAGCCTTTGGCATAAGTAACAGCATAATTGAAAAGGACATTGACCGAAGGTGTGTTGACCGCCCAGTCGGGATTTGAAATCGCCCAGCCGGGGTTGCTGGAAAGGTAAGAAGATGCATTTGAATTTATATCGGATTTATAGGCGGAATACCCAGCGTAACTTTCGTACCAGAAGGCCTCCGACCAGGTAGCAAACCCTTCATTGAGCCAGATATCCGCCCAGGTGCTGCAGGTGATCATATCTCCGAACCATTGGTGGGCATATTCGTGGGCAGCCAGACTTTCGTACCAGCATCCCGGACACAGGCTTGTCAATGTCTGATTTTCCATTCCTCCCCATGCAAAGTCGGAATTCAGCGTTGCAAATCCGTTTTTATCGAACGGATGTTCAACGAATTTCTGGGAAAACCAGGTTGTCATGGCAGGCATGATGGCCATAACCCCATCAGGGTTTTCACCAAGGTTAAAGTAATATCTTAACGGAATACTGTCGGCCGGATTACTTAATTTTGGCCACCAGCCTATTTTCAACTGATAGTTTACCTTGGAGGAGATCACCATCAGATATGTAGCGACATTATGGTCGGAGACCCAATGATAAGTCAGGAAATCTCCTGCAAGCGTTGAATCGGCCAATCGCCCGTTCGAGCCAAGTCTGACGTTGGCCTTGACTTTGGCGGTCAATTCGAACAATGCCTTATCCGAGGGCTGATCCCAGCATGGAAACCACCGGCGGGCGCCTTCAGGCTCGCAATCGGTGAAAACATATCCTGAATTTACATAAAAAGCATGATCGACCACATTCTTATGCCGGTAGTAAACTTTAACATCGGCTGTTTCCCCGATATTATATGTGCGGTTGAGCTGTATGGTCAATATATCACTGGCATGGGAGAATGATACTCCGGCGAGCCTGACGGAATCAATGATCATTGAAAAATTCTCCGCGTTCAGTTTGATCGAATTCAACGTGGAGTCAACCTTGAAAGTGATGATGGCTGAACCGGTAAAACTTTTGGGATAAGGCGAGGTATAGCAACTGTAAAGATCGAGGTCCAGGTTGTACTTGAGAACATCAAATGAATGTTTAGGACCTGAATTCGGGTTGATGGGTTGCTTGCCTAACGTAGAAGCTTCAGTTTTTTTCATAGAACAATAGGCAGATCCTTTCATGGTGGAAAAATCCTGGGAATAGGAGATCAGGAAAATCGAGAAGAACAGGATGGTCAACGAATAACGCAGTTTCATGGGATTTGAATTTGAAAGGTGAATGAGTTCACAAAAGTACAGTTTTTTTTCTGAGGTCATTCATTGTGCTTGCTGATGTTGAAAAAACAGATATTTTTGTGCATCATTATGCGTAGAATAAACCTGTTTTTATTTCTATTCTGTACATTAATTTATTCCTGTACAACCTACGACCGGCAGCCGGGAAAGACTGTATTCAGGTATAACGAAGCTGCAAATATCACTTCCCTGGATCCTGCTTTTGCAAAAGATCAGACCATCATATGGGCTGCAAATCAGATTTTCAATGGTCTTGTCCAACTGAATGACCGCATGGAAATCCTCCCTTGCATCGCAACTTCCTGGAACATTTCGGAATCCGGGCTGGACTATATATTTCATCTCAGGAATGATGTCTGTTTTCATGACAGTCCTTCATTTCCCGGCGGCAAAGGCCGGCGCGTACTGGCGAGGGATTTTGTATTCTCTTTTCAACGGATCATCGATCCCGGGGTGGCATCTCCCGGGGCATGGCTCTTCAACAATGTGGATAATTCAACAGAAAATGCCGCATTCGAGGCGGTAAATGATTCAACATTCGTCATACATCTTGGTCAGCCATTTCCACCATTTCTGAGATTGCTGAGCATGCAGTACTGTTCGGTGATACCGAAAGAAGCAGTTGCTTTTTATGGCAGTGAATTCAGAAGAAACCCTGTTGGTACCGGCCCGTTCAGATTCAGCATGTGGGAAGAAGGGGTAAAACTGATCTTGTTGAAGAACCCGGTATATTTTGAAACGGAACATGGCATCAGGCTGCCTTTCCTTGACGCGGTGGCAATCAGCTTTGTCCCGGACAAGCAATCCGTATTCCTTGAATTTATCAAAGGAAACCTGGACTTAATGTCGGGGATTGATCCGACCTATAAAGATGAACTGCTTACCAAAGAGGGCAGACTTCAGTCCAAATATTTCTCAACAGTGGATTTGATCACACAACCCTATTTGAATACCGAATATTTAGGATTTATGGTCGATCCGGCAAACCGGAATATCCAGGGCTATTTTCCGGTAAAAGAGATAAGAAAGGCCATCAACCTTGCATTTGACCGGAAAAAGATGATCCGGTATTTGCGAAACAATATCGGTGTACCCGGTTGTCAGGGAATTACACCCAAAGGGTTGCCCTCGTTTGATTCCACTCAGATTTTTTACGATTACGATCCGGAAAAGGCCAGATTGCTGCTGGCAGAGGCAGGTTATCCAAACGGAGCAGGGCTCCCGGTAATAACACTCACATCGACCTCCGATTATCTCGATATTTGCAAGTATATCCAACATCAGGTTTCAACCTTCGGAATCGAATTGAAAATTGAAGTAAGTCCGCCGGCCGCTGTGAAAGAGATGAAAGCGGAGGCGAAATTACCGTTTTTCCGTGCTTCCTGGATTGCAGATTATCCCGATGCCGAAAATTATCTCTCCATGTTCTACTCCAGGAATTTTTGTCCGAAAGGACCTAATTATACCCATTTCTCGAACCCGGAATTTGACAGGCTTTATGAAGAATCGATGTTAACGGTCAATGACTCCATCCGGTTCAGCTACTACCGGAAAATGGAACAGATCATGATGGAAGAGGCGCCCGTGGTGATCCTTTACTATGACCAGGTACTGCGGTTCGTTCAGAAAAACATCCATGGACTGGGAAGCAACCCCATGAATCTTTTAACGCTGAAACGCGTTAAAAAGTCAGGGTAAGGCCATCATAAGCTAAATGTACAAAATCGGGTAACTCAGGACGGAGCGATTCATATCTGCCCATTTGATGGCTGATGTGAGTCAGGTAACCTTGTTCCGGTTCCAATTCATGCATCAGCTCCAGCGCTTCTACAAGGTTAAAATGGGAGTAATGTTTTTGTTTCCGGAGCGCATTCAGCACGATGACCTTAGACCCCCTGATCTTCTCCTTTTCCTTCTCCGAAATATTTATGGCGTCAGTAATATAGGTGAAATCATCGATGCGAAATCCGAAAACAAACTGATCGGGTGGGTAGTGTAAGGCCCGTATGGGAATAATTTTATGTCCGTTGATGAGAAATGATTTATTTGTCAATCCATGAAGAACGATCTCAGGGACACCCGGATAGGGATTCTTGTTAAAAGCGTAGGCAAAATCGCGTTTAATGATGCGCCTTACACTGCCGGCAGCGTAAACCTGGGCAGGGGTGCGGTTAATATAGTTAAAGGCACGAACATCATCAAGTCCGCCAATATGATCCTTGTGCCCATGGGTAATCAGGATGGCATCAACGGAACAAATATTCTCTGTAAGCATTTGTTGTCTGAAATCAGGACCACAATCAACGACGATCCTCAAACCATCTTTTTCGATGGAGATGGCCGAACGCAGCCTTTTATCACGCGGATCATCGGATTTACAAACCTGACAATCACATGCAATAACAGGAACACCCTGAGAAGTTCCGGTGCCGAGAAATGTAATCTTCATTAAAAACTCTTTTCAACGGGAACAACAAAGATAAAAATAGTGTAATGATAATTGGATTTGCAGCAAGCACAAAATTATATTTTATTAACATAATTAGGATACTTTATAATCGAACTGCCCGTTAAAGTAAACTATAATGTGTTGTGTCAGGTTCATTCGGAATCGTTACCTTTGCAAATCAGTCTAAATGAATAATTAACTGAAAAATATGTTTGGTAAACTGAGAATCAAAATTGGTAAATACTACTATAAAAAGGAGCAATCACGAACAGAACGTCATTGTCAAATGACCAATCTGAAGGATGCAAAACGCATTGGCATTCTTTATACACTGGATAATGTGCCTGATTATGACCGTATTTCAAAATTTGTATCCCAGTTGCAGGTAGAACATAAGGAGGTGAAAGCCCTGGGATTTGTGAAGAATAAACTCCTGATTGAACGGTTTCTGCCGAAGTTATCTTTTGATTTCTTCTCAAACCGCGATCTTACATGGTTTTATAAGCCAATGCACACACGTGTTAAAGACTTTATTGAGAAGGAGTTTGATCTGCTGATTGATCTGAGTTTGCACGACAATTTCACCTTGAAATATATTTCAGGACTATCAAAAGCGCTGTGCAGGGTTGGTAAGTTTTCTGAAACAAACGCGGAATATTATGATCTGATGATTGATTTAAAACCATCCATGACAACGGATGATTATATTGGTCATGTGCAGCATTATCTAACAGTTATCAAAACCAATGCGAAAAGGATATCGTGAATTCAAGGGAACCGGTGTTGCCATTGTAACACCGTTTACAAAATCGTGCACAATTGATTTTGAGGCCTATGAAAAGATAGTCAACCATGTTATCAGTGGTGGCGTTGATTTTATAGTCCTTCTCGGTACCACAGGTGAATCGTCAACAATAACGAAACCTGAAAAAAAAGCGCTGATCGAATGCTCCGTCAGAGTTATTGATAATAGGATTCCATTGGTTGTGGGTTTTGGCGGTAACAGCACCGCAGAGGTTATCCGTGATATTCAAGACTCCGATTTCAAGGGAATATATGGTATATTGTCAGTATCTCCTTATTATTCCAAACCTCAACAGGATGGAATTTACAGTCATTTTAAAGCAATTTCAGAAGCGAGCCCCGTTCCGGTGATCCTGTACACGGTTCCTGGAAGAACCTGCAGCAACATCACATCATCGACTACCCTGCGCCTGGCAAATGAATGTGCCAACATTGTCGGAATAAAAGAGGCATCCGGTAATTTTGAACAGATTTTCCAGGTCATTAAAAACAGACCGGAAGATTTTTTAGTGTTGTCGGGTGATGACGGATTGACCCTTCCATTAATTTCTGCCGGTGCCGATGGCGTAATTTCAGTTACTGCCAATGCCTATCCGGGTGAATTTTCAAGGATGGTTTCTCAGGCGATTGCAGGCGATATTAAATCTGCCAGGGCTCTGCATTATCAGTTGATTGATTTTACCAATGCATTGTTTGCTGATGGTAGTCCCTCCGGCATTAAAGCCGCGTTAGGGATAAAAAAACTCTGCCTTAATCATCTGAGACTTCCTTTGGTTCCGGTCAACCAGGAAGTATATAAGCAAATTCAGCGTTGCATCATTGAAATTGAGAAATAGTATGAATAGGATACTTTTAGGATTAATCATCTTTTTAGCATTTGGTTTATCCCAACCGGTCATTGCACAAGATGATCATTCACAAATGATTGATAGTATTTTCGCCGACAGGGGAGAGGTCTATTTTTCATTCAAGATCGCGGATAAGGAAGACCTGCACAATCTGACGCGCCGGATTTCAATTGATCAGGTTAAAGGCAAAAAGGTGTATGCCTATGCAAATAAACAAGAGTTCTCTGATTTTTTAGCTTACAACTTTAAATTCAATATTCTGCCCCATCCGGGTACTTTACTCAGTGTATCGGAGGTCAATGCGAACCGGGATGGAAAGTTGCCGGGTTACCGGACGCTTTGGAATTTCTATCCGACCTATGAACAGTATGTTGATTTTATGGCAGGCTTCGCTGCATCCTATCCCACAATTTGCAGGCTCGACACAGTTGGCTATTCCATGCAGGGCAGGCTTATCCTCGCGTTAGTGATCAGTAAAAATGTTAACATCGAGGAAGCCGAACCTCAGTTTTTATATACATCGTCTATCCATGGGGACGAAACAACCGGTTTTATCCTGATGCTCCATCTTATTGATCATCTGCTGATTAACTATGGGATTGATCCTGTCATCACCGAGATTGTCAATACGACTGAAATTTTTATTAACCCGCTGGCAAACCCCGATGGAACATACCGTGGCGGAAACAACACGGTTTACGGAGCGGTAAGGTATAATGCCAACAACATTGACCTGAACCGTAATTTTCCGGATCCCAAAGCCGGACAGCACCCTGACGGAAATCCGTGGCAGGTGGAGACTGAAGCCTGGATGGCATATGCTGAAAACAACCATTTCTCGATGTCCGCAAATTTTCATGGTGGCGCTGAAGTTTTTAACTATCCCTGGGATACATGGTCAAAGCTAACTGCAGATGATGACTGGTGGCAGTTTGTTGGCCGCGAATGGGCAGATACCGTTCATCAATATGGACCTCCGGGTTATTTTGATGATGAAAACAATGGAATTACAAACGGTTATGCCTGGTATGAAATCAACGGCGGCCGACAGGATTACATGAATTATTGGCATAATTGTCGTGAAGTAACACTTGAAATATCTAATATAAAGCTATTGCCAGTCAGTCTGTTGTTACCATTTTGGGATTATAATTATCGCTCCTTTCTAAACTTTATACGACAGGCAAATTATGGATTCAATGGCATTGTAACAGATACGGTTACTGACCAGCCCATTGCCGCCAAAGTTTTTATCTCTGGCCATGACAAGGATTTTTCGGAGGTGTATTCACGGGCGACGACAGGTTTTTATTCCCGACAGATTTATGCAGGAAATTACGATGTAACATTTTCCGCACCGGGATATTTCACTAAAACAATAAAGAATGTCAGCGTATCAAAACGGACCACAACATCTTTGGATGTGCAACTCCGCCCGCTGACATTTGACGCCCAGGATAAAAGTGTCAGTTCGGTTTTTATTTACCCCAATCCTTCTGATGGTCATTTCAGGTTGGCGTTGCCTGAAAATTCGATCAAACCATTATGTTCCATTCAGATAATCAATACTTTAGGATCAATCATATATTCATCCGAAGTAAACAGGTTGTCGGAAAATACAACAGTTGATATTTCAGTGCCGAATCTTGCGAATGGCCTCTATTACCTGAAGTTTAATTCCGGTTACAAGATCTATGTTGATAAACTGATTATCAAAAAGTAGGTTGCAGGCTACAACCTCACGCCCACACCCAGGATAAGCCTGAATGAAAACAGCAAAATCAGCGTTACTGCCGGAAATATCAGATTGGCTTTTATCAGTCTCGGATCTTCATCGAAATAGAAATCCTCTATCGTCATACTGCGCAGTAAAATAGGGATAAGGAATAGCATCATTGATGCATTTAAAGATATGTCGAAGTAATTTATTTGAGGTATTTTTATGAGCAGTATCACGATGTTCCCAATGATAAAGGGAATAATAAACTGGCAGAAAACAAATTTCTTCCTGAAAGGTTTTAGCAAGTCATTAAAATAAATATTGGCTGAATAGAGCGACATCCGAGCCATGATGATGCCGGCAGTGAACATGACCACAAAGCCGAGAATGGTTAAAACCACCTTGCCTGTGTCCATTAAAAACATGTAGAGTATCACAAATCCAAATCCTTTGCTGAGAATCGCACCAACAAGTATTTCACCAAAGAACCGCGTAAGTGCATGAAAGATCATCCACAGGAGCAACAACCGTAAAATGCCTCTTTCAGTTTCCACATATTTGTAAAGTATTATCAGGAACATTGATAATACCAACATGGCTAAAGGACCGCTGCTGAACACGCCTGACACGGAATCGGGCGTCCAATCTATTCCCCTGATCAGATAATCAACATCATAATAATAAACAACGACCGGAATATCAAATAATATTGCGGCATAGCCTGTGATAAACAGGTTAACCACATATATTATCAGGTATGCAATGAGAAACAGCAGTACCGAGTTTACCGTTATCGTTTTGAACGCCCCTTGCGGGATCTCAGTTCTCCCGGTTCCTGCCGGTTTCGATCCTAAAAATAACGTTCCTCTTTTCGCAAGTAAACGGATTTTTCGATATGCGATATATAACCTGTTTCCCGTTGAACGATGACGGTTTGGCATTATTAAAATTTATCGGCCAGGGGTGGTATACCGCCTGAAGCATACTTACCTGAGTCAAGATTTTTTCTGACTTCGGCAAACGCACTGATTGTAATATTGACATCCTCAAGGGTATGAGATGCTGTTGGAATCAGTCTGATCATGATGACACCTTTAGGTACCACAGGGTAAATGACTCCCGAGCAAAAGATTCCGAAATTTTCACGCAGATCCGTTATAACTTGTGTTACTTCGATCACACCGCCCTTTAAAAATACAGGTGTGACAGGTGATTGCGTGTGCCCGATGTCAAACCCATTTGCGCGTAATCCTGATTGCAGCGCATTTACAATCGTCCAGAGTTTTTCACGCAGTTCAGGATGGGTCCGGATCATGTCGAGGCGTTTCAATGAACCCACAACCATCGGAAGTGGTAATGATTTCGCATATATCTGTGACCTCATGTTAAAGGTAAGCGATTTAATAATGCGTTTTTCACTGGCCACAAAAGCGCCGATGCCAGCCATTGCCTTCGCAAAGGTTCCAAAATAGACATCCACGCCATCCATGACATCCTGCTCCTCACTGGTCCCTGCTCCGGTGTTACCCATAGTTCCAAATCCATGCGCATCATCGACCAGCAGACGAAAACCATATTTTTCCTTGAATTGAAGAATTCCCTTCAGATTACCCAGATCACCGGGCATCCCGAATACTCCTTCGGTAATGACAAGTATTCCACCTCCCGAGGAATCCGCCACTTTCTTTGCATGTTTGATCTGGCTTTCGAACTTCTCCAGGTCATTGTGTGGATATACAAATCGCTTGCCGATATGCAGCCGAAGTCCATCGAGGATACATGCATGTGATTCTGAATCATATACGACAACATCATGACGATCGAGCATGGCATCGATGATGGATACCATACCCATGTACCCGTAATTCAAAAGGTAGGCTGACTCTTTTCTTTCAAAAGCAGCGAGTTCCTGCTCTAATTGCTGATGATAACTCGTTTGGCCAGACATCATGCGTGCTCCCATCGGCGCTGCAAGCCCAAACCGTTCGGATGCCTCTGTGTCGGCCTGCCTGACTTCCGGGTGATTTGCCAAACCCAGATAATTGTTCAGACTCCAAACAATAACCGGTTTTCCCCTGAAATACATGTGGTTTGAAATATCACCTTCCAATTTGGGAAAGGAGAAATAACCATAGCCCTGATCAGCATATTGACCAAGAGGTCCCATATTGCTGGCAACTTTGTCGAAAATATCCACGTTTTATTGAGTTAAGTTATATGATTGTAATTTGATTCACAGCCTGCAAAAGTACCAAAAAACAAATACTTTTTCACACCCATAACCGTTAGTACCAGTTTATATTATGATTTTTCGGTATTAAGTTGTAATTTTGCGCCATGAAATATAAGGCCATTTATTTACTTGCTTTCAGTCTGTTACTCTCCCTTTCGGCTTGTAAATTTCAAAAAATTGTCAAGAAGGGTACAGTCGATGAAAAATATGAGGCCGCAGTCAAATTATATAATCAAAAAGATTATTCCCGGGCACTTCAGCTTTTTGATCAGGTCACAGGAATCATGCGTGCTACTGATAAAGCCCAGAAGATTGCCTATTATTACGCTTATTGCTATTACAACCAGAAAGATTATACCCTTGCATCCTACTATTTCAAGCGGTATTCGACAACTTATCCGAATACGGAGGAAGCGGAAGAATGTTTGTTCATGAGTGCGTATTGCAATTATCTTAGTTCCCCCGAATTTACCCTCGACCAAACAGTTACATACGAGGCGCTGAAGGATCTGCAGTTGTTTGTCAATACCTATCCCACAAGCAAACGGGTATCTGAATGTAATGACCTGATTGATAAACTCAGGCTAAAGCTTGAAATGAAGGATTATCGGATTGCAAAATTGTATTACAGGATGTACGATTATACTGCATCTATTACCATGTTGAATAATATATTGAAAGATTTCCCGGATACGCCACATAAGGAAGAAATACTATTTCTCATCTTGAAATCCTATCACAAATTCGCCCAGCAGAGTATCACCGGTAAACAAAAGGAAAGATACACCAAGGCCATCACTGCCTATGCAGAGTTTATCACTCAATTTCCCAACAGTAAATTCCTGGCCGAGGCCAATGGTTTAAAGGAAAAATCGCGATCAGAGCTGGAATCTTTCAATAAGCCCGAAAAGAAAAAAAAACAGAAAAACACTGAAATTCAATAATTTAACCCAATAAGTTGACCATGGATTATAAGAAAGTAAAAACGGATGTTAACGCAGTTACCCGAAATATTGAAGACTTTACAGACGGAACGCACAATATGTATGAAACCGTTGCGGTGATCTCGAAGCGTGCAAACCAGATCGGCCTCGAAATTAAGGAAGAACTTAACCAGAAGTTAGCCGAATTTGCAACTACCACGGATAATCTTGAAGAGATTTTCGAAAATCGTGAGCAGATTGAGATAGCCAAGTATTATGAACAGCTTCCAAAACCCACCCTGATCGCAGTTCATGAATATTTGAACCGTGAAATCTACTTCCGTAATCCTCATAAGGAGCGTCCTGAAGACTTTTAACTTTAACCTCGACTTGCCATGTTGAAGGGGAAAAAAATTGTTGTTGGAATAACCGGTAGCATTGCAGCCTACAAAATCCCATTCCTGGTCAGAATTCTCATAAAGGAAGGGGTGGATGTGCGTGTAATCATGACCCCTGTAGCAAAAGATTTTGTTACCCCGCTGACATTAGCCACGCTTTCACAACATCCTGTAATTGTTGACCCATTCAAAGCAAATGACGGAGAGTGGAATAACCATGTCGAACTTGGCCAATGGGCCGATGCGATGATATTTGCGCCGGTAACGGCCAACACGCTGGGTAAAATGGCTCATGGCATAGCCGACAATTTTGTTGTTACAGCTTATCTGTCAGCTAAATGTCCTGTTTTTATTGCTCCCGCTATGGACCTGGATATGTTTGCGCATCCATCCACCAAAAACAATATCGATATCCTCCGGAGTTTTGGGAATGTCATCATTGAACCACAAGTTGGCGAATTGGCAAGTGGTTTGTCAGGCCCGGGCCGTCTCGAAGAACCGGAATCTATCCTGCAAATTATTAAAACTTATTTTTCGCAAAAACTGGATCTGAATAAAAAAAAAGTCCTGATTACGGCCGGTCCGACCCATGAAAAGATAGATCCGGTCAGGTATCTCGGAAATTACTCCACAGGGAAAATGGGTTTTTCACTTGCTGAGGAAGCCGCAAGAAGAGGAGCTACTGTAACATTGATTGCCGGTCCCTCGAGCCTTGTAATAGAGCATCCCGGTGTAAACCGTATCAATGTTGAATCAGCCGAAGAGATGTACCAGGCCTGCATGAAAGAAGCGCCGCAGTCGGAGATCGTGATCATGGCAGCTGCCGTTGCAGATTATACCATAGTTCAGAAATCCAAAATCAAACTAAAAAAAAGTACATCCCCCCTCAAACTCGAACTATCACCCACACCGGATATACTTCTTGAGATCGGGAAACAAAAAAAGAAAAATCAAATCCTTGTTGGATTTGCACTGGAGACAGAGCATGAAGTTGACAACGCAAAGAAAAAATTGATTGCCAAGAACCTGGACTACATTGTACTCAACTCCCTCAATGACAAAGGGGCTGGATTTGGCGTTGAAACCAATAAAGTCAGCATAATTGACCGTTCCGGAACCGCCTTCCATGGAGTATTGCAGAATAAAGCGCTGGTTGCCGCGGAGATCATTGACTTCATTATAAAAAAAAGAACTTTTCAACCATGACAAGAATAACGGCATTTCTCATAACCCTGTTATTGGTATTCTCCTCGAGCGGGTTGCATTCACAGGAACTAAACTGCATGATTAACGTCAGCACCCCAAAATTGTCGGGAACGGATAAAAAGATATTTCAGACATTGCAGACCGCCGTCTATGAGTTTGTGAATAACCGCAAATGGTCAACTTTCAACTTCAAGCAGGAGGAAAGGATCGAATGTACCATGTTGATAACCATTAATGAGCGACTCAGTGCCGATGATTTTCGTGGTACGATGAACGTGGTAATCCGTCGTCCGGTTTTGAATGCTGCATACAACTCTGTGCTTTTAAACACCGTAGATAGAAACATCCAGTTCAGATATGTTGAATACCAGCCACTTGATTATGCCGATGGTACGTTTACATCGAATCTCACTTCAATTCTGGCCTTTTATTCTTACACCATAATTGGTTTTTATATGGATTCTTTCTCCCCCAGCGGTGGTACACCTTACTTTGAGAAAGCACAAGAGGTGGTCAACGCCGCTCAAAACTCTTCAGAACCCGGGTGGAAGGCATATGAAAGTGACAAGAACCGGTACTGGATTATTAATAACTATATGAATTCTGCAAATTCAGAATTGAGGGATTTTTCCTATCGGTTCCACCGGCTCGGACTTGATCAGATGTATGAAAAGGTTGACCAGGGAAGGAATATCGTATCGGAAAGCCTGGAAGTTTTACAGAAGTTATATAATGCCAAACCGAACCTGTATGCCCTGCAGTTGATCTTTGACGCCAAGCGCGATGAATTTGTCAATATATACGCTGATCAGCGGGTGGCTCCCATGGAAAAAACAAATATCACCAATTTATTAAAGGAAATAGATCCTGCAAACAGTTCGAAATACCAGGCTATTCTGGAATCGAAATAGCATCAGCCGGCTACACAGTTTTAAAATAAATGGGTAACGGATGCTTTTAAAACTATCGATCAAAAACTACATCCTGATTCATGATCTGGAGATTGACTTTAACGAAGGTTTCTCCGTGATCACCGGAGAGACAGGCGCCGGAAAATCAATACTTTTGGGCGCCCTGTCCATGATACTCGGACAAAGGGCCGATTCCGGGATCCTTCTCGATAAATCAAGAAAGTGTATCATTGAAGGACTTTTTATGATCAACGGTTATAACCTTGAAGGTTTTTTCAATGATCATGAGCTGGATTTTGAGAACTCGATTATTCTGCGCAGGGAAATAAACCAGAATGGGAAATCACGCGCTTTCATTAACGATACACCCGTTAACCTCATCATGTTAAAAGACCTGGGTGACCGTCTCGTGAATGTTCATTCCCAAAATTCAATCATTACGCTGAATGATTCTGATTTTCAGTTGGCTGTGATTGATAGTTATGCAGGTATTCAGGCTGAAGTTTCCGCTTACAGGACCGGATTTTATAAGCTGATTGATCTGAAAAGGCAACTTGCAGTAATAGAGGAAAATGAGGCCAGGGCATCGGGAGAGAAGGACTATTTTCAATTTTTGCTGGATGAGCTGAATGTTGCCCAGTTAAAACCGGGTGAATTACCTGAACTTGAAGAGCAACTCGATTTACTGACCCATGCCGAAGAGATAAAAAGCAGCCTTTTCCAGATAAATCAAATAATTTCCGGTTCCGATGTTAATATCCTGGCACAACTGGCAGAAGCAGGACATACATTAAACAGTGTTGCTAAATACAAACCAGAAATCAAAATTCTGGCAGACAGGTTAAATATTAACTACATTGATATCAAGGATTTATCAAATGAATTGAACAATATAGAGGAAAAGGTGTTCATTGATCCGCCATTGATCGAACTATTAACACAACGCATAGATTATCTGTATCGCCTGATGAAAAAACACCAGGTTTCAACGATTGAAGAACTGTTGTTAATCAAACAGGACATTGAATTAAGGGTATCTGATGAAGCAGGAATGGAAGAACAGATAAAAATCCTGCGTGCAGAAATTACAAAATTGGAGACTTCACTGTTGGAGATGGCTGGATTACTTTCATCGAAAAGACAGATGGTCGTTTCTGATTTTGAAAAGGAGGTAACTGACACCATGAATAAATTAGGCATGACGGTTGCCCGGTTCACTATTGAATTATTGCAGTCCGGTTCAATTTCAAAGGATGGTATCGACAAAGTGAAATTTTTATTCAGCGCCAATAGAGGAATTGAACTGAAAGAGTTATCCAATACCGCCTCGGGAGGTGAATTGTCACGCCTGATGTTATCAATCAAATCGATGATCAGTCAGAAAAATCTGCTTCCCACCATCATTTTTGACGAAATTGACAACGGGGTTTCCGGGGAGGTTGCAGGAAAAGTAGGCAATATCTTAAAACGCATGGGGCGAAATATGCAAGTTGTTGCTATAACGCACCTGCCACAGATCGCTGGCAAAGGAGATAACCATTATTGGGTATATAAATCGGAAAACGAACAGACCACAGCCACTTTTATTAAACAATTATCAGCAAGCGAACGAGTGGAAGAAATAGCCAAGATGCTGAGCAACGAAACTGTTACAGTATCAGCTATTAACACGGCTAACGAATTGCTTAATAATTAAATAGGAATGTTATTTAAATTTTTAATTTAAGAGAAATCATGATGTCAAATAATCTTCTGAAGGGAAAAAAGGGAATTATTTTCGGCGCCCTGGATAACAAATCAATTGCGTGGAAAATAGCCGCACGTGCACATGAGGAGGGCGCAGTTTTTACGCTCTCCAATACACCGATCGCACTCAGGTTTGGTGAGATTCACCAATTGGCCTCCACATGCAACGCTGAAGTCATCCCTGCGGATGCAACAAGCATTAAAGACCTTGAACACGTTTTCACACAGTCTATGGAGGTATTGGGTGGGAAAATAGATTTTGTGCTGCATTCGATAGGTATGTCGCTAAATGTCAGAAAACAAAAGGTTTATGATGATATAGATTACGATTATTTCCATAAAACAATTGATATTTCGGCACTTTCGTTTCATAAGATGCTGCAGGTAGCCAAAAAAATGGATGCCATCAATGAGTGGGGCTCAGTTCTGGCGCTTTCATATATTGCCGCACAAAGAACGCTGGTCGGATACAATGATATGGCAGATGCCAAAGCCCTGCTCGAGTCCATTGCCCGCAGTTTTGGATATATCTACGGCCGGGAGAAACATGTTCGGATCAACACCATATCGCAATCTCCAACACGTACCACCGCCGGAAGCGGAATCAAAGGGATTGATGGCCTGCTTGATTTTACCGAAAGAATGTCCCCCCTTGGCAATGCAACCGCCGATGAATGTGCTGATTTCTCGATCGTTCTCTTTTCTGACCTGTCAAGAAAGGTAACCATGCAGAACATATATCATGATGGTGGTTTTTCAAGCATGGCCATGAGCCTGAAAGCAATGACACAGTACAACAAATGCCTGGAGGATGATGAGGACAGGGCAAACGCATGAAAAAATCATTGAGCT
Organism: Bacteroidales bacterium; assembly: GCA_030681475.1. GTDB lineage: Bacteria > Bacteroidota > Bacteroidia > Bacteroidales > FEN-979 > CAIVAT01. The sequence goes on along the minus strand of JAUXWT010000037.1, from coordinate 1,299 downwards.
AATTTCATCCAGAGGTTAGCGGTACGAAGGCTGATAGAAAGTTCCCAGTACTGTAGGGCGTAGTCCTTGACCAAATTGCCGGTCCATTTTTTAGAGGCATATCCGGTTTTTTTTGGAGATTTCTTTAACAATGCCTTTAGTTGGGATTGTTTCTCGGGAGTTAACCGGGAGCGTTTACCGACCTTTCCTTTTTTTAGGATTCCCCCCAATCCCTCCATCCGTAGTTGCCCTTTCCATATTCTGACGGTTTCACGGGTAACACCCACCACTTCACAGACCTTGTTCATACCCACGCCTCTGCTAAGAGCAATTATTGTCTGACATTTTAATACGGTCATTTTCGTTGGGTTCATATTGAGCCATTGTTCCAGTTCCTGAACATTTATTCCTGATATATCAACTGGTTTACCAACTTTATTAAATTCCATAAAATATTTTTATAAACAGTACAAAGATAATAAACATTGCTTATCTTTGTCATTATATATATTACATTTATAAACTTACTTTTTCATGGAAGATACTAACAGTAAAAAGGCATATGATAATTTTGACTATCATTTTTCGCAAATCAGTGATCCCAGGCAATCATGGAAAGTCATCCATCCCTTGTCCGAGATTTTGTTTATCTGCGTATTGGCCATCATATCAGGCGCAGAAGACTTTATTGAAATTAACGACTATGCCAAAACGAAACGTAAATGGTTAATGACATTCCTGACCCTGCCCGGAGGCATTCCTTCCCATGATACCTTTAACCGGATATTGTGTGCGATTGACCCGAAAGAATTTGAACAATGTTTCGTGGACTGGATCAGCGACTATTTGCACCAGTTGCCTATCCGGCAAGATAAAGACGATCCGGATATTATACCCATTGATGGTAAGACCATTCGGAAATCAGAAGATAAATGCAAAGCAAACAAAGCCATTCACATGGTCAGTGCATTATCGGTCAAAAGTGGCATGATTTTAGGGCAACGCAAGTGCAATGAAAAATCAAACGAGATCACGGCCATCCCGCTATTGTTGAAAATATTGGACATCACCGGATGTATCATAACCATTGATGCCATGGGATGCCAGAAAAACATAGCTCATCAGATTCGTGAAAAAGGAGCGGATTATGTGCTGGCATTGAAAGGAAACCAGGGAAACCTAGTGTCTTGACAAATTAATAATTTAACATTATCTTTGTGGAGTAAAAACCACAAAGCCATGACAAAGTTAATATTAAAACTAAAATCAAAAGAACGTGAGTTTCTTAATAACTTGACAAAGACCGGCAATCGAAATTCC
>JAUXWT010000027.1 GCA_030681475.1 Bacteroidales bacterium | reverse complement strand
GAAAGAACCTCCCCCATCGAATTATAGGTACGGGAAATTCGTTGAAAGGGATTATCATTCGATGCTGTGTTGTAACTCAGGATGGTATCCCACTTCCATATTGAATTGGAGGGATTGAACATATTCCGTTTCGCAGGTACCATCAAATGGTCAGGTTTGAATCCGGACTGCGTTGGGTTGAAATGGCTGCCGACCCGTTGAGAACTGGAAGGAAGGATGGCATGGTGTTGCTGAACTTGGGCTTGTACGCTCCAGGCGAACATGCAAATGAAACTGATTAATAGGATTTGTGTTTTCATAAGGCGGCATTTTTGAAAAATGTTTGTTATGGGCAATAATCTTAGAGCCTGTTTGCATTTCTTAATCCGATTGTATTTCTATATGCAACCTGTGCTGTAAGCACAATATACGGGTAGCAGTCGAATGTTTTAAAAGCTATTTCGTCCCGTACGGGACGAAATAATGCATCTTTGCCCGTTTTTCTACCCATATGAAATCCCTAAAGGGATTTAAAAACAGTTTTAAACAGTCACTTAATCCTTCACGAATTTCAAAACCCTTGTCATCCTATTATCGCTATATCTCACAAAGTAAACACCCGGTTTCAGGCCACTGATATCAATCCCTGTTGTTTCACGATGTAACTGTTTCGATAAAACGAGCTGGCCTCGAAGGTCATAAATTGTTAGTGATCCGTTCAGATCGGTTGATGCAGGGCGTGAAGAAAAATACACGATTGAATGCGCAGGATTGGGAAACAGGGAAACCTGCCCTGGCGAACTGGCCGGTTTTGTGAACACCATTACCGAATCTACATCTGCGGAATAGCGATAAAGATTCGGCAAATTTACATAGCGATCTTGCTGATAGTCCGCAAATACCTGGAGACTACCTTTTTCAGGATGCCAGGATCCGTAATACCACTTCAAATACTTGCCGGTCAGAGAATTTCCAAAGCTATCATAAGTGTATTGTTGTCTGTAAGTATTCTTCCAGAAAGACGTGTTCCAATATTGATAGGTAATGGAAAGTACATTGCTCCACTCATCATACGCATAAAGATTCAAATTCGAGTTTTCCCAGCCATTCCCCGACCAGTTTCTGCGTAAGCTGGAAAGCATATTCCCTGCTGAATCGTATATATAAGAATAGTTAAATATATTTGCCCAGACACCATTTTGCCAAAGCTGGAAAATGGATGACAAACCGCGTCCTGCAGAGTCATAGGTAGCTATACCTAATGAATTGCTTACCCATGAAGCGTTTTGCCAATTCTGATTAAGTTCCGTAAGACAATTGCCCATTGAATCAAAAGTATAGGTAGTTTGACGTGAAACTGCCCAACTATTGTTTGCCCATGTGTAGGTCAATCCGCTTGAAACATAACCATTCGTATCATAAGAAGGTATCCAGAGTTCGAAATTGACCCACAGGCTGTCTTGTCCTGTTTGATACATACTGGAATCAAGTAATCCTGCTGAATTATAATGCCATGTATAGTGCCACCCTTTCGCCCAATAAGTTGATTGCCATCCTTCACGTTTCCAATCCACCATATTGCCATCTGAATTATAAACAAAGGTTTGTTTCATAAAATTCACCCACTCATTGTTTTGCCATTGCTTCGCTAAGTAGGTCAGCCAATTGCCGGCAGAATCCCATGTAAAGCTTTCACTCATAAAGTTTTCCCATATAAAGCCGTCCTGCCTGCGCTCATTCAATTGAGAAAGAGGCAGGCCCAACGAATTATACTTTCGGGTAACCCGTTGAAAAAGATTTAGCGCCGATGAGGTATCATAACACAGGATAGTATCCCACTTCCAAACAGATGATGAAGGATTAAACATATCTCTTTTCGCCGGTACCATCAACGGGGCCGATTTGAATTTTAATGAGGTCGGATTGAAATATTCGCTGACACGGACCGAAGCGTTAGGCTGGATTGCTTTGGGATGTGGATCCTGAGCTTGTAAAAGAACAGAGACCATAAGAAGGATAGCGAACAGAAGGGCTTGTTTTTTCATAGGGCGGGTTATTAGGGCATATTATATGATAATTGAAGAACCGTCTGCAACATTTGTATAAGTTCTCTTTATTGTTTCTGATTTTTTACATAATACCACATGAACAATCCAAAACTTATACCAGCCAATAAACCACAAACAACATTAATGAGGATGTAAACTACAAGTTTTAGCAATGTAATGATGTCATGATGACCTGTGTAATCATAAGAAGTGAAAAGAAAAATCAACAGAAACACCACAGCCATTGGTAGTCCAAAATACATAATACCATAACGCTTAACAAATCTCGCTTTGCCACCCTGAACTAGAAGATATCTTTTGTTGGATTTATAATTCTCCGAAGTGTTATTCATGAGTTAAGTATTAGCGACAAAAATACCTTTTTAACAAGTATCTAAAAGTTCATTATGCAAAAATACGACTAGTGTCATGTCAACAATCATATGACGGATAAAGTCTTCTCAGTTTGATTCTAGCTTTATCCGTGGTGAACTGCCAGTTGATTTTCTTTTCGAGCCCATACGAGACCTCTCCCAGGCTTCAACCTCATCCCGGACTTTATCAATTGAGTCCATTCTCCGCCCTAAGCATTGATTATTCAATACGTTTAGTTCAATCTCAGCCATGTCCAGCCAACTCCCATGTTTCGGAGTAAACACGA
>JAUXWT010000023.1 GCA_030681475.1 Bacteroidales bacterium | reverse complement strand
CGTTCCAGTTCTGGTCATTTCAGTCAATTGATCTCGTTCTTCCTTTGTAAGAGTAACCTTATATGTAGTCATAGCCTTTTTTCGGCTAAGATACGAAATTATTGTAATTACGTCATATTAATTGTGACGTGACACTAGGTTGGCTAGAGTAGAATCGAACTACTATTTCTTTTTAAAACCCCAAAAACTGGCTACTGCAGCCACTGCAGATCCACTTACTGCACCCCAGAATCCACCCATTACAGCACCGCCAATTGCACCGGTAATTGTACCTGGTCCTGGCAGAACGGAACCACCGATTGCACCACCAATGCCACCGGTAATTGCACCAGCAATGCCTCCTGAAATATCTGAATTGGCAATATTGTTTCCCCAAGATTTACACCCTGAATACCAGAAACTTGAACTTCCTAGTAGTTCTTGTTTCGTCCAATAACAAACACTATATTTTGCAATTGATAATTCCATTAGTAAAAACTCCCTTTCATCACCAGTAAAATCATTAACAATGGTATCAATCTTCGCATCAAGAATTTCCTTCATCTCAGTAGTATCCCAAGAAGATCGATCAACAGATGCAGCCTTGATCTTTCTAATAAATTCTGAAAGATCATTGGATTTCAGGAAATTTTCGAATTGGATAGTATCCATGATCGAGCCCAAGTCATTATAATAAGCAACATGCTGTTTTGTCTGATTAAAAATTGAATCTTTTATCATGGTTGGATCGTAAAGGGGAGAGTTAGGATCAGATACATGATAATAAATAAAATCAGTTAATAAGCCAGGTAACTCTTCCATAATCTGCGAGTAACTCTCTGTAGAAGTAGTATGAGTTGAAATATAATCCATCGCCATATTATGGTATCTGCCATAATCAATAAACTCATAACTGTCCTTGAAAATACTATTTCCTTTTTTATACTGCTCGTTTGTTTTCGAACAAGAGGTGGAAATAGTTAATAAAAACACCAAAAAAAATAATGTAGCTACATTTTCATTTTTAACTCCTTTCTTATTAATTAATAATTGTTGATTCGATCACTAAATTAATATTGTTGTTGATTTAACACAATGGAGATAACCCGGGCAGGTTTTCCAGGTATAAAGTTCTGGCTAAAACATGATCCTTGCATCACAATGAGTATTACAAAAATCACATAGAAATGTTGTGTTTTCATAGATGATTTTTTTATATATTATTCTGGATTATCTATTTGGGAAAAATGGATTGTCGTTTTACTGAGTCATCCATTGTTATCCAAACGCTGACAACAATTGATTCATCTGCCTCGACCATAACGCCCCATTCCCTGTCGTCAATATCAACCGTCATGGTTGTACCAACATTGACCGTATAAGGACCGTATATTGTGGAATGATCAAGGCTATACACCCAAATGGTTGCGGAAGGGGCTATTGTATCGGGTGTCTTCTGGCTGGACACCTGAATATGGATCCTTCTTCTCCCATCAGTGTTGTCGGTAGTTGGATGTGCATTCTCCTGAAATAGCGCCCTCCCAAAGACTGGAATATTATAAGAGGGTATCGGCCAGGGCCGGATAGTTTGGGCAATCGTTCCTTGCAAGCAGAAAAGAACACAGATAAAAATAGCAACGAAGATCTTTTTCATAAATTGATGGTTTTAGTTTCCGGCTGTAAATATTTACGGAAGAAATTCGCCAAACAAGAGGAAAAAAAATATTTTTTTTGGAAGAAATTCACCTGTATTCAGGAGCTTCAATTTTATAAGCAATTGAAATACAGGTTATAAGTATTATTTTGCATATGTAGTTTGCACACCATTTTGCACGCCACGATTTTCGGATTGAGCATTTTTCGATGAAATCCTGTGCAGGGGAATTAATTCTTTGTGAAAGGTGTGGTGAAGGATAAGTCAGGAAACATGTCGATCTAATCCCGCAAACACCTCACCGCAAATGCATTCGCCCTCGATGCCGGATACCACGACACGGAATAATTGTACGAATTCATCCCATACGACAAGGCTTTAAGCTGCCCCCAGGATGTGGAAGACCAGAATATCGTGGCGAAATCGATGAAGCTGCCGCCTGAATTCCAGTAAGTCACACCACTTCTAAACGCTTTGAACACGTTGGTAAAATCCTGCAAAGGCTTTCCGGCTAAAGCATATCCGGAATAAAAACCGAATAAGGTTGTCCATTCACTCTCTGTCGGCACATGCCAGCCCGGCGGACATTCCCCTTGTCCTGCTGCCGCGTTATCATACCGCATCAATTCATCCCACTGGTAAAGCCCGCCGTATTTGTTGCAATTCCCCGCCAGATCATTGTAGCAGTACTTTTCAGAAATGCAATTATCGTACTGAACCTGGAATGAAGGCACGGTTGATCCGTAATTCAGGTTGGCCGCCATCCAGCACTGGGTTCCGATCTGAACCGTTGCGTAGGACTTGCCGTCGCGGATATCGGTCAAATTGTTTTCGCAGGTAAATGGGGGGTTGGGCAGAACGAGGATGGTCTTTGTCTTATCGGCACTGCAGGAGGAAACGTTCGTGTATGCGTACAAGATGGTTTTCAATCCAATTCCGGCAGATGAAGGTGTGAAAACACTAGTTAATGAATTCACCCCGGCGCCGGAGTAGGTTCCACCCAGCGGGATCCCGCCTTTCAGTTTGAAGGGTTTGGCGCCGGTGGTGGTGATGGTGTCGAAGCAAGGTGAAAAGGTAACATCCGGCGCGTTGAGTGCGATCATTGCTATTGCAGCGGAGGTTGCCGGATTGGCTGTAACACAGTCCAGGCTGGAGGTCATCACGCACGAAACCAAATCCCCTGGTAAAGGGCTATAAATAAACACTGCATTGTTTGCATTATTTACATTGTTTGCATTAACCTTCCATTGGCACCCCGGCGTTGATCCTCCGTTCACAGGAGAAGCGGTAAATGTAACGGAAGTTCCGATGCAGAAAGGATTGGAAGAGGCCGATACCGAAACACTGACTGGCAGCAGCGGGAGGACTGTCATCGTAATCGTGTTCGATAAAGCAGGATTGTTCGAAATGCAGACCAATATCGAAGAGGTAAGAATGCATTGCAACTGGTCTCCATTGGACGGAGCATAACTGAACATGGAACTGTTGCTCCCGGAATTCACTCCGTTTATCTTCCACTGGTAAACCGGTGTCGTTCCGGGGTTGGTCGGAGTTGCCGTATAAGTCACCATAGTTCCGGAACAAATAGAGTTGGTTGATGAAGATATGGTTACCTTGGCAGAGTCTCCGGGGTTAACAGTCACTAAAAAATCCACCGGTGACCCGTAGCAACTTCCTATTTTAGGAGTCACCTGATAGGTCACTGATCCGGGAGTGGGAATATTGTCGGTCAGAATCTGGTTGATCACCAGGCCGGAATCGGCGCTGAAACCCGAGATATTGCCCGAGGTAAGCGAAGCTGTCCAGTGAAACATGGTACCGGGAACATTGGATGAAAGCATAATATTGACACCTTCTCCCGAGCAGATGGATTTAGTCAACTGAGGATTGTTGATTTGGGGAACTGGAGTGGTAATCAGTTGCACGGTATCTTTACCTGTGCATCCATTGCCGTTTGTAACATTCACGCAATAGGTATCTGCTGCTCCGGTCGTAAAAGTCTGGTCGGTTCCCACGATCAGCCCTGAACCTATATTTTTCCACTCATAACTGCATCCTGAACAAAAGCCGGCATCGAACATGACCGTGTTGCCGCTGCAAATGGTCCTGTCGGAGCCCAAAACAGGTTGTGGACTTGGAAATATCGTGATGGTTCGCCAGGAGGTGTCGGTTCGGTTGTCATTGTGCCTTACGTACAACTCGACTGTATAGACCCCGGGACTTGAAAAAAGATGAAAAGTAGTTTCCTGTGTCGAAACATTGGCTGCTCCGGAAGTTGGATCGCCGAAATTCCAGCGGATGGTATCTGCTGGTGGCCATATATCGCCTGAAAAATGAATGGAATCAAACTGACATTCACCTGTGAAATGGATATAAGCTTTATAGAATTGAAGAAATTGAGGAAATCCCTGATGACAGGTTTTTCCGTTCAGGCTCACTGCGTTACTCTGAAAATTGCAGCCGGTTCCGGGGATATTTGGATTATTTATAACATTCAAGGAGTCTTTGGTCTGGATACCTTGATATATTTTTCCATCTGAGCCTAGTTGCAAAGCATTTCCAAATGGATGAGTACCAACCAGCAATTGGCTTTGCATGAAATGAGCCGAATCGGTATTGGCTAAATTATACTGATTAACGGCGGATACTAAAGAAGGCAGTACTGAAGTAACATAAAGTAGCCTCGAAGAGGGTGAAAATTCAAAAAAATCAGGATTTAGAGGAGTAGTTCCCTCGACGGGTCGGAAAAGGAACAATGGGGTAATCGCACCTGTCTGGGAATTGAAATTACAAAGTTCAGCCATTGGTTGGGACGGTGGATTTAAACCTTGAGCCACCAACTTGGTGCCATCTTGGGATATTTTCATCTGACCTTGATTATCGTCAGAAGTCCCCGGTAGGAAGCAAGGGCTTAAAACTGGAGGTGTACTAATCCCTGATGAGGAAATCAGAAAGGAAGCATACTGACTGCTGCTGTTCTTCCGCACAACGATCCAGACATCACGGTTGTTATGATGACGTGTGCCATGGATCATATCCCGGGAATCTTCGGCACCGATCACGGGAATATTCTTATAACCAGGAATGACGTCACCCAACCCGCCATTGAGATTTATATTGATCAAAGAATAATATAACCCAAATTGCATGGGAATGCCTTCAGCTTTAATAGTAAACAAATAGTAAATACTATCTTCTCCCGGTTTTTTGATCGCGAAAACGTGTTGGAAAGTCCCAATAGATCCATTTAATCCGTTACCATTTGACATTGGCTCGTGAATGCGGTTATAAACCTTCCTGCCATCGGAATAGAAGAGCAGATGACCCATCGAATCAGAAATACTCACGGTTGCACCCATTGCATTCATTGCGCTATTCATTAATGCTGTAGGAGGAACCATGTTAAAATCAATGGCAGCTAAAGTGCCAAAATACCATTTATTGAATTCACCCTGAGCTGAAAGAAATACAGGTGACAGGGAGATAATCAGAGTGGTAATAATATTTAATAATCCACCTGTATGATTACTGCCACCTTTATTTCTTTTAAATGTCATTAACTACTTTTACTCAAGGATATAAATTCTTTAAAAGCTTACACTTAACGGAATATTCCCAGCATAATAACCATCGGAGTTTATTAAACCGGATGTATCGTCACGATAAACGCTACCATTTTTATAAACCCGGATTTTTATTTCATAAATTGTTGCCGCAGCATCTTTTGGCACACCGAAAGGAATTGTGACATTTGAAAATGTGGTTGGAACAGAAAAAGTCTGAAAAGGATTGGGATAATCTATGTATTGGAGTGTTGGGGTCAAAGTATAATCATAAATAGCATAGTGAAGTGCATATTGATCCCCGGAGACATAATTATTATCCGTTATTGTCAATTGAATAGTCTGTGCTTGTGTAACAATCGATAGGCTGAACAAGCAAATTGCAATTAATGCAACATTAAAAATAGTATTTTTCATGTCTGACAAAATTAATGATTAATGCGAATCAAGTGTTGAATTTTAAAACCCGAAGGGTTGACATTTTTATAGAATTAGGCCTTGCCAAACATCATAAACCACGAAGTGGTGACATTATAATGCCATGCCTTCGGCATTTGCGGTGGTCTTTGACATTAAT
>JAUXWT010000015.1 GCA_030681475.1 Bacteroidales bacterium | reverse complement strand
TTGGGTTTTTAATGTTTCCATAATTTACCTCCTGTTTTGGTTTAAAAAGAGGTAAAATTATGCCGAATGCCTACAAATGAGAAGTTTCGAAATCAATACTTTGTCAAGTCCATGCGACATAATAATGGATGCGGCATTATGGGCATTATGCCGATATCGGCATAAGTGTCATTCGACTGGCCATCCCAAACGATTGAACAGATTTGAGGCATTTCATAACAAGTTTGGCGACGAACTATATTCCAGAGAAGAGTTGGTCGCTGAACTTTGCTCTTCATTTTTGGCCGACAGGGCAGGATTGAAAAACAGACAGCGCAATTCAAATGCCTATATCCGCAATTGGGCAGCATCTCTGAGGGATAACCAGAAATGGATCATGTGGGCTGCTTCCCGGGCTGAGAAAGCTGCTGAATATATCCTGGGCTCCGAGCAAATCATCCTTGATGAAGAAGAGGTTCAGGTGCCTGAATTAACCGGAGAGGTTGCACCTTTCTGAAAAATAAATTTCCAGCCGTGGACGGGAGTTCACGGCTTTTTTCATTCACAATTAAACACCAAAACAAATGAGGAACAAAGGAAGATCACTGGACCCCAGGCAAATGACATCACGCTTCGCCAGCACATGTTACACATGTAAAAAACCGATAAAAAAAGGCGAAGAGATCATTTACTGGCCAAACGGCAAACATGCCGAACATTATGCTTGTGGCGAAGCTGATTACCGCCATTCGCTGGCATCATTTCAGGATGAAGAAAATTATCAAAATCAGTATCCTTCATATCGGGAATGATCTGGTTGAATCAAGCCGTTCCGATTTCCGGAACGGCTTGATTTTTTTTACTCGTACTTGCTTTTAAAACGCTTTTTCTTTGATGCTGCACCGGCAAAGAAAAAGCCATGCAAAAAGAAAACCGGATGAAAACGTGGTGCTTTTGAAGGAAAAGCTACCAAAACCCCACACACATTACTCAAAATTTTCTGCGAAGGTAACCTCATGAAAATATCGTGTCACTAAAGGCGGCTCGTCTGGTCATCTGACTCTGGCTCAGGGCGACCCTCCCGTTGGGTTCATTCAGATTGGAAAATCAATCTGACCCGAACCTTTGTTCCAGAATTTTCATTCCGGTATTTGGTAAGGCAGAAATTTTTCTAAACCGGCGAGCCAGATGCCAAAATAAGTCCTTGGGGCACAGGGCAAAACACATGTCAAAGTTATCATCAGTACTCAAGCCGACAAACGGTAAATCACAGCCAGGACAGGTCATGGTTGTCAGACCAAGTTTCACATCATTTCAGACTGAACCAGCCGAAGAAGCAGCAGTCGATGAAGTTCCAGAACCGGTCGCTGAAGTGAAGCACGAACCGATTGTCGAAGTTAAGCCGGAGCCGGTCGCAGTTGTGAAACCGGAATTGACCCTCCTTGAGAAGATCCTCAAGGTTGAAAATCTCCAGCTCATCATCGAAAAACGGGCCAAGTTGGTACAAACCCGCTCTGAACTTGAAAGATTCCAGATTTCATCCAACGATTTCAACTGCTCCATGCGGCTGAATGACTCAGATGGGAATGTCTTCACCACCAGCTTCACCCCAGGAGTTAAAAAGGTGATTGATTTTCTCAAGTCATCATTCGATGCAAGCATTTTAGAAGCTGAAGAGAAGATCAACTTCTGAATCTTCGTTTGGTTTCAATCAATCAGCGTTCCGTCTGGCGACGGAACGCTTTTTTTATGGTCGCAATGTCTATAATTGGAATGGAACTAAGCAAATACACAGTTGTATTATAAACGTTTATTCAAGATTCAGTGCGTAGAATAAAATGCTCGGAAACCGGCCTTGCATTGCTGTAATTTTGCTACATGTATATACGACTCTTTGTTTACTGCAATTGCATAAGGGACCGCAAACTTAAGCCGGTTCCTGAGATATTTAGGCCTTACGTGAGGTTTGATGACAACATCATATATCTGGATTATACCGGAAATAGCAACTATACCGATGGAAGCCATGATTGCCAAAACGGGTCCAAGGAGGAAGAACCAGAACTGTACGATCCGCTATGGGCAGAATGGCTTGAAAATGCCTGCGAACATGAAAATAGATTTCAGGCCTATTCTGGTACGATCGGTCCCAAAAGCAGGCTAATTCCCCTGATCAGAATATTGCAAGAAATGCCGGATATCGGGCTTCAAAATATTTTATCGGCTGTCAATTGCAATGACAGCATCGAAATTATGCCTGAAAAAGCTGCCGACTGTCTGATAGAGTTGTATCAGTTCAAATCAAATTTCCCTCATGTTAACGGCACTGTCGTTATGGATGAACAAAGCGGAACAGTGCTTGACATTCTCATCTGCGATGATGTTAAATCATTATATGCCTGCGAAAACTATCACATTGGTTATGACAAGGACGGCCTCTGGGTGACCCGGAATGGATTGCCCGGCAAGATGCCCGAATTCCTGTTCCATTCCTGTCATTTCCACCAGGATGTGCTTCCCTATAATGCAAGCCTGCTTGAGAACATACCTTCTGGAGAATATATTGAGCTGATGCACCCTGTTTTTCCAATGGAAAACTGCAGCTATCCGGTGGATATTACGATCAAATACCGTGAATTAACATCGGCAGATTTCAGTTATCTTACCGATCGCTTTAAAAAGGCTTTCAAAGCATCCGTTGAAGCAGGAAACCCTGTTAACATTCTTTGCGATCAATCTGCCGTGGATTTGGCTTTCTGAATTCAATCCCGGAATAAATAAACCATATTTATGGATGAGCAAGAACTTTTCAAATATTATTTAAAGACCAAGGTGATCTTTAAAACGGCACTGTTGTATCTCCCTGCAATCTTCTTTACATTGTACTTTGATTTGTACATTATGTCCATGATCCTAAGCGATAACTGCCTATACTCCTTGGTCAACCTGTTTTCTTATCCATGGTGGAAAATCATGCTGACCATTCTTATCCAGTATTGTGTTTGTTGCTTCTTCTGGGGACTGTTTGCAGGGCTGAGAAAAGTCATTATTAAGAACAAGGATTTTTTCTTAGGTTAGTCATTCTTAAACCGGGGCAGCTCTTCACTGAGCAGGTTCTGTAACATCCTCAGGGTGTTTTCCCATTCGCTGATATTGATTCTTTCATAGCATGAATGTTCATCGTAATATCCGATGCTAAAATTTACCCCGGTTATATCATGGCACAAATTGACAATGTCAGTGCTGTAATCCCTGTCAGGTTCAGTATATCCGGTTTTTGTTTTAATAAATTTCCTGAACGGATCAGTACCAACGGTGTAGCATTTAAAATCTGTAGCATTTCTCAGGTCAAGCTGTATCATAAACTGATGTCTGTTGATCTTTTCGGCAATGTCGGGATGATGGTCCATCAGCCATCTGCTTCCCAGCTTTCCCTGTTCTTCTCCATCTGTGATCAGCAATGAATGTCCGGAATCTTTTAACAGGTAAAGCATGGCACACCCGGCCCTGTCATCGGCGCCGATTCCGTTTTTGCTGTCACCGATAAAAAAACCATCTTCCTCAAAAACTTTGTGAGACTGCTTCGGAAAACCGTAAAATTCATCAAAGAAGGTATCTGCATGGGCAAGCAAGATTACCTTCTTCCTCCTGAAACCTTCAATATAAAGAAACCGCTGTTTAGGATGATCCCTGTCTTCCCTGATTATTGACTTCAGCTCGTACTGGAACCGGTCGAACACAATATCTGAGGCCCACAATGGCAGCTCCAGAAACTCCTTTAATATTTCTTTATCGGTTTTTGACATTTTTTTCTGAAGGATAAAAATTGTTCCTTAAATAAAAACAAAAGTGGATATGACCACATAATTCTTGATACCTCTGATTCCCTGTTCTCTGATGGTACAGGCATTTGATCCTCCACCAGAGGTATTTGCCGGATCCAGTATAATCCTGTTGTGAGGAGGTGATTTTTTCCAGAGGTTTAAAATCTCTTCGGCCAGCTTATCCAAGAGGCATGGATCGTTGTCATGAACATTGCAACAGCCCAGGGCGATAATTTCACTCAGCCTGTCTGTTTTACCGCCAAATTGCTCATAGCGGCTTTCCATGCTTTTGTATACGATTGAATCTTCATAATGAGAAATGAAATTTTTCCCATTCAGATACAACGAATGATGCCGTGCGGCTTTAAAACCGGTGGTATCCCATTTGATCTCCTTTAACTTCTTAGACAACCTATACTCGTTTATTTTGTTGAATAACACGGTATCCAGGCTGGTTTGTCCTGATGCGGTCAAATAAATAATTAAAACCGCTGCAAGCGCTAATAATTTCTTCATCTTCAAGATTATTTTGTTAGTCTCCTATTTTTTGGAAAAGTTCAAAACGGGTAATCCTATCTTCCGGAAATTTACCATAGGAGGAACACGAGCAATGTATTAAAGTGTAAAATTACGACCCGGCGGACGGTACGATCAGAAAATTGATTTAACGCAGGGAATTTTAGATTAATGCAAAAAGATATACGTTTTCAGCAATCCTTTGTGCATCCTAATAGTTTTTGAGCTGTCATTGAAGGGATTTTGATGTTTATTTCCGATTCCCGGGCGTTCATTACTTTTATGGATGCGTAGAATAACTATTCTCTCTCCAGGCCAAACATTAACTATCTTTACTTTGGTTTTAGACATTTAACAATAAATCTTATGTCCGTCTTCAAGGCAGCATTTACAAGGGGAGCCAGTCCGATAAATCCCGAAATCATTGAAGTAACCGATAAGTTTGTCATTTACAAAAAACGCAAGATATACCTTATCGGGTATGACACAATTATGATCCCGATTTCAAAAATCTCCTCCGTAGAAATCAACACCGGTCTCATCGGTACCGAAATAATGATACTGAGCTTTGGGGAGGGCACCATCAGCGCCCACCGTTTTGCACTTAATGATGCCAAAGAGATAAAACGATTGATTGAAAGTCAATTGTGACATTAAATAAACCATTGGATTATGGATGCAGATTTAGTAAATAGATTTTTTCAAAAGAAACTTCATGACCTTCTGACTGACAGCACCAAGCCATTTCCAACGATTATTTGTGAAAGAGAGAACACTCGAATTATCGAACTTGTAAGACGGAACGCCCTGTATGCTGTCAAATATGGCAAATTTGTTCCCTTTACCCATGAGCATATCAGGCCGTCCATAAAAGAAAGGTTAGATAAAACCAAAGGGAGTACAAATTGGGGTGATCTATATATTATTATGAATATAAATTAATTATGTATAAGTGCTGATAAAATATTTACATTTGAATGAATAACGATGGATTATTTTATCATTTGTCATAAAGCAATATGAATATTCTCTCATTTAACCCTGGCCATGACGGTGCAATTGCCTACCTGAAAGATGCTCATTTAATGTTTTCTATTGAGGCAGAGAAGAACTCGAACTATCGATATTCGCCTATATCCAGTCACGACGTATTCGACATCCTTGGGAAACTTGACGAAATGCCCGACGTTATTTGCACTGGCGGTTGGTGGCACTTACTCGGGTCGCATGCTTTTGTCGAATATCGTGGTGTTCTGAAAAGCGACATCATTATAGAAAAGCGGCGGTTATTAGGAAAGCCTGTGCATTATTTCTCGTCTTCTCACGAGCGGTCGCACTTACTTTGCGCTTTTGGCTTGTCAAGTCTACCGAAAGGCACTCCTTGCTATGCGTTGGTATGGGAAGGTGATATCGGTGCTTTCTACGAGATTGATTCTGAGTTGAACATAATGCTTCTTGCTGATGTCCTTAATGAACCAGGGAATCGTTATAGCTCGATCTACGGCTTGGCCGACCCAACCTTTCCTAAGAGTGAGCCCTTTTCTCGATTCTCAGATGCAGGGAAACTAATGGCCTTGGCTTCATTTTCAAATCGCAGGATGCCTTCAGCAGAAGAGAAAAAGCTGATCGACTTTCTATTGGGCTCGCCGCATGTCCAACCAAGTTTGTACGAGGATCTTAAGCATTCGCAATACTACAACGTGGGGGTGGATGATCCAGAATTTCGCAATTTCGCGGGTATTTTTAGTGACAAGATCTTTGATATCTTTTATCAATTCGCGAAAGCGAATATGAAGAAAAGAATGCCACTAATCATCGCAGGTGGATGTGGCCTGAATTGCGACTGGAATACCAAGTGGAGAGAGACCAATCTATTTTCCGAGGTTTTCATACCCCCTGTTGCCAATGATTCGGGCTCGGCTATCGGTACGGCGATTGACGCACAGTTCCACCTTACAGGGAACCCAAAAATCGATTGGAACG
The DNA here is from genome assembly GCA_030681475.1 of Bacteroidales bacterium. Taxonomy (GTDB): domain Bacteria; phylum Bacteroidota; class Bacteroidia; order Bacteroidales; family FEN-979; genus CAIVAT01. The sequence continues at coordinate 18,752 of JAUXWT010000015.1, read as the reverse complement.
TATACTCCGGCCTTGAGTTCATTACGACCGACTCTTTCGATTTGAGTCCATTTGATCTCTATGAAACGAACTATTCAATGATTGCTGACATGTTGGCTAACAACCTCATCATTGGATGGGTGAATGGAAGATACGAAATTGGGCCACGCGCTTTGGGAAACCGTTCGATTCTCGCTTCACCCTTCCAAGAAAGTACAAGAGTGCGGCTAAATGAGATCAAGCAGCGCGAACAATTTCGTCCAATTGCCCCAGTTTGCTTAGAGGAAGATGCTGCAAGATGGTTTGGCTGCAATCAAGCGAGTCCATTTATGCTCTACACACATCGCGTTAGCACGAATGCGCTAGCTGCGGTCACTCACGTGAATGAGACTGCTCGCATTCAGACAGTATCATCTGCGACGAACCGAAATTTGTACGAGCTACTAATCGCGTTCAAGGCACTTACAGGATACGGTGTATTGTGCAATACCTCTCTGAATTTCAATGGGAGGGGATTCATAAACAGGATAGCTGACCTTGCCAAATATACCGTCCAGCACAATTTGGATGGCTTTGTTATTGAAGGGCGAAGCTATATTTTGAAGTCGTCGAGAAATTATCAGGCATACTTGAGGATGCCAAACCAACAGAGTTAGAATAGCAACGGCAGGAAGCAGATTCCCAATGAGAGGAACCATGCATGGCCAGTGCTGCTTTTATTCATGCAAATGTAGGAGAAATGGAAAGTAGAATCAGTCGCATTGAATTGAGTCAATGTTGGATGCGCTTGCAGAACTTTCTGTGGAATATCGGATATCAGCATCAGATAAGCCATTGGAAGATTGAATTCCTGCGTCGCGCCGGCGAGATATTCGGGAAGTCAGAACCGGATAAGGTTTTAGTCAGGGAAAATGAAAAACTGCACACTAGATTGGCAGGTTGGAAATGGAGAATGATTAGTTGATTTTTTTATACTACACTCTCTCAGAAATCAATGGTAGAACCCACACTATAATATGGAACTGGTGCGACAAAACGACTTGTATTTGTCAAATTGGGCAAACTTGTTCCCTTCGACCAAGAGCATCACTCCGGCCATAAAAGAATAGCTGGATAAAACCAATTTTATTATACATTTGTAACAAACTGGAGAAGTTAATAGTAATTTTATTAACCGAGTATCTCTCAGAATGGCATAAACGGCAGCATGACTTAACAATAGAATAAAACATTGCAAGGTAATTTTGCTCAAAAAAATTATTGGCGTAACCCGAAAAGCCTTAAATAGAGTAGGGGTAATTTAAATTCTCAGGTATGAAAAAGTATCAAAAACCGCAAGTAATTGCAAAGAACAATCCTTCGGGATCCTACGCAGCAGGTTGCCCAACGAAAGACAGAGGAAATGGTGGCGCTATGTGCAAACCATGCGAACTATCAAGGTAAACATTAGGTTTACAAGGGCTGTTTCAAATCAATAGAGACAGCCCATTTTTCACTTATTGATGTCATACAATAGCAAAAGTAAAAATGTTAATATTACCCATTTATAATCAGTTTCGATGAAAGATAAAGTTCAGGTTAAAATTTCTCAAAATGGATCAATTTCGACAAATATAATTGATTTTGAGAATGAGGAAGGTCAATCCTTATTAAACAATTTACGCATTGAGTATATTAATAAATTAATATTGTCTGGTAAATTAATTAAAAATGAGATTGAGAGCAATGAATCAGAGGATGTATATGATTTAATATATTAATAATGAAATTTATACGACAGACAAAAGACACCTTTATCCGTTGTTATGGAACCATTGGTTACATCACCAATCAATTGACCAAACACGATCGAAATTATAATGAAACTGGGGCTGATTTTTTAGCAAAAATCAGTCGAGAACCCAAAGAGATTGATATTATCGTACGTGAATTGCTGCTTTTATATCAGGAAATATCATTCGAGGAATTGAGAAGAGATTTTATTGAATTTGTGGAGGATCTTGAAAAAAATGGGTTTGTGATAACTGGCGACACTTCGGAAGAAATTTCAGCCAAAGAGCCTTCGTTTAGTTACAAATTAGAAAATCCTAAAACAGCATTATATGACTTTACCAATCCAGATAAGAAAGATATTTTAACGGATAGTTCTGAGTTTTTATATGAGGAATTTCATAAAGAGCCCAGAATCTTTGGACTACAAATTGAGGTTTCATCCCGGTGCAACGAACGGTGTATTCATTGTTATATTCCAAATTCCAAAAAAGATGATGGTGGTGATATGGCGTTATCTCTGATCCTTCAGGTCCTGGACGAGGCAAAAGAAATGGGGACTTTGCAGGTTACACTATCAGGCGGTGAATTGTTTTTGCACAAGGATATTGCAGCTATTCTTCATCATGCCCGAAAAAATGATTTTGTAATCAGTATTTTAAGCAATCTGGCCCTTTTAACTGATAAACATATTGCCTTGCTTAAAGAAATAAATCCTTCACTTGTGCAGGTTTCATTATATTCCATGAATGCTGATGAGCATGATGCAATTACACAGGTTAAGGGTTCATTCAACAAGACTAAAAATAGTATCGAACGATTGGTAGCTGCAGATATTCCTTTACAAATCAGTTGTCCGGTTATGAAATTGAATAGGAAATCATACAAGGATGTATTGATTTTTGCTAATAAATTACGAACGAAAGCTTATACAGACTTCATTATGATGGCGCAGGCAGATCTAAGCACCAATAATCTGGCCCAACGTATTAATCTGGATGAATCAAAAGATTTACTTCATGATATGCTCGAATTTGATCAGGATTACTTGGATACTACTTTAAATCAAGAACCTAAAAGCAGAGACATTGAGAAGTTTAAAAAAATGCCAGTTTGTGGAGTAGGTGTAGATAACATCTGCCTTACGGCTAATGGCGACTACTATCCTTGTGCCGGTTGGCAAGGGATGATAGTTGGAAATGCCTATAAAGAATCATTGAAATCTATTTGGGAAAACTCTGAACAATTGAAACAATTAAGAACCATTAGTAATGGTTCATTTCCTGATTGTGTTATCTGCGAAGCCCGTGATTATTGCGCCATGTGTCTGGTCCGCAATTTTAACGAGAATAATGGAGATATGTTCAAAATCACCAAACATTTCTGTGACATTGCTTTTTTGAATAAAAAGATGGTTGAAGATTACTATGTAAATAAACAAATTCAGCAACTATGAATATGGATTGCCAATTGATTGCTGTGCAGGCTATCGATCTTATTGGCAATTCATGTATAAATGATCTTACCTGTCAGCCAACTATCGATTATACAAGAGATTGGGTAAATGCCGAACTTCCAGGCGATTTCATCCTGGCAGTTCTTCCTATTGAACAGTTCACTGATGCGCCAGCGTTTTTCAACCAAGCCTTTAATGGTAAAACCCGCTATGAATTTCGCAAAGTAGCGGAAGATGGTTATACGTTTCGACCACTTGCAACAGAAGAAAGAAACAGTAGGCTTAATGAACTATTTGCTATAAATACAAGTACGGATTTTCGGCAGGGAAAAATGAACGAATCCTATTTTGAATTTCCGGAACCAATGGCATTGGAAATCTGTTCATCACATTTTCATAAAACTTATGGAGCTTTTACTTCCAATGATGAATGGGTGGGTTACATCGATGTTCGTTTTTGTGGTGAATGGGCTTCTACATATCATATTCTTGGTCACAAACAATTCTTACAAGCATGTAAAAAAGGCAGCCTTATGGTCAACCTTTGGTTCGAGATGGTTCGGGATATCCTTACTAATCATCCTCATGTCAAATTTGTGTTCTATCATTTGATGGACGTTGGCAACCCCGGTTTGCAGGCATGGAAAAAGCGTGTAGGTTTGGAACCAACGAAATTAATTTGAAATTCATTGACCCATAACAAATGAAAACTAAATTCGAAGAAATTGCCTCGCAAATTTGTGATTGTCACGTTCATTATGGACAATTCAGAGAAGACTATTATGATCCGGAACAAGTCGTGAAATGGTTTGATGAATTGGGCATTGATAAAGTCGGTATAATGCCTGTTGGCACATCATTGGTAAGTGATTTTTATCGCGATCAAAAAATCATGACATCCCTGCCAATAGAGAGGTTTGTACCCTATTTATGGGTATCACCTGAAATGGTCGATGCTGCCCCTACCCTTGCGCTTTATAATACGCTGAATTATAAAGTGATTAAAATACATGCCTACGCCATAAAAGAATGGGATAAAATGCCCGATAAAATAAGAACGGTTATAGAGGTTGCATATAATAAGGGGGTTCCGGTAATGTTTCATACTGGTGGTTGGCGAGGTTCAAATGCAATACAATTCTATAAGTTTTGCAGGGAATACCCCGAGGTTACATTTATTTTAGCGCACGGAAAACCCATTTCACAAACATTGACTGTATTAAAAGGAGCTAAAAATGCTTATACTGATAGCTCTTTTATGGCAATTGAAAGTATGAAGTTGATATGTGATGCGGGTTTGTCTGACAGAATCCTTTTTGGAACCGATTTTCCGATAATGAAGACCTTTTGGCCGGAGATAAGCCTTATCGATTGGTATAAAAATAATGTAATGGAGCTAATCCAAACCTTTGGTGAAAAGGATTTCATGGTTTGGGCGCATGAAAACTTTTACAAATTAATTCTTAAAAGATGATATTTATCGAAAACTTGGTACTGGAACAGAACAAATTCTTCGACTGAACAAACCTATTGTATCTGGGTAGACATAATGGCACCGTTTTGTCAAAATGTTTTTTGCAAAAATTCCCTTAAATTTGAATGGATGATCCCCTGATTTGTGTTGCCCTTGAAATCATCCAACGTGACAACGAATTTTGGATAATTATCCTTGATCAGCAAGAGATTCCCGAATTCTCGCTCAATCGTTTGGTCATCGGTTAACAGGTAGGCGCATTGGATATATATTTTTTCTCCCTGTCGCTCACAAACAAAATCAATCTCTTTGTCACCGGTTTTTCCGACATAAACATTGAACCCCATCCTGATCATGTGCTGAAACACACTGTTTTCAATCAGTTTATTAATATCCTGGGGCTTATATCCGATGATGGCATTCCGCAAACCAAGATCTTCAAAATAATATTTCTCACTGGTTTCAAAAATTTTCTTTCCCTGCAGGTCGCTGCGTGGAACTCTTGTGATATAGTAGGCCGATGCCAGGTACGACAGGTAGTTGGCAATAATGACCGGAGAAATTGCCATCCGTTGTGATTTCAGGTAATCACTGATACGCTTTGTCGAAATAAGGCTTCCAGTCGAATCGGCAAGAAACCTGATCAGGTTTTCGAGGAAATTAACATTCCTGATGTTATACCGGGCTACCACATCTTTAAGGAGCACTGTAGCATTGATCGATTTCAGGTAATCAAAAACTACCTGGTCAGTCAACGGAAAAACCATCAGGTTTGGCAACCCGCCATATTTAAGGTACTTACCCAAGCTTTCGGCTGTATCTTCAATCTTGTGAAAAATTAAAAACTCTGAAAAACTCAGCCCATGAATTCTGATTTCGATGTATCGACCACTTAAAACAGTGGCCAGATCGCCGGAAAGCATAGAAGAATTACTCCCCGTGCACCAGATATCCATGTTCCCTGTAACTAATAAACTCCGGAGCGCTTTTTCAAATTGTTCAATTTCCTGAACTTCATCAATAAACAAGAAATTCATCTCCCCTGAACGGCGGTTTTTCTCTACATGGTCAAGAAGATCAATGTCATTTTTGATGAAATCAAACTCATGAATATCTTTGTCAATATAAATAATGTGAGAACCAGGGTGCAATGCTTCAACCAGTTCCATGATCTGAAAAATCATATAACTTTTTCCGGTTCTTCGCTGGCCGGTAAATATTTTGATCAGGTTCTTGGCGAGAAAAGGCCGGGCACGGTCAATGTAAAGTGGCCGTTTTATATGCGGTTTGATAGTTGGATTCATAAACGTTAAATATACTTCAAATTTACAACAAAAATATGAACAATATTAAGTATACTTAATATTTAAATTTGAATTTATAAATTTTCCAGCCCCATTTTGATGATTGAATTGACGGAAGTACCTGAATTCAGTTCCAATCCATTAAGAAACCGCATAACAGCCTTTTCATCATAGCCATAAGCCTTTAAAGCAGCCAGGGCGTCATTCAACCTTTTATCGCTAAAAGTGACGATTTCTGGTTTCAGGCTTAACTCTTTTACCGCCGGAACTCGCTTCGGTTGAACTGGCGCAATCTTTGCCGGTTCTGATTTCACAGGATTTTTTGAATTCAGATTAGCAACAATTCTGTCAATCCGCTCCTTTATTCTTCTTACAATTTCATCTCCGCTCTCGCTCATATATCATCAAATTTTACAAAATGAAACTAATTACAGGAAAACATAAAGCATCATCAAAAATACAAATATCCAAACAAATTTATTCATATTCATATGTTTACGTTTCATATATATCATTTGTTCTGAATCCGGATAATTGATGTTTAAATCAATCCAGAATGACACCATGGTTATTGAGTAAGCAATTACCCAGCTAAGCACTATGGAGGCCAAAATGATTAAAATTTTGAAGATTATCATGTGATGATTTTATCAGCAATATTTCTTAATAACAGCATCTGCCTGGTCGTCGCCATAATATTTTGCTTTGTATAAATCAACCAATCCGCTGTCGTTTTGATCCAATATCAGTTTTACCACTCCCCTGTTGAAATAGGCAGGTGCATACCTTATGTTTATCCGAATGGCATTGGTAAAGTCGGCAATTGCTTCTTTGTAGTAGTTGAGGTGACAATATGTTCTTCCCCGGTTATAATAAGCGATTGAATCTTTTGGATTAATTTCAATAGCCTTTGTAGCATCATCAAGAGCGCCACTGTATTTCTGGAGTTTCCCTCTTACAATTCCTCTGTTGTTATAAGCAGCACTATACCCCGGATTGATTTCAATGGCTTTTGTGAAGTCGGCTATTGCACCCATGGGGTCTTGTATAGCGGCCTTTGCGGTTCCTCTATTGTAATATGCCTCTGCAAAGTTTGGTTCAATCTCTATGGCTATAGAATAATCGGCAATCGCACCATTGTTATCCATGATATTCTTCTTAGCCAATCCTCTGTTGTGAAATGCTTCTGCAAGACTTGGATTCATTTCCAATGCCTTCGAATATTCGTCAATTGCTCCAACAAAGTCCTGGCTGTCACTCTTTGCATTCCCTCTGTTGAAATACACCTCGGCTATTTGTTCATTTCCCATTTCTGAATCGTGTCGAAAATTCTTCAATCAGTTGTATAATTTCAGTCGGTAGGACCCTTAACGCGTTTTCTATTATATATTCCGGAATCTCCTTGTAGAAAGCTTCGGCGATACCGCCTGTGACACAGGCAAGCGTGTCACTGTCGCCTCCCAGGGATATCGCCAACCTGATGGCACTTTCAAAATCAGCACTCTCCAGGAAGGCGGTGATCGCTTCAGGAACTGTTCCCTGGCAACTCTCATTAAATCGGTATCCGGGACGTATCGCGGCAATACTCCTGCTCAGATTGTAGCCGAACATAACTTCAATGAATTCCTTTATTTCATCCTTACTTTTACCGGTTCTCGCCAGGAAAACAGCCGATGCAGTTGCCTGTGCCCCTTTTATTCCTTCGGGATGATTGTGCGAAACTTCCGCACTTCGTTTTGCCTGAAGCAACACTTCGTCAATCGTATCGTAAGCCCAGCCAACAGGACTTACACGCATCGCTGAACCATTGCCCCAGCTATTGTATGGTTCAGGATCCTCATCATAGATCCAGGATGCAAAATTTCCACCATAGCCACGGTCGGGGTAATTCTGTGCATAGGCCTGATAAACTTTTGCATAGCCTGTCTTGTTAAGGATGCTGTCCATCGTTGCGAAGCTAAGAACACTGTCATCGGTAAAATCTGTTCGTTTGGTAAACAGCGGAAAATTTGTTGTTTTCACGTTATTCCATTCATAAACAGAACCAATAATATCGCCGATGACAGCTCCCATGATATAGTCCTTCTTCTTCATCCGTTCAGTTTCATAAAACTCCAGATACTCCCTGATATCTTTAAAAACGCTTCTATGACCCTCTTTACTTTCCCAAACAACACAAGTGTCATTCGAACCCTCCTGGATCGTATCAACTCTTAAACCATTATAATAAGGTATATTGCTGTAAGAACCTGCCTTGTTTTTCACTTCGCAAACAATGGCAAATATCACTCCGGCAGGTGTTAATGCTTTACTGTTCCAGTTACGACAAGTCGTCCAGTGTGTATTTACAATCTGTTCATTCCTCAGGTTACATATGCCATTTTTCAACTGGTGACAATTTCCGCAATGATGTGATCCTCCGTTTGGCATATTCGTTTTTATTGAGATGTGAGATTTTATTTCAGGATGTAAAATTACTATGTTCATCATCGCTCCATCGGGAATTTGATTTAACGCAGGCATTTAATAAATGAACGTTCATTTTAAATTTCAACCGTTTAATAAAAAATCCCGTATACAATAAATTGCTTGCTATTTTTGTATTTGTTACAGCCCGCTCTTGAATCGGTCAATTCCCCTGGCCTTAGGTTGGAAAAGAACCTGGCACGGTCTAAGGAATCTGAATCTCCTGTGGGCGATTACTCATATTTTTATAATGCCACGGTTAGAAGACAGATCATTAAACTATAAGGATTTCAGCGAGATCGATTATTTCTTTTCAAGCAATCTGGCGAATACGGCATGGGGCATTGACCGTCTGCTTCAACGTATCATCTTATTTGATCCTCTAAAAAGGCATATACCATACCTTCTGTTGATACATATTATCTTTTATAACCCTGAATTTGACCGTTCACAGAAAAAAGAGATACTTAACAAATTGATAGATGAGCTGTATAAAAAGGTCATAAAAAAAGCTGCCAGAAACCCGCTTACTGACTTCATTCCGCCTTATTATGTGATAAATCTACTATTCGACCTCTTTCTCGCGGGATATAACGTGAAACCACTGATCAGAAAATTAAAGGTTGACCAAATTGAAAATCCTGTCATGTCAATTAAAAGATATGGAGATTATTCCATTGAAGGATTTCCCGAAGCACTGTTATTTTTCTTTGAACAATTGGTTTTCTTTGATGACATCAGGAACAAACTTATATTTGAAATCCTTAATAGAAGCAATTATAGCTGGATTTTATCTGAAATGGCGCAATCTGCGGTCCTTGCCAATAATTTTGTTGGGTATAACTACATCCTGAAGAAAATGGACAAACCGTCCAGGCACCTTGCTCAATTATCCGCTGCTTGTGTACATGCAGAGCGTAAAGAGATAGCACAAGCCATCGGAATAGCAGAATCAGCCAAAACTTTTCAGAAAAAATGCGTCATCTATTCGAATATTTCATTTACCCTGTTGATGGATGATCAGATTGAGATTGTACTCGAAATGGAGCGTAACCTTACTTCTCCTGAAATAAGATTCTTGCTGGCTGCGAAAAAAATTAACTATTATATTCTTAAACAAATGCAGGAAAAGGCTATGCGGACTATGGAAGAAGCATACGATCTGAATAAGCTAATAGATGATATTTTCTTTAAAACAATTAATGCCAGCCACCTTTACTATTACGAATACAGACTCGGAAGAGAAGCGGAGGCAGTCCAAAACATGGAGATGGCAATTTTCAACATTAATCAGATTTTACAGCCCCCTGACCATGAAATTGCTTTTGATGATCTGGCTTATAATCTGGCCATAAATAATCAATATGAAAAGATAAAGGAATTAATCGATGCAGCGTACAGCGATCCAAATAAATTTGATGATTGGTACAGAAACCATTATACATGTCAAAAATATCAAACGATCATCGACGATATTTTGAAGAGTATCGATTCGAGAATTCGTGAGCAGAAGCGGCGGATGAATACACCTGAATCTCTGGTTCTACCCGAACTTTATTGCGCTGCCGAAGCCTTGGTTATGATGATTCCCGGAGATGGTTATAGAGATGAATATCTGGTCAAAATTGCTTTGCACTATGCAAAGCATGGTTTTTACCAGAAGGGAAGGGAGCTTTTAGCTCATATCAAAGATGAGTCATTTCGTCAGCAATTTGCCATGGAATGTCCTATTTATGCGCTGACCAATGGAAACATTGAGGAATCAATCAATATGGCGGGTTCTATCCCGAATAAAAAATTACGAACAGAAATCCACCTTGCAATGGCTCCCCAGTTGGCAAAGCAAAACCATTATAAGGAGTCATTGGAATTTATACGTGAATGGGCTGTGAACTGTTTTCAGAATGAGTAATCAATTAAGGTAATTAGGGTCTGATGAAAAATGGTTAAACATCGGAATGTTAATAATGTATGATAAGTTTGGTACATAAAATAGAGATATCTTCCATCACACTTGCCATTTCTTCAAAAAGCCAATGAATATGTTTTTTTTATCACTATCGTTTTTGTGATACTATTTGCATACTTTCGTTTTCAAATTTTGCTTATAATTCATCTGGGACTAAATATCCAAGATTTACTAGGTGTTGGATTATTTCAACTGATTTTATTGATGTTGGCCAAAATTCAATCTCTCCATTGAAGCAATGCTTTGCAATGTCTGTAATGATTCCCCAATCATCCATATTAAACCTTTTTATTCTTGGTCCTGGGAATCCAAATTCAAGTAGGGATTTTTCTTCAGGCCAAATCGCAATCCTCCAGAAACCCCTGTAGCATGAGCCCTTTTTAACAGTTGGGGATAAATTATAAGTGGTATAAAATGCTTGTATTGCCTGAAAAAAGTGTGGTTCAGAATACCACCCATCACTTGCATATCCGGTGCCATCAACATATAAACCTTCGGGTGGTGGTGAGCATGCCATGGAAATAGCTTTTCTAAATGATTCCGGGCCTACTTCAGCCCAACGGTCAATTCGTTCTTTTGACCTCCATCCACCAGCAAGTGGTGACCCTGGTGGTAATTTTAGTATTTCTTCAATTGACATTTTTAAAGATAACAATGCTCTTGTTTGATCGCACTCTTCTTTTACAAAATCTTTATTAAAAATTCTGTTTTCTCTTGTTTGTCTATTATTCCATGAGTGTATTATTTCAATTTGATGTCTCAAACTTTTAAGGCTAAATCGTACGCCTCCTAGTGTTGGATAAGTCTTAACTATTCCACCTCTTGCATCGCACAATTGCCCCAAGCCACAAAAATCGGTTACTATAAAAGGAACTCCACATAACATTGCTTCCCTAGGTGCCATGCCAAAATTTTCATCCTCGTGGAAAGATGGATAAACAAAACAATCAGATGACCAGTAGATTTCTCTTAAATTTCTTTGTTGTAATGCTGGTTCAATTACTATTCGTGCTCTTTGATTCCTATCTAACACTTCTCGTTTAAAAAAATCATCAAATGTTATATGGAGGGTATTGCTTTGGCTAATGTGAAAATTTGGCTCAACGTTTCCTATTAACGTGATTTGAATCTTTGCAATAGGCCATATATTTAATGCACGAATAAGTTGACAAATACCCTTATTAGCAATGAAACGACCTGCATAAACAAGGTGAAAACAATCATCTTCAATAAAACGTTGTTCTTTTGCGATAGAAATTGTTTTATTATCTGGCAAATAGAAATCACGTTCGTTAAGTCTTGGAGTAAAAATGCCCATTCTGGGAGCTGCCGAATTTAATCCATTCTTTAATTGATCTAATTGTTTTTTTGTGGTTACAATATTCATTGTTGAATCATGAAAAGACCATCCACAATTGAAACCTTCCGGCAGCATTAAACTACCCTTTGTATGTTGAAGTAAACGGCATGATAAATTCTCTCGGGGTTCTTCGTGAAAAGTCCCATATACTGTATCTGGTTGAGAACAGTATATAAACAACTCCTCGTTTGATAATGATGGTTCAATTGGGATTATTTCTCCAATAGTACCCAGAGTTTCAAAGAAATGGGCTTTCTGTTGATGCACTGATGTGTATGTATCCAGATTAATATGATCTGACAAAATATTCTCATTATTAATAAAATCAATTTCTCGCTTGTCAATTATAATGCGCATTGGAAACTATTTTATAAGGTTTTAAATATCAATTTCATTAGAGTTTAAGAATCGATTTGTAATCGCCTTTATATTCACAACCATGTAAACCAAATGGTTTATCAAATCCCTTAGCATTTCCGCTCCTGAAAAGTATATATTTTGATTTTTTTACCAATAGTTTACTTAGTTAGATCCGTTTCCCTCCATCTTAAGCAAAAACATTGTGTTTATCTGCCAACAGGACTATCGACCCGGGGTTATCATATTCGAGAATAAATTGGTCGAATCTCAATTGTCAGCTCTTTTATAAATATTTTGTAACGGTATTCTTATCTCAACCTTGGTTCCACAGGCATTACCGTAGTTATCTGAAAGGTCTATCGTATCAATTGAATAATTCTTTGTTGCATTAATCTTATTGAGAAGGTTTATTCGCTCGCGGGTGATGGTCTCTGATAAGGACGAATGTGCAGTCAATGACCGATTCTCAATTTCCTTGGCTTTCTGCCTGCCTACACCATTATCTTCAATCATGCATTTTAGAAGATGTCCTTCAGGTATAAATTCAACTATAAGTTTTCCTCCTTGGGTGCGATGCATCAGACCATGATTGATGGCATTTTCAATAAATGGCTGAAAAATTGATGGTGGGACTACCAAGTCGATCGGGATTAGGCTTTCCGAAAAAATAATTTGAGTAGTAAACTTGCCGGCAAACCTCAATTCTTCAATATCAAGATAGTTTCGTATGTATTGAAGTTCAGCGGCCAGCGTAATATAATCCTTTGAAGCATTTTCAAGTGTCGTGCGTATCAATTTGGCAAAGAGGGTAAGATATTCAATGGCATCGTCTTTACGGTCATTGAATAACATGCTTCGTATTGATGTCAGGGTATTGGCAATGAAATGGGGGTTCATCCTCACCTTGAGCGCTTCAAGCCGTGCTTTTGCAAGTTCGACCTCGTAATTGGATTTTCCCCGGGAACCTATCATCTTATTTTTCCTTGCCGAAAAGGTTTATAAATTCATCGATCCTCCGATCGGCAAGATAGATAACCTCCTGATTCTTCATCCTTATATATCCATCGATCTTATTGTATGAATCAATATGGTTCAGGTTCACCAGGAAAGATTTATGGCTGCGGAAAAAGAAAGGGTAATTAAGAATCTCTTCGACCTTTCCAAGGGTCTTCGTTACAACAAATTTTGCATTATTGGAGGTGTAGATTTCAGTATAATTAACATCTGCCTTGCAGTAGATAATATCGCGGGCATTCACAACCTTAAACTCCTTTCCTGTCGGCAGGGAAACAAGGATGTTGGGTTCATCCCCCGATTCAAGTTGAGCGAGCAGAAGTTTTATCTTATTTGCCATGGAATTTTTCTTTGCCCGCTGATCAAACCGGTCAAGAAACGCCTCCAGTTCCTTTGGATCGACCGGTTTTAAAAGATAGTCGAATGCGGCATGCTTGATGGCCTGTATGGCATATTCCTCATATGATGTTGTGAATACAATATCAAAAATAATATGATCAAATTTTTTAAAGAGCTGGAACCCGTCTTCTTCCGGCATCCGGATATCAAGAAAAACCACATCAGGCAAAGTAGCATTGATAATGCCCACGCCTTCTTTGACGGAACCTGCCATCCCACTTATCCGGAGGCGGTCATTAAATTTATATCCTATAAGGGCACTAAGGTCTTCCCTGCAATTGATTTCGTCATCAATGATCACACATTTTATCATGATTCTTTTTTTTGTTTGATGTACGAAATTAAGATAAGTTTCGATCCTGATCAATAAATATTTTTCTCATGAATGCCCGCTCTTGTTGAAAATAAAGCGGTAAATAAAAACCCGTTCTTTCCCCTGTTATACAGCGTAATTTTGCTTGCAATTCATAAAACACATGAAAGAAAAAAACAACGAAAAAGAGACAAACCATGACCTTTTGAGATGTGTCGAGAAAATCGCCCTCGACATAAAAACCTCCGGATTAAGCAAAGAAATGTTGCTTAAAAACGAACGGGAATTAAAGAAATTATCTGATTTTCTGGAAATTTCCCAAATACAGGTTGTTCTGTTCTGTGTTATCTTCACTGTTAATTTCGGGTCTTGTACCGTTGACCTGGAAAATATTGCTGACTATATCGGTTGTAGTCCGGTTAGTGTTGTGAGCTACTTACCCGACCTGGACTCCATGGTAGAAAAAAAACTGCTCAGGCGACAGGTCGAAAACAACCGCAGAAGGCGCGGTGGTGGCGGAAATCTGAATAACATTGAATTCTACGTAAACAGAGACGCCTTTGAATCTCTTAGAAAAGGAGAAAAATTCATCTCGAAGAAAATTGAAACACCTGATGTTTATTCTTTGATGGTCTATTTCGAAGGTGTGTTCCAAAATTTCCACAATGGTGAATACACAATAACTGAACTGCATCATGAAATACTTTCAATGCTGAACCGTAATATCACCCTTGCTTTTGTAAAGGAGTTACGGAAATTGCCCATGGAAATAGAAGACCTGACATTATTTATTCTCATTTGCAGTGAATATTTAGATGAAGAAGAACCGGTCAACCTTCTTGAGGCTATTAAATATTTGTATACCGATTTTTCTGACAGGATGCGTGTACGCAAAGAGTTCATTAAAGGCACTCATGCCCTGTTAAAATACGGGCTTGTAATGCTTGAAGAAGGCCAATTCAAAACTGAACGTCACGTGATGTTGACTGATTTAGGTTTGGAAATCCTTCTCCAGGAAGACAAGGACATTTTTGTAACAAAAACGGATAAGAAAAAATCAAGTGATTTTATCATCGCCTCTGACATCCAAGAGAAAAAACTTTATTTCAGTGGTAAGGAATCTAAAAATCTTGATTTTCTTACAGATACATTGAAACCGGAAAACCATTCAAACCTTGTTGGTCGTCTTAAAGATGCCGGTATGCGTACAGGGGTTACTGTTTTGTTGTATGGATCACCTGGCACCGGAAAAACTGAATCGGTTTACCAGATTGCCCGCAAAACCGGCAGGGATATCAGAATGATTTCCATCAGTGAAACAAAAAGTATGTGGTTCGGAGAATCGGAAAAACTCATCAAGAAGGTTTTCGATGAATACCGCAGAAGGGTCGAAAAAAGTAAAATAGCCCCGATCCTGTTATTTAATGAGGCCGATGGCATATTCAGTACCAGGAAAAAGATCGGGTCATCTTCTGTTGATCAGACTGAAAATGCAATACAGAATATAATATTACAGGAGATGGAAGATCTGAACGGAATTCTGATTGCAACCACCAACCTTACCCAAAACCTTGATCAGGCTTTTGAAAGAAGGTTTCTTTACAAAATCTGTTTTGAAAAACCGGAACAGGAATCAAGAATAAAGATATGGCTGGACAAGGTCAGAACCATTTCTGTTGAGCATGCTGAGAAATTGTCAGAAAGATTTGAGCTGAGTGGTGGTCAAATTGAAAACATTGCCCGCAAATGTTTCCTGAAACAAGCCCTTTACGGAGTGTTTCCATCGTTTGATGAGGTTGAATCTTTCTGTAATGAAGAACAGATGAACCGGAATGGTATCCAAAAAATAGGATTTTCTTACACCTCAAAAGAAATATAATTTCAATCCTACTCCCAGGTTAAACCGAAGGTCCTTCAGGTCGAAACCGTTATTAATATTAAAAAATCCACGGTCAATGAATCTGTTACCCTTATACTCCAAATTGGAACTGACCCAATATGCCTGGGTTTCGATTCCGAATTTAACTTTCCCCTTTAAGAAATCGATTCCGAATGCTGCGCCTTTAACAGCAAAGGCGCATGCATTCTTATCGCCGTATAATGCAAAAAATGCAAAATACGGATTAAGGCTATGGCTGTAGAATCCAAGCTGAAGGCGGCCTCCGTAACATGGCGTTCGGGTTTCAAGACCATCGTATGCTAACTTGACATTGGCAAAGGAGAAATAAAGCCCCAGCGCAAATTCTCTGGAAACCCCGAATTGAATACCGGCATGTTGTAAAGGATAAATTGTCAATTGCCATTCAGGGGAAGCGCCAGATTGTTTCTGTTCGACTGGAACATCAAAAACTTGAGGCAGGCTTAATCCATATCCCAGTCCAAATACATGAGAATGTAAATTAGTCGGTTTCTTCAACTTCAAGGAGTGCCCCGACAAAATCGGAGGATTTAAGGAAACCGGTATACTAATCTCCTTTACATAGCCTCTTACTTTGCAGTTCCATTTCCTCATCGTGCGCAGATCATGTGTAATCACAGGGTTCCCAGATTGCTGCCATTGAACCTGATGCCCCGATTTGAACTGGAAAATCATACGGTCTGACGGTTGCCGGGAATGATCTGCTTCATCGTAATCCTGGAAGGAATATTCTTCGAAATTGATTATGGAAGGAACCGCCTGCCTGATCGCATTGATGGTGGCATCTTCAAGCAGTTTCCTGCGATTATTGGTGTTAATGATATGGAGTATGTCTTTCCTGTTGTCGATGATGATCGATGATAGACCTTCTACTTCAATATTCACCTGTCCTGTTGCTGTGATAGCTAAGAGTAAGAAAAGAGGAATATTCAATCTATGGAAACGCAAGGCGGGCATGGCATTATTCTAAGCAAGCTTGAATTATTTCAGTCCGTTATTGATGAATTTCTGCACTTTCTCTCCAAATTCGGTGCCTTCTTCTACCTCCCTTAATGCCTTTTGAATGGCATGTGTAATGGCTTCCCTGTCAGAATTGATAAAATCAGGATTGTAAAAGAAAAACATTCTATACTCAGTGAGATCAGACCGTTTTTCCTTCTTATATATGGTAAATGAAGGATGGATCATGCCGCCGATATCAATGGCACCCACCTGCTGAAAGGCACTGAAAAACCTATCGGTCCAGTTGACCTCTTTTTTGTTTTTCTTCACTTCGTCCCCGCCGTAAGCTTGGTCGTATCGGTACCTGATAGAATCAAATACCAGCCTGACCATAAAATTCTGGGCATCTCCAAGGCATTTCTGCTGCCCGATGGCATAGGTAGGGGCGCTGACTTTGGTTTCATAATCAAGGTATTTGCCTTCCTGCAATTTTAGCAAATGCTTGAGCACTATCTGCTCCAGTGGCAATACCGTTCCAGAAATAGTATATCCTTCTTTTTGATACTTTTTAGCGATAGCCTTAGCCTGCTTCTCCATTTTTCTTTGCACCTTGTCTGAAGTATTGCCAGTGGTTGCGAATACAGTCGTTGCAATGAGTGAATAACCCAGCAGCAACAAAATAATTGAACTTACAATTGTTTTCATAATTCTATGGTTTTATTCGCAAAGGTAAACCGGCAGGAGAACTGAAAGCTTGGGATTTATTTAACGGGTAAGTTTGCAAATGAGCGTAATCAAAGCAGCACATCTTGGATTGATGGGAAATTCGACGGTTGAATAGTCAGGGAAAAGGTTTTTTCACCCCTTGATTGTTATTACTATTATCAATCGCCTTTATGAATACGATGGTTTATTAACCGTGTCCAGAAACTCCTCAAAATTGTCGCAATATTCTTAAAAGCTTTAAAAGACATTCTACCGCAGATTTTTCCTTCTAAATCAGAGGAATAAAAGGGAAATACTGTCCTTTATTATCCCTCCCCGCCATTGTACTGTTGCTCCCATGAATTCAACTTTTATACGGTTGTGGGATGTCCTGGAGATCATGGACTCATTTGATGGCCAGGCAAAGCCGGTCAGATTCCAGTTGAAATTTGTCACGGCAAACCGGTTGGAGAGAACCGGCGGAGAGATCATTGAGCTGAAAGATGCTTGCAAATGCTCAGTAAGAACGAAAAAGGGAAAGGAAATCTTTGCAGCAAAGAAGAACTTCCCTGCCGTTGAAAGGATTACAAAAGACCCCAACCACTGGGTCAATTCAACCAGGAATATCCTGTTACCTAATGGACAGAAGCGAAAATTGCATATCCGGCTGATCATCGAATTCAATAACAAGAAAGTCTGCTATTGATGAAACAAAAGATCATTTACGAAAATGGGATCGCGTTTTTGCCGGGAGCCAAAGCTGTCGCCACATCCTATAAAAAGACTGAGGATGCAGCCACCGAAAAGGTTGTGATCCCAAAGGATTACAGCTCGTATCCATGGTCGCCATGGGGTGACGACAATTTGTTCCCTCAGAATGTCTTGACTGATCTGGAAAAGAATTCGATTGCGCTCCGGGCACTTGAAAAACGGAAGACCGTCCATTATGGCCGGGGCATCCTGGCTTATCGTGATAAAGGCAAGGATAACCTGGGAGCACCCGTCAGGGAAATTGTCACTGATCCGGATGTGGTTGAATTTCTTCGGGTAAACCGATTAAACTTTCAATGGATTGACCTGATCGGCAGTTTGGAAATATTTGCTAACGGATGGGTGGAATTCATCCTGAACAAGGGGAAGAACAAGATCAACAAGGTTTTTGTGAAAGACCCGGCCTATTGCCGGAATGCTAAAATGGACATTGACCATCCATCCCGTATTCCTTATCTGTTCTTTTCTGCCCAATGGGATCTTTCTCCTAATGAAGCTGACGGATCATTGGTCAAGATTCCGATGTATGATCCGTTTAAATATGATGGTAAA
>JAUXWT010000013.1 GCA_030681475.1 Bacteroidales bacterium | reverse complement strand
AATGGTCTTCTATGAACTGCTTTTTTTTCAAATTTAATAAAAAGCATAATCGCACTGATATTTTTAAAATCCTTTTGGATTTTGACCTCAAGTTATCTGCCGTGAGGTTCCCATTTTTGAATTGGGAGGACACTCTGCGGTTAATCTTAAAAAGTTACCTTGTGACATCCTCTTTGGTTTTCAATAGCCAGTGTGTTTTTTTTCAGATGATCGTGCCTGGAATGGATCAGAAAAAGCCGGATTATTGATGTATGATGTATCCGTAAATGTATATAGAAATGCAATCAGGTTCTCTCTTTCTTCCTTATTTAAACGGATACCACCATGTTTTACTTGTTTCATAAGGGGATCAATTGTCGGAGACCATTTCACCTGATCACAATAAAAATCGATCACCTGCTCAAGTGTCTTAAACCTTCCGTCGTGCATATAAGGCGGGGTAAGCGTAATGTTTCGCAATGTCGGCGTTTTATATTTTCCACGGTCATTCTTTTTCCCGGTAATAACATCCCGGCCTTTTAAAGTGGGAATACTGTCAAGTCCATTATTATGAAATGTGTTGTCTGTCAACAAGATAGTACCATGACAATGAAAGCAGTCTCCTTTTTCTGTAAAAAATATTTTTCGGCCTGCTTCTTCAGCCTCTGTCAACGGTTCTTCGCTTCTCAAAAAACGATCATATTTTGAGTTGGTGGATGTCAAAGTCCGTTCAAATTGGGCAAGGGCGTAACCGACCTCTTTAGATGTGATCTTGTCAACACCAAATGCCTTTTTGAAGAGTTTCGGGTATTTTTTATGTTCATTAAGTCTGTTAAGGTCTGTTCTGAAAAAACTGTCTACTTCAAAGATCATGATATTTTCCAAAGAACCATCCACTTTTCCGTTCCACAAAAAAGTATAATTCCATACAAGGTTTACGTGTGGCAGGCTGTTCTCCTTTGCTGATGAAAATGACTCGTTAAGTATGTGGCATTGTCCGCAGGATCTCTTGTATCCGCTGTCGATGATCTGATCGTAGAATAACATTCTGCCAAGCTGCACGCCCTCCCTGGTTGTAGGATTATCCGCAGCAAGGTTCATGTACGGAAACCCCCGGGGAATCGGCAATGTGACAGGAGCCGGGCGGAAAGACATTTCAGATCTGGAAATTCTTTTATTGCAGCTTTCAAATGACATACCAACCATGACAAAAGCAATAATGAGCAGGAATATTTTCATGGTCGAGAAAATTAGTTGATCGAACCGATGGTAAAGACATCGGCCCCGTTCTCCATAAGCTGCTGCTGAACCGGGCCGTTGTCCATAATTGCCGTGATGTCATTCAGATCAAAGGTATGCGGGTTTTTCCACCAATTATTTATGTCCATAACGATCTGAATAATGATTCCCTTCTGGTCAACTGTAAAGGAAGAATTCCGGAGGGAAACCCTGAGAAAATGCGGAGTGTCGTACAATTTGCCACTATGAGCCTGGAAGTTCGCGATCTCCCCGCCGGAGTCAATTTTCCCTTCAAGTTTCATATAATGATACCCCCCGCCCATCGGATCAGGCCACTCCATCCTGTTCTCGGGTGGATTGAGAAACCGTCCTGAAACATTTACCACATTGTCCAGGCCGAAAATGAATGAAATACCCGAATAAGTCCCCGGAGGTATTTTTCGGGTTGCCGATAATCTGCATGTATTGCTGTTGGAGGCATCGATATAAAATGTTTCTTTCAATTCAAGGTTCTCTCCGTTGGATGCATGTATGACGAAACCCGAGACAAAGTATTTCAATGCAGCAACACTGTATTTGTTGCCAAATAAATTGACGTACCTGATCGTATCCATGATAAGCATCTCATCTCCTACTTTATGGATGAACTGAAAAGTGATCGGGTAGTCATTCATGGTAATCTTCGGATTTTGAGATCGTAAGGCGGAAAATCCCAAGCATAATCCAACTGCTATAAGAACAATGAGAAGAAATCTTGACCGACCCAGCATAGGTAATTAATATTAGGGTTCATAGACCAATTGTCTGACAAGGATCAAACCGACAATTGATTATTTGTCAGTTCAGAACAACGATCTGATCACCGGATGCATTTCCTATGGTGAGCCTTACAAAGTAGATCCCTGAAGCTTTGCCGGGGAGTGTTACCTGAGTTCGTTTGTCAATCATCCTGGTTTGATTAAATATTTTTAATCCTGTCAGATCATAAACCTCAATCTGAATATTTCCAGAAGCCTCATTCTTAGGCAGTTCAATCCAGAAACTTTGTGACGTCGGATTGGGATAGACTTTGAAAACCAGTTTTTCGACCAAACTTGTTCCATCCGGTGTTTCAGTCAGCCCCAGTTTTGCAAGAGGAGCGCCGGGAGGCAAGGAGCCGGGACAAAACAGACCAGTAGGAGAAATTTTTGCAGTGAATGTTCTATCACCTGAAACTTTTAATGTAGTCCCTGGCAAAAGCAGGATCTTCACACCGGCGATCAGATCCACTTTCCCTCCCGGCTGCTTTGTGAATAAACTTCCGTTACCTCCTGTGACCACCATATCAAGCCCGTCATGACATACATCACATAAATCCGGTACCAAAATGTTAGTAAGGTAATTGTTGTATGGTGTGAATTGAAAAGGAATTCCGCCAAGGCCGTAATCATGCATTACGGATGGAACGACATATTTTTTAATACGAAGCTCAGTATTTGCCATATACCAGTTTCTTAACATGATGGGATCAGTCCAACCAGGGAAAGTTGAAGCCAGCATCGAAATATCTTCAATCAAATTAAAAAATTGCATTGGGGCAACAGCATACATGTAGCTTTGTAAATTATTCCAGGCCATTGAATATAACTGTTGTCCGGTGTTGATATAATTAGGGCCATAGCCTTCAAGGATGTTGGGTGGCAACAGGTATGGCTCATGTTCAAGCCAAAGTGCCTCTACACTCATAACCCGGGGCGTAAAGGTGCATGCCGATAGATTAGGCTTGAGGCCGCAGAACCAACTGACCTCGTCACCAAGAAGAAGCGTTTGCTGGGATGCATCCGTACCCAGAATTGTCCTGGCTCCTCCATTCAAAAGAACCACGTCCAGATCAGCGGTTGCCCCCATCCCGAGTTCGCAACCGCAGAGCGGGACCGGACCCAGGTCGGATGTGATCAGGATGGCGCTGCTGCCCGGTACCGGCTGTGGAACGTAGTCGTTTCCCTGATGAAATGTCAACCTGGCTGCACTGGTTACCGGCCAGTCAATGGCCGTAGCGGGAATTGAATATATCTGTGAATTTCCTGATGTGATCCGCGTGGAATTGAACAGGATCTGTGTATCATCATCGCTGAATTTAGCTCCGCCCGACATTTTAATCGGGTTATTACCATTGTTCGGACCAAGGGTTTTTCTTTCCAGCGAATTAGGAATGAGTGATTTGCTCACCGGGTCGAAGCCGCAAGTGTAAACCTCCCATACCTTGCCTTCCCCGTCAATGGCGGCCGTAAATACCATCTTGTCACCGGCACTGTTGAAAGAAGGGTGTCCGACATAGGTTTCGTCATTATGCACCCAGATTGTGGGATCATTTATAGAATCCCAGGCCTTACGGACATTCAGCGGAAAATAACCTAGAACAGTATTGGCAGCATTGATCCAAAGTACATTCATTCCCTCAAAATACCTCCAGTCTATGATGATGATCGGTGAACTGCATTCGGTCTTCAACGCAAACGGGCCGAACACACCCCTGTTTTTCGAAGTAAAAACGATAAGTTCACCGTTGGTATGCCAGTGCGGATGCCTGTCCGGATATTTTCCCTGCAATGCGCTTCCCGGGTAAGCATCAAAGGTCAGCCTTACCGCCGTACCATCCACATTTGCGGTATTGCCTACATAGATATCGAATTCGCCATTGCCACGGTTGGAGCTGAAAACCACCCTGTTCGGATCTATATGAGAGATATCGGGATGGTTGTCAATCGCGGTGTTGAAGGTCAATCGTGTTTCCGTGGTGGTTCCCAAATCGTAGGAATAAAGGTCCCAGTTATCCCAGGATCCCCCATTGCCGGTATAATACACTTTTTGAGCTTCAGTCCCGATGTTAATGCCCGTATTTAAACAGTAGATGATAATCATGATTTTGGCGATTCGTTTCATAAATTGTCCTCCTTTTACTTTTACATAAAGTGAATGAAATGAAATGAAATATACTAAAAATCAATGTTTTGTTCAAAAATTTAAAATTGCAAGATAAGTAAAATATTACATTATTTGACCATTACTGAAACGACATATTCCCTTTTTAAAAGAAGTATTTTTCCGTTTTTTAGATGAGAAAAATCAATTTAATATTGATATGTATCAATATTAAACACAACGAGGATTTCAAACCTTCCAGGTTTTTTAAACCTGGAAGGTTTTACGATATCCTTGGTTCGTTATAAAACAATTCATGGCTGAAGTACCCGCCTGAACCGTCCGGAGTGTTTGTCCAGCCATCCGTACTGGCCAGGCGTATTCTGAAAAGCATTTAATTGCACCTTTTCCACGGGGATCAAAACCCCTGCTGTTTTCTGGGCAGCTTTCACCGTAAATTTCGTTTGTGCTGGAAACGGTACAAAATAAATCTGTATTACTAACTCAGACTATTAAGTGAAAGTAATTTTTTATGCTTCTTTTATTCCTAAGCCCATTACCCAAGCTATCACACCTCCGCCAATTGTCGCGAGCACTGTGTTAACAATAATATCAACAAATACAGCGCTGGTATTCAAAAACATAGTGCTCAAAAAATGCAAGGTTGTATCAAAATATATAGCTACAAGCAGTCCTATTATTCCTCCAACTTTTGCACCTGCCATTATTCCTTTGGTTTTCGTCCAACTGAAGATAATTGCCAATAGGAATCCAATACTGAGGTAAGATAATAACATTGCCCAAATAACCTGTTCATCCAGGGGTCTCATGGTACTTTGATTGTAGTTAGCTGCGATATAATCCTTTAATAGAATTACATAAGTTAACCAACTGAGTACTAATATTGTTACGGTTCCGGCTAATCCTCCAAATAAAATTTTTCTGATTTCCATTTTGTTTAATTTTAAGTTTTCCTATTCATATGGCTTTTCGGTTGCGCCCCGTTTTTTTAGTGGTTTCTGGCTCCACTTTTTTGGTAATTTCACAATATGTTTCAAGAGCTTTCACAATTGCAAGTCAATGACTCTCTTGTCTGACCGCTTATTTATTTCCTGAACTTGACCATAACTGTTTGATAAACACGGAGACTGGTCGCCGGCGACACAATAGCCATTCGCAGTGCAGCCGTCATGCGCGGAATGAGCATACCTTTCGTGGAGGATTTCACACTCAGCATGGCTGAATTATCCAGGGAGGAGCCATCGGTAGTGACAGCTACCTGGGCCTGTGAAGTAACAGCAAACAGCGCTGTTGCAATAATGGAAAACAGTAAATTTTTCATAGGAAGTAATTTTATTGTTTTGATTTGTTTTTATAAAGGATGGCAAGCTGAGAAATAAATTTTTGACTTCTGAAGATTTATTTTTTGGCCAGCATGCATTCAATGGCAGTTATCCGTTTTTCAAATGCCGAATTTTCTGATCTCAGTTCTATATTTTCAGTTTTCAGTTGTTCAATCTGTTGCTGTTGTTCCTGCATTCCCCTCACTAATGGCACCACAAACTGCTCATAACTTAAGGCATAAAGTTCTTTACTGTTTTTAGGGATGGTGATACCGCTGAAATCATAATTTACTTCTTTGGCTGCCTGCTCCACTTCCTGGGCTATAAAACCCGTCATTCTAATTTTCTCGATATCATATTTACCCGGCCAGTCGGCATCTTCTTTTTTGCCTTTATACATCATTTCATTCTGCCGGTGAATATTCAAATTATATGTAACAGGGCGAAGTTTTTTAATAAAATCCAATCCCGGTACATTGGCTGCAACATTGTCTTTAATGCGTCCATCGCTGTACGTGGAAAATGCAACCTGTCCTTTGATGCTAGTTACAGAAGTATTACCTATTTCTACGGAATTATTAATGCTGATCGCACTACCAACATTATAACCCAGTCCGGTCCAGTTGTTTATTGGGTCAAATATGGGGTATGCGCTAAATCCGACCCCTGTATTGTAATCTCCCGTCGTATTTAAATAAAGGGCATTAAATCCGATGGCAGTATTGTAGTATCCTTCGGTATTGAAATGAAGTGAATAACTTCCGTTAGCGGTATTGGAGTTTCCTGTAGTGTTGGCAGGCAAAGCATAATTTCCCACAGCCGTATTATTAATTCCATTTGCCGTTGAAGTCGGCTGGTTGGAATAAAGAGCTTGATAGCCAACCGCCACATTGTCGCTGTTCCATGGAGTATTTGAGTTGCTGTAAGATTGGGTCAATAACGCGCTATTTCCAATCGCTGTATTCTGATTTGCCGTGGTATTGGAATTAAGCGCACCATATCCGATGGCGGTATTGTCGTTTCCTGTGGTGTTGTAATAAAGCGCACCCTGTCCGCTGGCGGTATTGACGTTTCCTGTTGTGTTTGAATAAAGCGCAGCATATCCGATGGCGGTATTGTAGTGTCCTGTTGTGTTTGAATAAAGCGCAGCAAATCCGCCAGCGGTATTGTAGTATCCATAGTTGTTGGAATAAAGTGCCTGATATCCGTCTGCCGTATTCCGGGATCCTGTGTTGCAGGAATAAAGCGTCTGATATCCGTTTGCCGTATTATAATTTCCTGTAGTTATTGAATTTAATGTTTGATACCCAAAACCTGTATTGAAAAGTAAACCATAATCAATATAGCCTGCTATCTGATTATTGACTTTAAACATCAGCGGTTTGGCATCGGTAGTACCGAGAAAGTTCGTGCCAACAGTGGTTCCTGCATTTCCTGCCAGGCTCCAAAAGCTTCCGCTGCCTGGCATTACCCATACCGGGCTAATGGAAGTTCCGGAGTTAAAATAAATACCATTTGTATTGTCGGTTTGAAAAATTGTCAACCCTGCTGCCGGACTGGCGATGGCATTTCGCTGGGCCAGCGTCATGCGTGGTATCAACATCCCTTTGGTCGTTGATTTTACGTCCAGCATGGCTGAATTATCGGGTGCGGAACCATCGGAAGAAATGGCCACTTGTGCCGCAAGTTGGTCAGAGAAAATCGTCAGCATTCCGTTAAAGATGATCATCAAAAGTTGCTTTTTCATTCTTTATGGTTTTTGAAATTATTAATTCAATAGTTGCCACCAAGCGAACCATAACCGATAGCGGTATTGTTGGCTCCCGTTGTATTGCCATACAGGACTCCATAGCCCAGGCCTGTGTTCAGGTAGCCTGTGTGCCCGATCCTGCCTGATTCTATGCCATTGACCTTAAAGACAAGATCCTGTGCATCAGATGTTCCCAGGAAATTGGTACCCGCAATAGTCCCGCTGTTCCCCGACAATGACCATCCCATATTGACACTACCGGTCAATTCTAACCATGCAATGCTGTTAAAATACCAGAAACTGGCCGTAGTATTGTCGTAAACCAGCAACCCGGGTGCCGGAGTGGGAATGGAATTTCGTTGAGCGGTTGTCATTCGGGGAACAAGCATTCCCCTGCCGTTACTTTTTATATCCAGCATGGCAGAATTATCTGCCGGAGAGCCATCATTATTTATCGCTACCTGACCAGTGACTATTCCGGAATGAACGATTGACAGTAAAATCAGTAATCCCGAAATAATGTTCCATTTCCTCATGTTTATTACGATTTTAGAAGAATAACAATAGCGCAGTTATACTGAATATGTAAAATCCGGAATGAATTTCATTCAGTCCGACCTTTATAGAAACTATTTCATGCGAATTAACACCTGATGAACTCAGTTAAACTTTAATTTTCCGGATATCCATAAAAATTCAAATGTCAAAAGGATGACCTTGTTCCGCATCCAGTATCCTGAAAGCCTGAATTAAAGAAAGTTAATGAGAATCAAATTATTTTAAAACAGGCGAATATAGTCTATCGATTTTGCGCAGCAAAATTATATCAACTGTTTTACACCCTGAAATAAATGGTAATTTACCGTCTTAAAAATTGACAAATACACGACAAATCATTGATATTTATCATTACAAGACAATAGCGGGATCGGAAATCTTTACCAGACTTCGCGATTCCTGATGATACGAAGATATATTGAAAGTTAGTGTGTTAAGGCGAAAATCTATTGCTTAATGATTTTTACCTGAGACGATTTACCTGTTGTAAATACTCTGAGCAAATAAATGCCATTCGCCCTATCCGACAGGGAGAGTGTATGTTTTTGCCGCGGAGCAATTTGGGAGGAGTATATCATTTCACTCCGCAGGTTGTATATCTCCACCCGAAGTGGTTGAAAGGTCTTCATTTCTGTTAAATCAAGGGTGAAAATGCCATTTGAGGGATTTGGATATACTTTGTAAAAGTATTCATTGGATTTTTCCTGTCCCGTCATCATGGATTTCAAACTTTCACTTTCGGAAACCGGTATGAAGATGTTGCCATCATTGTCTCCAAATACCTGTTCTTGTGCCGCACTAATTCCACTACAATCAGATACTTTCACGCTATATGCTCCTGTTGAAAAGCCTCCTGGGGGAGGCATGAATTGTAAATTCAGGTAGAATATGTCGGTCGCATAACCTGCAGTGCCGGGAAAGAGTACTGGATTCATCTCGCCGGAGGTCCATGAACCGGTTGAATTGGTCCACTGGAAGGTTGCTCCCGGCACTTCACATCCAGTAAGTGTGCAAAAGAGGTAAATTGGTTCCCCGTAACAAACAGGTTCACATTCGCCAGCCACGATCCAACTCCCTGACAGGGTGCAGCCGTTTGCGTCTGTAACTGTAACAGTGTAGGCGCCTGCGATAAGCGAATCAATATCCTCGGTATTTTCACCGGTACTCCAAAAAAAGCTATTCGAAGAACTACCTCCGGCTAAAGAAAGATCAATCGCTCCATTATAACTTCCGGCACAATCCACATTGGTGACCAAAGCGCTGCTGAAAAGAAGTGGTAATTGAGGTTCAGTAATTTCAAAAAATGTGGTTTGTGAGCAATCAAAACAATCAGTAACAGTTACGGTATATGTTCCTGCACATAATCCGGTTTGATTTCTAACTGTGGAGCCGTTGCTCCATTCATACCTGTAAGGAATTCCACCGCCCGAAGCCGTGATATAAACAGCGCCGGTTAGTGAACCGCAACATTGAACATTGGTAGGTGTACCGGTACTATTAAATTGTGGCAACAAATTGATGATTACTGTTCCCTCAGATCTTTCTGTGGGCGGAGGACCATACTCTACGACAAGGTAGAACATATCAGATGCATATCCTGCTTCGCCTGGATAAATAACCGGAGCAAATTCATTTGAGGTCCAGGAACCGCTATAATTTGACCATGCAAATGTTGCACCCGGAACTTCACAACCTGACAAGGAACAAAACAGGTAAATGGGCTGTCCGTAGCACACCGGATTGGGGGTGGCTAACTGGGGCCGGGCATTGTTTGACAATGCCAGCGTGCACAATAGGAAAACAGGCAAAAATTTTAAGTAATATTTCGATGGTTTCATGGTGGTTGGTTATTAGAATTGCTTGATTGATCTGGATACTATATGGCATTTTTATCTCTTTTTGTTACTCATTAATCAGACTGCACATTCAAATTTCATGCCAATATCCATATCATACTGATTATTAAACTTTTTAATAATATTATCATATTCAAGATAGTAATAAAAAATGCCCGGAATCGGGCAAATATACGAAATAAAATAGGTTATTGTTGTGTTTGATGAAGATTGTCCGAAAACGGACACTAAGTTGCCCCAATATCCTTCCAGATGAGGCCATCTTCAAGATAACCGGTTATTTTCTTTTCCGTTGCCAGCCTCAGGTAGAGATCTGTCAGTGAGAATTTTCCTGTTTCGGTGATCATCGGGAATATACCAGGATCAAGAATTTGGATCCCGCTGAAAGCATATGCCCTGTAATCAACTGCTTCGCATGATATACGCTGCTCCCCGGTTTTTCTGTTTATCCAGCCACACAGATTCATCCGGTCATCGAAAAGCAGGTACCTTGAAGTTTCACGATCGCGAACTGACAACGTGGCAATGGAACCGGATCTTAAATGAATTTTTGCCATTTTACCAAGGTCAAGGTCGGAGAGAATATCAACATTCCGAACGATTGCACAATCGGTATCCTGAAAAAACCACGCTGCATTTTTGACCCCTCCACCGGTTTCAAGCAAAGCCTGTCTCTCATCGGAAATTGCTATCTTTACCCCAAAGTTATTATTCAGGTGAATAAATTCAATGATTTGATCTGCAAAATGATGTACATTAATAATTATTTCAGAAATCCCTGCCGATTTCAGGTGGTTAACTGCATGTTCAAGCAGCGTTATTCCATCCACAACAAATAATGCTTTTGGCTTTGAGTCGGTAAAAGGCCTTAGACGCGTTCCGAGGCCAGCGGCAAGGATCAAGGCTTTCATGGAAGGAATTTTGGAATGCAAACAATGCAAACAATGCAAGTAATGCACTCAATGCATGAGATCAGTGGATTGAAGGGTTTATTTATTATGTTGGGCATGGGTCAATTTGATGTTGACTTTGTGATTTTTTTTCAGAAATGCGGCAAGTTTTTCGGCACAATAAACCGATCTGTGCTGGCCGCCAGTACAGCCAAAAGCTACCATTAAATTTGTAAAGTCACGGTCAATATAAGTTCTGACACTTTGATCGATCATGGAAAAGACGTGGTCAAGGAATTTGTGTACGGCATGTTCCTTTTCCAGAAAATCAATGACCGGTTTATCCTTACCATTGTATGCCTTGAATTCATCAAATCTTCCCGGGTTCGGCAAGGCCCGGCAATCAAAAACAAAACCTCCGCCGTTGCCATTTTCATCCTGAGGAATTGAGTTTTTATAGGAGAAACTATAGATATTAACAGTCAGTGTTTTTTCTAAATTGCCAGGTCTGATATTATATGTTAATTCATTGACAGAATTACTTTTAGAATCATTAACTTCAACAGATTGTTTAATAGGTAAAATTGGATCTGCAACCATCTTGGTGATAATTGATATCAGGGTTTTCAGGCGTGAGTCGATCATGTTTTTCGTCCGCATATACCCAAGGTTGTTCACTGCAAATGGGATACTCTGCAGAAAATGCAGCTTTTTCTCGTAATAGCCCCGGAAACCATAAGCGCCCAAAGCCTGGAGGATCCGTATCAGGACAAACCCATGATAGATCCTGAGGAATTTCTCCCTGTCAACCGGTATTATCTCCTCCAGTTTATCCAGGTAAAAGTGTAATAACTCATCCCTGACATTCATTGGAATATTGGCTTTTCCATCGCTCAGCAATGAGGCAATATCATATTGCAGCGCCCCTTTTCTACCGCCCTGGTAATCGATAAACCATGGATCACCGTTTAACACCATGATGTTCCGGGACTGAAAATCACGGTAAAGGAAAAAATCGGTATCCGCAGCGAGCAGAATATCACACAGATACGAAAAATCATCCTCCAGCCCTTGTTCATCAAACGGGATCTTTGTCAACTTCAGAAAATTGTATTTGAAATAGTTCAGGTCCCACATCATCGATTGGCGGTCGAAGGCGGCTCGCGGATAACAAACGGAGTAATCAAGGGTCTTGCCTGCTTTAACCTGGAATATTGGCAGCCAGCCAATGGCTATTTTGTATATCTCCTTCACCTCCGAAGGGAACACCCCGACTGAATCATCAGTAGCGGATTGCAGGTGGCCGGTAGCCTGATCGGCCAGCTTCCCTGTAAGCAATTGATATAAGTTGATGTCGCCCAGATCGGTGATCAGGTAAATGCGGTTTGCGGGATCCTGGGACAGGATTTCAGGTACCGGCAGCCCTTCATTTCGAAAATGTGTGGTAAACTTTATAAATGCCTCATTTTCACGAATGTCATTGTTGTGTGCACCGATAACCGATCCATATTCTCCCTGAATCCTGTAATAATCACGGTAAGAGCCGGAACCCGGCAATTTAGTCACAGACAGCGGGTCCTTACCGCTCCAGGATTTAAAAAGATGAATTAGATTTTGTTCGGTATCTGTCATATCAATAATGTTTTGGACTAAAGTCCGGTTTCGCGTTGTAATCCTGAGCCACGGCCTGAAGGCCGTGGTAATTCATATCATATCCACTTGACCGCCTGTCCCCTCGTCCCCCTGTCCCCTCGTCCCCTCGTCCACTTGTCCCCCTGTCCCCTACACCTCCACAACCCTCAAATCCGGTTCAAGATAGACCAAAACCCGCTTCACGTCAACGTATCCCATGTCTTCGATATATCCGGCATACCGTATCAACTGCTCGCCATGTTTAGCGTTCGGCTTTCCACTCTTGTAATCAAGGATGGTGACACGGTCATTGTCGAAAACAATCCGGTCGGGACGATAAAACAGTCCTTCAGGCAATAGTATCTCGGCTTCAGTTTTCACCTTCACCTGGTCACTGAAAAATCTGGAAAGCGTGGGTTCAGAGACAACTGACAATAAAATTCTTTCAATGTCTTCACGCTCGCCATTTTCAATCAGTCCGGTCAATGCAGCTTTTTCGAGTGCGACGGAAATGTCTTTTGCTGTGGTAATCCAGGATAAAATAGTATGTATCCTGCTCCCCCATTGCGACTTCCCGGCAGGATTATCTATGTCCCACATTTGTGGCGCCCTCATTCTGATCTCTATTTTTTGACGCCAGTCAGCGCTGATCATTTCTTGTTGGACGATTGTATCTGCAGCATGTTTTGCAACTTTTCCGACATGATCTGATTTGATTCCAAAAATATAGTGCAATTGTTCTTCGTTCCAATAATTCTCCTCCTTGAGGTAAAGCTGGAAGAATCCCGGCAGTGAGCTTACCTCTTCCTGATTTTTCGGAGGTAATTTTGTCAGGATATACAGTCGTTCCTCAGGCCTGGTCATGGATACATAGAGCAAGTTTAAAAGATCCAGCATGGATTTCTGTCGTTCATCCACAAATTTGTCTTTGTAAACCGTTGACTCCATCTCCTTATCGCTACGAACGATCGCGGTTTTCAACCCCGCAGCAACATGCTGTTCCAAATCGACCCACAAATAGGTTTTTGTATTTTTTCTTGACTCCTGTGCGAATGGAAGAATGACAAGTGGAAATTCTAACCCCTTGGCTTTGTGTATTGTCATCACCCTTACTGCATTTAATTCTTCAGGAACAATAATGGATAATTTTCCCTTGTTTTTTTCCCACCAGTCAAGAAATTCCATAGCTCCCGTTGAAATCCTGACCGTGAACTTCAGAACGGCATCCAGGAAAAACTGCAGGTAAGGATCCGAGACTGTATTAAGCTGGTAATTACGTATGAGCGACTCGCAAAGATCGTAAACCGGCAACATGGTGTACTCATCTCGTTCCTGTTCCCATTTCTTACCGGAAGCGGCGCCTGATTGCCGGATAAATTGCCGTATCTCAGCAAGAATGATATCATTTCGGGGTTCAAACAGAAATTTCAAATACGCGATTACGAAACGTACACCCGGAGAATTTGAGATAAGGAGAGATTCTGCCGAAACGACCTCCAGGCCATGCTCAAGCAGATACCTGGCAATCACTGTTGCATTTCTATTGCTTCGGCATAAAATGGCCATGTCGCATAGCTTGAACTTCTCCTCAAGGGCTTCGCTAATGATGGATCTGATTCTTTCCAGGGTTATCGATTCGTAATCAATTTCATCTTCAACCCCTTTGAGAAATTCCAGGCTGATA
The DNA here is from genome assembly GCA_030681475.1 of Bacteroidales bacterium. Classification (GTDB taxonomy): domain Bacteria; phylum Bacteroidota; class Bacteroidia; order Bacteroidales; family FEN-979; genus CAIVAT01. Next base: position 11,513 of record JAUXWT010000013.1, on the reverse strand, counting down.
TACCCTCCGGTTTTTTTCGGATTGAATTTTTGTTCAAGCCCTTCAAAAATTTTTTGTTTGCCATTTGTCAATACGCGGTCGGCAACCGTTCTGAAAAACCGGTTATTGAAGGTGACAATTTCTGATCCTGAACGAAAATTGTGTTCGAGTTCAACTTTTTTAAAGTGGCTTTCCAACACCTGCTCCCTTTGCTTGAAGATGATATTCCGGTCACTTCCCCGGATGGCCGGTAATGCGTTGAACTGTTCCACATCGCCACCACGCCAGCGGTATATTGCCTGTTTTCCATCACCCACGATCAGGTTAAAATGGCCTCCTGCCAGGGAATTTTCGACAAGCGGAATAAAATTCATCCACTGAAGCGCTGATGTATCCTGAAACTCGTCGATAAGGATGTGTTGATACTTTTCGCCAAGTCGTTCATAGATAAAAGGCACCGGTTCATTCATCACGATGCCTGCGATTTTTAAATTGAACTCGGAAATATGAACCAGATTATTCTGACGTTTGAATTCATTGAGAACCTTCTCTATTTCATTCAGTACCGCAAGCGGATAGATTGTTTTTGCAAGCAGTCGGCGGAGGTCATAATCTGGTTTGTGTATCGCAATCTCATTCTGAAGCTTTTCATAGATATCAAGAAGTTTCGGGATAACTGTGCCAATCTCCTGGCGGGCCGTACCTGAGGCTTTTCCCGAAAACCATTTATCTTCTTCCATCGTAGTGACAACATAGGAATTAGGTTCAAGTTTGTCCATCTTACCATCGGCAAGATTCATGAAATATTTCCAAATTCCACGCTCCCCCTGAAAAAAGTCGGCAGAGGTAAATTCTCCTTCAAGCAATTGCTCTGCAGCCTCCGTTGAAATCTCCCGGACTTTTTTCTCAAACTGCCTGAGTTTTTCATAAATGTATTCAGCAATAACCTGGAACTGTTCGAGTGAAATATCTTTTAATCGCGAAATCCCGGTCTGTCCCTCCTCATCAACCAATATCCCTGCAAATGAGATCAGGATCGAATCTATATTCCAGCCTTTGTCTTCCTCCATTCGTGTTTCAAGGAATTTAACCAGGATGGAGGTCAGGGTTTCATCATCGCCTGCTTTATCCAGCAAAAGATCTACCGCGGTCGACAACAACTCATCTGCATCCAGTTCCACGTTGAAGTTAACCGGCAATCCGAAATCATGGGCAAAAGTGCGTATCAGCCTATGCGAAAAACTATCAATTGTTCCGATCGCAAAGTCAGAATAATTGTGAAGGATCATCTCCAAAGCCATGCCTGCGTTCAGTCTTATCTCATCTGAAGTCAGCCTGGTATCTTTGATCAGTAGGGGCATCAAAGTATCCTTTACCACCAGATCAGCAGAGAGATCACCTTTTGACAGTTCGCCCAAGGCCCTTAGAACCCGTTCCTTCATTTCATTGGCAGCCTTGTTAGTAAAGGTGATGGCCAGTATCTGCCTGAAAGCGCCCGGCTCGACCAGGATGATCTTAACATACTCTTTTACGAGTGTGAAAGTTTTTCCTGAACCTGCGGATGAGCGATAGACGGTGAAGGACATTTTTCTTTAATGATTTGAGGATTTGAAAGTTTGAAGATTTGAGGATTTGAAAATGTCCGGTATCAATGAATTACCTGGTTATTTGTAGTTTTGCCGAATAGTTTCTTTCAGGGGTTACCATGCGAATAAAGTAGAGACCATCCGGTAAAGTAGAAAGTTCAGCCCTAAATTCACCGGCTGAAGGATAGACCGCTTGTTTACAGATAACTTTTCCCAGCGGAGTGAGCACATGCATTTCCGCACTGCGGCAACTCTCCGGCAGGGTGCAATAGACGATTCCCTGTGAGGGATTAGGGAAAACATGCAGTTTTGTTGAGGTAAACTCTTCAATCCCGGGTGGATACCTGATTGAAACGACCACCTGGTCTGCACCAAAATTCTGGACTGCATCAACAACGATAACGCTAAAGATTTGAATACTCTGAACAGTTACCGTAATGGAGCTACCTGTATCAAGCGTATTCCACAATATCTGGTAAGGCGGGGTTCCCCCGGAAATCGCTGCATGGAGGGTAAGTGTCGTCCCTGCAGGAACAGCAGTATCCGGTCCCAAACTTACTGTGAGTGGCTGAGCTGACATACGGAAGATATCCCTGTAAGTGGCGGTGACAATGTTCGCCTCCTCGTTGATCTGAAGTACCGGTATTCCTTTTCCCTTTGCCAGCCACTTATATTCGGTAATATTCCTGTTGACAGGAAATCCTATTCCCAGTGAATCGATATGAACGCTGTCGTGAATGGTCAATAAGGTTTTTACCCGCAGGGTTTCAAAGGTTCCGTAGGGGGTAGTCAGGGTACCCCAGCCATCGACCAGGTTTGAGCGGATCCGTTGGGTCATGTATGACGCCAGGCCAGGCAAGGTAATTGCAAACGATGAGGTGGAAGACCATGTCAGACCCGGGGTCATTGGAAATTCATATAGTTTATCCGGGATATCATATTTTGCAGGAAGGGGAAGACCCTGGATGGTATATCCCGAACCTAAGTCACTGAAGGCGGTCGAACTATTTTTGAAAAATGAAAAACCCTGTGTCACAGGCAGACCGGGTATAGGGATCATGCTCCGTGGTGCAGCCAGATTGGCGCCGCCAAGCAATACAAAGAACAACTGATAACCTGAGGGTGTGGCTGTTGCACTTACAAATGTATCCACCCTTTGAGTTAGCGCCTCAAGAATTTCAAAATTCCAGGTTGTATCCATGGCAGATTTCCAATATCCTGTTGGCGCCACATTGGTGATACTAACTCTCAAAGTATCTCCTGGAACAGGCATATCTGATTGATTGATAATAACCTGCGAAAAAACAGGTGTGGAAAACCAGAAAGCAGCCATTAGAAATATCTGTGTCCATTTCATGATAACCGTTTTTATATATGTGAAATATCTCATTTAGTCGGTATCTTCTCCTTCTTCCCAAATTTAAAAAATTCACTGAATTTTGTAAAATCTCGCTGATATTTTATACCTACGCCTTGGGTGTATGGAGCGTTATTATTCAAAATATTCAGGGTGTTGGTCCGGTTGAATACCCGTGCCCTCCACCGGCGATTTTGGGTCAGTACATACTCAATATTTACATCGCCTACGAATGTACTCGATTGCTGGACAGTTGAATTATTATACGAATTCATGCCAAACGTTCCGTCAATCAATAATCTGTCATCGAACAACTGTGTTGATATACCTACATCAAATTCCTGCTGAGTTGTGCTTGATCCGGGTTTGTAGTTCATATTCAGATTCACGTTTGATGTGATCTGCGACAACATGCTGTTGATCTGATTGGTAACAAGCGACATGGAGGTCGCCCCGACATCAACACCCGAACTTGAACTTGTTATCACGGGTTTGAACTGATTCATGACCATGAGGTAAATGGTTTGTTCAGTGACGATGGCGGCATTGCTGGTATCAATGGCTGAATAGACCTGCGTCTTGATACTCTCTTCAACATTAGGCAAATTGATGGCAAAGGAGATATCCGGATTCATCAGCTTTCCTCCTAATCGGATGATGCATTCCACCGGGATCCGTATTCCCTCCTCCTCAGTATTCGTTGTTAACCCTTTTAACGGGACTTTGGTTTTATACACTGCACTGATGTTAATATTCGCATCAGCGGCATCGCCAGTCCAGCTTATAGTACTTCCTTCTTTTATAGACATCGGCAGCCTCAGCAGATTCTTAAACTGAAAAAGGAAGAAACCCTTTGAAAGTGTATAAGTTCCAGATAATAAAAATGGTGAAGATGGCGTCATGCTCATCAGCAGGTTCCCGGTTCCTGAAGCCTTCAGATTTCCCAACTGGTCAGGAAAATAGACATCCACCTCTGCATCCTGGTTTACACGCAATCTAAGGTCCAGGGACAATCCGGTCGCATTGACCTGGTATTTGCGTGAAGATCTCTCCACCGAATCGGCCCCGGGATCAATAAAAATAATATAATCCGCCTGGCCAACCGAGCGTGTCAAGTCAATCGGAATTACCACATGTGTTTTATCCCCATTTGTGGCCCTGACAGTTATTTTTATATTGTCGGGGGGGCCGGTGATGCTTGCCGTACCCGAAGCGCGTGCCTTCCCATAAAAAACACTGTTTTGCGCCCTGCTATTGTTAAATGCTGCAAAATCATCCATATCAATATTCAGGTCCAGATGCAGGTTACTGAATTGATTGTGTGTGATCCTTCCATTCAATACTGCTTTATTCCCCAATGAATCGTACAGCATGATCTTGTTGAAATTAAATGCATTGCTGTCAATTGTTACAACATCGGCGAAAGAATAAGGTATATTCAGGTAATTGATTTTAAACTCAGTCCGCATCATCATCAGTTGTCCACTGATGTCCGGATGGTCGGCCGTGCCCTGAATTTTCACCTGACCCGACACCAACCCGTTAACACCAGTCATAAAGTCGGCAACAAAGGGCCCCAGCATCTTTAAATTGAGATTTTTCAGGGCCAGGTCAAAATCAAAACGAGGGTTTGCATTATCCATGATGTAACTTCCGGTAAGCGAAAAAGGTATATTGGTTCCCACGTTACCGGTATAGATGATCTGTGACACGAGATCAACCTTAGAAGCTACAGCATCATATTTCAAATTGAAAGTCGCATCGCCGAGCAGTTCCTTGTTGAATTTAAACTTGTTGATGCGCAGATCAGAAAGCAAAATGATATCACTGTATGGATTTGCTATTTTTACACTCCCGTTTAAGATTCCATCCACATCAATCGGAGCTTTTCCAAGCAACTGATCTAATTTTGATATATCCACCTTGTTAAAGCGGACATTCAGTGTATCAGATGATCTATTGGTGAGATTACCATTAACTTTCAGATACTGGTCTCCGGAATAGAATGCGAGATTTGATATATTGATCGCGGAAGTATCCACGGTAACAAAGTTTTCAGGGTCAACCGTCCAGTATTTTTCATTTAAAAAGACATTGAATCGGTTAAATTTCAATTCGATCGCCGGGCTGTTCCTGAAACTGGCGTAACCGTCGAATTCGCTTGGATTCGAACCGGCCTTCCAGCCAAAACGGTAGTGAATACTGTCTTGTCTGATGTTCGAAACCAATTGAAATGAATCTATTTTAACCTCCTGCGGATCCTTTTTACTGCCTTTTTTCAAGTAAACAACAGCTGCTCCGGTCAGCACTTCCAAATTATCATAACGGTTCTCAGCATCTATATACCAATCGGTCAACTCAATGTTGTTGAAATACAGCGCCGGTGATTTTCCGGTCATTACAATTGTTCCTTTGTCTTCATTGTAGAAACCACTGATTATGGAATTGGGGGAAATCCGGAGGAACGGAAGGAACATGTTTGTTACTTCGTCTGATTCTTTGAACCTGACCTCATAGTTCATTTTCTGATTTGATTGCGTATGGCTCAAGGCTATCAATGAATCATTGAGGTTGAACGAAGCCAAATAATTTTGAATGAAGGTGGTCAGCGACGGGATCAGCGCTTTAAAAGAAAAATTTCCGGTAATATCGGCATCAACAAAATCAGATTGCAGATGATAGCTTTTTCCCGATGCCGTGTCCTGCCTGGTGAGTAACGACAAATTGTCCATGGTGATCAGCTTGTTGCCTTCGGCATAATAACAGTCATTAATCTGAATGGATCCGTCAATATTGTCAAGGTTCGATCCTTTAAAATTGACTTTCACGGATGCGGAAAGGTTTTCAACAGAATCCCGGCTCAGCAGCTTCAATTCAAATAAGCGGGCATGATGGATCTGTGCAGTGAAGTCAAAATCAGGTAACGAATCACGCATGTTGATCGATCCATCAAAATTGAGTTTCAGATTCGGGTCATCAACATTGAGGCTGCCATTGAACTTTTTATCTGCAAGGGCTCCGGTAACATCCAGATTCCTGAATTTATAACTGTTCAGAAAAATGGAATCGATCCGAACTTTCATGGTAAGATCAGCATCATCGAGGTTGAATCCTTTCCCGTTTAAATCAGCACGGAAAGTAACCCTTCCCAGATCGTCAGTATTTCCGGTAAGTTTACCAATGTCAAACCAGCCGACATTCAATTGCCCCTGATATCCGATCAATTTACTGTTCGGTTGTTTTTTAAGCGAAAGATCTGTGCTCAAACTTCCAAGGCTTGTATTTAATTGCGCGGTAGCAACAAAATCATTGTAAAAGCCGGTAAAGTTGCCTTTCAGGTTCAAAATGCCCAGGTTTGCAAGAATGGCTGGCAATTCAAGATGATGCATTTCTCCGGGTATGATCAGGGATTCAATATCTTTCTTGGTGGTAGTCATCGCTTTGATATTCAAGTCGATGAAGGTTTCCTCAACATCGGGCAATCCCAGCGCGCTGATATCGCCATAAAAACTGGTATGGTTGCCAAAGGCTACTTTCAGATCACGGGCTTTGAAATTACTTACCGAACCTTTGATATTGCCTGAAATGTGAAACTTGTCTCTCATATCGGCAAGTTCTGAGGCAAAGTAACCGATATCCTGAATATCGAGGAAAGAAGGTTCAACCTTCGCCTGAATGTTGATTTTATTTAAAAAATCGTTAAATGCCCCCCACCTGTCGTATAAAAAACTAAAAGAGAGCGATAGATCAGAGTGATCTGTACGGATTTTCAATTGGTTTGCTTTTAAAAACCTTGGTCCGACCCTGAATTCTCCACTGAGGTTATGAAGGATAATGCCACTTCGTTCAGTAGCAGCAAGATGGCCAATGTTGCCTGATATGGAATCACCTTCAAAGGTCACATCGGATACCTCCAGGTTAATTCCGGAAGCATCAATATTGGCATAATCCATCCCGCGTGATACAGGCTGTTCATTCTCATCCTGGAAATGAAAACGCGTATCTTTCAGGATAACCGATGAAATGGATATATGCCAGGGTACCGCCGGTGTGGTGTCCGTTCTTTTTCCTCTATCCTTTGAAGCAAAATAATCAACGATAAACTGCATGTTTAATGCGCTGTCGCCGCGATGCGTAAGCAACTGAACAATTCCTTTTTCAATAAACACCTTGTTGATGCTCAGTTTACGTATTTTAAACGAAATAAGACCCGGTCGCACTCCCAGTTTATGTGCGGAAAAAATAATTTCCTTTTGATGATCGAGGATTTTAACATCTTCCATTATCAGACCATTTTTAAATGAAAGGTTAAATCCGCCAATCCTGATCTCCGTATTCAGTTCTTTTGATAAATAGTCAGCAACCAGGCGCATTGCAACAGTTTGAAATACATCGCCCCTGAGAACCAGGAAGAGTGTCAGCAGCAATGAGATCATCACTGTAACGATATAAAGCGCTATTTTTGCTACGGTTTTTATAGTGATTTGAAGATTACTTATGCAAAATTTAATACTCGGTATTGAATCCTCCTGTGACGACACATCTGCCGCCATTATCAAAGATGATGTAATCCTTTCGAACGTTATTGCAGGACAGGATGTTCACCGGAACTTTGGTGGTGTTGTCCCCGAACTGGCATCGCGGGCACATCAGCAAAATATTATTCCGGTTATTCATGCAGCCATTCAAAAGGCAAATATAGGCAAAAATCAACTTTCTGCCGTTGCCTGTACACAAGGGCCGGGGCTTCTTGGATCACTCCTGGTCGGGACCTCTTTTGCAAAGGCATTTTCGCTTGGGTTGAACATTCCGCTTATCGATGTGGATCATTTGCAAGCCCATATCCTGAGCCATTTTATAAGAAACGCTGATCGAACAAATCCGGTACCCACGTTTCCGTTTCTATGCCTCACGGTCTCAGGCGGACATACCCAGTTCGTGTTGATCCGTGACTATTTTGACATGGAGGTTATCGGTCAAACGATTGATGATGCTGCGGGTGAAGCATTTGACAAGTCAGCAAAGATCATGGGTCTTCCCTATCCGGGTGGACCGGTGATCGATAAACTTGCCAAGTTGGGAGATCCAACACGTTTTACTTTTTCCAAACCCAATATCCCCGGACTTGATTTTAGTTTCAGCGGTTTAAAAACATCTATTCTTTACTTTCTGCGCGATGAACTGAAAGCAAATCCTGATTTCATTGAAAATAATAAAAATGATCTGTGTGCTTCCATCCAGGCGACCATTGTAGATATGCTGATCTCAAAATTAGCGATGGCGTTGGAGGTAACCAAGGGGTTGCATCCTCGCGGCAACCTCCCTGACGTTGCCATCGCCGGGGGTGTATCCGCCAACTCCGGTTTAAGGAAAGCGCTCGAAGATGCCCGTGATAATTTTGGATGGAACATCTTTATTCCGCCGATTCAATATTCCACAGATAACGCTGCCATGATCGCCATTGCAGGATACTTTAAATTTCTGAAGGGTGATTTCGGAAGTCAGTCGGCGACACCTTACGCGAGGGCGGGGAACCGTAGTACGTGACGCGTGACAGGTGACGCGTGACGCGTGACCTGGTTTATTCCTTGGTGAGAATTTCAAACCGGTCTTCGTAGGCGGGTGTAAGGGCTTTCCTGTTTCGGTTATAGTGGTAATAATCTGCCGTTTGTATTCCCTCAGGCAGGTTTTGTGCGATATACTGGTTCATAAAGAAGTCGAACAGATATCCTGCATGCTTTCTCCCAACATAGGTAGCCATGTCATAAATATCATTGGTTTGCAGGGAATCAATGGTATATCTGTACCGTACCATGCCTGAAAACGGATCATTAAAAAAACGACCATCAAATGAATCGTATGCGGTACTAGTGGCATAAAGCAAAGTTTTCCTGGTATTTTCAGTTCCGGCTTTGCTCAAGTCGAACCAGCAACTGTAGTCAACGGCATTCAAATTGAATGTTTTATAATAAATGGTATCGAGAAAAGCATCTTCATCCTTCAATGGATAATAATATTCATCCAGTTGCATCTGGGCAATATCAAACATATAGGTCTGCGGTTTTCCGGTGAACAATGAGTCGTCGGCATCGTTCAGGTAAACATTAAAACCAAGAAGGCGCAGTTCAATGATAAAACTGTTCATATAGTTTTCAAGGAGAATGCTGTCATTGATAAACTGGATGTAAGCGCTACTCTTCCATAGCGCCGAATCCTGCTGCTCAGGCGTAAGGGAATCAAACCCTTCAATTGTTTCACCCTTGTGGTTATATTTAAAAACCAGATCGGGAGGATTGACCAGCAAAGTGATCATATGTTGCGACTGTATGAAAGTTGTCGCGATTTTACGTTCAGGCAAACAAGATTGCAGGCCGACGAGTCCGGTGAGAAGGATGATGCCGGCAAAAACAGAGTGTTTGTTCAGTTTCACAAAATTTCCGGTAAATATTGACGAAAATATAACTTCAATAATGCTGATTTATTGTTAATGGTTACTCTGATGGGATCACTGTCCGGCCAGCATTTGTTTTCCAAATTTCCGGCCATAGGCAATGCACTTCTCCTGAATTTCACTGTGCGGAGTGAATTTCACCATCAAGCCTTCATCAACAACCCTGAGTTTAAGGTTCCTCATGGCGGATGTCATGATTTTGGCTCCTTCGCCGCTCCAGCCATAAGACCCAAATGCTGCGGCGGGTTTATTTCTGTCGCGGATCGGATTGATCAGGGCAAACACCTGATAGACGGGCAGAAGGATATTTTGGCTGAAGGTAGGACATCCCAGTATGATGGCCGAAGCCTGGCTGATCTTTTGTTCGATCAAATCCAACTCCATACCTTCGAGATCACAGAGGTCAACCTCGAAATCACCCGCCTCCTTAATCCCGTCAGCGATCATACCTGCAATGGTACCCGTATTATGGTATGCCGAAACATATCCGATGAAGATCCGGTTCGGTTTCTGCGCATTCAACGCTTCACGGGCATATTGTTCAGACAGGTCAACATATTTCTTCCAGTTTTTACGCAATATGGCGCCATGACCGGGCAGAATGGCTGTGATGTCGAGCGGTCTGATCCTTTCGATCGCCTGCAGCATAAACTTGCTGTAAGGCTTCATGATAACATCGTAATAATAGCGGAAAGCATCATCAAAATTACCGATCGCATCATCGAAAATGCCATCGTTGCAATAGTGTTCTCCGAAAATATCGCAGGTAAAGAGCAATTTATCGTCCTGCAAATAGGTGATCATGGAATCGGGCCAATGCAGGTTTGCAGCAGCGATGAACTGAAGGGTTTTATTTCCCAGATCAAGCGTTTGCCCGTCTTTGACGATCAGGTGGGGAAATTCGAATCCAAGCAGATCCCGGAGGTAACGGATCGCATTGCCGCTGCCGACAACACGGGCACGGGGGGCAATCTCAAGCAAACGAGCGAGACAACCTGAATGATCCGGCTCAGTATGGTTTAACACGATGTATTCAATCGCGGCAGGATCAACAACCGATTTAATTTTGTTCAGGTATTGATCCCAGAATTGCTCTTTTACCGTTTCGATAATCGTTTTTTTTGCCGCATCAATAAAATAGGAATTATATGAAGTGCCGTATTTTGTCTCCATGACCACATCGAAAGTCACGATGTCCCGGTCAAGGACACCTATCCAGGAAACACTCTCTGTGACTTTTACTACTTTATTGTCAGGCATTTTTGGAGGGAGTTGGTTGATTTATAATTAATTAGTGACATGGTGACAGGGTGACAGGGTGACAGGGTGACAGGGTGACAGGGTGACAGGGTGACAAGATTATAAGTTGATAAGGTTAGCGGGGTAAACCATTGAGTTTGGGTGGAACATTTATCAGTAACCAGTATAAACCGGTTGACTTTATTGCATTTGTAAATGACTCAAAATCAACAGGTTTTACGATATAACTGTTTGCGCCCAACGCATAGGCCTGCTGAATATCGGGATCCTCTTTTGATGAGGTGATGATGACTACAGGCAACATTCTTGTTGATTCGTTGGATTTGATCTCCCTGAGTACCTCCAAGCCACTGACTTTGGGCAATTTCAGGTCCAGGAAGATCACTTTCAGCGTATTTGACTGGTTATTTTGTGAAAACTTACCGCGACAATAGATGAAATCAAGCGCCTCCTCACCGTTTTCAACAACAAAGATACTGTTTGCCAGGTTGTTTTTCGTTAATGCCCTGATCGTTAATTCTGCATCGCTGCTATTATCCTCGACAATCAAGATGTCAATTGGCTGAATTGCTGTCATGTTCACTATTTATTAAATCGTTAATTGATTTCAACCTCAAAGGTAAAGAAAAATAAAACGACGCCCCTTTACCAATCTCTCCCCTGGCCCATACCTTACCGCCATGCCGGTGAATGATACGCTGTACAATTGCCAAACCGATTCCTGTTCCTTCAAACTCTTTTACATTATGAAGCCGTTGAAATGCACCGAACAGTTTATCTGAATATTTCATATCGAAACCTGCTCCATTATCAGAGATGCAATATTCAACCATATTGTTTTGTTTTACAGATGAAAACAGAATTTCCGGAGCATCCCGCC
>JAUXWT010000106.1 GCA_030681475.1 Bacteroidales bacterium | reverse complement strand
CCCCCCCCCCCCCCCCCCCCCCCCCCCCCCCCCCCCCCCCCCCCCCCCCCCCCCCCCCCCCCCCCCCCCCCCCAAAAAGGAGGTTTTTATAAAATATTACTATATATTTGTGCTGAAATCGACATCATAAAAATAGTTTGTAAAGTTTCCGTAAGAAGCTTCCCTTGGACTATAACTATCAACCCGATGAAGATCACATTCCAAAACAAAACCCCCGATCAAATTGAAAATCAACCATACTCGCGATACAATTAACTGACAAAAAGAAAGGAGGTTTCTATGCAAAAGTAGAAATAAAGTTGTTGAATTACAGGACACCAGACAGTTAATTTAAAAAAAACTTGTAAAATTAAATTCAACCTATATGAAAAAGCTTTATTTATTACTCGTGATTTTGAGTTTCATTACAAATGCCCCGGCCCAACAGCAGTGGATTACACTAACCAATAATCACCCGACAGCGCCGGTCATAACATTGGAACATTCACTAAACAGTGAGGTGTCCTACACAATTGATATTACCGGCATGTATAAACAGGATACTACTGTAAATTCGATCACATACAACAGGTTGTCCATTCTTCAAAACGGGAAATGGGGTGAGCCCGGGTACCCTGAAATACCGGCTATTTACAAACTTGTTGCCATACCAGAATGCGAGACGGTATCTGTAATTTTCCATGTTACGGATTCTGTAGTCCTTGATGGTTACAACGTTTATCCTGCCCCTGTAATTGTTTTGGATTCTATCAATGGTTTTATGCAGAACGTTGAGGTATTTACATAGAATGATTCGATTTATTCAACAAATAAGTCCTTTCCTGAATCGGCATTCGAAATTCTTGAAACGAGTTATTTGCGTTCCCAAAAAATGCTCAGGGTTGCTGCATACCCGTTCAGGTATAATCCGGTGAGTGATAAGTTAGTAATTTATACTCATTTTGAGGTAATTTTATCATTTACAAATCCGCAAAGTGAAATTAACGTTAATCTGGGCTACTTCAGCAATATAGCAAAAAACACTTTGATAAACTATCAAACTGACCAAATTCCGGTCTTACCTCCGGAACCGGCGGGGAATCCGGGAATGATAACTTGGATAACCATGGCTGACACTGCGGACGCTGCAACGATTGTGGCTGATTATCTTATCATTACCGACCATCAGTTTTTCGAGCCGCATAGCTGGAGCTTAAGGAAAATAGCCAACCACCGCGCATCTTTTAATGGATTCGATGTAGCCATTGTGGATGTTCATAATATTTTCAACCTGCAATTCAGTTTTACAAACCCGCTCTATCAAAATGAACAAATGATTAGAAGTTTTATCAAGAGAGTATATGAAGGCGCCAATGCAAATCATACATACGATGGGCAACTTGCTTTTGTTCTGCTGGTTGGTGATGCAATTGAGAACTTGAACATAGGAGGTGTTCCTGCGGCAAAAGATCCGGTTCTTACAAATGGTGTGTTTTTTACATTTAATGATTATTATTACACATGCATTACTCAATCAATACCAGGAAATTGGGACGTTAATGGGGACCTGTTTATTGGACGGTTTTGTGCAGATAATGAGACTGAACTATATAATATTGTAAAAAAAACATGTGAAAATGAAAGTGAATATTCCTTTGGTTCCTGGAGAAAAAACAACAGCTTGATATACGGAAGCGGACCAGAAGCTGGAACTACTCACAAATATTTTTGTGAAGATTTCCATGATTGGATAGATAATTTATACAGCCCGGTTTATTCAACATATTTGTTTGCTGATTTAAGCCAGACTTGGAATCAGGAATACATTAACCAAATTAATGGTACAGGATCAAATATTGTGATACACTATGGGCATGCAAGTACTGATACATGGTGTATGAGTCAATATGTTTGCTGGGACACTGCACTTGGTTCTTTAACCCTTCAATATAAAAAGAACCACCTGTCAAATTCAGGGAAATACCCGTTTTGTATCTCTAATGGCTGTTACACAACACGATATACAAACGGCTCTTTGGCGGATGACTGCATGGGTGAGGAATTGACAGTTTATTCCCCCGAAGCTGGTTATGTGGCGTATATTGGATGTTGGGAAAAATCAGGTCTTTCTACAACTAATCCTGGAGATTTTCCCCAATGGTTTTGGGAACGTATACCTTATGCAATCTATAAAAACTTGTCAACCCAATTGGGTGAGTGCATTTTGGAAGGTAGACTAGGCTTAAATGCTCTTGGTTTCAAAACTCATATTGAATTTAATTTAATGGGCGATCCAGCACTTAACCTGATGGCGCCTGGTTATGAGATTACCCGTAATGTTAACCTTTCAGGGACGACCACAATTTCAACTAAAATACATGTCAGAGAGAATGCAACATTAACGCTTGTTGATGGCGCAACACTCCTTTTTGAAGAAAAGGGACAACTCATCATTGACGCTGGTGCAACCCTCGTACTCGGAGGTAGTTCAACTGTTAAAGGGAAAAATCTGAATAATGTGATCCAGGTATTTGGAAACCTTGTTGGAAGATCCGATTTGCCAAATCCACCGAATCCGGTTCCAATTGAGTATGTCAACCTTTCCTCACTGCCAGAACAACCTGGTCAACCTGAAAATACCTGGCGGGGGATTGAATTCCGAAATCCCGACCTGAGTGTTACATTTAAACAGTGTACCATAAAGAATTGCAAAATTTCAGGAGTGTTAAACAACCTGGAGATAAGAAGCACTACCAATTTCATAAATTCATCCATCAACTTTGATGAAACAGGCTTGTTGGTTGATCAATGCATCTTTTCAAATTCAAATATACTATTGACCAACTATGCCCAATCAATCAGATATGCTCGTATTTTTAACAGTTCTTTCCAAAACAGTGGATCCGATGCCATCATTAAAATTGATCACTATCCCGCCTTTTATATCGAAAATAATACACTCTCATATACCAACGGAACAGGGATTCATATTTCATATTGTGGAAATATCAATTCGCAACACCTGATTCAGAATTGCACCATTCAAAAATCAGGAGATCCACAGGAATTGAGCTGGGGAGTTGTTGTTTATCATTCATTTGCCGATATTTTCAACAATTACATTTCACACAATAAGTATGGTATTGCCACTGCGAATTTAAGCAGCGTTAAAATCATGGGAAATGCATCGGCACAATCTAATTCCCAAACGCAACAGATCATAGATAACTATCAAAATCAGGTCAAATGTTTTGATAACAGTTTTCCTTATGAGTTCCATTACAATGTTTTACAAAATTCATTGGCGCCGAATCCACTGATTTACTATCCATCCCTCGCATCCTGTGAACCCAAGCCGGATCCGGAGGATGCCATTGGTTTACGGAATATAAAGTGCAACTGTTTGCCTATAAATCCAATACTTTTCCCGGAAAACGGATATATTTGGCAACCAGCCTGGTGCCCTCCGGCTAATTGTACCCAGGATGATCCGGGAAGGGAAGATTTTGATCTTGCTGTTGCCAATATGGATTCGGGAAATTATTCGACTGCAGAAGCACAGTTTAAAGCCGTGATCCTGGAATATCCTGAGAATAAATATGCAAGAGAATCGGCCAAGAAACTGCTTCTGATAACGATTCTTACCAACAATGACCTTGCCGGTTTGAAGAACTATTATGATACTACTGAAAATCTGCATCTTGATTCGGTTACCTCCCGCTTGACCGAACGGCTGATGGCAAGATGTGATGTTGAACGTAAGGCTTATCAGGATGCGATTGTATGGTATGAGGATGCGATAATGAATCCTTATTCTACAAATGATTCCATCTATTCAATTATTGATTTAGAGGACACATACATGCTGGCGGAGGCGGATAGTAACCTGAAAACAGCCTTCACATACTTTAATGAACAACTTGTTCAATATAAACCAAAAAGCCGACAAGAATACATTGAAAATAAAGAGCGACTGATCAGGTTTTTATTTAAAGAGTCAGAAGACAAAGACACTACCAGTATTTTACCTGCAAATGCTCCGGCAATGTTCATACTCTATCAGAACACGCCCAATCCTTTTACTTCAGAAACGGAAGTGTCTTTTTATGTGCCCGAGAAGTGCAATATTGTACTCTTTGTAACTAATATGCTGGGTCAAAGGATTTTGAGCCTTCCTTTTACGGGATTGGAATCTGGCAGATACAGTAAAAGAATTAACCTGAAAGGCATCCCAAATGGCGCTTATGTCATTTCACTTTTTGCCCATAGCAAAGAAATGTCAAGAATCAAGAGTATTAAGAATCACTAATTTGTTTTAACTTTGAACAGATGGATTTAACCATCCCTCTGTTTTTAAAATTTATGAGTATGAAAACGCCCCCTCCCGCCTTCAATTTCGAAATTGTTTTTATAATGTCCTGTTTACTCATATCAGTCAACGGGCTTACACAAACAAATCATTTTATTACGCGTGGCGCCGATACTGCAGAAATATATGTAACATCCTATTGGTATAAAGTTCCTACCGACTTGTTTGGCTGGGGAGGGATTTTTAGATCCCCGGATAATGGTGCAACTTTGACTTTGCAACATAAATACATATATGAGAAGAACCGGAATGAAATCTATGGCGATTTTACTTCCGGAACTATTTATCTGCAACACTATGCCGGCCTGGATACTTTAATGGTCAGTCACGATTTTGGAAATACATACACGTATAAGTTTATTGATTTCATTGGTTATGTGGCCATGGCCAGTGGTTGCGTGAGTGGTGAATTCTATGCTGGACCCAATTTGACCTACCCGGGAATAACTCGTTTTACAGATTACGGTAATACATTTCAAATCGTTAATTTAAATTCAAACCTGTTGAATATTATGGACGTTGGAACTCAATCAGGTGAATTGTATGCCCTCGTATGGCCCTATTACTGGGGGTTCAATATGGATACACTCGGGATTGCTTACAGCAGCAACTACGGACAAAACTTTTCCATTATATACCAGGATACCTGTCTCATTTCCTTTAAACGCAATTACACATTCACGAGAGGAACCGTGCCCGGAGAAATATACATAATCGGTCAGGATCCCAGCGATTGTTACCATATTTTTCATTCAACGGATTATGGTCAAACACTTGAATTAAAACATATCTCTGAACCATTTCTTGATTTTGAAACTACTTCGTTTACCGCCGGGAGAGTGCCTGGTTCATTTTATATGATGAGATACTCCTACTGCTATTCGTATCACGCTGATTTATGGATTTACTACAGCAACGACTACGGCGCAACATTTACTACCTATTATCACAGTCTTGACAGTACCCTGACCGGCGAGGTTCATAAAGATCTCGTTCCTGAAATAACGGTATTTCCAAACCCCGCCGCCAACCGCCTTACCTTCCGGCTCGGTGGGGGTTTCCCAGAAAGAAATACAAAGATCACCCTTTATGATCTCTTTGGTAAACCGGTGGCAGAAGAAGTCCTGTTACCCGGGCACACGGAAATAATTTTGGACACCAGAAATCTGACGCCGGGAATCTATTTTTATGGAGTTGTACAAAACAATTGCTTGCAGAACGGGAAGATTTTAATAATAAAATGAGACGCTAGTAGGAGGGAATGATGAATGAACAAGATTTACGAATGACGAATTTGGAATTAAGGGTTAGCTTGGATTATTGGGTTAGGCCGGCGCACCTTATTCGTAAATCAACATTCCAAAATCGTCATTTCATTCGTCATTCGTAAATCTTGGTCATTCGTAAATCGTTTATCCCTGGTTCTCCGGATACCTTACCATCACAATCTTGCGAACCTCCCTGTAAAGCGTTTCCCGCAATTTGTCAATGTTTTGCTTCGAGGTGGCTGAAATGAAAATGGATGGCAGGTTCTCCTGCGCCATCCAGGTCTTTTCCAGCTCTTCGAGGGTGAGGTTTTCGCGGGTGGCCGGGGTGAGGTCGTCGGGCTCTTTCTCGGTGTATTGATAGGCATCCATCTTGTTGAATACCATGAGGGTGGGTTTGTCGGAGGCCTTGATGTCGGTGAGGGTTTGCCGCACCACGTTGATCTGTTCCTCAAAATCGCGGTGGCTGATGTCGGCCACATGGAGCAGGATATCGGCTTCGCGCACCTCGTCGAGGGTTGATTTAAATGATTCCACCAGGGAATGGGGGAGTTTGCGGATGAACCCCACGGTGTCGGAGAGGAGGAACGGCTGGGTTTCGATCACCACTTTGCGCACGGTGGTGTCGAGGGTGGCAAAGAGTTTGTTTTCGGCAAAAATTTCCGATTTACTGAGCACGTTCATGATGGTTGACTTGCCCACGTTGGTGTACCCCACCAGCGCCACGCGCACCATGTCGCGGCGGCTTTTCCGCTGGGTTGACATCTGTTTGTCAATCTCTTTGAGTTTTTCTTTCAGCAGGCTGATGCGGTATCGCAGGATCCTTCGGTCGGTTTCGATCTCCTGCTCCCCGGGGCCGCGCAGCCCGATGCCCCCGCGTTGTTTTTCAAGGTGGGTCCACATGCGGGTAAGGCGGGGCAGGAGGTATTCGTTCTGGGCAAGTTCCACCTGCGTTCGTGCGTAAGAGGTGGCGGCACGGCGGGCAAAGATGTCGAGGATGAGGTTGTTGCGGTCGAGAATACGGATCTTCAGTTCCCGTTCGATGTTACGGATCTGGTGCGCCGAAAGTTCGTCATCGAAAACGGCCATATCCACCGGGTTTTCGTTGATCCAGGCCAGGATCTCCTGCAGTTTTCCGCTGCCGACATAGGTTCGCGAATCGGCATGGTCGAGTTTCTGCACAAATCGTTTCACGGGAATTCCGCCGGCCGTATCTACGAGAAAGGCAAGCTCCTCGAGATACTCCGTGGTCCGTTCCATATCCTGGTTACGGGTTGCCAGTCCGATCAGAACGGCCTTTTCCTGGATGGGTGCGGTTTCGATCATTAAAAATGCCTGAATCCGATGATTTCGCGCACTTCGCGCACGGTCTTTGCCGCGGAGGCCCGGGCTTTTTCAGCGCCCATGGAGGCCACCTTTTTCAGGTAGGCGTCGTCGGCGGCCAGGGCGAGCATCTTCTCCCGGAAAGGGGTTGTGAAAAGGATGATGTCTTCGGCCAGTTGTTTTTTCATGTCGCCGTAGCGGATGGTTCCGGCCTTGTAAGCCTCCTCGAAGTGGCTTACCGTATCGGGTGTGGAAAAATAGTTCAGCAGGTCGAACAGGTTGATAACCCCCTGCGAACGAGGTTGTTCCGGATCAATCGGGCCCGAATCGGTCACGGCTTTCATCACCTTTTTACGGATCATCTCCGGGCTGTCGGCCAGGAAGATGGAGCTGTTGTCATTTTCCGATTTCGACATTTTCAGACTGCCATCCAGTCCGGGGATCTTGATCAGGTTCTCGCCGAAATTGTAGGCCACCGGTTCAGGGAAATAGTCAATAGAATATAAGCGGTTGAACCTGTTTGCAAAGGTGCGGGTCATCTCAAGGTGCTGTTCCTGGTCTTTCCCCACCGGAACCTTGGACGCACGGTGAATGATGATATCAGCAGCCATCAGGGTGGGGTAGGTGAGCAGTCCGGCATTCACATTTTGCGGCTGGGTGCGGATCTTTTCCTTGAAGGAGGTGCAGCGCTCCAATTCACCAACGTAGGCATTCATGTTCAGCAACAGGTACAATTCGGCTGTTTCAGGAAGGTCGCTCTGAATATATAGGGTTGCTTTCTCCGGGTCGAGGCCGCAGGCAAGGAATTCGACCAGCACGGTTTTAACATTTCCGTGAAGGTCGGCAGGGGTCGGATGTGTTGTAAGCGAATGATAATCAGCGATAAAGAAATAACACTGATTCTCCTCCTGCATTTTTACAAAACTCTTCAGCGCCCCGAAATAATTTCCAAGGTGAAGATTCCCCGTCGGCCTGATCCCACTGACAACAATATCCATTTACGAATTACGATTTATGATTTACGAATTGTATCCTGCACTGTCTGCATTGTTTGCATTGCTTGCATTGCATACATTGCATACATTGTTTGCATTCCTACATTTTTATTTCATCCCCATTTCTGTTAATAAAATGGTATTCAAGAAAGTGTGATGAATTTTGGGGTTTGATGGTCACCCGCTGTCCGAATTTGCGCCACCATTTCCATTTGAAGTCAAACCATCCCTGGGTCAGGAAGGCATGGACATAGGGGTGGACGATCAGGGTAAGACCTTTTTCATTTTGTTCTCTGATCAGGTAAACCAGGTTATTTTCAATATCATCGGTGAGCAGGATTGTCGGTCTTATTTTCCCGGTTCCATCACAGGCAGGGCATTTTTCGAGAATCTGGACATTCATTTCGGGGCGGACCCGCTGCCGGGTGATCTGGACAAGTCCGAATTTACTTGGCGGCAGGATGGAGTGTTTAGCCCGGTCGCGTTTCATCTCATCGCGAAGTTTCTCATAGAGTTTCCGGCGATTTACCCCCTGGGTCATATCAATAAAATCGACAACTACAATTCCGCCCATGTCGCGGAGGCGCAACTGCCTGGCCACCTCTGTTGCCGCCTCCAGGTTTACCTCCATGGCATTCGTCTCCTGGTTCTGATCCTGGTTCACCCGGTGACCGCTGTTGATATCGATCACATGAAGCGCTTCGGTATGCTCAATGACAAGGTAGGTGCCACTTCTGATGGTAACTATCTTGCCAAAAGAGTTTTTTATCTGTTTGTCGATGCCATACTGGTCGAAAATAGAAACCTTTCCGGAGTGAAGTTTGACAATGTTTACCTTATCTGGAGCAATACGCTGGATATAGGTACGGATCTCATCATAGAGCAAAGAGTCGTTAACGACGATATTGTTAAACGATTCATTGAGCGCGTCGCGCAGAATCGCGGATGTGCGATCAATTTCACCGATGATCTTCTGAGGCGGTTTAACGGTTGCAAGCTTTTGAGTGATGATCTCCCAGCGCTTGTAGAGACTGCGAAGGTCGGAATCGAGGTCGGCAACCAGTTTGTTCTCAGCCACCGTGCGGATGATGATCCCGCAGTTTTTTGGTTTGATGCTGGTAATGAGCCGCTTCAACCGGTTACGTTCTTCGGCGCTTTTGATCTTTTGCGAGACGGAAATTTTATCTGAAAAAGGGATCAGCACCAGGTATCGTCCGGCGAAGGCGATTTCAGAGGTAACACGAGGTCCTTTCGTTGAAATAGGCTCCTTGGCGATCTGCACCACAATATCCAAATTGGGTTTGAGCACCTGGGTGATCTTTCCGGTTTTCTGAATATCGGGTTCCAGTTCCAGATCACCAATGGTAAGACCGCCGCCGTTGGCAGACTGTCCTTTCCGGATGTACTTCAGCAGCGATTGGATTTGCGGACCGAGATCAAGGTAATGCAAAAATGCATCTTTCTCATATCCAACATCTACGAAGGCAGCGTTCAACCCCGGCATGATCTTTTTGATCCTGCCAAAGTAGATGTCGCCAACCGAATATTCGTTGTTGGATTTCTCTTTATTTAACTCTACGAGAAGTTTATCTTCTAGTAAGGCGATTTCAACTTCCGAGGAGGTCGAATTGATGATTAATTCCTTATTCACAGCGTTCCATGTATTACAAAAATGGTACTGGCAATAGGCCAGTAACCGTGGATGACTTAAGGAATTGCAGCAGCAGGAAGGCTATTTCTTCTTATGTCTGTTTTTACGCAAGCGTTTTTTCCGCTTGTGCGTTGCCATCTTATGTCTCTTTCTTTTCTTACCACTTGGCATAATAAATCAGCTTAGAAGTTATTTCTTCACTTTTACTTGTGATTTCACTTTATTTACAAAGGTCTTTGCCGGCTTGAAAGAAGGAATGTTGTGGGCGGGAATGATAAGCGTGGTATTCTTTGAAATGTTTCTCCCTGTCTTTTCAGCCCTTTTTTTGATAATAAAACTTCCGAAACCTCTGAGGTAAACGTTTTGACCTGATGTCATGGAACCTTTGATGGCATCCATGAAAGCTTCAACGGTGGCCTGAACGGCGACTTTCTCAATACCAGTCTTATTAGCAATTTCTGCTACAATTTCTGCTTTTGTCATGTTTAATGGGTGTTAATTGGTATATATTGTTGTTAATGAATGTCTTTAAAGACTAAAAAACGGATTGCAAAGATAGACTTTTTTTGAAACACAATCAAAAAATACCAAATAAATTCAAAAGTTCCCATTTCACCATTTCGCTATTTCGCTATTTCGCTATTTCGCTATTTCGCTATTTGAATTAGGTTTAACTTTGCACTACACTCCTCCTCCATGAACTTCTCACGCCATCTCCTTTCCCGGTACCACAAAAACAAACGGGATCTTCCATGGCGACACACGAAAGACCCTTATCTGATCTGGCTTTCGGAGGTCATCATGCAGCAAACGCGCATAGAACAGGGTACTCCCTATTATGAGAAATTTGTTTCTGCCTATCCAACGCTTGTACACCTTGCTGTAGCAGAGGAACAGGAGGTGTTAAAACTCTGGCAGGGACTTGGTTATTATTCACGTGCCAGGAATTTGCATGCAACGGCACAGTTGATCGTAAAAGAGTATGCCGGGAAATTTCCGGAGGCTTATGCCGACATCAGAAAACTCAAAGGAGTAGGCAATTATACCGCGGCAGCTATAGCTTCTGTCTGTTTTGGGCTGCCTTATCCTGTAATGGATGGGAACGTTTTGCGGTTCATTTCAAGGTATTCAGGTATTGTTGAATCTATCGACAAGTCTGAAGTGCAGAAAAGAATCCATGCCTTCGTCAGTGACCATATCGATCACAAGAATCCGGGAGATTTTAACCAGGCCATGATGGAGTTCGGAGCCATGGTCTGTATGCCGAAAAACCCGGATTGTGCGCATTGCATCTTCCGGAAGAGTTGTGTCGCCTTCAAAAACAACACCGTCGATCAAATTCCGGCACGAAATGAAAAAGCCACGATCCGGAACCGGTTCATACACTACCTGGTAATTACCATGACTTTTCGCGGGAAAGATTTTATATACCTGAATAAACGGACAGGGAACGATATCTGGAAGAACCTGTATGACTTCCCGTCAATAGAACATAATATGGCTCAAAGGGAACATCATTTACCTGAAAACGAGTTTAATGTCCTGTTAAAATCCAATCGACCGGAATTCCTGGAAGTCTCCGATCAATACATCCATTTGCTCACCCACCAGAAACTGCACATCAGATTTTACCGGTTTCATTCAGATAGAATCATAGAGTTGCCTTTTTTTCTGATCCCGCTGAAGGATATTCATAAATACCCGGTACCAAAACCGGTTGACCTGTATATCAGAGGAAATATTTTTTCAAAAAAACTTGACTTCGCACAAAAAAAATAGTATTATTGCAAATTCAATATAATATCAAATTGATATCATAAAATCTATTAACCATGGAAAATGAAAAAGTTCGTTCAGCATCATCGGGATACCTGGGTATCCTGGTTTTAATCGTATTTCTGGGACTTGGGATTTGCGGGCTTGCATTTTATAATCCCAATGTTGTGGCGATTGTTTTTTCGATGCTGTGCTTTATCGGTGTCGTTCTCACCGCCATCGGGCTGCTGGTGGTCAATCCCAACGAATCATCGGTACTCATCCTGTTTGGTGAATACAAGGGGACCATCAAGACAAACGGGTTCTTTTGGGTGAACCCATTTTACATTAAGAAGAAGATTTCTCTGCGTGCGCGCAACCTGAACCGGGAACCGATCAAGGTCAACGATAAACTCGGAAACCCCATCATGATCGGTTGCGTGCTTGTATGGAGGGTGCAGAACACCTTCAAGGCCGCTTTTGAAGTAGATGATTATGCCCATTTTGTTGACATTCAGAGCGAGTCGGCCACCCGTAAACTTGCCGGCCATTATGCCTATGACAATTTCGATGATGAGCAAACAGAGATCACGTTGCGTGCCGGTGGCGAAGAGGTTCACCAGGCCCTTGAGACCGAACTTTCAGAGCGGTTGGCGATGGCCGGAATTGAAGTGCTGGAGGCCAGGATAAGCTATCTTGCTTATGCTTCTGAAATTGCCGGAGCCATGTTACGTCGTCAACAGGCCACCGCCGTGGTTGCTGCAAGGACCAAGATCGTTGAAGGCGCTGTGAGCATGGTAGAGCTGGCGCTTGATCACCTGAGCAAGAAAAAGATCATTGAACTTGACGAAGACAAGAAAGCGGCCATGGTCAGCAACCTGATGGTGGTGCTCTGTGCCGACAAGGATACAACCCCGGTGGTGAATACAGGAACATTGCATCAATAGTTTCTATGACAAATAAAAAGGTATTTATGCTCCGGATCGGTCCGGATATCTATGACGCGCTTGAGAAATGGGCAGCAGATGAATTCCGTTCCGTGAACGGCCAGTTGGAATGGGTCATTGAAAAAGCGTTGAATGAGGCAAAGCGGATACCTAAAAAAAGGTCAAATCCAACGCGGAAAGACGAGGACCTGAACGAAAAATCATGATCTTCAGAAAAAGTCATTACGGTTTTTTTAAGCCGTTCCGGACCAGCACGGCAAACCGTCCGGTCATTAAACCTGAAATGGCTCCCCTTGATTGGTTGCTTGAAGGGGCAGCCCTTCTGGGATTAATGGTGCTTTTTGGATTTGTGATCTATCATTTCCAGCGGCTCCCGGAAACAATTCCGTCCCACTTCAACAGTGCCGGACAACCTGATGATTATTCGTCAAAATCTTCCATCTGGATGCTCCCGGGGGTCGCCATCTTTGTTTATGTGTTGCTTGGTTTGTTCATGCTGATCCCGAATCAGTTTAATTACCCGGTTAAGATCAACCCGGCAAATGCCAGGAGGCAATATACCATGGCCATCAGGCTGGTCCGGTACCTGAAAGCGGCTATTATCTGGCTTTTTTTCTACATCAGTTCTATAAGCGTCCGGGTTGCCGCAAAAGAGGATTCGGGGCTGGGATTATGGTTTCTCCCCATTGTTCTTGGCGGGATCTTTCTTCCGTTGATCGTTTACTTTATCATGGCGTTCAAAAGCCGTTAGTTTGGATTTTCCTACTTTTGCAATAAAAAAGTCATAATGAACTTTATCGAAGAATTACGATGGCGGGGAATGATCCACGACATGACGCCGGGAACTGAGGAGCAGTTGCTGAAGGGGATAACTTCGGCATACATAGGATATGATCCGACCAGCGACTCTCTGCATATCGGAAACCTTGCCTCCATTATGATGCTGGTGCACCTGCAACGCGCCGGGCATAAGCCTATTGCCCTTGTTGGCGGCGCTACAGGTATGATCGGCGACCCTTCCGGGAAATCAGAGGAGCGTAACCTCCTTGATGAAACCGTTTTACGCCACAATCAGCATTGCATTCAGAAACAGCTTGAAAGGTTCCTCGACTTCAATTGTGGCAGCAACGCCGCCGAGATGGTGAACAATTTTGACTGGATGAAGGAATTCTCCTTTCTCAATTTCCTTCGGGAGGTTGGCAAACATATCACCGTAAATTACATGATCGCGAAAGATTCGGTAAAGAGCCGAATGGAGTCGGGCTCAGGGATCTCTTTCACAGAGTTTACTTACCAACTGGTGCAGGGTTTTGATTTTTGCTGGTTATTCGAACACAAACAAGTGAAACTTCAGATGGGAGGTTCTGATCAATGGGGTAATATCCTGACCGGTACCGAATTAATCCGCCGGAAATTAGGCGGCGAAGCCTATGCCCTCACCTGTCCGCTGATCACCAAAGCCGATGGCGGCAAATTCGGGAAAACCGAATCCGGCAACGTATGGCTCGACCCGAAAAAAACATCCCCGTATAAATTTTACCAGTTCTGGCTTAATTCAAGTGATTCCGATGCCTCTGATTATATTAAAAAATTTACACTCCTGTCAAAAGAGGAGATCGAAACCATTCAGAAACAGCATGATGAGGCTCCCCATCTGAGGATTTTGCAAAAAGGGCTGGCAGAAGAGATCACCATCCGGGTTCATTCTAGGGAAGAATTAAACGCCGCTGTGGAAGCTTCAGAAATACTTTTTGGCAAAGGTACCGCTGATACCTTGATGAGGCTGTCTGAAGAAACATTGCTGTCTGTTTTCGAGGGAGTACCGCAGAGCCGGACAGAGAGACACGAGATTGCGAAAACCATTAACATCGTTGATTTCCTGGCTGACATGACACACATTTTTTCCTCTAAAGGCGAGGCCCGCAGGATGTTGAAAGAAGGAGGTGTTCAGGTCAATAAAATCAAAGTTGACGAATCATTCACGGTGGATCAGGGCATCCTTTTAAATGACAAATACATCCTTGTGCAAAAGGGGAAGAAAAACTACCATCTCGTTAAAGCAGTATAATTTCCACGCCTCTTCTTATCAATTTTCCGGTTACTTCGAAAAATCCCCCACATCATAAAACATGCAATTGATGACAAGGATGCCTGATTCGTTTATAAAACCCCACTTTGTTGCCTTTTTTACCGCGGAGAACCCGTATTTGAAACCATTTGCATGATCGAATTGAGGATTGATCAAGTAGAGTCCTTTTTTGTTTATGAACCCCCACTGGGTACCCTTTCTCACTTTGGCCATATCGTCTGAAAAATCTTCTGCATCGGAAAATTGCGGATTGATCGTATAGGTTCCCGAAGTTTCAACATATCCCGACTCCCTGCCTTTCTTCACCCTGGCCAGCCCTTCGGAGAAATCACCGGCATCATCGAATTGCGGATTTACAACCCACGTTCCCTTTTTATCAATGAAACCCCACTGGCGCATTTTTTTTGCCCTTGCAAGGCCATCGTAAAAATCGCCGGCGCCTTCGAATTGCGGGTTTATCACATAGGTGCCCGATTTATCAATATAACCCCACTGGGTTCCTTTTTTCACCCGGGCCAGGCCGTCCCTGAAATCTTCAGCATCGTTAAATTGGGGATTGATCTCCCATTTGCCTGTTTTATCCACATAACCCCATTCCTTGCCGATACGCGCACGGGCGAGGCCATCTGAAAACTTTTCCAGGTTTGCAAATTGCGGGTTTACCACATAACTTCCTTTTTTATCAATGAGCCCCCATCTGACACCTTTCCTTACTCTTGCAAAACCTTTGTCAAAATCCTCGGCATCATCAAACTGTGGATTGATCGCGAATGTCCCGCTTTCTTCAATATATCCCCACTTTTTAAATTTTACGACCCTGGCCAGCCCGTCGCGGAAGTCCTCGGCCCTCTCAAATTGCGGGTTGATGATGAATGTCCCGCTTTTGTCAATGTAACCCCACGCCCTCATGCTTTTGACCCGGGCAATTCCCCGGGAAAAGGGTTTTGCATTCTCAAACTGCGGGGTGATTGCATACTCACCTTGCTCGTTAATATAACCCCACGATTTCATTACGCGAACCAGCGCCAGAATATCATTCGTTCCTGCTTTTTGTGTATTTGTGGCCACCGGAGCCTTTTCTCTTGGAGCTTTGGGTGTTCCGGGTTTCCGCGGAGGTAAGGGTCTCTGTGCGAAAACGGAACAGGACAGAAGGAAAATCAGAATTAAAGAGATCTTTTTCATGGTTGTTGGTTTTTATAACTGAAAGTAAAGATAAGAAAAATTTGAAAAACCAAATTTAATCGGCACAAAATGAAACATGAGGGGAGGTTGAATATTTCAGATAAGAATGGTTACCTTTGTCACAGGGCAAATCAAAAATCTTCATTGTATCAGATCAAGGAAAAATGGGCAGGCGTTTAAATATGTTTTTCACATTACTTTGTTGTTCAGTATTTTCTCTCGCTTTTTCACAGGGACAGGAATCAGGATATCTTCATGGGCCTTCCGGAGACATGCCTTCCGGTACGGTGGCCACTGACTCTTCGGTGGTTGTCAGCAGTTATTTCAATGCCAACGATCCCAGGGACGAATGGACTGAGTTGCTGGTAGTTGCCGATAATATTGATATGCGGAACTGGAAGATGCAGGACAACAACGCCGCGCAGGGCGCCTTCCAGCCGGCGATCACTTTTAACAATATTTCTTTTTGGAATAACATGCGGGCCGGCACCATCATCATGATCTGGCACAGGATGGTAGGAACGAACGGAGTGACTCACCCTACAGCGAGCAACAAGGCAACCGGTTATATCGAGGTTTCTGCGAACGATGTCGCCTGGTTCAACGGAGGATCCTTTGGAACGGCGCCTTCTTTCGCCGGAGCCACACTGAATGTCGCTGCCGGGGGTGATCTGATCCAACTGCTGACCGGGCCTGGTGTCTTTGTCCATGCACTGGGACATCAGTTAAATTTCGGATCAAGCTGGACGCCCTTGCCCCTCCCCAAACTCAATCATAAAGCCAGCCTGGTCAATAACGAGGCCGTTTTCGTTTGCCCGGGAAAAAAAGTTGATGAATACGGGCATCTGATTCCGCAGGACGGAACCACCTGGACAGCAAAAAGCGCCACCGATCTTTCGTTCGGACTTCCGAACTGCACTTCAACCTCCAGTGGAAACAGCGATTATTGGCGGCTGGTGCGACAGCCCCGCTGGGTCAGTCCCGTGTTAACAGGCACTGTAAACGGAGCCAATACCCAGGTAACGTTAAACTGGAATGCCGCCGTTGATCCCTTTCCCGGTGACGGAACCCAGGGTTACCTCATTCTTCGAAACAATGTCAATACCTTCGGAACACCACTTGATGGACACACCTATGCCGTGGGAGAAAATATCGGCGGAGCAAGTGTCATAGCCATCATACCTTCGTCACAAACCCTGACCTATGATGATCTCACCACGGTTCCGTGTGCCGGCGGTCTCTTTTACCGGATTTATACTTTCCGGTATATAGCAGATGCACTTGGCAATGATTATAATTTAGCCCGAGGTCGGGCCTACAATGAGATGAACTTCGGCGCGGTGCAGGTCCTTTATCCTGCACCTGTCGCACCGGTTTCCGCAGCCAGCGACCGGGATAACTTCTGTGCCGATGACCCGGGAGATATAACACTGTCGGCCACCGGCGGTTCCGGAAACACGTTAAACTGGTATTCAGAAAGTTGTGGAGGCACGCTGATAGGTCCCGGGGTCGGGGTGACCAACAGCATTACGATACCGTCTCCCGCTGTTACAACGACTTATTATGCACGTTGGGAGGATGCATGCGGTGTCTCAACTTGTACGGAGGTCACCGTCACGGTGTTGCCCAATGTTCCCGTGAGTGTCGTCATCACTGCAAGCATCAACCCGGTTTGCGAAGGCACGGCAGTTACGTTTACAGCTACACCCGTCAACCCCGGGTTAGCTCCCGGATATCAGTGGACTGTAAATGGTATAAACATGGGGCCCAACAATCCTGTCTATACATTTGTCCCTGTAAATGGAGACGATGTTGCCTGTATCCTTACCTCAAACGCTGCCTGTGCTGCTGGGAGTCCTGCCACCTCAAACAATATTACCATGACGGTGACTCCAGCCAATATCGTCAGTATCACGATTGCTGTGAGTGAGAACCCGGTATGTACAGGAACACTGGTAACGTTTACCGCGACACCAATCAACCCCGGCGCTTCTCCCGGATATCAGTGGACCGTAAATGGTGTTAATGCGGGGACCAACAGTCCCATTTATACTTATGTTCCGGTAGATGGCGACGATGTGGCATGTATCCTGACATCGAACGTGTTGTGTGCTTCAGGAAGTCCTGCCACCTCCAACAACATTGTCATGTCGGTCAGCTCGGCCATTCCGGTCACCATAACCATCGTTGCAAGCGAAAATCCTGTATGCATCGGAACCATGGTTACATTTGACGCCACACCCGTCAATCCGGGAACATCTCCCGGTTATCAATGGAAAGTAAACGGCGCAAATGTGGGAACCAGTCTTCCATCGTATGCGTATATACCGGTAAACAGTGACGATATCATCTGCGTGCTCACCTCGAATGCATCCTGTGCTTCCGGTAGTCCGGCCACCTCCAACAGCATCATTATGTCGGTGAGTTCATCCATCCCGGTTGGAATCATCATCGCGGCCAGTGAAAACCCTGTTTGTACGGGGACTCCGGTAACATTCACCGCCACTCCAGCCAACCCGGGGCCATCTCCCGGTTATCAATGGAAGGTAAACGGTGCAAATGCAGGAACAAACAGTCCCGACTATACCTATACGCCTGCCAATGGTGACATTGTAACCTGCGTGCTCACCTCGAATGCTTCCTGTGCTTCTGGGAGCCCGGCTATCTCCAACAGCATTACCATGTCGGTAGGTTCGGCCATCCCGGTCACCATCACCATTGCTGCAAGTCAAAATCCCGTATGCATAGGAACGATGGTTACATTTACGGCAACACCTGCCAATCCGGGAACATCTCCCGGTTATCAGTGGAAGGTCAACGGAGCCAATGTTGGTACAAACTTCCCGACATATGCTTTTGTGCCGGTCAACGGGGACAATGTTACCTGCCTACTCACTTCGAATGCATCTTGTGTTTCCGGGAATCCGGCCACCTCCAACAGCATCATCATGGCGATAAGTTCAGCCATTCCGCTGAGCGTCAGCCTTGCCGCGAGTCCGGGAATATCAGTGTGCCAGGGAACAGTGGTCACCTACACGGCAACACCTGTAAACGGGGGTTCGTCTCCCTCGTTTCAATGGTATTTCAACAGCAATCCAGCAGGGGGAAATACATCTTCCTGGTCGAATACACCTGCGAACGGGGATAAGATCTTTTGTGTGGTCACGTCAAATTCGTCCTGTGCCACCAACAACCCGGCATCCTCTGATACCATTGCGATAACGATCACATCATCCCTTGTTTCTTCCGTGACTGTTACAGCAAATCATGACAAGATCTGTCCCGGAACATCGGTGACATTCACAGCAACTTCTGTGAACGGAGGATCATTTTCGGTTCATGAATGGCTGGTTAATGGTGTCCAGGCTCAGCAAGGGATTTCACCGGTTTTTATTACAAACACCATATTGCCGGGCGATCAGGTCATTTGCCGACTTAGTTCTTCGCTTCCCTGCGTCGCGCAACAAACCGTCTCTTCACTGCCCGTTGTCTTATCAGCGGCGCCAATTCCGGAGGTAATACTTTCCAATCAACCATTTTTGTGTACAGGGATATCCACCCCTTTGGATGCCGGGGCAAACTTCAGCAGCTACACCTGGCAGGATGGAAGCAACGGACGCTATATGAACATCCTCGATGAGGGTATTTACTGGGTCATTGTCAACGATACCCTTGGATGCACCGCCTCAGATTCGGTGCTGGTAAAAAAGTGTTCCGGGAATATCTATGTTCCCAATGCCTTTTCACCAAATGGCGACGGCCTTAACGATGTTTTCCGGATTTTTGCAAATCCGGATGACATTGCCGAATTTAGTATGCAAGTGTTCAACCGTTGGGGGGCCATAATTTATGAGTCAACCAATTTGCTGCAGGGATGGGACGGCATGAAACAGGGAACATACTGTCCAACAGACTCGTATATCTGGAAGGTGAATTACAGGAGTACCGCAAGTGGTCCGTCAGGCGAAGTTTTGACGATAACTGGAAAAGTGGAACTGGTCAGATAACAGGTTTTATTGTGGTGATCATCTGTTCAACTATTTCAACAGCATCCTTTGCATATTTGTAACAACTGGTTTTAAACAACCCGAGCGATTCTATCTTCTTCATATCTTCAGGATCGTTCATGTTCAGTCCCTGCAGGAGGTCCCTGCAATTCACAGACCCATTCCGCAGTTCAAAAGCTGTCATAAACTCGTCGGCTTTTTCATAGGTAAAGGTCTTTTTGGAGATATCATCCCCGCTGCCACGGCCATAGTGCAACCCAAGCGCCATTAAAGCGCCAGAAACCGCCCCGCAGGTAAGCTGCCTGCGTCCCATTCCCCCACCAAAGGCGCAGGAGATCTTCAGAAGGTCATCTTCGGGCATGTTCAATTCTTTGCTGAATGCTGTTAATACAGACTGTGAACAATTGAACCCCTGGTCAAAATAGCCGATCGCTTTTTCCTGTCGGGTCATATGGCGGTGTGTTTAATGGGGATGCAAAGGTCGGAAAAGTATGGAACACCTGACGCGTGACACGTGACCAAAAAATCGTTTGATTATACTGTGTTTCGGGTTATCTTTGTTGTGCATTATCGCGACTTTATGATAAA
>JAUXWT010000105.1 GCA_030681475.1 Bacteroidales bacterium | reverse complement strand
CTCAGGTTATCTTACCCTACAGCGCAGGGTACAGCGAATTTGGAGCAGTAATTTTTCCATTGCACTATTTTTATTGATCAGCATTAATTTTTTCGATTTATTATAAACCCCCTTTTCGGAGGGGACTCAATCTTCAAATCTTCAAATCTTCAAATCTTCAAATTATGAGAATACCGATCCCCCTGAAAGAACGTAAAACGGATTACATTTATCTGGCGTTTTTCTTCCTGAACCTGTTTTATATCACTTACATCGTTGACCTGGAGCAGCTTGTAATAAAAAATCCGGATGACTTTCAGTACCCGATCTGGCCATTGCCATTCCTTGTAGATATGGTACACTGGTGGGGCATCAACTTTGATCCATTACTATTGGCCCGGCCTTCCTGGTGGAAAGCAACGATCTGGCTTGATTCAGTATTCTTTGGCCCCTATTATGCCTTTGCGATCTATGCTTTTATCAAAGGAAAGGACTGGA
The DNA here is from genome assembly GCA_030681475.1 of Bacteroidales bacterium. Classification (GTDB taxonomy): domain Bacteria; phylum Bacteroidota; class Bacteroidia; order Bacteroidales; family FEN-979; genus CAIVAT01. Next base: position 5,854 of record JAUXWT010000105.1, on the reverse strand, counting down.
TCCGTATCCCGACCATCATCTATTCTTCCATTCTCTTTACCAACGTATTCATTATCATGAGTGAAGAGTATTGGGGCCTCCATGCCACTTTTGCACCGGTCATCGTTACCATTGCCAATGCACCCTGGTTTTTATTTCCGGTCTTTCTGATCTGGAAAATGTGGAAACATGATCATCCTTTCACTATAGAAAATTAACGAGTTTCATTCCAGATCATTAATTTCCACTTTTCCCGGGAAGAGTATCTCCCTTCTCCTTGAGGAGAAGGGTCAGGGGATGAGGTGATTTTACTATTTCCCCAATTCCAAATTCATTTTGCCAACCAGCTCATTAAATTTAATTGTATCCTTCGGATCGACAGGTTTAGCCGGCGGGGATTCAAGTTTAAGGGGATCTGTCGGACTACCATTACGATAGACCCTGAAATCTAGATGGGGGCCGGTCGAAAGGCCACTGCTGCCAACAAAACCAATTACCTGACCCTGGCTTATATTTGAGCCGGTTTTTAATCCTTTAGCATACCCCGATAGATGTGCATAAGTAGTTGTGTAAACCGAATTGTGTCGTATGCTGATGAAACGGCCATATCCGCCTTTGAAACCGAGTTCATTTACCCGGCCATTACCTAAAGCGACCACCGGAGTACCTCGCGGGGCAGAATAATCGACCCCGAAGTGCGGCCGTGCGATGCGCAGGATCGGGTGCATTCGCGAACGCGAAAACCGGGAACTGATGCGTGAAAATTTCAATGGCGCCTTTAAAAATGAACGCTGCAGGCTTTGTCCGGCTTCATCAAAATATTCCCCTTTTCCATGTTGTTCAAAATGGTAAGCAAAAAAGTCCTTGCCATTGTGCTGGAATTTAGAGGCCAGGATACGGTCAATGCCGATCATTTTGTTATCCACAAAAAGCTCTTCATAGATCACTTTGAAATTGTCGCCCTTCTGCAAACCATAAAAATCAATGGTCCACGCATATACATCCGACAAAGACAACGCCAGGTTGACATCCAGCTTGTTTTCAACAAAACAGTTCCAAAGTGAACTGTTGATCGTTCCGGCAGCAGTCTTGATTAACTTTGTTACCTTTTTCTTTCCTTCATATACCTTCAGTGAATCGCTGAAATCATAAACAATGAAATCGATCTGGTTTATTTCATAAATAAAAAATCGCGTTATTTTTAAGGAATCATCAGAAAATATCCTGGCATATCTGTTCCCTGCTTTAATTTTCCTGACGTCAAATATTTCCCGGGTCTCCCTGGCAATCCGGTCGATCATGCCATTTGTTATATAGTCAGAAAGAATAACTGAAAGACTCTGGTTATTAGCAACGGTACCATGGATAATGTCCATGCTGTCGAGCCTTATCCCGTATGCCATTCTTGGTTGGGGCGCAGGTTCGACAAGCTTAACCGGAACTTTACGCTGATTATAGATCAAAACGCCTGTTACTACAATGATAATCAGAATAATGATGCCGGCAATAACGGAATAGGTTTTTAACGATAATTTTTGCATGCTGTGTTTCTTTTTTGCGTCTTCCTTCGTTGCAGTGATTTTTGGAATCAGAAACGAATCCGCTAATCAAAGTTTAATTGTATCTGCACGATCTCCGGTCTGTTGCCTAACCTGACCGGCGGCCCCCAGGTGCCAAAACCGGTGGACACATAAAAATGGGTCTTACCAATATATTTGTATCCGGAACTGATTTCATACATGGCTTCGGTGACATAGTTAAAAGGCCACAACTGCCCATGATGGGTATGGCCCGAAAGCTGAAGGTCAACTCCCTGCTTAACCGTACGTTCCAGGTTGAATGGTTGATGGTCCATCAGGATGACCGGAAAAGAAAGATCAACCGGCTGAATGAGTTCCTCCAATTCCTTACGCTTTTTACCGGAGAACCTTGGACGGTCCCTGTCTTCACGTCCGACAAGGTAAAACCGGTTATCAATGAGAAGGGTTGTATCACGTAACATAGTAATTCCATGATCCTGAAGGTATTTCACGGCAGGTTCGACGCCGCCGATGTATTCATGATTACCGGTGATGGCGAATACGCCAAATTTTGACCTGATTTGCCCCAGATTTGCCCCGAGATTGTTCTTGATCACGGGGGTGAGATCTTCGTCAACCACATCACCGGCAAAAAGCACAATATCAGGTTGAAGGCTATTGATGGTGGCGACCAGCCTGTTGGCTTTTCGCCTTGCAATTATTGTTCCAAGATGGATGTCGGACGCCATCACAATGTTCAGTGATTTCTCACCGGGTACGACCTTGTCAATATGAAGATTCAGTTTTGTGATCCTGGGGCTCCGCGCATTGATGAATCCGCCGATTACGATAAGGGTTACCAGCGCCACAGATATAAAAAATACGGTAAGTTTGGTCTTTTGGTAATCAACATAGAATGATTGCGGGAAAATGTGAAAAAAATGGTTAATGATCCTTACTAAATCAATGATTAGGGCAGCAAGGATAAAATAGAGCATAAAGGCAAGCCAAAACGATCCGATCCAAGTGATTACTCCGGTGAAAGCGCAAGGGTATGTTCTCTCCATAATTCTCGCCAGCACGAAAGTGAAAGCAACCAGCCAGAAACCTGCAATATACCATGGTCTCCATGATGAACCGTCCGGAATGGACTGCAAACCCCGTATAAAAATGTAACTGTTTATCAGCCCGTAAATGACCAATACGATGGTCAAAAAAACTATAAATGCGCTTGTCTTCAATATTTCTTTTCCATTGAGGAATTTTCCGGCATCAAAGTTACCGTTAATAAAAATATACTTCTAAATTTGTTTGCCGGAAATATAATGTTGTAACACTTCACAATGGAATTCAAAGCGTATTAATAAATAAAGCAACAAAAATGATTGACTCAGGGTTTGTGCTCAGCTGGATCGACTATACTGTCATGGTTGTCTATTTCGCATTCGTTCTGGGGATCGGATGGGCGCTGAAGCGATACATGAAAGATGCCAATGCATTCCTTGAAGCCGGACGGTCAATGCCGGCCTGGGTCGCCGGCCTGGCATTTATCTCGACAAACCTCGGCGCCCTTGAAGTGATGGGTATGACAGGGTCTGGCGCCAAATACGGGATGCTTACAACGCACTTTTACTGGGTAGGAGCCATTCCGGCCATGGTCTTCCTGGCCCTGTTCATGATGCCCTTTTATTATGGATCAAAGGCCCGTTCAGTGCCGGAATACCTGAAACTGAGGTATGATGAAAAAACCCGCGGACTCAATGCCATCCTGTTTGCAATAATGACAATCCTTGCATCCGGAATCTCCATGTACGCACTTGCAATCCTGATGGAAAAAGTCCTTGGCTGGAATTTCCACCTCAGCCTGGTTCTGTCGGCGGCTATTGTTCTTGCTTATACCTACCTTGGCGGTCTGTCGTCGGCAATTTACAATGAGGTGCTTCAGTTTTTCATCATTATAATCGGCCTGTTGCCGATCGTAATTCTAAGTCTGAAGGATATGGGTGGCTGGCAGGGCCTGCAGGATCAACTTGCCCCGATTGTTACCTCAAAAGGGTTTGAATCCGACACCTGGACAACTACCTGGAAATACACCGGCGAAGCGAAGTCGAACCCGATGGGAGTGGAGTGGTACGGAATTTTCGCCGGTCTTGGTTTTGTTCTCTCCTTTGGTTATTGGTGCACCAATTTTCTCATCGTGCAACGGGCCATGGCGGCAAACTCAACCACGGCTGCAAGGAATACTCCGCTCATCGGGGCGCTTCCAAAAATGTTTATCCCTTTTCTGATCATTGTACCCGGAATTGCTGCACTGGTTCTGATGAATACGCCTGGCAAAGGGTTTGCTCTGCCGCTCAATGAAGCAGGTCAACCCATTTGGGATTATACCATCATCATGCTGCTCAAACAGTATCTCCCGGCCGGGGTACTCGGATTGGGCATCACTGCCCTGCTCGCCTCCTTCATGTCGGGGATGGCTGGGAATGTTTCGGCTTTCAATACCGTCTGGACCTATGATATTTACCAGAGTTACATTCGGCCAGTTACAAGTGATAAAACATCCGACGAAAAGCATTATCTTAAAGTGGGACGACTCGCGACGATATTCGGTGTAGTTGTAAGTATTGCCGCAGCCTACCTTGCCAGCCTTTTTGGCAACATCATGGACTTCCTGCAGACGATTTTTTCTATGATTAACGCGCCTTTGTTTGCCGTGATATTCCTGGGGATGTTCTGGAAACGAACCACGGGACATGCAGCATTCACCGGACTGCTTGCCGGCTTCACCATTGCCCTAATCCACCATGGCATCACTTTCCCTGAAGGGGCAGATACCCTTGTGAAGGGGGGATGGATATGTAAATTCCATACATACCCGGTAGAGATGGCCCAGAATTTCTGGACCGCCATTTTTGCCTTTACGACAAGCGCCATCGTCACGGTAGGATTGACTTTTGCCACGAAACAGAAAAAATCGAACGAAGAACTCAAAGGACTTGTCTACTCACTTACCCCCAGGCATGTTGAAACCAATGTCCCATGGTATCAACGGTCAACGACACTGGCAATTCTGGTACTTGCCATCGGGACAATTTTAACGATATGGTTCTGGTAAGAAAATCAATGTAAGCAATGCAAACAATGAAAATTAGGTTTTCAACAATCACTCAATCACTCAATCACTCAATCACTCAATAAATATGGGCATAGATATTAAATTTCCAATCGGCCTGATGTTCACCATCCTGGGATTCCTTCTGGCTATTTTCGGATTGATCACAGGAGGCGACGAAGCGTTGTACAGCCGGTCGCTGGGCATCAACATCAACCTCTGGTCAGGATGCGGCATGCTGGCTTTCGGACTGATTATGCTTTATCTGGCCTGGAGAAACCGGAAAACAAAAACCTCATAATATGACCACAATGACCAGGGCCTTCTTCAGGACGCCCCTCGGCTATCTTGAAGTGACAGGTTCAGAAAACGGGATCCGCACAATTGATTTCCTGAATTTCAAAGTCAGGCCGCAGCATATTCCATCATGTTTGCGACCCTGTATCGACCAACTCGGCGAGTATTTTCACGGCTCAAGACAGTCCTTTGACCTTAATCTCGACCTTCAGGGCTCCCGGTACCAGCTAAAAGTCTGGCATGAATTGCTTAAAATCCCTTACGGAACAACGGTCTCGTATATTGATCTGGCAGAAAGAGCAGGCAATGCAAAAGCCTTCCGGGCCGCCGGAGGCGCCAACGCCCACAATCCTGTCTCTGTCATAGTTCCATGTCACCGGGTCATCGGGGCGAATGGGAAACTGGTGGGCTACCGTGGCGGATTAAAGCGCAAAAAATGGTTGCTGGAACATGAACATGCGTTTTCGCAACGCGATCTGTTTTATGGAAAATTATAGCAGGCGTTCTGATAGTATTATGACCTTTATTAACCACATTAGACACAATAGATCACAATAGGCATCCGTAGAAACTGCTATTGTGTTTTCCTATGTGCCCTATGTGCCTATTGTGGTTATTTTCAGTGTACTGAGTGTATTGACCAATACAGAATCTCCATGTTCAGACATCCAAGACTCCCGCAATCTAAACCGCGACTGTTTCGTAAACCAGCTTCAAATCTGTTAAAGGGAAGCAGGTTTCTGTTTGGTTTAGCAAGGAGCATAATTCCTTGACTGTTTGATTTGCCCTTGGTGTAGACAATGAATGTAGCCTGATTGTTAGTTTTTTATTTTCATAATCCGGGATCATATCGGCATCGCTTGTAAATATTTCTTTTAAAATCATCCGCCCCTCTTTTTCGTTACTTTTATAAAACTCGGACATGATATTGTATAATGCTGATTCT
>JAUXWT010000085.1 GCA_030681475.1 Bacteroidales bacterium | reverse complement strand
ATCATAGATTTTCACCGCATTAATTGAGCGTATTTCATTTTTGGAGGCTTTAAAAATATTTCTTATTGTTTGCTGATATTGAGATTATTACTTCTCATTTAAACGCGTTGTTGAATTTGCATCTACGGCTTATTATTATGTTTCAATCTCGTTTCGATATACAAAGTATAAGTTGAACTTTATTCAGTTGAGTTATAAACAGCTTTCTGTCAATTTGTTAATAAATAAACCATGCATTACTGTTGTTATTTAGTGAATATATATTATCTTTATCACGGCAATAATAAACAGTATTATGAACCTTGTATCCTTTTTTTTGAAGCCAAAATCAGTGGCACACAAACAATACGAAGCGCTGCGGATGTATTACGTTGAAGACCTGTCGGCCCAGGAAGTAGCTGATCATTATGGCTATACCTACCGGGCTTTTACCTCCCTGGTATCTTCATTCAGGGAGAAGATTGGAGATGGCGCTTCTGGAAGCATATTTTTTGTTGAGCATACTCCCGGAAGAAAAACATCTGCAGAAACCATTGGGGCCAAATCTGTGATCATTGATATGCGTAAGAAGTATTATTCCGTGCCCGACATCAAAGTCGCCCTTGACGGCTTAGGGCATTCACTTTCAGAAAAGAATATTTACAACATCATTGCAGCAGAAGGTTTTTCGCGTTTGCCCAGGCGCACCAAACTGGTTAAACAGCAATTGGACAAGGTTCAGATACAGGCAGAAAAAACTGCTCCCCTGAGTTTTGAAAATGAAACCTTCAAAAGTTCCAATGCGGGAATCCTTATGTTTTTAGCGCTTATCAAACGTTATGAGATAGATACCGTGATAGCCCAATCAAACTATCCCGGAACCTCGGTAATAAGCAAAGCTTCGTCCATATTGTGTTTCCTTGCCCTGAAATTGGCCAATCGCCGCCGGTATTCTTCGGATGATACCTGGTGCATGGACCGGGGGATGGGATTGTTTGCCAGTCTCAATGTGTTGCCAAAAACGGCTTGGTACACTTCGTATTCTGATCGCGTAACCACAGAGATGAATCAGGCCTTCTTGAAGCAGCTTCATCAGTTATGGCTGAAGTATGGGCTACTGGAGGATACGGCTAACCTTGATTTTACCACAATCCCCTACTGGGGCGACGACAGTCATCTGGAAAACAACTGGTCGGGCAAACGTGGCAAGGCACTGGGCAGTATGCTGGCTGTGCTTGCCCATGATCCTGACAGCGGGCTCATCGATTATGGAAGCGCAAAAGTATTACAAAAAGACGAAAGCGCCGTTGTGCTTGAGTTCCTTGACTTTTACCGGGAAGGAAATACGAAGAAGGACAACAAACTCAGGTATCTTGTTTTCGACAGTAAGTTCACCAATTACGAAAACTTAAAGAAGCTGGATAAGGATAAGATCAAATTTATCACCATCCGCCGAAGAGGCAAAATGATCCTTGATCGGATTGCCAAACTCCCTGCCAAAGGATGGAAAGACGTAAAGGTGGAATGTGCCGGGAATAAACACAGGACGTTGCACGTTTATGATGAGATTGTTTTTCTCAATGGCTACGATAAAGAGATACGACAAATTACCATAACGGGTAATGGAAAAATAAAACCCGCGATTATTATTACCAACGATAATGATTTATCGATTGAACAAATAATCAGAAAATATGCTCGCCGATGGTTGGTCGAAAAAGAAATATCCGAACACATTGATTTTTTTCATCTCAACCTGGTATCTTCATCCATGGTCATTAAAGTTGATTTTGATCTCACCATGAGTATCCTTGCCCATAATCTTTACCGGTTGTTTGCGATGGAACTGGGCCGGTACTCGCATCTCTCAGCACAAACCCTGTATGATAAATTTGTTCTTAACGGCGCTGATATAGAAATCGAAAAGAAAACAATTACGGTGCAATTAAAGAAGAAAAGAGAGCTACCGCTTATTCTTGAAGTGATGCAAAAATTTAATCAGCAGAAATACAAATTGCTCGGAAATAAAAATATTATTTTTGAAGGAGCGACTTATTCGTAATATACGCCCGGTAATTTACCGTGAAAATCTATGTTTATTAATAAAATGTAAATTAAATTTAATATAGATATGGCGCTGACCGGCGCCCCTTCGGGAACCCATCCGGCAGAACTGCGCATGAATTCCGCAGTTGAAGGAGGTGCAGTTGTTATTGCGCTTAATCCGGTTAACGCCGCCGGTAGCAGTTCAACAGTTACAACTGCAAAGACTTACGACCAGTTGATTGTTTACGATGGATTTATCCAGGTACTAAAAAGTATAAGCGAACCCGATGTAATTTTAGCCCAGGCCGATATTGGAGGTAATTTGATAACTACTACTAATAAAACCTATACATTGGATACAATAGGAGCATTCGGTGTATTCGGAACGTCACTATTTGAAAAAAGGGTAAATGGAAATACATTGTTGACCATCACGCTTTTAGGCACTATAACCGGCGAAACATATCCCGCTACAATTAACCTGGGTTCAATACAAACTATAGGCGGCGGACCAGTTACAAAGTCATTGGGCAATGTTGACGGAACCAATGGTAAAAGTTTTACCAACATCAGGAAACTTGATAGCGGGCTTGATATCACCTATGATAATTGGTTGGTATACGATGGTTACATAAATATTTACCAGACTTCGGTAAGTTTAGCCAATACAATTTGTCATGGTGATATTGGATCTAATTAGGCTATAATCGTTAATGCAAAAAACACTATTTATTAAAATTTGAACCGAGTAGACCGGGGGAGTTTCACCCCCAGCCACTCACAGAACCGTACTTGACAGTCTCCCGTCATAGACGTTAAGTGTTGATCTATTGCTTGATTATCCTGGCAGTCCCGGTATTTGTTTCTGAAATAACCTTTAGTAAATAGATGCCAACAGGTTTGCCGGATAAAGAAAGGTCATGTTTCCCGCCACCTGAAAGATTCGCCGAGAATACCATTTCTCCGGTCAAACTGTAGATTTCAACCCGGAACTTCTCATTTTCTTTCGAACCTTTCAGTTCCAGGGTAAAAATTCCATCGGTAGGATTAGGATAAACTCTGTAAAACGAACTGAACGAGCCGATTGTATTGTTCTCCACACCCTCGATGACAGTTGGGATTGAAGGAACCTGGCTGCCGCAGTATTGGCCGTTGGTGGTGATATATCCACGCAAGGAGCCGCCGTAAAACACTTTTGTACCCGGCAGGTAATTGATCCTCAGGCCTGCGATCATAGTGGCACTTCCCCCGTTCTTTACAGTGAAATTGGTCCCGCTACCGGCCACGGTGATGGTCTGGATCGCATTGAAACACTGGCTGCCGGTAATCTCCATGTTCTGGAGCACGACCGTTGACGGAATGTTGCCGACCGACATGGTGACCGTATTGGAAGTGGCGGGATTATTGACCACACAAGGTGCATTGGAGGTCAGCACACATGCAATCATATCGCCGTCGGCTGGAGTATAGGTATAGGCTGCAGCAGTAGCTCCTGTTACATTTATTCCGTTCACCTTCCACAGGTAAGCAGGGGCACTGCCGCCGTTAGCTGGCGTGGCAGTGAATGTTACCGGCGTGCCGGGTGTTACCGGGTTGGCGGATGCCACGACTGAAACACTCACCGGCAGCACCGGGTTGACCGACATGTTCACTGCATTGGATGTGGCTGGGTTTTCTGATGCGCAGGCAGCACTGGAGGTCATGACGCATGTGACGACATTGCCGTTGGCAGGAATAAAAGAATAGGTTGGGTTAGATGGTAACGGTACACTGACACCATTGACTTTCCACTGGTAAAATGGTGAGGTTCCGCCATTGGCTTGTGTGGCCGTATAAGTGACCAAAGTTCCGGCGCAGACAGGGTTGGCTGATGCAGCAATTGAAATACTCACCGGCAGTAACGGATTGACGGTCATGGTCACCGCACTGGACGTGGCAGGGTTCCCGGTCGTGCACATTTCACTGGAGTTCAATAGGCATGTGACCTGGTCATTGTTTGCCGGGCTGAAGGTATATGTGGCATTGGTGGCCCCGGTCACAATGGTTGCATTGACTTTCCATTGAAATCCTGGAACTGTTCCGCCATTCACGGGTGTGGCGGTAAATGTCACCGGCGTGCCGGCACAAACAGTACCGGTGGAAGCAGATATTGACACGCTCACCGGCAGCACCTGGTTGATCCTCATGTTCACGGTATTGGATGTCGCCGTATTTCCGGTTGCGCAAGGCAGATTAGTTGTAATGATGCAGATGACTGCATCATTACTAACCGGGATATAGGAGAAGGCGGCATTTGTGGCTCCGGCAACATTGGATCCGTTGACGGTCCACTGGTAGCCGGGGGCTGTACCGCCGTTAATGGCGGTGGCAGTGAACGTGACCGAAGTTCCATTGCAAACCGGGTTCGCAGAAGCAGTAATCGACACCCCGGGCGTAAGGACCTGGTTCACTGTCATGGTCACCGTATTGGAAGTGGCCGGATTCCCCGTAGTGCAGGTTGCGCTGGAAGTCATCACACACGTGATTGCATTGCCATTTCCGGGGATAAATGAAAAGGACGGACCGGATGCCTGAGACACGTCAATTCCATCGACCTTCCATTGATAAATGGGATTTGTTCCTCCATTGACCGGCGTGGCGGTATACGTCACCAGGGTGCCTGTGCAGACCGGGTTGGCCGAAGCAATGATTGACACACTGACAGGAAGTTGGGGGTTCACCGTCATGGCAATGGTATTGGAAGTTGCTGGATTTCCGGTTGCACATGTCGCGCCGGAGGTCATCATACAACTGACCGTATTGCCATTGACCGGGATCATTGAATAACTGGAGTTGGTCGCTCCGGGAACATTTGTCCCGTTTACTTTCCATTGATAGGAAGGCGATGCACCCCCGTTTACCGGTGTGGCAGAGAAGGTGACCGGGGTGCCGGAACACACCTGGTTGGCTGATGCCGTAATGGATACACTTACCGGCTGTAATGGATTTATGGCCATCGTCAATGCATTAGAGGAGACAGCGGTTCCGCTTGTACAAGTTGCATTGGAGGTCATCATGCAGATGACAACATCATTATTCAGCGGAACATAGACAAAGGTCGAACTGGTGGCGCCTGTCACATTGGAGGCATTTACTTTCCATTGATAGGAAGGTGAAGTGCCACCGTTTAACGGTGTTGCTGAGAATGTGACCGAAGTACCGGCACATACCGGGTTGGCCGACGGTGCAATTAATACACCTGCGGTCAGTACCGGGTTCACCGCCATGATCACCGTGTTGGACGTGGCAGGATTTCCTGTTGTGCAATTGGCGCTGGAAGTCATTACACAGGTAACCGTATTGCCATTGGCCGGGATAAAGGAGAAGACCGGGCTGGAAGGCTGTGATACATTCGTCCCGTTGACCTTCCATTGATATATGGGTGTCGTTCCTCCATTGACCGGCGTGGCAGTATAAGTCACGGAGGTATCTGCGCAAACCGGGTTTGCTGAGGCGGCTATCGATATGCTTACCGGCAACTGCGGGTTAACGGTCATAGTCACCGTGTTGGATGTGGCAGGATTTCCGGTCGTGCAGATTTCACTGGAAGTCAGAACACAAGTGACCGTATTGCCGTTGGCAGGAATAAATTCATAATAGGAACTGGTGGCTCCCGTTACGCTTGTTCCGTTTACTTTCCATTGAAAAGACGGTACGGTTCCGCCATAGACAGGGATCGCAGTATATATGACTGAACTTCCTGCACATACGGGGTTGGCTAAGGCAGTGATAGAAACACTCACCGGCAGCAGCGGGTTCACCGTCATGGTCAACGCGTTGGACGTGACCGTATTTCCTGTTGTGCAGGTTGCGCTGGAAGTCAGGACACAGGTGACCACGTCACTATTGGCCGGGCTGTAAGTGTAGGTGGCGCTGGTGGCACCGGTGATACTTGATCCATTGACCTTCCACTGGTAGGCTGGATTTGTTCCTCCATTGACGGGGACAGCCGTATAGGATACCTGGGTGCCTGCACAAATCGGGTTGGCAGATGCGGAAATAGAAACGCTTACCGTCAGCACCGGGCTTACGGTCATGGTCACCGTATTGGATGCCGCAGGATTTCCTGTTGTGCAGCTGGCGTTGGAGGTCATGGCGCAGGAAACCGTGTTGCCATTACCAGGAACAAATGTATAGTAGGAACTGGTTGCTCCGGAAACAGAGGTTCCGTTGACTTTCCACTGGTAAAGCGGGTTGGTTCCGCCATTAACCGGGGTGGCGGTGAATGTCACGGGATTGGCAGCGCACACTGGATTGGCCGATGCGGTAATTGAAACACTTACCGGAAGTACCGGGTTCACCGTCATGGTCACCGGGCTGGAAGTAGCCGGATTTCCGGTGGTGCACAATGCATCAGAGGTCATCACACACGTCACCACGGAGCCATTGACCGGGATAAATGAAAAGGATGAACTGTTTGGCTGCGACACGTTTATCCCGTTGATCTTCCATTGATATATGGGACTTGTCCCGCCATTGACCGGCGTGGCCGTGAAAGTCACCAGGGTCCCCGCACAAACGGGGTTAGCAGACGGGGCGATTGAAACACTCACCGGTAATAATGGGTTCACCATCATGGTAACCGTATTTGAAGTGGCGGGGTTTCCGGTCTTGCAAGTCTCACTTGAAGTAAGGATGCATGTTACCTGGTTTCCGTTAACCGGCACATAGCCATATGAGGAATTGGTGGCTCCCGTTACATTTGCACCGTTGACCTTCCATTGAAAACCCGGGGTGGCGCCCCCGTTTATGGGAGTAGCTGTAAAAGTGACTGAAGTGCCGGCACAAATCGGGTTGGTCGACGCGGCGATCGTCACGCTGACGGGCAACAACGGGTTCACTGTCATGTTTACGGTATTGGAAGTTGCAGGATTTCCTGTAGTACACGCTGCAACGGATGTCAATGTACAGGTGATCGCATCGGTGTTTGCCGGGTTGTAGACATAGGTGGCATTGGTAGCTCCGGTCACGATGGCTGCGTTGACTTTCCACTGATAGGAAGGTGTGGCGCCGCCGTTCACCGGTGTCGCCGTGAACGTGACAGTTGTACCCGCACAGATTGGATTGGCAGATGCGGCAACCGAAACGCTGACAGGCAGAATCGGGTTCACCGTCATGATCAATGTATTGGATGTGGCAGGGTTTCCCGTTGTACAGTTTGCATTGGAAGTCAGAATACAGGTGACTGCGTCGCCATTGGCAGGAGTGAAAGAAAGCGACGGACTGGAGGGCATGGATACGTTTATCCCATTGACTTTCCATTGATAAATGGGCGATGTTCCCCCATTGACCGGGGTACCGGTGTAAGTTACCAGGGTACCGGCACAGACCGGGTTGGTTGAGGCTGTAATGGATATGCTTACCGGCAACAGCGGGTTCACCGTCAGGGTCACTGTATTGGAGGTGGCGGGATTTCCCGAGGTGCAGGTTTCGCTGGAGGTCATGACACAGGTAACCGCATTGCCATTGACCGGGATGAATCCATAGGAAGCATTTGTAGCCCCCGGCACATTGGTTCCGTTGACCCTCCACTGATATGCCGGGGTAATTCCGCCATTGACAGGGTAAGCCGTGAACACAACCGTGGTTCCGGCGCATACCGTACCTGCAGATGCGGAAATGGACACGCTGACAGGCAGGATTGGCTTCACCGTCATGGCCACAGTGTTGGAAATAGCCGGATTTCCAGTAGTACAGTTTGCATTGGAAGTCAGCACACAGGTGATCACATCATTATTTGCAGGGTTGTAGACATAGGTGGCATTAGTCGCCCCGCTTACAATAACCGTGTTGACCAACCATTGATATGAAGGAATCGAACCGCCGTTCGCGGGAACTGCAGTATAAGTCACCGGCGTGCCTTGACACACCGGGTTTGCTGAAGCGGAAATTGTGACGCTGACGGGCAGGATCGGGTTCACCGTCATGGTTATCGAATTGGAAGAAGCCGGATTTCCGGAGGTACAGGTTTCATTGGATGTCAATATGCAGGCAATGGTATTGCCATTTTCAGGAATGAAGGTATAGGATGAACTTGGTGGCAACGGGACAGTTATACCATTTAATTTCCACTGGTAGATGGGGTTTGTTCCGCCATTGACCGGGGTGGCTGTATAGGTAACCTGCGTGCCTGCGCAAACAGGATTGGCAGATGCCGCAATGGAGACGCTCACCGGCAACAGCGGATTCACCGTCATGACGATTGCGTTGGATGTCGCAGGATTCCCGCTGGTGCAGGTCTCGCTGGATGTCAGAAGGCATGTGACTGCATCATTGTTGGAAGGGTTGTATGTGTATATTGCATTTGTGGCGCCCGGTATACTGGTTGCATTGACTTTCCACTGATAACCGGGATTGATTCCGCCATAAACCGGCGTGGCGGAATATGTCACCGGGGTACCGACACAAACAGGATTGGCTGATACAGCAACGGAGAGGCTCACCGGCAGCAGCGGATTGACTGTCATGGATATGGTGTTTGACGTGGCAGGATTCCCGCTGGTGCAGTTTTCACTGGAGGTCAGCACACAGGTGACCGCATTGCCGTTAGCAGGGATGAATAAATAAGCTGAATTCGTGGCCCCCGTAACAGGTGTCCCGTTGACCTCCCACTGATAACCAGGTGTTGGGCCTCCGTTTGCAGGTGTGGCGGTAAAGGTCACAGATGTTCCGGCACAAACGGGGTTGGCTGAAGCGGCGATTGTAACGCTGACCGGCAGCAACGGGTTCACGGACATAGATACCGTGTTGGATGTAGCCGGGTTTCCGCTGGTACATGCTTCGCTGGAAGTCATCACGCTGGTAACCATATTGCCGTTGACCGGGAAAAATGCGTATGATGAACTTGTCGCACCTGCAACTGTTGTCCCGTTGACTTTCCATTGGAAGACCGGAGTTGTGCCTCCATTTGCAGGTGTCGCCGTGAAGGTGACCGAGGTCCCTGCACAAACAGGGTTGCCCGATGCCGTGATCGTGACACTGACCGGCAAAACCGGATTCACGGTCATGGTCACAGTGTTGGATGTGGCCGGATTCCCGCTGGTGCAGTTTTCACTGGAGGTCAGCACGCAGGTGACCGCATTGCCATTAGCAGGGATAAAGGTATGGGAGGAATTCGTCGCCCCTGCAACCGGTGTCCCGTTCACATTCCACTGGTAGGCGGGGGTTGTACCACCGTATGCCGGTGTCGCGGTGAAGGTGACCGAAGTCCCCGCACAGACAGGGTTGGCAGATGTGGAAATCAAAACGCTCACAGGTAACAGCGGGTTTACTGTCATCGCGATGGCATTGGATGTGGCAGGATTCCCGCTGGTGCAGGTTTCACTGGAAGCAAGCACACAGATGATCATATTGCCGTTGACCGGGATAAAGGCATAGGAGGAATTTGTGGCACCTGGAACCGGTGTCCCGTCGACACTCCACTGGTAGCCGGGAGTCGTACCCCCGTTCGCCGGTGTCGCGGTAAAAGTGACCGGAGTCCCTGCACAGACAGGGTTGGCCGATGCAGATATCGTGATGCTCACCGGCAGCAGCGGGTTTACCGTCATGGTAATCGTATTGGATGTGGCAGGATTTCCGGTTACACAGTTGGAGTTGGATGTAAGGACACAGTAGACTGTATTACCGCTGATAGGAATAAATGAATAGGCAGAATTGGTCGCTCCTGCAACAGGCGAACCGTTGACCCGCCACTGGTAAGCGGGAATTGCACCCCCATTGGTCGGGGTTGCTGTGAAGGTGGCCGTAGTTCCGGCACATACCGGGTTGGCCGATGCAGCGATCGTAACACCTGCCGGCAACAGCGGATTAACTGCCATGGTAATGGTATTGGAGGTTGCCGGGTTTCCGCTCGTGCATGTTTCAATGGAATTCAGCATGCAGGCGACCGTATTTCCATTGACCGGGATAAATGCATAGGAAGCATTTGTCGCACCCGGAACCGGTGTCCCGTTGACCTTCCACAGGTAGGCGGGAGTGTTACCCCCATTGGCCGGGGTCGCCGTGAAAGTGACCGAAGTTCCGGCACACACCGGGTTGGCCGATGCAGCGATCGTCACGCTCACCGGCAGCAACGGGTTCACCGTCATGGTCACCGTGTTGGAGGTGGCCGGATTCCCCGTGGTGCAGGTCTCGCTCGAGGTCAGCACACTGGTGATGGTGTTTCCATTGGCCGGGACAAACATATAGGACGCATTCGTGGCCCCGGTGACATTCGTACCGTTGACCTTCCATTGGTAGCCCGGTGATGTGCCGCCGTTTGCCGGGGTAGCGGTATAGGTGACACTGGTTCCGGCACAAACCGGGTTGGCCGAAGCAGCGATCGTCACGCTCACCGGCAGCAACGGGTTCACTGTCATGGTAACCGTATTTGAAGTAGCGGGATTCCCCGTGGTGCAGGTCTCACTCGAGGTCAGCACACTGGTGATGGTATTTCCATTGGCCGGGACAAACATATAGGTCGCATTCGTGGCTCCGGTAACATTTATACCGTTGACCTTCCATTGGTAGCCATTGGATGTGCCGCCGTTTGCCGGGGTAGCGGTATAGGTGACCAAAGTCCCTGCGCAAACAGGGTTGGCTGATGCGGCGATCGTAACCCCGACTGGCAACAGTGGATTCACCAGCATGGTCACCGTATTCGAGATGGCAGGATTTCCGGTGGTGCAGGTTTCACTCGAGGTGACCACACAGGCGATCGTGTTGCCATCGGCCGGGACATATGTGTAGGTGGCGTCGGTTGCTCCCGTTACGGTTGTGCCGTTCTTTTTCCACTGGTAGGCAAGAGCCGTGCCGCCGTTCACCGGCGTGGCAGTAAAGGTTACGATGGTGCCCGCACAGACCGGGTTGGCCGATGCAGTGATCGTAACGCTGACCGGCAGCAACGGGTTCACCGTCATGGTCATCGTGTTCGAGGTAGCAGGGTTCCCGGAGGTGCAGGTTTCACTGGAAGTCAGCATACAGGCGATCGTGTTGCCATTGGCCGGGACATAAGTGTAAGTGCCGTTCGTGGCTCCTGTCACGTTTGTTCCGTTCATTTTCCATTGGTATGCGGGAGTTATACCGCCATTTACAGGAGTGGCCGTAAAGGTAACGCTGGTGCCCGCGCAGACCGGGTTTTCTGATACCGCTATTG
Source organism: Bacteroidales bacterium (assembly GCA_030681475.1). Classification (GTDB taxonomy): domain Bacteria; phylum Bacteroidota; class Bacteroidia; order Bacteroidales; family FEN-979; genus CAIVAT01. Next base: position 104,593 of record JAUXWT010000085.1, on the reverse strand, counting down.
ATACACTCACCGGAAGCAGCGGGTTCACCATCATGGTCACCGTATTCGAGGTTGCCGGGTTGCCGATGGTACAGGTCTCGCTGGAAGTTAACACGCAGGAGATGGTGTTGTCATCATCAGGTACGTAAGTATAGATGGCATTCGTGGCTCCCGTTACGCTGGTACCATTCTTTTTCCACTGGTAGGCAGGGGCCGTACCTCCGTTCACCGGGGTGGCCATGTAGGTGACGCTGGTGCCTTCACAGACAGGGTTTACAGAAGCCGCTATTGACACACTCACCGGAAGCTGCGGGTTTACCGTCATTGTCACCGTGTTTGTCTGCAAAGGTCCGCCGCAGGTACCTTCTGCATTTTGTAACTGCCTGTAAAAAGTTGTCGAGGTCAGTAACCCTGGCTGATAGTTCAGCATCGTAGCGCCGCTGATATTGGAAAAAGTGAGGTTATTCAGTGAACTTTGCCATTGATAAGTGGGATTTGTGCCATTGGATGGCCCTGTTCCGTTCAACAGGGCAGGAACTGAATTCGCGCAGATGGTCTGGTCCGAACTTATTGAACCAACCACGAGCAATGGGTTCACCGTCATGGTCAAAATGTTCGAAGCGGCCGGGTTGCCGCTGGTGCATGTTTCATCCGATGTGAGCACACACGAGACCGTATCGTCATTAACCGGCACAAATGAATACGTGTTATCGGTTATGCCGGTCACATCCGTCCCGTTAACCTTCCACTGATATGCAGGGGCTGATCCTCCGTTCACGGGGGTGGCCGTAAAGGCTACAACGGTTCCGGGGCAAACCGGGTTTGCCGAGGCGGCGATCGTTACGCTGACCGGACGCCAGGGGTTAACCGAAACGGTAACAGTATTGGTGGGCAATGGACCGCCGCAGGTGCCGGCTGCATCCTGCATCTGCCTGTAATAGGTCGTTGTCGATAACGCGCCGGGCTGATAGTCCAGTATGGTTGCTCCGCTGATGTTATTAAATGTCAGGTTATTCAGTGAACTCTGCCACTGATACGTCGGGTTGGTTCCGTTTGATGGAGCAATTCCGTTTAATTGTGCAGGAATTGCATTGGTGCAGATGGTCTGGTCAGAACTTATGGAACCAACAGCCAGCAAGGGATTCATCGTCATGGTAATCGTATTCGAATTGGCAGGGTTTCCGGTTATGCACAGGGCATTCGAGGTAAGAATACAATTGACCGTGATGCCATTGGACGGGACAAAGAAATAGGAGTCGTTGGTCGCACCGTTCACATTAATTCCGTTCACATTCCACTGGTATGCCGGTGTGGTTCCGCCGTTAACCGGGATGGAGGTGAAGGTGACGCCGGTACCTGCACAGACCGGGTTGGCCGAAGCTGTAATGGTCACGCTTACCGTGTCATACATGGAGCAGGTGGTCGTTGCATTTGCAGTTACCCCTCCGGAATAACTGTCCCCGGACGCGACGGACCAGGCTTTGTAATAGTAGGTTGCATTGGGATTCAACCCGGTATGGATGTAACCAGAGGCGGTACCATTATAGAGCACGGTTCCGCCTCCTGCAATCGTGTCGCCGGCCGTATAACTTGTTCCTGTAACAGGGGTCCCGAAGGTCGGATTGATATTGAAAGCAACCATGACGGGGTCTGCCGTAACATTGGGTGTCCAGGAAAGGTTGATCTGGCTGATGCTTGCAGAAGCGGCAAAAAAATTAGTCGGATCAGCCGTTGCAGCACAACTGACAAAGCATAACGTAACTTCTTTGGCTGTTGTATTTTCGGAAATACTGGTCAAATGCACCATTGCAAAAACCGCAATGCACAGAAGTCGGACTTTCGTTTTCATTTCGTGTTTATAAGTTTTGGATCAGAAAATAGTTAAGGGATATTATTTTGATGATTTTCGGTGAGGAAACAACAAATACTGAACCTGCTCAATTTTAATACAATACATACCAAAGACAACTCCCTAAGTATGGATATTTTTCCAAAGCGTCATGGCATTGCCGATGTTATATTGCAATAAAGTTTTTGGGGGCAATAAATATAGTACAATTAATTGCTGTTGTCAAGGAAAATCATAAATTTTCGCTGTTTTTACTACTTCACAACGACTGTTCTGATCATGGTACCGTTGGAATTAAACGAAAACAGATACCTATCGGTGATTTTTTGACTCTCCCTGCTTACTATTGCTTTATGATCCTCACCGTTCCGGAATTCGTTCCAGCTCCTACCTTTAACAGATAAATGCCCACAGGATTGCCATTCAGGGTCAGATCATATTTCCTTCCCCCGGTCAAAATGTTGGATATCAGTTTTTTTCCGGTCATACTATATAATTCAACCAGGATAGTTTCAAAACTGCCGTACCTGCCCAGATCCAGGACAAAAACTCCCGGAGTTGGATTGGGAAATACCCTGAAGAAGGGCTGAACCCGGCTGATAACAATCGGTTCTGTTCCTTCAACGACCGTAGGAATTGAAGGAACCATAGATCCGCAATACTGGCCATTTGTGGTAATATACCCCCTCATATAACCTCCGGGATAGACACGTGTTCCTTGCAGGTAATTTATTTTTTGTCCTGCAATCATGGTTGCGCGTCCGCCATTCTGTATCGTGAAAAAGAACCTGTCTCCTGCTACTGTGATCGTTTGAAGCGCATCGAAACACTGAGTACCGGTAATGTTCAGATTTTGAAGCACATTTGTTGCCGGAACTGTGTTGACCGTCATCACAACTGAATTGGATGTAGCCGGATTATTTATCGCACAAGTTGCATTTGATGTAAGAATGCAAATGATTACATCTCCGTTGCCTGGTGCATAAATATAAGTTGAACTGGTAGCGCCCGGTACAACTATACCATTCACTTTCCACAAAAATACAGGAGCAGTTCCTCCATTGACCGGTGAAGCTGTAAAAGTTACGCTTGTTCCTGCAAATACCGGGTTTGCCGATGTCACGATCGTGACGCTTACCGGCAGCAATGGGTTCACCGTCATGGTCACCGTATTTGAGGTTGCCGGGTTGCCGGTGGTGCAGGTCTCGCTGGAGGTCAGCACACAGGCGATCGTGTTGCTGTTTGACGGGACAAATGAATAGGTGACATTGGTAGCTCCGGTCACAATCGTGCCGTTGACTTTCCACTGATATGCCGGGGTTGTGCCACCATTAACCGGGTTGGCCGTGAACGTTACCCCCGTTCCGGCACAAACCGGGTTTGCCGAGGCCGCGATCGTCACGCTTACCGGCAGCAGCGGGTTCACCGTCATGGTCACCGTATTCGAGGTGGCCGGGTTGCCGGTGGTGCAGGTCTCGCTGGAGGTCAGCACACAGGCGATCGTGTTGCTGTTTGACGGGACAAATGAATAGGTCGCGCCGGTAGCTCCCGTCACATTCGTGCCGTTTACTTTCCATTGGTATGCAGGGGTTGTTCCGCCATTGACCGGCATGGCCGTGAAGATCACGCTTGTACCTGCACAAACAGGGTTTGCCGAGGCCGCGATCGTCACGCTCACCGGCAGCAACGGGTTCACCGTCATGGTCACCGTGTTCGAGGTGGCAGGGTTGCCGGTGGTGCAGGTCTCGCTGGAGGTAAGTACACAGGAGATCGTGTTGTTGTTTGCAGGGACATAGGAATAGATCGCGCCGGTAGCTCCCGTCACATTCGTGCCGTTTACTTTCCATTGGTATGCAGGGGTTGTTCCGCCATTGACCGGCATGGCCGTGAAGATCACGCTTGTACCTGCACAAACAGGGTTCGCAGATGCCGCGATCGTCACACTTACCGGCAGCAGCGGGTTCACCGTCATGGTTACCACATTTGTCGGTAATGGTCCGTCGCAGGTACCATCAGTATTTTGTAACTGCCTGTAGAATGTGGAAGCGGTTAATACTCCTGGTTGATAGTTGAGCATCGTTGCTCCGATGATGTTGTAAAAAGTGAGGTTATCCAGTGAACTCTGCCACTGGTATGTGGGATTCGTCCCATTCGACGGTGTAACTCCGTTTAATTGAGCCGGAATGTCGTTAGCGCAGATAGTTTGGTCTGAACTTATTGATCCAACAATAAGTATGGGATTCACGCTCATGGTCAATGTATTTGAGACGGCCGGGTTGCCTGTAGTGCAGGTCTCGCTGGAGGTTAGCAGACAGGATACTGTATTGTTGTTTGCAGGGACATAAGAATAGGTCGCGCCGGTCGCACCGGTCACATTCGTGCCGTTCACCTTCCACTGGTATGACGGAGTTGTGCCTCCATTTACCGGATTGGCCGTGAAGGTAACATTTGTACCGGCACAAAGCGGGTTCGTTGAGGCTGCAATCGCCACACTCACCGGCAACAAAGGATTAAGTGTAACAGTTACCACATTTGTTGGCAGAGGTCCGCCGCAGGTACCCTCGGCATTTTGTAGTTGCCTGTAATATGTTGTCGCAGTCAGCGCTCCTGGCTGATAGTTGAGCATCGTTGCTCCGCTGATGTTGTAAAAAGTGAGGTTATTCAGTGAACTCTGCCACTGGTATGTGGGGTTCGTGCCATTCGACGGTGCAATACCGTTTAATTGAGCAGGAATGACATTAGCACAGATAGTCTGGTTCGAACTTATTGATCCAACGATAAGCATAGGGTTCACGCTCATGGTCACCGTATTAGAGGTGGCAGACTTTCCGATGGTACAACTTTCATTGGAGGTAAGAACACAAGCGATCGAATTGTTATTATCCGGAATAAATGAATAGGTGGCATTTGTAGCGCCGGTCACATTTGTGCCGTTGACTTTCCACTGGTATGACGGAGCTGTGCCTCCATTTACCGGCGCGGCCGTGAAGGTTACACTTGTACCTGCACAAACCGGGTTGGCCGAGGCCGTGATCGTTATACTGACCAATAGTAACGGGTTAACTGAAACAGTTACAACATTTGTCGGCAGTGGTCCGCCGCAGGTCCCTTCAGCATTTTGTAGTTGCCTGTAATATGTTGTCGCAGTCAGCGCTCCTGGCTGATAGTTGAGCATCGTTGCTCCGCTGATGTTGTAAAAAGTGAGGTTATCCAGTGAACTCTGCCACTGGAATGTGGGATTCGTGCCATTCAACGGGGCAACTCCGTTTAGTTGTGACGGTGTTGTATTTGCACAGATCGACTGTTCTGAACTTATCGACCCAACAACAAGCACAGGGGACACGATCATAGTTATCGTATTCGACGTAGCAGGGTTACCGGTTACACATGAAGCGTTTGATGTTAGAATGCAACTGATCGTATTATTGTTTGCCGGAATAAATGAATAAATGGCATTTGTTGCGCCGGTCACATTTGAACCATTGACTTTCCACTGATATGCCGGGGTTGTGCCTCCATTTACAGGGGTGGCTGTAAAAGTAACACTTGTGCCGGCACAAGCCGGATTTACCGAGGCGGCTATCAATACACCAACCGGATAATAAGTAGCGCATGAAGTTGTCGCATTTGCCGTGACCCCGGTTGAATAGTTGGCTCCTGACCCTACTGACCATGCTTTGTAATAATATGTTGTATTGGGACTTAACCCGGTATGACTATAGCTTGTGTTGGTTCCGTAGTATAAAACTGTTCCGCCTCCTGGGATGGCATTCCCGGCAGTATAGCTTGTACCTTGAACCGGGGTCCCGAAGGTCAGATTTGTGCTAAAAGCAATCATAACAGGGTTACCCGTTGCATTTAGTATCCAGGTTAAATTGATCTGACCGGAGCCTGTGGAAACGGCTGAGAAATTGGTTGGATTATCTGTGGCAACGCAACTGATGAAACAGAAAGAAATCTCCTTGGTCGTTGTATTTTCAGAAATGTTTGTCAAAGGCAGACTTGTGTTGGCTCCTGCCCATGAACGGGAGTGAGGAGTTGTGGCATCAGTAAAGGAAGATTTATTTCCTGTACCCGGATAAGGACAACCTCCGCCATTGATTGTACCATATACTGTTGGCGGATTTCCGGTGGCGTTGGCACAAACGGGGTACAATCCCTGATGGGAGGTTGTGTTAATATTATTTGTTGATGTATGCGTTGAAATATATGTCCCATCCACATGGTAGATAATCAGTCCATGGCCCGGGATCCCAACGTCGAAACCGGTTTGTTGCCGGTTCTCACATAAGAAATATTCATTTGTTGTGGTCGTATTGTACCGGACAACGTCGGGATATGATTGTGCGTTTCGTAGCGTTTTTGATTGCGCAGTGGTTAACACAACAGGGTTTGTCCAGTTCATGAATGCTTTAACCCAGGCATTTGGGTGTGCAGGTTTTGTTCCTGAAGCGCCATTCCACGACCCGCCTGCCATCAGATCCCATTTCCCGGTACCTGTATATGAACCTCCTGTTGCGTAATCGGTATCATAAAAATCAGGGGCTCCAAGATTATGACCAAATTCATGACACATGACTCCGATTGTTCCCATGGATGTGGCATTTTTTTCTGGCATTGTGGTATAGGCATTAACCTTTACCCCGTCGAATGTCCTCTGCGCGGCTGAATATCCTGCGGATGTAAGATCCCAGCTATGCGACCAGATATCGTTTGTGTTGCCGGATTCTTCCTGCCCGCGCCCCTGGTGAATGATGGCAACACCATCAACGATTCCATCCAGGTTATTATCATATTCCGCAAAATTTACCGCAGCCTGGTTGTCTGCCGCAACTACGGATTGATAGGCAAACTCGCCCCACTTGGTGTCAGGACCATAGTAATCATGTGTATTTGGAAGTGTGACCCAAACAGTTACTGTAGTGTTTACGGTAAGCTGTCCGTAGGAAACTTCAATGTAATAGTCCCTGAAGCTTCCGGTACTATTGTAATTTACCTGATTCATGTAATTATTGAAGTTGGTTTGGGTATAGGTGGTCGTTGTATTGCTGAAATTCGCAAGGATCATTAGCAATTTTCTGGTTCCGGTTGATGGGAAGCCTCCCATCAATGGCGCCTTTGGCGCCCCACCGTTGATCAGGATTCCTTTCATTTCCTTTATTTGTGTTTCACTGAAAAACAGACCTGTTCCGGTCCTTTTTAACCAGGTGGTCTCTGCATTACTGCGCTTTCCCGGATCATTGGCCTGGATGCCGGAAAAGGTAAGCCTGCCTGAATTATCAGTGGCAGCATATTCATAGGTTCCTTTTGAATTCGTCATGATGGTATAACCGTCTGTCGTTACAGCCCAATGGATGAATTCATCGCCTTTCAGCAAAATTGTCAGAACAGAACCGTCAGGTTGGGTATAACTGATCGGATCGGGGTTCGCAATAACGGCAAAAGTGTTGTCTGCCTTCATAAGCATCTGGGCAAGTGCAACCAGTGCAATGCAAAAAATTTGTGTCCCGCGTTTCATTTCGATTGTTATAAAATTAATATCGTTAAACTGAAATTTTTACATAAAACTTAAAGGTGAAAAGATATTGGATTCCAAGAAGGGTAACAATGTTGGAAATCCATAAAATACAATACCGTGAACCCGCAATCTATTGCGTTAAGACAAGAGATATGTTTCTCATTATCAGGGAGTAATAAATACAGATGGCGTGAAGGAATCACGCCATCTGCCTCCAAGGTTCAGACACATTTATCTGAATGGTAAGGGGAAAGTATATAAAATTGATCAGTCTTGTTTGACGATTCTTGACGTAGTATTGTAATTCCCTGATCTGAAATGCATCAGGTAAATACCTGCCGGAATCCCGGATAAAGAGATTTCATGTTTCAGTTTACCTGCCAGCTTTGAAGTCAACCTCATTCGTCCCAATATATCGTAGATTTCAATCACGCATTTTTCCCGGGTAGGCGAATCGGTTATTTCTAGCGTGAACTGATTGGTCGCCGGGTTGGGATAGATCTTGTAAAACTGTGCATCTGTTTCCTGATGCATCTCAATTGTTCCCGTAGTTGTGATCGCTATCGCAGGAACAGCACACCAGGGACCGCCCGGTGCAATATATCCATGCATATGGCCACCCTGGGCTACAACAGTTCCCGGGTAATAAAGAATATTTTCTCCCGCGATCATCGTGGCGGTTCCGGTGTTCGAGACTATAAAAGAAGTTTCGTTTCCGGCGACGGTGATGGTTTGATTGGCATTATAACATTGGTCATCTGAAATGGAAAGGTTTTGAAGTTCCAGTTCAGAAGGAATGCTGATCACGGTCATGGTCACCTGGTTGGAAACGGCCGGGTTGCCGGTAACGCAGGAGGCATTCGAGGTAAGCATGCAGGTTATCTGGTCACCGGATGCCGGGGTATATGTGAAAACCGAATTGTTGATCCCCGCATTGTTTCCATTCACTTTCCACTGGTATGCCGGAGCAGATCCCCCATTGACGGGTGATGCTGTAAAAGAAACACTGCTGCCCTGATTGACCGGGTTTTCCGAAGCGGTAATTGAAATGCTGACCGGGAACGTTGTGGAGCAGGAGGTCGAAACCTCTACATCGTCAACACAAACTCCATATCCCCATTTTGCATTTCCCTCGAAAGCGATGTAATATTCTCCGGATGTTGCGGGCAATGGTATTGTTTCCTGTGTCCATGTAGTTATACTGGCAGTATAGGTTGTTAACTGTGTCCATGTACCGCAGGATGATGTTTTATAGAATATCGTCAGCCGGTCCTGGTCGCCCGACCAGACAGCCTGTGTATGCCAGAATTTGAGCTGCGGGCTGGGAACCTGGGTAAGGTTTAATGGCGGGGTGATCAAACGGGTTTTGTTATCCCCGGCTGAACCATCCTTGAGACAGGCATTGTAGCTTCCGCTATGAGCAAGGGCGGGATGGCTGTTGCCGCTGCCCGTAATGAAAGTCCAGTTAACACCCGAGCTGTTTACCTGCTCCTGCGTCCAGCACCCTGGGATTGATCCGCCATTCTCAAATCCTTCATTCCATGGAAAAGCAGTGACCGCCCCGCAGGAGGTGGTAAACTGGATGTCGTCGCCATAGTATGTTCCCGATATGTTGGTCGCGTAAGCCCTCACGTGATAGGTGGTGATGGAAGATAAACCCGTGATCTGGCTGGTAAATATGCCGGGGCCAGATCCGTTTGTTGAATGGTTGCCTGTCACTACAGGGTTTAACGAGGTACTCCAGCAAACGCCTCGTGCTGTTACCGGCGTATTTCCGGTACAGATTACATTTCCTCCCGATACGACGCCCGACGACGAAATCGAGGTAATTGCTGCGGTGGTAACTGCTGCTGAAGGTCCTGGAACAAGCTGGATATTCAACGTCAGAGTGGCATGATCAGTTACGGAAACCCCGCTGATGGTCTGGGTCTGATAGCAGGGAGCGCTGATCTCAAGGGTGTATGTGCCTGCTTTCACCGGCCGGTGATAATCCCCGTTGCCAGCCGAGGAGTAAACCTCTGTGTTAAGGTTGTCATGCCCGATGATAAATACTTTTGCGGCAACCGGATTGCCGGTCACCTGGTCGGTGATGATCCCATGAATTCCATACCGTGCCTCTTTGAGCCAAAGGATCAGCGAACGCCAGTTGTAATCCCAGTGAGCCAGCAACAGGGATGCAGGAAGAAGTTTTGTATCGGATAATTCGATGGTGATCTCCCGGCAATGCCGGTAGTAATTCATGTAATCCTGCCGGCCTCCGTAAACCGGGTACCATGCATATCCGTTGGTTATTCCGTTGTTCAGATAGTCCATGTAACCTGCAGGGGCGTGGATATGAACCGTATCAGCATATTCCCGGCTCACGTAAAAGTACCAATTGTTGTCGGGATGAAGCGCAGCCCACGTATCCCATGGGTAATTGACCACTTCTGCCCCCCCGTGGAAATTTGCCCCTGCGACAAAATGGCGCTGGGTGGCAAAATCCATGAAGGCCACCGTTTCAGGTTGCCACGCATTGCCGTCGGGATGCGGCCCGGCATTTGGATCGGGATAGTTCCGGTTCAGGTCCACCCCGTTGATGTTATACCGGCGTGCTCCGGTTACGGTGCTGTTCCCTCCGTAATAAGTGCCGTCGGGATTTGCATTGGGACAAATATAGATCTCCATGTTATTGATCAGATCTGTTGCCTCGGGATTGGTTCCGTAATTCGATAGCAGATAATCGGCGAGGTGAAGCATCAGGATATAACCGGTCGTTTCATCCCCATGCATGGTCGAAGAATAAAAAAACTCCGGTTCTGACTCGTCTGTTGCTACATTGTCTGAGATTTTCAGCACCAACAGCCTTCTTCCGCTTGCCAATGTGGTGATCGTATCGAGTTTGCATAGGGTCGGATACATCGTCTGAAACTGGGCCATAATGCTTTCATAAGCGGTGTAGGTGGGATAATAATTCCAGGTGGTCAGCGGACTTAAGATGACATGGTCAGCCATTTCGACACCGGGACCATCACCGGGGGCAGGCAACAGTGTGACATCATACCCGAGTTCCAGAAATTTAAGGTATTGTTTGATGTTGGCGTAGGCCCATACCGTTTTATCTTTCACGTTATCAATGGAGATCAGGCGGGTAAGCGTGTTAAATTCAGCTTTGTCTTTTACCTGGAAGGTGAAATAAACCTCATTCCTTTTCTTCAGGGTTTCAGGAATTTCTTGTGCGTGTAACAACATCCCGGTAAGCAGAACGGATAGAATTAATAATACAAGTGTTCTTTTCATCAGGAAATCACATTAGATAAATTTCATTTCAACTTTATCAGCCGGGTCGTGTTTGTATGTGATCCAAATGACAACCGGCATATATAGAATCCGGGAGGAAGTGATTTGTCATAAAAAGTCACGGAACGGGCGCCTGCCGGTTGATCTTTATCAACTAAAGTACGTTTCACCACGCCATAAAGGTCACAGATGACCATCTTCACGTTTCCGCTATTCGGAAGTTTATACCTGATTTCAGCATGATCGCGGAATGGATTTGGAGAAGCGGTCAGCGAAAAAAGTTCGTTATTCTCCTGATTTTCATTCATTCCGACAATGGTGGAAATGATGTGGGTATAATAAACATCCTGTTCCCCGTTCAGGGTATTGGCCCATGCGAGATGTGCACCGTCGTTATCCGACACCATATCGAAATAATCTCCCATTTTTGCCTGTTGCGGATACCCTACCGTCGGATCGAATGAATCGGAAAGCCTTTTGTTGATCGACCATGTTTCGCCCTGGTCTTCGGAATAACAATAATAGAGCGCCGACATGAACGAGCCGGGGAAATCATCACGGGTATCGAGCCAAATTACATCAATACGTCCGTTTGGCGCAACAGACATGGTTCCGAACCACTGGTAGTTTAAAGTACTCACATCCGTATTAATCCGTTTGGGCGGATCGAATGTCGCCCCGCCGTCGGTACTTCTGGCAAACATCACATCGGCAGGATCAGCCGAGGAGATCCTTGCAACGGAGGCCAGTACGTAAACATTCCCATGGCCTGGCCCGTTGGAATGGTCAACCCCGACATTAACCTGGCCAAGGATTCCAACAGGATTGATCGGATCCTGGCCGACAATATATCCATCCAGGCCGACCTGGGTTACATAATCCCATCCGATCGTTGAACCTGGTATTTGAACATTGTTTGATTTTATAACTGTTGCGCCGTCAAAAGAACCGGCGCCGGATATATACAATTCGCCTGATGGGCCGACTGCCATCGTGCCCCAGTAGGGATAACCGTCAACCTCGATACAATCTTCATAACTTGCTCCGCCATTGGCCGAACGGGTAAAAAATCCGGGCAAGCAGGAACTGAAAGAGGCGTTCCAGCAGGAATAGATATTCCCGTTGCCCTGCCCGCTGGTACGGTCAATGGCCATCCATTGTTTGTCCCCGCCCCGGGCATCAGTACCCTGGTCCCATCCTGCCCCGCCATTGATGCTTTTATATACCGTGCACGTGTAAAATCCAGTAATGTTTGTCAGGCTGTTATAATAAAATTTTCCATCGGCATCGAAACCCAGAACGGGATCTGATCGGAAAACCATGGGGTCGATCACGCCGGGAAATGTCCAGGTTTGTCCGCCGTCAGATGAATAACCATATCCGGCCTGCCTGAAATTACTGCCCACGTTGTCAAATTGCCGCCAGCCGATAACCATTTTGTCGGGATTGACCGGGTCAACGGCAATGGATGGCTCGTTGGCCGCATCGCCGATAATATTGTCGCCATTGATGTCAACATTGACCTGTTTGGTGAAAAAGCCGGCGCCTCTCACCTGCGGGGAAGGTGATGTTTTTGGCGTTGCTGACTGAGGAGCAAGATATTCTTGATCAGGCACTTCGTGATGCATCCGTGATTTTTCGGCACCGCTTACCTTAACCTCCTGGCTGAATGACGCTTGTGGGAATATAAGCAGAATTGCCATATAAACTGTTAATCGGGTTGTAAAATCTTTCATATCACAAAATTACAAGATTTTTACCATAAAATGGTATTTTTGCTTCAAACAAACAAATATGTTCGCCATACACTCAATATATTTGAAACCTATTGAAGAAGTTGACAAGCACCTCGATGCACACCGTGCGTTCCTGAAAACCCTTTATAACAAAGGGATTGCCATTTGTTCCGGCCCGCAAATCCCTCGCACAGGGGGATTTATCCTGATGAATGCAACCACCAAAACAGAGGCTTTGGAGATCATGAAAAACGATCCTTACGTGATCAACGGTGTGGCCGAATACTCGGTCATTGAGTTCGAGGTAAAGAGTTTTGCGGAAGGGTTTGAGCGGTTTATTCATTAGCCCGCAGAATATTAATGAGGTGTTTTTATATCAATCAGACAAGTGATCTTTCCAATATGTTATAATCATGTACAAAAAGAAAAAAAACAAAGGAACAAAAAACACGAACGAAAAAAATATTCCCACCGTTCCATATCATCGAAAACCGGTTGATTTATCACTCGAAGCCTGGCAGATCGCCTTGCGGAAACAATTTGTGACCGGGAAAAATTTCGAAATTAAAAAACTTGACGGACACCCTGTTTTCAGTGACTATACGGTGTACAACCCGGAAACAAAGAACACCTATAAAGTTGCACTCCGTAATAATGACCAGGCGATGAACTTTTGCTCCTGCCTTGACTTTAAAACAAACCACCTGGGAACGTGTAAACATATTGAATCGGTCTTGCTCAGAATTCGATCTACTCCCCGATTGGCTGCGATGCTTAAAAAAGGGTACACCCCACCCTACACTTCCGTTTACCTGCAATATGGCAAAGAAAGAAAAGTAAAACTCAGGATCGGCACAGATTCAGCAGTAAAATTTAAAAACTTTGCCTGGGAATATTTTGATCAAGAGATGACATTAACTTCTTTTGGATTTGCAAACTTTGACCATTTCCGTTCCCGTGCCAGCGCAATTGATATCGATTTCCGCTGTTATGATGATGCCCTTCAATTTATTCTTGAATCCAGGGAGAAACAACACAGATGTCAGTGGATTGATGATCATTACCCGACCGGGGAAGATCTAGACGGGATCCTGGAAACTCAGTTATTCCCATACCAGCAAAAAGGGATTCTGTTTGCCGTGAAAGCCGGACGCAGTCTCATCACGGATGAAATGGGGTTGGGTAAGACCATACAGGCCATTGGAGTAGCGGAAGTCATGAAGAAGGAAAACGGGATTTCGAATGTACTGATCATCTGCCCCACTTCCCTGAAATACCAGTGGCAATCTGAAATTCAACGATTTACATCCTGTATGGCCCATGTTATCGAAGGACTTCCGCATATACGCCGGGAACAATATGAATCGGATGCTTTTTACAAAATCGTATCGTACCACACGCTGAGCAATGACCTTCAATCGATCAATTCGGTTGAATTTGATCTTGTGATCCTTGATGAAGCCCAGCGGATCAAGAACTGGAAAACGAGAATAGCACAGAGTGTGAAAAAAATCCATTCCCCATATGCCTTGGTGCTTACCGGGACACCTCTCGAAAACAAACTTGAGGAACTCTATTCCATCGTTCAGTTTGTTGATCCTTTCAAACTGGGTCCGTATTATAAATTCCTTGATTATTATCAGGTTAAAAACGAAACCGGCCGGGTGGTCGGATACAACCACCTTCATGAAATAACCAGGAAGCTTTCGGATATCATGCTCCGCCGGACAAAAAAAGAGGTACTTTCCCAACTTCCCGAACGGATAGATAAGAATCTCTTTGTTTCGATGACAGAGCAACAAAAGGGGATGCACAATGAATTCTCCGATATGGTGGCCAGGCTGGTGAACAAGTGGAAAAAACTGGGGTTTCTGAACGAACAAGACCGTCAGCGCCTGATGATAAACCTCAACCTGATGCGGATGGTATGCGACAGCACCTATATTGTTGATCAGCAAACAAGACATGACACAAAAATCGGTGAGTTGATGAACATTCTCGAAGAATACCTCGACGGGAATGATGAAAAAGTGGTGGTATTCAGTCAGTGGGAAAGGATGACCCGACTGGTTGCCCGTGAACTTGACGAACAAAACATCGGCTACCGTTACCTGAATGGCAATGTGCCCAGCCGTAAACGGAAAGAGTTGTTTGACCATTTCAACAACAACCCTGATTGCCGGGTATTCCTGTCGACCGATGCTGGCAGCACCGGGCTGAATCTTCAATCGGCCTCGATGATCATCAATCTCGATATTCCGTGGAACCCGGCAGTCCTCGAGCAACGCATTGGCCGGGTTCACCGGTATGGCCAGAAAAATAAAGTTTCGGTCATTAATTTTATCTCCACCGGCACCATTGAGCACCGCATGATCGGGGTGCTTAATTTTAAGAGTTTACTTTTCGATGGTATCCTGAATAACGGGGAAGATTCAATATTCATGGGAGAAGACAAGTTCCGTGAATTTATGAAGACGGTAGAGGGAATTACCACTGATCCTACAGCGATTTCAGATACAAACATTCAGATTCCCCTGGATATAGCGGCCGAATCGGAAGAGTTGAAACATCCGGAATCCGTTCAGAAAATACCGGGATATCAACAGGATAGTGTTCTTCCGGATATCCCCGGTGATGATGATGTTTCCGCTTCGGAGCCGGAATCTGTCACTTCGCAAGCGCCCTTGACTAAAGAGGCTCCTGATCCTGCCGCGCTCATTGCGGGAGGTTTTGAATTTTTGAGTGGATTGGCCAGGACATTTTCTTCTCCGGCAGCCACTCAAAAGTTGGTATCCTCCCTCATCGAGAAAGATCCGGAATCTGGGAAAACCTACCTGAAACTTCCAGTGGAAAATGAAAAAGTAGTTTCTGATGCTTTGAATCTGTTCGGGCAATTATTCAAGGCTTTTGAGAAACAATAGCATCCTGTTCCATCTTACCTAGGAATACCTCCCAGATCATTAATGTATCCGCACCGAAAATCTTTATATGCTTTGTTAAGAGGAAGTCGACCATGAGGTCAGCCGGTGACTGTTTCCGTCCATTTGCAGATTTTGACTCTTCAGGGATAAATAAACAGCTAAGCTTACCGGTATAGATAACATCATCAGCCTTCTCTAACTCCTGTTCAACCCTGATAGAATCGTATATGATCGTTCCAAATACCGACAGGAAATCTTTCCCGGACAATAATTGTTTTACCGAGATTTTATATCGCTCCTTTTTATCTAAATCCATCAACAGAAAGACTTGATCTTCGGAAATGAAAAGTGCCCGGATCATCTCCCGTGCTTTTTCCCTGAATGGCCCGGCTGCGTTGGTATCAGTCAGTATTCTGAGATAATCAAAGAGGTCGGAAAGCTTCATTCCCGCAGTCTGTTCATAGGCCCGAAGATCTGCATCGGAGAGCGTATCAGTACCGAAGACGGAACGAAGACTGTCGGTTTCAGTTTTTACCCTTGTTTTTTCGTTGTAAGCCTCGTGCCGCTCCCTGTTGTCACAGCTTTTTCCGCATGCCAGGAAATAGAGCACGATCAACGTAAATATTTTTATCGTTCTGCTCATCTTTTCTTCTCGTTGATACGGAACCGGAGGACCATGATCTTGTTTTCCCGCATTTGTGAACTCAAAATTTCAATATTTTTAAGGCTTCCTGCCGGCATGGTCATTTTGTCGATGAACTCACTTTTATTGTACAACGCCATTCCTGTTGCATCCCGATCGTTGACGACCTGGCAGATCATCGCCGCATCATCGATCATCTCTTCAAGCCGTACTCTTCTTTTTTGCCAGTCATCCACTTTCATTGTTGAGTAGTAGTGAATCATAAGGGCATAATCATCGGCATGCAGCATCACCATTTCTTCACGGTCCAGTTTCCTGACCATACGCGTAATTGTATCACTATGATAATATGGCGCTTCAATGACCATTTTAATCAGGCTCCTGTCAGTTTTCAATTGAAAACCCTCATCGGATGACACCAGGCTCTTTACATTGGACTCTCCCTCCTGCAGCACCGTAACCTCAATCGTGCTGTTTGTGATCGGTTCCCTGGTGTCGGCATCATAAAAGGTGAAATGATATTCACGGGTGTTGAACAACCGGAACAGGCCGTAAAAGATCAATACAATTACAACGGTCAGCAATGGAACAAGAATGAAAAACCGGTTTGCACTTTTAGGCGACGTACCTGTCAGCGGCGGGTTGATTTTTATATCGTTGTTTTCAAAGACAAAGTCATCCCAGTTCGCATAACCCGCATATCGGCTTAACAGGTTGAGCATATCAATCCTTGGAACAGAATTACGACCTGATTTCATGTGGGTATAAAACCACTTCTCACTGAGGTGGGCATTCACTTTAATGCGAAGTTCCTCCTGGAAATCGGTGATCTCCTGGCCTTTCCATTCTGAAATAGATGGATTAATCCCCGGATAGGATTGCTGCATCATAACTACAATCTTGTTTTTCAGCGCTTCAAAATATGTCTGATCGTTCCGGGACAAATTTCCTGTAATTTATTTAATTTGGTATGCAGAACGCTTGTAAATCTATTTACAATCATTTTACAAGCGTATTTCTCCTTCATCTGGCAAACCGGGGTTAATTTAGCGAGGTAAAACCAGATTGGTGAAATGCCAAATCAAAAATATGAAAAAGAAGTGCATGAAACAATATTATTATCAATAAAAAAAGGAGGAGCAAACAATGAGATCAACAAACAAAACCATTATTTCGGCAACAGTTGCGGTTGCATTGTTACTAACCGCACTGATTACACCCCAGGTATTGGCCCAGAAAAAAACGCCAGCCCTGAAGATCGGCGCCTACGATTCAAGGATCGTGACATTTGCATGGTCAAGGTCGGATTTCTTTAAACAGCACATGATTAAACTCAAGCAACAGAATGATTCGGCACAGAAAGCTCATGACACTGCCATGATTAAAGAACTCTCGATCCTGCAGATGACTTTCCAGCATTTATTGCACCAGATGGTTTTCAGCAACGGGTCTGCCGGAATGGTCATGACACTGGTGAATGATAAACTTCCTGATCTCGCAAAAAAAGAGGGAGTTAGTGTCATCCTCAGCAAATGGGAGCTTGATTTCAGCGATCCTTCGATTGAGATTGTTGATCTGACCAACCAGGTCGCACAGCTCTTTCAACCAAAAGAGGATATCTCGCGATCGGCAGGTGAAATTTCCAAACAACCACCTGTTCCGATTGACGAACTGGGAATGGAAGCGGATATGATGGATTTATATTGCGAGAGATTTGGTAAAAAATAGTATTAAATTTGACACAACAAATCATCACTTGAAAAAAGGAGGTAACTTATGTTAGCACATGTTCATACCCACATCACCAGGGAACTGGAACAAAACACCAAAACGGATATCATTTTTATCCTGACCGCCATCATCCTGAACCTGATCACCCTGGCGATCAATTCGGGACTGGTGGAAAAATCGCGTACCGAAAATTCAACCCTCATCGTCATGTTCGTTTTTGTCACCCTGATCGTTCTGGTCAATATCGTGGTCATCATCGGCCTGATCAAGGGCCGGCAAACGAGGATGAAGCTGATCAACGGCCTTATTACCATGTACAAGGACCAGGATGTATCGAAGTACTACGATGAATCGCTCCTGGGCAATTATAATATCAGGTACAATTTGTTTATCCTTGTGGTGGTGTGCACCGGCGTTATTGCGACGATCGTGCCGTTTATCCTGAGGTGATCACTGACAATACCTTTTGTCTCATTAACCAAATAACCACATGACCATGAAAAAAATATTTTTACTTTTAGCAGGACTTGCATTTTTACCAGGTAAAAATCAGTCTCAAACGGTAACCGATTTTGACGGTAATGTGTATGATACCGTAATTATCGGCACCCAGGTTTGGTTAAAGGAAAACCTGAAAGTAACACATTACAATAATGGAGATCCAATCCCCAATGTTACCGGCACTACAGCCTGGGCCGGCCTGGCAACGGGAGGAAGGTGTTATTATGACAACGATTCGGCTGCATTTGATTCAGTTTATGGCTCTTTATACAATTGGTATGCAGTGAATAACATCAACAATCTTTGTCCTTCGGGCTGGCGCGTTCCCACAGATCCTGAATGGAGCGCTGCTGAAACATACCTGGGAGGGACGATGATCGCCGGTGGAAAAATGAAAGAAGCCGGCACGCTGCATTGGCACAGCCCGAATACCGGGGCGACAAACAGCTCCGGTTTTACGGGACTTCCGGGCGGGATGCGTGACCCGATTAGTAATAATTTCAATTCCGTGGGTGAAAACGGCTTTTGGTGGACATCTTCAGCCTATCCCGGGGTGATGGCCTGGAGTACTTATATGTGGTATTTATTCGCCGGTGTTGACCATAACCCCGGCACAAAAAGATACGGGTTCAGTGTGCGCTGCATGAAAGATCTTGCCACCGGGTCAGGAAATGATAACCATCCTGGAAAAATAAAAACTTACCCAAATCCATCAATTAACAGGATAACAGTTGAATCCGCTGAATATCAGGGTTCGCTTCTCCTGGTTTACAATATTTCCGGAGAAATAGTAATGCAGAAAGCGTTGACTGAAATCACCACCAATTTAGATATCAGCTCTTTACCGAATGGTATTTATCTTATAAAAATTACCGGGGGGTGGGGAACAATACAACAGAAACTAATTAAAAATTGATTGAAATCCACCTGAACAGGCTGATCCGGCTGGACAACAAATGCAGAATCATCTGATAAATATATTAAATCTGATCATTGAAAATCAATATGATACCCGATTGATACTGCGATTGGGATTGGTGAATTGTTCATTTTAACCTGTGGGTCGCTTTTTATCCTTTTTTTCCGCTGACTGTTGTAGCCCCGTAAACGCCATACATGGCCATCAGGTAAGGTCTTGCCTGATGTCTTCCGTCGGCAGGGATGAGGCGCCCCAGGCAGCCGACATTCCAGCCCAATTCAACCAGTTCCCATCCCCCGGCGCCAGTGTATCTCGTTTCTTCGGTTCAACAGTATTCTGACCCATGAGCATGCTGCCGGTCAGCGAGATCATAAACAAAAAGATTATTATCCTTTTCATGGAGCCCGGAATTTATACTCAAAAATATTAAATATTGTGAAAATGTATGGTCTGAAGAAAAAATAAATACAGAATTACCGGAATAGTAACTCCATTTGTTGTGCGACGGCAACAAGGGGACAAACAGCTCTGTGGATTACTGTGCTTTCGCCTGTAACTCTGTGAAATAAAAGAGGTTATTAAAACTCGTCCGGTAAACCCTTCAACTGTTCATTGGTGAATACCGGCCCATCCTTGCATACGTAGGTCGAACCGATGTTGCACCGGCCGCATTTTCCCAGGCCGCATTGCATCTTCATCTCCAGGGTGGTGATGATGTCCCTGTCTGCAAAACCAAGCTTTAACAATGACTGGATGGTGTATTTGATCATGATGGGGGGACCGCAGGTGATCACCTTGGTGTTTTCGATCTCAGGCTTTACCACTTCTTCGAGGATCTTCGGTACAACGCCGACATTGGTGGTCCAGGTCTCTTCAGGCTTATCAATGGTGAGGACCACATTCAGCGTTTTGTTATCCTGCCACTCTTTGATCTCATCCTTGTAACACATGTCGGCCGAGGTACGGGCGCCATAAAGGATGGTGAAATCGTTGTAATCACCACGGTTGTCGATGCAGTACTGGATCAGCGAACGCAAGGGCGCCAGCCCGATCCCGCCGCCGACAAACAGCACGTTTTTGCCTTTGATATCTTCCAGCGGGAACCAGTTTCCGAATGGCCCGCGAATGCCCACATCATCACCCTCTTCAAGACTGGTGTGAATATCGGCCGTTACAACGCCCGCTTTTTTGATGGAACAATCGAAATATCCCTTCCGGGTGACGGAAGAGGCAATGCAAAAGGTACATTCGCCTGAGCCAAGCAGTGAAAATTCTACAAACTGGCCGGGCAGCCAGGTGAAATTTTCCATCAAACCTTCTTCCCTGAAATTCAGACGGTAGGTGCGGATATCCGGTGTTTCCTGGATTACTTTGTCAACCTTGCAGATCATCGGGACGAGTAACTTTTCCATATAAAATAAATAGCGAAATGGTGAAATAGTGAAATGGCGAAATTTACTTCTTAGTAAAATGAATTCATTGCTTGCATTGTTTGCATTGCCTGCATTGTTTGCATTGTTTTCATTCCTGAATTCCCGCAGAGGCAACCTGGTTAACGACTTCAAAAATACTGATGTTCACCGGGCATGCGATGGTGCATTTTCCGCATCCCACACAGAGGTTTTCGCCAAAACGTTCCTTGTAGTAAACAAATTTGTGCATGGCACGCTGCCGCCAACGGCGATACTTTGCCGGGCGCGGATTGTGGCCGCCGGCCATCAGGGTAAAATAACCGTTGTTACAGGAGTCATAGCTCTTGTAACGCAATCCGGTGTCCTTTACCTTTTCGTCGGAGATCTTGAAACAGTGACATGTCGGACAAATAAACGCACAGGTATTGCAGCTCACACAGTTGGCCGATACTTTTTCAAATTCGGGCGTATCAAAGATCTTTGAAAGTCTTTCATTAACCTCTTTGTAATTCATCTTCAGGCGGAAAGATTCTGCAAAGGCAGCGTACTGCTTCTTCATCTCTTCCTCCGCCGAATGCCGACTGCCAACTTCCGACTGCTCACTGCCGACTGCTAACTGCTGACTGAAATTCTCCTTTAAAAAAGTTTCTCCTTTTTCTGTTCTCGCCCTGAGGTAAATTTTCCCTTCGGCTCCATTCACAACCAGCACATCCATGGCATCGAGGTTCTCCACATCATAATCGAGCGAGGTGCAGAAGCAATGGGTATCGGCCTTGTCGCAACGGGTGGAGATGATTACAGTGTTTTCACGGCGTTTCTGGTAATCGGTGTCGATGTAGTCCCAGTTGTACACTTTATCGAGAACCTGCAGGCTGCGGGCATCGCAATGTTTCGCGCCAATTATAATTCGTTTTACGGCCAGCGGATCTTCATCCACCTCTGAAACATCCGTTCCGGCGCTGGTTGCAACGTATTTCATCACCTTTGCCGATCGCGGGAAGAACAACGGTTTGATGCTCTGGGTCTTTGCAATGGGCGATTCGGGATCACATTCCGAAATACGGGATACCAATTTAAAATCAAATTTGCCGAATTTCTCTGCCGGGGCATACGTTTCGTGACTGGCCAATACGGCTTCGTAAAACTTCTGCAGTCCTGGTTTATCGGTAACAAATGTTGAAAAACTCATAAGTTGAATCGGATTACATGATAAAATCATCGGGATCTTTCAGACTGTATTTGTAGAATGCACCGCGGTCTTCTGGGATCACCCCGGCCAGGTGTTCCTGGAAGTTCTCATAGATCACACTTTCATTCTGTTTATGCAGCAAATGCAACGGCAGATGGCTGGGACAGGCTTTTTCACAATTGCGGCAATCGACACAGCGGCCCGCCAGGTGAAGCGACCAGGTCATCAGCGCATGGAAAGCGCTGGATGTGGTATTTGCACCGTTATACAGGGTGGCGGTTTCCTGGTCGATACAGCATTTGGCGCAGTAACACAGCGGGCATGAATGGCGGCAGGCATTGCAGCGGATGCAGTTTTCGAATACCTCTTCAAAATAGGCAGCACGCTCGGTAAGCGGCATTTCGCTGAGCTTTGCAATATCCGCGTTTACCCGGTATGTCAGGGTCAGAGACCCTGACATAGGTGTTCCCAACAACTCATCGCTGACCACGGCATCGGGGACCGCACACTCCACACAATTCTGCATTTTCTGCCCGGTTTCATCCACAACGCCTTCACAGCAGATACCAATCACATAGAGGTTTTCCCTTTTCACCTGGCTTTCGGTCAGCATCAGGTTCAGCGAACGGCTGTCGCAACCCTTCACCACCAGTCCCACGCGTTTTCTGCGGGTGTGCTCGCTTTTCAGGTAGTTCACCAGGTTAAAAACCGATTTGTCGGTGAATACCAGTTTGGGAACATCCTGCGGATCGGTAATCAGCGCCGGAACCTGGTTGTCGTCGAAACCATTCACACGGTAACCAACAAACACGTCGATCTTTCCTTCGGCAAACAGCTTCGCTGCTATATCCTGGATCTGTTTCGTGTAGTTCATTTCTTTTCGAAATTTTCTTTTTTATACAAATGGAGTGGCCCGAGCTTCTTGATGTCATCGGTCACCTTGATCACCACCTTTGCGAATTTGGGGCCTTCGGCTGCCGAAACCCAGGAAAACTGGATCCTGTTTTCGTGAAATCCCACGAAATTCAGCAGTTTCTTGGTCACCAGGAAGCGGCGGCGGGCATAATAATTCCCGCTGATGTAATGGCAGTCGCCCGGATGGCATCCCGAGACCAGCACGCCATCGGCTGTGGTCTGCAACGATTTGATCAGGAACCACGGATCAACGCGTGAAGAACAGGGCACCCGGATGATGCGGATGTTGGGCGGATACTGTATCCGTGAAGTCCCGGTGAGGTCCGATCCGGCATAGGAACACCAGTTGCACAGAATGCCCATGATCACCGGTTCCCAATCGGGAGGGGCAATCAATTCAGGCTTTTCAATGCTTACGAGTTGATCTTTTACTTCTGCTTCCATTAGATTGAAACTATCTCGTTAATGATTTGAGGATCGGTAAAGCCGGCCAGGTTGATGGCCATACTGCGACAGATCGCAACACATGAACCGCAACCCTGGCATACGCCTTCGTTGATATATGCCACGGTGCGCAATTCTTTTGACCCGTGTCCGATGGGAACCTCATCTGTTACAATGGCGGTGTACGGACAAACGTTGATACAGTTGAGGCAACCCGAGCAATACTCGATGTTGATGGTTGAGACCATAGGATCCTTTTTCATCGTGTCGCCGGCAAAGAGGCCGCAAACCTTGGCGGCACAAGCCGAAGCCTGCGACACAGTTTCGGGAATATCCTTGGGCGCCTGGGTGCAGCCAGCCAGGAATATACCCGCTTTGGCTGTTTCGACCGGCCGGAGTTTGGGGTGCGCCTCCGACAAGTATCCATATTTATCGTACGATATCCCCAGCAAACGGGCAAGATCAGGATTATCTTTCGGAGCGCTGACGGCAGTTGCCAATACAACAAGGTCGGCTTCCACCTCCACAACCTGACCGATCTGGGCATCTTCGCCACGGACCATCAGTTTGTCCCCCTTTTTATAGATCTTTGAAACACGTCCGCGGAGATATGTCGCCGCAGTGTCGGTCTGGGCTTTCTTGACAAACTCTTCATACCCCTTCCCTGCTGCACGGATATCCATGTAAAAGACATAAGCGTGTGAATCGTGGACCTTATGGTGAAGCAGGATGGTATGCTTGGTGGTGTACATACAACAAATCTTCGAGCAGTATTCAATGCCCTTGGCTTCATCACGCGAACCGATGCATTTGATAAAGACAACATTTTTCGGCACTTTTCCATCCGACGGACGCAAAGGAACACCGTTGGTGGGGCCGTTGGCCGACACCATCCGTTCAAATTCCAGCGAAGTGATGATGTCTTTAAAGCGTCCCACGCCATATTCTTCATAGGGTGTGGGATCCCACATGTCATAACCTGTTGCCACAACCACCGCTCCTATTTCCCGTTCAATGACCTCGTCCTGCATCTGGTAGTCGATCGCACCCGGCTGACATACCTTGGCACAAATACCGCATTTGCCTTTTAACAGCATGGTGCAATGTTCGGCATCAATAACGGGTTTGTTAGGCACCGCCTGCGGAAAGGGGGTATAGATGGCTTTTCGTTTATCAAGTCCAAGGTTGTACTCGTTGGCGACCTTCACGGGGCATTTCTGCCAGCAGGCGCCACATCCGGTACAGGTCTTGAAATTAACGTAGGATGCTTTCTTTTTGATCTTGGCCTTATAGTTGCCGACAAACCCTTGCAATTCAATCACTTCGGCATATGGAATGAGCTCAATATAAGGATGGGAGGCCACATCCACCATTTTTGGGGTGAGAATACACTGTGAGCAGTCGAGCGTGGGGAAGGTCTCATCAAGTTGTGCCATTTTTCCGCCAATGGATGGACTTTTTTCAACAAGCACCACCGGAATGCGCGCATCGGCAATGTCGAGCGCTGCCTGGATACCGGCAATCCCGCCACCGATCACGAGGGCGCGCTTGGTTACCGGAACCGAAATTTCATGAAGTTGTTCATTGGCAATTGATTTGGCCACCGCCATCCGGCAAAGGTCCATTGCTTTATCCGTGGCTGCCTTTTTATTTTTCTGGTGCACCCAGGAGGAATGTTCGCGAATGTTGGCAACCTCAAGCAGATATGGATTCATCCCTGCATCGGATAATGCCTTTCGGAAGGTCTTTTCATGCATGCGCGGCGAACAGGCTGCCACCACGATGGAGGTGAGCTTGTGCTGCACGATGGCATCACGGATCAACCCCTGTCCCGGGTCTGAACACATGTACTTATAATCGACGGCATACTTGACCTCCCTGATGCGTTTTACCTCTTCAACAACCTGAGGAACATCAAGATATTCGGCAATGTTGGCGCCGCAAAAACATACGAAAACTCCTACTCTTGCCATTATTCAACCTCGCTTTCTGCTTCAACAGCTTTGATGGGTTTTTTAATTTTTTTCTCCGCCTCAGGATCGATTTTCCCGATGTTGGCTAAAGCTCCTTCAACCGGAACGATGTGTTTGGGGAACTTCAACTGACTGGCAGGGTAACCGAAGGCAAGCGCCATGAGTTGGGTGATGTAAAAAATCGGGATGTCATATTTCACGCCCAGTTGCTTTTCAATGTCAGGTTGGCGCATGTCGAGGTTCGACTGGCACAGCGGGCAGGCTACCACGATGGCATGGGCCCCGCTCTCTTTGGCCATCTCAAGGATCTGGCCGCTTAGGTTCAGTACTACTTCGGTATTGGAGATGGAGAAGGAGGCGCCGCAGCATTCGGTCTTATAATCAAATTCGGTGGCGGTGGCGCCAAGCGCTTCACAAATCTGGTCCATGGAAACCGGATACTCCGGCGAATCGAATTTGGTGATGTTTTTAGGCCTGGTAAGTAAACAACCATAATAACAGGCAACCTTTAACCCGGCAAGGGATTTGGTTACCTTTTCCCGGATGGGTTCCACCCCGATATCTTCATAAAAATACTGCAGCATCGATTTTACATCCACCGTTCCCTGGTAGGTTCCCTCTTCAACAACCGTTGTGTTGATCCGTTTAGCCAACTCCGGGTTTTCGTCCATGTGGACCTTGGTCACCTTCATCCGCTGGTAGCAGGATGCGCAGGCGATCCCCATGGTTGTATTTTCCAGTTTTTCGGCCAGCACCAGGTTTCTCATAGGAAGTGCGTAAGCCAGGTTCTCAGTCATCACATGGGCAGAGGTGGCGCCGCAGCAATTCCAGTCGGGAATGTCTTCCAGCTCCACATCCAGTGTTTTGAGCGCCAGTTTGAGGGTACTGTCAAATTCCTCGCTGGTGCCATGTGCAGAACAACCCGGGAAATAGGTTAATTTCTTCATCTTGGGTCAGATTATTTTTTCTTTTCGAGTTTTTCGGCCATCGCGTACATGCGCTTGATGGCTTTGGCGCTTTTAAGCGGCTTGACGCCCAGGGGAATTTTGCCTTTGAGAAGCGCCTTGGGGGCAAGGTGAACGTCTTTGAAGAGGTTTCGTGTACGGATATTGAACTCGGCCATCATCCGGAGTTCATAATTGCGGCCATACCGTTTGATCATCTCTAGGAAGATCTCATGGAATTTACGAATCTCCCTGACCTTTTTGGAATCGTTGACATAGTTTTCTTCGATGGCCAGGTGGCGGATTGCCTCCATCACCGCCGGGATATCTATTTCGCGCGGACAGCGGCCGGAACAAGCCGAACAGGTAAGGCAAAACCAATGCGAATTGGCCATATAGCACTCATTCCTCAGCCCCAGCTTGATCATCTGCATGATCTCACGGGGCGGAAAATCCATGTATTGAGATACCGGACATGTGCTCACACACTTGCCGCATTGATAACATTCCAGCACATTGGCTCCGCTTTTGATATTCACGGCCTCCATAAATGTGTTTTTCCCCTGAGATCCAAGTGATATCATAGTATGGTTTCTGTTGTTAATGTTTTAACAGCACAAAGTTACAAAAAGTTTTTATAGGAAATATTCTAAATTATTCCGTGTTGTTATTCAGCGATATACATGTGTTTTTACGAATAAAGAATCGGGTGTTACTTCAGATGGAAGCTGGTGTTTTATAAAAAAAATCTGTCGTATCTTTATCAAAAAATTTTTCTATGAAAAGATATCTGCCAAGTATTATTTTAATCCTGACCGTAAGCTGTAGTACTATGTACGCCCAAAAAAAAGGAATTACAATACCCGATATGATACAAGTTGAAGGTGGTACATTCATGATGGGAAGCAATTCGGGAAACGAAAATGAAACTCCCGCCCATAAGGTAATGGTAAGCAGTTTTTCCATCGGAAAATACGAGGTCACTTTTGGAGAATATAAAATATTCGTTGATTCTACCGGATACAAAACCGACGCAGAACAACATGATACAGTAAGAATAAAACAGGGTTTGCCTCCCAGGGAAAAAAACCATGGTACCTGGAACCGGTATGCAACGGGGATTCCTGTCACTCCAACCGACACGCTTTATCCTGTTGCCAACATCAGTTGGAATGATGCCATGGCATACTGTAGCTGGCTGAGTAAAAAAACCGGAAAAAAATTCCGGCTTCCCACTGAAGCCGAATGGGAATTTGTTGCAAAAGGAGGAATTAAATCCAAAGGATTTAACTATGCCGGAGGAAACAACCTGGATGAAGTGGCCTGGCACATCGGGAATTCCCGAATCAAACTCCATATGATCGGGAAAAAAACACCCAACGAACTTGGCATTTATGATATGTCGGGCAACATCGAAGAGTGGTGTGCCGACTGGTATAGCGATTCCTATTTTAAAACAAGTCCTGAAAAAAATCCTGCCGGTCCCGGCCACGGCACTTACCGTGTTTTGCGTGGAGGTTCCTGGAGAAGTGGAGAGTCGCGTATGACGATTACCTTCAGGAACCATGAACTCCCCTTCAACAATGCCCTGGTCTTGGGGTTCAGGCTTGCCTTATCAGGAGAATACCCGGATAAAAAATAGATATCCCGGCAAGAATAATTGCTGTAACTTATTCCTTAATTATCCAACCTTCGTCCTGTATTAAAACTTTGTCGGGATCGAAATTCCAACTTATGTCACCAAATTCAATGACTTTATCTGCAAATTCTATGACTTCAGCACAAGTACGTTTCACCGAAACATTGGTAAATTCATTGATTACAATAAACAATCCCGGTTTTATGACCTTTCTGATGGAATTAGATTCTATAACAATCAACACGTCGTCCGGCAATATTCTTAAAACAGCATTGATCCCTTTTTCCAGCGAATTTCTGTCGACCAGCAGCAGGTAGGCTTTTTTAGCGCCGGCTTTCAGCATTCTCGAGGTGTCTTTAGGCGTATCCTTTGCCTTTTCTTTTATAATTTCATAATCCCCGGTTAAAGAATTGCACAACCCGCATCCCTCCAATCCTCTATGACAATCTGATTCATTCTTATCTACGGGTATTACTTTTACCCCGATTATTTCTTTCCGGACTGCCTGTTTTTCAATTATTCTGCAGGCAAATTCTGTTTTCCCTGTATTTCTGCCTGTGGATCCAATTATCAGAATATTTGATTTTACGATCATTTGGTAGCTGCTTTAGAAAAGATCATCACCTATTCCGTTGATGCGGTTCCGGAAGAAGTTGTGGAGAATGCGAGGGCTTCAATTAAAACGAAAGCCGCCTGTAAATAGGAGGTGGGGCAGAGTGGAAAACATTCCATGCAGTTTTTGCACTCCCTGGCAGCTATCCCCGGAATGAAAGCTATTTCCTTCCTTATTCCCCTGTCAACAAATCCAACTGCGTTCAGCTTCTTCACCTCGTTACAATAACGGACACACAGCCCGCAATGAATGCAGAATGAGGCCTCTTTTTCAAAACGATCTTTATCCGCTCCGTACTCCCGTGCCAAAACCTGCAATTCAGGGGAATTGGGAGCATGAGCAAGCAGCAGTTCGAGGATCGTTTTGCGGATCCTGTCAATTTTCTCAGACCTGGTCCTTACAACAAGGTTTTCTTCAACCGGGTAAACGCAGGAAACGACGAGCTTAGCTGAAACGCCGTTACCAACTTCAACGATGCAAAGCCGGCAACCTCCAAAAGGCACTAATTTATCGTGATGACAGAGTTTAGGAATGGTTATTCCCGCGCTTTGGGCGCCCTCGAGAACGGTCATCCCTTCACCTACCCTGACCTCTTTTCCATCTATCTGTATTCGGATCTCATTCATTTTAGTCGTTCTTGCCGGTTATCATTCTTTCTTCTTCAGCTACAGGAACAGGCAGCGGTTCGCCGGAGATCTTCCTGACCGCGCCAAACCGGGCCGGGCAGACTTCAAAGCAGGTGCCGCAATTGGTGCATTTCTCCTGGTCGATCACATGTATCTTTTTCCTGTCACCGTCAATCGCACCATACGTGCATTTTTTGAGGCAGATCATACATGCCCGGCACTTATCCGGTTCAATATAATAGCTGATCAGCTCCTTGCAGTAGAGGGCGGGGCACTTTTTTTCCCGTATGTGCGCCTCGTATTCATCCCTGAAATAGCGCAGGGTGCTCAGGAAAGGGTTAGGGGCGCTCTTGCCAAGGGCGCAGAGGGAGGCTTCCATGGCCGTCTCGGACAGCACTTCCAGGAGGGCGATGTCGCCCTCTTTTCCCTTTCCCTCAGTGATATTCGTGAGGATCCTGTGCATCTGCCTCAGCCCTTCACGGCAGGGAACGCATTTTCCGCATGATTCTTCGGTTAGGAAGTTGATGAAGTATCTGGCCACATCGACCATGCAGGTATCTTCATCCATGACAATCATCCCCCCGGAGCCCATCATGGAGCCGGCCTTTGTGAGTTCGTCAAACCCCACCTTCAGATTGAGCTGCTCTTCGGGAATGCACCCTCCTGACGGTCCTCCTGTCTGCACTGCCTTGAATTTTCTGCCACCCGGGATTCCGCCGCCAATCTTGTAAATAATGTCTTTCAGGGTAATGCCCATCGGGATTTCCACAAGCCCGGTATTTGTAATTTTACCCACCAGGGAGAAAATCTTTGTTCCCTTGCTTCCACCAGTTCCTGTCCGGGTAAACCACCCGGCTCCATTGTTGATGATATGCGGCACGTTTGCCCAGGTTTCGACGTTGTTCAGCACGGTGGGTTTATCCCAAAGGCCCTTGATGTTGGAACGGACATACTTCGGCCTTGGCTCTCCGACCCGCCCTTCCAATGCGGTCATCAGCGCGGTCGATTCACCGCAAACAAAAGCGCCGGCTCCCTGGTGCACCTTAACTTCAAAATCGAACCCGGAGCCAAGGATGTTTTTTCCGAGCAGCCCATACTCAGCAGCCTGCCTGATCGCGAGGGTAATATTCACTACGGCAAGGGGGTATTCCTGCCGCACATAAAAATAGCCCTCGCTTGCGCCGATGGCATAACCCCCGATGATCAAACCCTCGAGGATCGAATGCGGATTCCCTTCAAGGAGGGCCCTGTCCATAAATGCCCCGGGATCCCCCTCATCGGCATTTACGATCACATATTTTGTTTTCTCAGGGTCATTTCGCGAGCCCTCCCACTTTATCCCTGTGGGGAAGCCGGCGCCTCCCCTTCCTCTCAGGCCGGATCTTTTAACTTCCTCTACCACTTCCCCGGAGTTCATCCCGGAAAGAACTTTTGTCAATGCAGCGTAACCCCCGATGGCCAGGTAGTCATCGATACTTTTGGAATCAATTTTAATGTTATTGCATAGAATTTTCCGCTCCTGGTTTCTATAAAAGGGGATGTCGTATTCATGGATTGCTTTTTCGCCCGTGGCAGGATCGGCATATATCAGACGTTCTATAACCTGCCCCTCCTTAATTGTCTGAGATACGATTTCCGGAACATCGTTTGGCATTACCTGAAGGTAGCATATCTCCCGGGGGTAAATCACCACGATCGGCCCCCGCTCGCAAAATCCGGGACATCCCGTTCCTTTTATATCAACCTCAGCATTGATGGATTGTTTTTCGATCTCTGATTTAAACGTGGCGATGACTTCCCCTGCCCCGGAAGCAAGACAACCGGCGCCAGCACATATTGAAATACGGGACTTGCCGGGGTCTCTTCGGGATATGATATCCTGTCTGAATTTCTCTACCTCTCCGGGAGTATTTAACTTCATAATTCGCTCTTCTGTTTTTGTTTATTCATAACGCTCCAACACTGCGGCAGTTTCGCTTACCGAAATCTTCCCGTGAGCTTTCCCGTTGATTTCCATCACCGGGCCCAACGCGCAGCATCCAAGGCAGTTAACGGTTTCAAGGCTGAACTTCATATCTGCATCCGTTTCGCCGGGTTTAATGCCGGTGAGGTCCTCCACTGTTTCGAGGATGCGTTTTGCGCCGCGGACATGACACGCGGTCCCCATGCAAATGTGAACCTCATGACGTCCTTTGGGCACCAGGCTGAAAGCTTTATAAAAGCTGGCGATATGCATTGTCCGGCTCAGGGGAACCTGTAATTTTTCGCTGACCCTGTCCAGTGCCTCCTTCGGGAGCCAATGATTTTCGCCCTGTATCTCCAGCAATACCTGGATAAGTGAACTAGCTTCGCACTGATGCATATCTATTATCTGATCGATTCTGTCAATATCTATGGTCATTTTTTTAACTCTTTTCCTTCGGTACTACTCAACAGTCAAAAACAGAACGCTGATGACGCTGATTATTATGATCAGATAAGATTTTTCTGATTTGAAAATACTTTGCGTTTAAA
Source organism: Bacteroidales bacterium (assembly GCA_030681475.1). GTDB lineage: Bacteria > Bacteroidota > Bacteroidia > Bacteroidales > FEN-979 > CAIVAT01. The sequence continues at coordinate 73,248 of JAUXWT010000085.1, read as the reverse complement.
TTGCGGCTTCTTTCCGAAATTTAATAACAATCCAACTTCAATTTCTGTTGCTTTCAGATAATTGATTAACTGAAATTCGTGCTCTTCACACAAGTTTTCTGCTGCTTTTAATTCAACAATTACACATCCTTCTACTATTAAATCTACATAGTATTCTCCCACCTCTTTGCCTTCATAATAAACTTTTATCTGTTCCTGTTTTTTAACAAACAAACCCATTTCAACAAGTTCAATAAATAATGAATTCGCATAGACTTTTTCTAAAAAACCATATCCCAGATATTGTAGACTTTGTAGAATGCTTTAATAATTATTTCAGTAATATCAGAATGTTTATAATTATCTGTGTTCATCATATTCATCTGCGTTATCCGCGTTCCATTGCACTTATTATTGTTAAGAAGCTGTCCACTATCACCTCAGGCAAGATTATAACATTTACTGTTAACATCGTACCTGACTAATCCCTGCCTTGACGAACCAATCATGTGCCGAGCTACTTCTGACGGACTTAGTCCCAAAGAATCAGCGATCTCGCCCGTCGAGAGGGACTTTTCCCGAAGAAGCGACGTGATCAGGCTTATTGCGAGTTTGTCAGCAATCAATTCGTCAAACAATCTGTCAAATTCCCGGCTGCTGAAAAATTCGTGATACGCCTCCTCGGTCATGACCGGAACATGCAGCCGCTGGGTCAGCACGAGCTTGATATAGGGGATGAGCTTTTTTACCGCTTCAAGCTTTAATGCCAGTGTTTTACCGTCCATGCCTTCGGATTTCCCGACCGGTCCCAGTTTCAGGAGCTCTTCGCTGTATTCATTCATAAAATTGGCAAAACGGATCCCCTCGCCGGCAGATACCCATTCTATCCTCAACCGTTCAGGGTAAATGCCGATGAGTTTCAGTATTTTCCTGAAGACCTGCACCATGCTGAAGGCGGTGAAATTTCCATTCGTAACATAATGGCAGTCGCAAAGGTGGCAACCGCCGATAAAGACCCCGTCCTGCCCGTTCGAGAATGCCCTCAGGACATGGAACATGTCAACACGGGCCGAACACATGACCCTGATAAGTCTTATATGCGGGGGGTATTGAAAACGCGAAACACCACACAGATCAGCGCCTCCGTAGCAGCACCAGTTACATATGATGCCTATTATTTTGGGTTGAAAGCCATGTTCTGCGCTCATATGATCCCTTTCGTGTTTAGCTTACCGGTTTTCGAATTCAAACTGTTTCCTGTCAATGGCTGCATCGATCTGGTTCAGCAATTCCTCATCGGTATAGTGCTTCAGTGAAATTGCGGAGGTGGGACACACCACATTGCATAAACCGTCTCCCTTGCAAAGGACTGAATTGACAACTGCTTTATTTGTTTCATTGAAGGTAATGGCCCCGTAGGTGCACACTGATATGCACGCGCCGCATGAAACGCATGTATCCTGGTTCACCTCGCACACTGAGCCTGAAGCGGTGACGGTGTCCTGGGAGAGCAGGGCAATTGCTCTTCCGGCCGCACCATAAGCCTGGCTGATGGCCTCTGACATGTGTTTGGGATAGTGCGCCGTTCCGCAAAGATATACGCCTTCCGCTGAAAAATCAACGGGCCTTAATTTTACGTGTGCCTCCTGGAAGAACCCGTCCTGGTTCACCGCCACCTTGAACAACCGTGCCGCCTCATAGGTTCCTTCAGAGGAAACAACCGCAGCGGCCAGCGATACTATATCGGCATCGATGGCAAACTCCCTGCCTAAAACCGGGTCAGAAACACCAACCCGTAAAATTTCTGATCCTCCATTATTTACAGCTTCCACCGTGGGTTTGTTCCCCGGTTCATACCGTATGAATTTAACATCCCGGCCCGAAGCTTCACGGTAATAATCCTCACTGTATCCATAGGTCCTGATATCCCTGAAGAGAATATAAATATCAAGTTCCGGATTAATATCTTTCAGCTTCAACGCATTCTTTATGGAATGGGTACAGCACACACGGCTGCAGTAATTCCTGTCTTCCTGCCGGCAACCGACACACTGGATCATTACCAGGGTCCGGGCATCCGTGAGCTTTTTATCGTTCAGCGCAATCTGTTCTCCCAGTTCCACCGAGGTCATCACCCGGTCGGTTTTCCCATAAAGGTATTCAACGGGCCTGTATTCGACAGCACCGGTTGCAAGGATGGCGGCACCATGCTTTATTATCCTGGTCCTTCCTTCGGAACGCACCGTGGTGACGAAATTCCCGACATAACCTGAAACATCGGTAATGGACGCACTGTGAGACACATGAACCAACGGATGCTCATAAATCTTACGGATCAGGTCGCGCAAATATTCCTGAACATCCATTCCTTCCAGGGTGGCAGGAATTCTCAGTGCCATCCCTCCGAGGTTTGCCTCCTTTTCCAGCAGGTGAACCTCAAATCCCTGGTTGGCGATGCTGAGGGCGCTGGTCATTCCGGCAAGGCCTCCGCCAATTACGAGTGCTGTCTTGTTAACCGGCAGATCAAATTCCTGCAGCGGTTCCAGGTGGGCAACACGGGCGACAGACATGCGCACGATATCCTTTGCTTTCTGCGATGCTTCTTCCTTTTGTTTGGAATGTACCCATGAGCAGTGTTCCCTGATGTTTGCCATGTCGAAAAAGTACTGATTAAGTCCTCCTTCCCTCAGCGTGTCGCGAAACAGGGGTTCATGGGTTTTTGGCGTGCATGCGGCAACGATGACCCGGTTAAGCTTTTTCTCCCTGATGGTATTCGAGATCTGCTGGGCGGCGTCGGTGGAACAGATAAAAAGGCCCTCTTCGGCGTGAACGACATTGCTGAGGGTCTTTGAATAATCAACCAGTGAAGGGATATCCACCACGCGGCCGATGTTGGCACCACAATGACAGGCAAAAACTCCGACCCTGATTTCTTCGTCAGAAACATCTCTTTCTTCCGGGTAAATGCGTTCCTTTGAAAGTTTTCCCCGCCTGGCTTTCAAGAGTTCACCCACGAGGGCATTCGCCCCGCTGGCCGCTACTACCGATTCAGGAATGTCCAAAGGCCCCTGGAATGCACCGCTGATGAAGACGCCCGGCCTGGAGGTTTGTATCGGTGTTGCCGCATTGGTGTTGCAAAACTGATGCGCATTGAGCCCGATCCCGAAAATTTCCGCAAAGCGCTCAACATTGGCAGGAGGGATCAGTCCCACACCCAGTACGACCAGGTCGAACTCTTCTTCCTTCACGCCGTCATCAGTCGTTGCATAGAGGATCGTTACATTTTTTGATCCGGGGACCTCTCTGCCGACAGTTACATAACTTCTGATGAATTTTACCCCGGGAAGATTTTCAGCCCTTTGATAAAACCGTTCGAAATCCTTGCCATAGGAGCGTATGTCGTTGTGAAAGATCATCGCCTGCATATCCGCGTCATGGTCTTTGGCCAGTATCACCTGTTTCTGGATATAGGTGCAGCAGACTGATGAACAATAGCTGTTGCCTCCATCTGTCGTCTGCCTGGAGCCCACACAATGGATCCAGGCGATTTTTTTAGGGTGCTTATGATCAGACGGCCGTAAAATTTCACCCACATGGGGGCCCGTGGCGCAAAGCAACCGTTCGAAATCAAGGCTGGTGACAACGTTCTGGTACTTCCCGTAACCGTAGTCGCCCCGTACCTCCGGGTGAAAAACATCGTACCCGGGAGCCAGGACAATGGCACCCACTTTAACAACCCGCTTCTCGGGCTTCTGATGAAGATCAATTGCATTGTTTTTACAAACGCCGACGCAAATGGTGCATTTACCGTCCCTGAGAAAATGACAGCTTTCATCAATATAGGGCACAAGGGGTACTGCCTGGGAAAAAAAGATATGGATCGCTTTATTCGAAGACAATTCCTGGTTGAACGGGTCTGGGATCCTGACCGGGCAATACTCTGCGCAAACCGTGCAGCCAGTGCATTTGCTCTCGATGATGTACCTGGGCTTTTTATTCAGCGTTATGGTGAAGTCCCCGGCTTCCCCTTCAACACTGACCACTTCGGTATAGGTCAGGATTTCGATGTTGGGATGCCTGTCACATTCAATAAACTTGGGAGATTCAATGCACATGGAACAATCATTTGTGGGGAAGGTCTTGTCAAGCTGCGCCATCTTGCCGCCAATGGTGGGGGCTTTGTCAACCAGGTACACCTTATAGCCCGTGGTGGCCAGGTCAAGGGCGGCCTGGATGCCGCTGATCCCCCCCCCGACAACAATAACATCTCCGAAATTGTTGTCCGCAGTGATCTGTAAAACTTGTTCTTCCAATGGTTCTTTCGTCATTTCTCTACAAATTCTAAGTCCCAAGTCTCAAGTTCCAAACCCCAAGTCTCAAATCCCAAGCTCCAAGGGAGATCCTTCCTGAAATTCGAGACTTGGAATTTGCTTTCATGAGATCACTTCCTGAATGATTTCTGTAATGTCTTTTATCCTAAAGGATTCACTATCCTTGCGGGACAGCAAGCTGTCCTCAAAATTGGCAATGCAATACGGGCAGGAGGTAACCAACTCCTCCGCCCCGGTCCCGGCGGCCTGTTCCAGCCTGAGATCGGAGAATCTCTCCCCCTTTGGCGTGTCCATCCAGATCCTGCCGCCGCCGCCGCCACAGCAAAAGCTATCCTCCTTCGATTCAGCCATTTCGGTCAGTTCCAGTGCGGTTACTTTCTGTAATATATTCCGGGGTTCATCATAGATGCCGTTATGCCGGCCCAGGTAACAAGGGTCGTGATACGTGACTTTTTTCGCGTACGCCCCGCTGAGCACAAGTTTTCCATTGTTGATAAGCTCGGACAGGTACTGGACGATATGGACCACCTCAAAGTGTACCATAAATTCTGGATACTCGTTTTTAAACGTGTGGTAACAATGCGGGGAAGAGACGAGGATCCTTTTAACGCCGCTGTCGATAAAGGTCTTTATATTTTCTTTCGCCAGGTGCCTGAACAGTTCTTCGTCGCCTGTCTTGCGCACACTTTCCCCGCAACAATTCTCCCTGGCGCCCAGTATCCCGAAATTCACGCCAGCTTTGTTAAGGATGCTGACTGTTGCAACGGCAACCTTTTTTAATCTCGGGTCATAACTCAGGTAACAACCCGGGTAATACAGAATTTCCATGTCCCCCGTGAACGGCTTCACGGAAAGACCCTCCGCCCAGTCCCCCCGCTTGCTCCGGTCTTCGGAAAAAGGGTTGCCTTCACCCTGGAGGCCTGATCTTACAGCACGTACGGGATTGGCGGTCCCTGAAAAGATGCCGTATTCCGTTGCAATCCTGCGCAACGCAATTCCCGCTTCCACCTGTTTTACATCCCTGGGACAGGCCATGGTGCATTTCCCGCAGGTGGTGCAGCGCCAGATGTCATCACCTTCTATTTCAGACATGCCGAAAGAGGCCTCCCTGACCAGTTTCCGCATGCTAAAATGCCGGACCTTGTTCCACGGGCAAACGACATCGCATTTCCCGCACTGGTAGCAATATTTGAAATTATCCCCGCCCTTTTCCTTGATGATTCCGGCGATCTCTATGTAATCGGCTATATTCTCCATTATACCAGGTTCCAAATTCCAACGGGCAAAACTGATCTAACCCTTCTTTGACACAGACATCCGGGTCACGATATCCATGATTTTATTCAATCCGTATTTGTTTGCCAGTGATTCCAGGCCCGTCTCCAGGTCTTCAATCTTTCCATCCTCTTCAGCTTCCTCCTCCCTCACTTCGTAGATCAGGGCTTCATTCAGGCACCACTGCACACACAGGGGTTTTTCCTGCGGGGGATCACTTTCGCACATGTCGCATTTCAGCGGAAGACCGGAATCAGGTTCTTTGAACAGGTCTCTCGACGGGCAGGAAGCCCGGCAGAAGGCACACTCGTCGTATTCCTTTCCGTCAATCGTATATTTATCCCTGCCGGCGCACTCGGCAACTGCGTATTCCCCGGCATAAACAGGAACAAAAATATCCGCGATCGGGTCGCGGATCACGCGGATGCGTGACCGTGCCGGGTTGTTGCTGCTGTATTTTGGCGTGGCATGAAAAGCGGAACAGATCACTTCACAGGCCATGCACCCGATGCATTTATCCACATCGATCCTGATGGTCTTGATGGTTTTCTTTCTCTTTTCAACCTTCATGGTGCGGATCCTCCACTTTAGTTTCCTGACGTGTTACGGAAGTTCCTTCAGCAGAACCATTGTCACTATCGGACAGGATCCCCCGCCGCAGAAATTCCTCGCTGACGTAATCCAGCCCCAGTTCGTGCAGGGACTCTTTCGTCGGGATACCGTCATCGTTCCACCCTTTGAACTTATAATAGGTGTCGAGCAGCTCCTTCTCAAGTTCCGGAAATCTTTTCTTCCAGTGGTTTTCCGGGGGTTTCTCATCCGCCCTCCTCATGCCCCTGCTGATGTTAATTGCCCTGACCAGGGTCCGGTATCTTTTTGCTGCCTGCGTCAGACGGGCTTCGTCCATTTCGATCCCGGCGCCTGAGGAGATGAATTTCGGGTAATTGTGTATGTGATACGGGGGTTTCAGGGGGAAGGAAGACAACCCGGAGCACATCCCCAGGGCGTCATCGATATAGTGCATCCGCTCCTGCCAGTCGACGATATCGCAGCACATTTCAACGGTCGGGTAAAAGGGCATGGACTTTTCTCCGCGCGGCTCCCAGTCAAGGAGATATTGCTTGAACTTTTCATCAGGGACCTGGACCCAATCCTTAACAAACTCTTCCCGTTCCTCCATCGTCAAAAAAGGCGCCTGGGGGAACTGCCCTTCGATCTGGGTTATGTTGATCTTCTCCCCGGTGGCATACATGAGGAAATAGATCGGGTTCAGCATGGAAAGCTTGAGCGGAAGCTGTTCGTGTTTTTTGATGTTGTTATGCGCAAATTCCTCTGCACCGTTCCCGATCTGCCGTGCCGCCCAATAGGTGCCATTGGCCAGGACATCCCCGATCCCTTCCCTTCTCACAATCCTGTCGAGCAGCCAGAAAAATCTCCCTTCGCTATCGGCAGGTATGTCCGGGAAGTCTTTACCGGTCAGGATCCCGGCTTCTAACAGCTCAAGGGCGAAGGCCATGACCTGCGGGGTGGAGAATGCATCCACCCCGTAATCCGTAGCCATCTGGGCAATTTTCAAGCCAAAATCCAGGTCGGAATAGGCTGCCATGGTATAGGTCAGCTTCGAAAAACATTTCATCATGTAAGTCGGAAATCCTGGTACGGAAAGGGTTGCCGCACATTTCATCGGGCAGTTATAGCAACTGATGAGCCTTATCCTCGCGTTTTCCAGCGTAGCCCTCCAGTTCTTTTCAATTTCCTCGTTCCAGAAATCCTTTCGCCTCGTCCGGGAATTTCCCCACATGAAGTTCTCCGTATGCCATTTCTCGTCATGGACCTTCATCTCCTGCGGAGATCCGAGGCCGGCCAGGATGGGCATTACGCCCGGGATCGGGTTGTCTTCCCTGAGTTTTATATATTTCAGCACCCCGTTGCAAAGTTCCATAAATTCCTCCGGCCGGGCCATGTTGATGTCACCTTTTCCGCGCACCGCGATCGCCTTCACCCCTTTGTCTCCCATAACGGCGCCTATGCCTCCCCGACTGGCGCTCGACCTGCCCTGTTCGATCGATGCAAAATAAACCCTGTTTTCTCCGGCCAGGCCGATGGCAGCCACCTGGGCTTTCGGCTCATTCAACTCCCGGCGGATGAGTTCTTCCGTTTCAATTGCGCCTTTACCCTTCAGATGAGCGGCGTCACGAATTTCAACCTTGTCATTGTTTATCCACAGATAAACCAGTCCGGGGCTCCTGCCCCTGAGGATCACTTTGTCATAACCGGCATGCTTCAATTCCGGCGCCCAGAAGCCCCCCATCATTGAAAACGCCATTAACCTGGTCTGGGGAGAGATGGTGGAGACAATGGTACGGTTGCAACCGGGAGCAGGTGTGCCACATAAAAGGCCGGTGGAAAATATCAGCAGGTTTTCAGGAGAAAAGGGTTCAACTTCAGGTGGAACCCTGTCCCATAGTATTTTGGCACTCGTACCTAATCCGCCCAGATAAAGTTCGGTATCAACCGGGTCGGTCGCAACCCGCTCTATGCTTCTGCGGGTCAGATCTATTTCTAAATTAAACCCTGTCTCAGCGTATCTCATTTTTTTTCTTTTGTTGTTCCCCGGATCCACATATTGAATTCCGGGACTGCCTGTATTTAAAACAAAAGTAAAATTTTATATTTACATATGTGCAAATCTACATTAAAAATGGAGTAATGTCTTTTTTTCTCCAACCTGCTGGCCGCGAATGCTGAACCGGGCACAAATAATTTCTTTGCTGTGTTGTAAATTTACCAATTCATTTTTATAAAGAACCTAAAAACTCATATCAATGAATGTATTTATGTATGAGTTCTTCAAATTTTTTATACTTTTGAAGCCTGCATAAGCAATAAATCCTAATGCATCTGAACAACCTGAAAGAAATAGTCGCCCGATGTGAAGAACTGGCTTTTGATCTTTCCTTTACAAGAGCAAGGGAGTGGAAGTCACAGGGGGAAGGCCGGATCATCGTTGGTCACCTGCCCATCTATTTTCCACGGGAGATCATCCATGCGGCCAACGGATTGGCAGTGGGGATCCTCGGGGGCGGGGATAAAAAACTCATCATCAGGGGCGATGCCTATTACCAGTCCTATATCTGCCACATGCCCAGGAGTATCATCGAACTCGCAATTGATAAACATTTCGAGGGTTTCGATGGTTTTATTTTTCCATCCATCTGTGATGTTATACGAAACCTTTCCGGCATGTTTCAGATCATGGGCGAAGGTAAATTTGTCAAATATCTCGACTTCCCGCAGAATTTCAAACCCGATATCGGCGGGACTTTTTACCGGCATGAACTTCAGACCGTTCTGGATGAGGTTTATAAACTGAACGGTGTAGAAGTGACCACCGAAAGACTCAACCATTCGATAAGTCTGTTCAATATCAACCGGAGTCTTATCAGCCAGCTTTATAATATCCGTCAGGAGTTTCCATGGAGAATGACTGCCGCGGATCTTTACCATATTGTTCGCGCAGGATATGTTCTTCCGGTGGAGGAACACAACGAAATTCTTACAAATGTCGTCCGGTTGATCAGTCAGGAGTCAGGAGACCCGATGGACAAGATCCGTGTGCTTGTGATCGGCGCATTTTGCGAACAGCCTCCGGTTGGTCTTATCCGGACCATTGAGCTGGCGGGCTGCTATATTGTCGAGGACGATTTCCTGCTGGGTGCCCGATGGATACAGGGAGATATAGAGACGAACAGCAACGACCCACTTGAGTCTGTCACCAGTGCATATCTGGAAAAAAGCACCTTCTCCTCTTCGGTTTTTGATGTCGGCAATCCAAAAGAGGTGCGCCTGCTCAACCTGATCCGATACAGGAAAGTTGACGGGGTCATTTTTGCTGCTCCCAGTTTCTGTGACCCGGCTCTGCTTGATCACCCCATCCTGCAGAAGGAGTGCAATGATAAGAACATCCGGTTCATCAGTTTTCTGTACAGCGAAAATACGGGCCAGTTCAAGGTGATCAAGGAACAGGTGGGAACCTTCTCTGATTCGATAAAGCTCTGGGACGAACCGGTTCCCGCATTTAGTTTATAAATCTTGCTGAAAAGAGTGGCTAATGTCAAAAGAAGCAGCTAAAGAACGAAGTGTAATCATCCAGAAAGAGATGATCGCCAGTCTTTTCAAGGAGCTTGGCACTGTAAAAGAGACCGGGAAGAAAGTGGTTTATACCTTTGTTCCCGGCAACATCTCTGAGCTGATCCTCTCCTTCGACATGCTCCCGGTTTACCCCGAACTCAATGCATTGCAGTCGGGTATGCGTAAGAAATCCGAAGGGTATATCCGCGAAGCTGAACAGCATGGACATTCCGAGGACGTATGTACTTATGTGAAATGTGATGTCGGCATGATGCTCAACGGGAACATCGGACCAACCGGCGAAAAGATCCCCAACCCTGATCTGCTGCTGTTGAGCTATACCGGTTGTTTTACTTTCCTGAAATGGTTTGAGACCCTTGAGCGCCTCTATCCGGGCGTACCGGTTGCGCTGCTCCACACGCCTTACCAGGAGGCCCATAAGATCACTCCCGAAATGACGGCCTATATGGTCAAGCAATTAAAGGAGGAGGTAATCCCGAAAATGGAACAGGTATCGGGGAACAAGTATGATGAAGAAAAACTAAAATCCATTCTCCGGAACTCCTCGAAGGTGGAAGACTATATCGTAAAGATCTTCGACACCACCAAACACCGTCCCTCTCCCATCGATGCCTATTTTGCCGGTGTTTATTACATCGGGCCCATCAACAGCGGCTTCCGGGGAACTCCTGAAGCCGTGGATTATTATGCTGAACTCTACAAAGAAATTCTTACCCGTATCGAAAAAAAACTTGGCCCGATCACTCCCGAAGGAGAGATGGAAGAGGAGCGGTTCCGCCTCGTAGTCGAAGGTCCTCCCAATTGGACGCATTTCCGTGAATTCTGGAAACTTTTTTATGACATGGGCGCCGTAATCGTTGCCTCCTCTTACACAAAAGTGGGTGGAGTTTACGATATGGGATTCCGTGTCAATCCCGATAAACCTCTTGAAAGCCTGGCAGAATACTGCATGAACTGTTATACCAACCTCAATCTTCAACAACGGGTCGATCTGCTGTCGAAATGCATCACCGACTACCACGCTGATGGCTTTCTGGTCAATTCAATCAAGAGTTGTAACTCATTCTCTGCAGGACAATTAATGATGATGCAACAACTGGAGCGAAAACTCGAAATTCCGACAGGGTTCATCGAATCCGACCTGGTCGATCCGAGGTATTTCTCCTATTCGAATATCAAAAACCGGCTTGAATCATTTTTCCAGATGCTTGAACAGCGGAAGATGATCCTGAACCGGCCGTAAAACTGCAATTGAGATATTGTCGGATACCTGCTATAGGAGCAGAATTGGTATAATTAATTGGGTCATCAATGAAAAAATATTTTCTGGGAATAGACCTTGGGTCAACTACATCCAAAGCGATCATCATTGATGATAATGATCGTATCATCGGGCGGGGGATAACAAATACCAGGGCGAACTATACCGTTGCAACCGAAATTGCACGTCTTGAAGCCATTTACAATGCCAGGTTCTCCCTGCTGAAAATGAAGCTGGAGGATGAGATTGAACACAAACCGGAATATAAAAGGTACATCAAAGACGTTGAATCGGTTTTCCAGTACCTCCAGTTCAAACGAAGGCTCGACCGGTTGAATGTGCAGTTCCGGGATACGATTGAAGAAACCTTCAGGGATGAAAAGAAAGAGAAGATCTCCGGGTTTGTTGACCGGATCGTCAGGGAGATCGGGCCTGTTATCCTGGATGAATACCTGAACGGGAACCTGGGCCAGAAGAATCAGTTCTTCCGGGATATTGTAAGCGAAAAATATAATAAAGAGGTTAATGCACTTCCGGGCGCTTTTTTTGAGTCCATGATGCTTGTTTATGACAAGAGCATCACCCATGTGGAAAATGAGCTGACCGAATATGATTTCAGGGAGTTGGTTCACCAGTCGATGGAGCTGCTGAATGAAAAATATGCCTTTATGGATGATTTCACACCCGATGAAACAGGTGTGGGTTTCGACAGTGAGATGAACCTCCTGAAAGGCAATTACAAGCAAATCTACGACTCCCTGAAAGGTCACATTACTTTTATAGCGAACCTCGACATTCACATCACCAATATGGTAGGTACGGGATATGGCAGGGCATTGCTGCCTTTCCCCGAAAAATCGATCCGGTCGGAGATCCTTTGCCACGCTTTCGGGGCACATGCTGTTTTTCCGGGAACACGGACGGTACTCGACATCGGGGGGCAGGACACCAAGGCCATCCAGGCCGACAGTCATGGACTTGTAACAAGTTTTTATATGAACGACCGTTGCGCTGCCGGTTGCGGAAGATACCTCGGATATATCGCTGATGAATTCAACATCTCTTTGAATGAACTCGGTCCATTGGCTGTTGAAGCAACCAATGAGGTAAACATCTGTTCCACCTGCACCGTGTTTGCGGCAGCGGAGATCAGGGAATTGCTTAATGTCGGACAAAAACGGAGTGACATTCTCGCCGGGCTGCACCGTGCCATCGTTATGCGTGCCATGTCGCTGCTTGCGCGTTCGGGCGGGGTTCGCAACGAATTCACATTTACCGGGGGTGTGGCCCGGAACCAGGCAGTACTGAAGTATGTTTCAGAATTGGTGCTTCAGAACTACGGAAAAGATATAAAAATCAATGTACATACCGATTCAATATTCATGGGCGCCCTCGGCGGGGCCATGTTTGCAAGAAGAAGTTAAATTATGAACCAACAAATCTATACATTGGGTGTCGATGTGGGAAGCAGCCTCATCAAGGCTATACTGATGTCATATTCCGACACTCCGGTGATCATTGACAAAGAGATCGAGAAGATCAGGAAAAGGAATCCCGGGTTGGTCGCCGACCAGGTCATTGATCACTTGCTGGAGAAGAACAATTTAAAATACAGCGATATTGCCTACCTGGCCTCAACCGGTGAAGGCGAGATGCTCCAGCGGAAGCGCGGTCATTTTTACAGCATGACCACCCACGCGAAAGGAGGTGTTTTCCTTAACCCCGGCGCTTTGACTGTTGTCGACATGGGCGCGCTTTATGTTAGGGCCATCAAGATCAATGAACTGGGCAGGGTACTCGATTATAAAATGACAGGGCAGTGCGCATCCGGTTCGGGCCAGTTCATTGAGAACATCTCAAGGTACCTTGGTCTGGCGATTGAAGATGTGGGGGCAACTTCCATGAAAGCAACCGCACCTGAAACCCCTTCGGGCATTTGTTCTGTTCTTGCCGAAACCGACGTCATCAATATGGTGTCAAGGGGAATTTCCACACCAGATATCATCAAGGGAATTCATCTTTCTATCGCCAATAAGATTGTAAAGCTGCTTTCATCGCTGAAAGCGACATCGCCTGTTGCCCTTACCGGGGGAATGGCGATGAATATTGGTATGATCCAGGCGGTGCGGGAACTTATTGATGAGAGCAATCTTGATCTTGAAATCAGAACACACCCTGATTCAGTTTATGCAGGCGCCATTGGCGCCGCCTTATGGGGCGGGTTCCGGTATTATAAACTTAATTAAAATCAATGAACGACAACCTTGATTCATTATTCAGGCCAAAGGCGGTTGCACTGATCGGAGCTTCAGCCAAAGAACTTTCGATCGGGAATGTGATCATTAAAAACCTGCTTCATTATCAATTCAGGGGGCCGGTGTATCCGGTCAACCCTAAAGTGGATGAGATCAGGGGATTAAAAGCTTATCCATCAATACTGGATGTGCCCGGGCATGTTGATCTGGCGCACATCGTAATCCCTCCTCCATTTGTCCCGGAAGAGGTGGAAAACTGCGGGAAGAAAGGAGTCAGGGCGATCATCATCAATACGGCCGGGTTTAAGGAAATGGGTGCCGAAGGAGAGGCATTGGAGAATGATTTTCTTGCCAGGGCACGAAAATACGGTATCCGGATCGTTGGCCCGAACTGCCAGGGGATCATCAACTCAGATCCCGGAATAAATGCTTACTGCAACTTCACTTTTACTTACCCTGAACCCGGCCACATCTCCGTGGTGGCGCAGAGTGGTGGAGTTGGGGCCGTGATCATGCAAGCATTTTATGATATGGGCATTGGTCAAAGAATGTACGCCTCCAATGGCAACGGCTCAGATGTATCCATCACGGAAATACTCAGTTATTTTGGGAAGGACGAAGAAACAAGGGCGATCGTCCTGTATGCGGAAAGCCTGGACAACCCGCATGAGTTTATCTCTGTTGCAAAACAGGTAACTGCCCGAAAGCCAGTCCTTGCCATCACAGCCGGCCGGACCGAAAAGGGAGCAGAAGCCTCCCGTTCGCATATCGGAGGACTGGCTGGCAACATCTCCCTTGATCTCATCTATAAAAAAGCCGGAATCCTCACTTTTAACAGCCAGGAAGATCTATGTCATGCAGCAGTGGCGCTTTCTTCACAACCGGTTCCCACGGGAAATAAAGTGGGTATTATTACGAACACTGGTGGACCATCAGTCATTGCCATCGATGAACTGGTAAGTTGCGGCTTGGAAATACCGCCACTTTCAGAAGAGGCAGCACAGATCCTGAAAGGTACCATGCTTGAATCGGCTTCCATACGGAACCCCCTGGATGTTGTCGCAACAGCCGGTCCGGCACATTTTAAAAGCGCGCTGGAAGTGATGGTGAATGAGCCGCAATTCGACAGCATATACCTGAATTTTGTCACCCCCCCCTTCGTCGATTGTGAAAATGTTGCCCGTGAGATCGCTGCTGCCTCAAAGAATACCAAAAAACCGATCGTTTGTAATTACATGACCGATAAACAAAAATGGGGCGGTACTACAAAAATTCTTAAGGATGGGGAGATTCCTTGCTTTGATTTTGCCGAAACAGCCGCTCGTGCGCTTCATTCACTGGTCCGGTACAATAACATCAGGTCTGCAAAACAGGGCTCCGTAAAAAAGTTCACAGATGTAAATCCAGATGCCGTCAGGTCAATCCTTGACAATGCCCGGTCGCAGGAAAGGGAAATCCTTACTGCAAAAGAGGTTTATAACATTCTGGAAGCATACCGGGTACCTGTTGCCCCCTGGCGTGTTGCAAACGATGTGAATGGAGTCGTTACATCGGCTGGTGAGTTAGGGTACCCGGTAGTGATAAAAGCCGATTCCGAAACGATCATTCACAAGAGCGACGCTGGTGGTGTTGTCATGAATATCCGGGACGCAAAAGAAGCATCCGCTGTGGCCGAAGCAATGATCAGGAACCTTGGCAGCGGTATTAATTTTTTAGTGCAGAAATTCCTTCCAAAAGGAATGGAGCTGATCATAGGCGCAAAAGCAGTTGAAGGTGTCGGACATATTATTATGTTCGGCCTTGGGGGCATTTTCGTCGAGGTTTTAAAGGATATTGCTTTTACTATCAGTCCGGTGAGTGATGAAGAGGCGATCGAAATGATCGGTGCAATCAAGGCAGCGCCCCTGATACATGGATACAGGGGTGAGAAAGGGATCAACAAGGAAAAGACCGTTGAAATCATCCGGCGGATATCCATGCTTTGCAATGATTTCCCCAGGATTAAAGAGACAGACCTCAATCCGCTTTTTGCAACCGGCGATGAAATATGTGTTGTTGATGCAAGAATCATACTTTAAGCAAAACCATTTTTAATTAAAATAAAGAACATGGAAGACAAGAAGTATAACATCGGAATCGTCGGTTTAGGACCCATTGGCCAGACACTGGCTGTACATTTTAAGCTTGCCGGATGTGAAGTTGCTGTTACCGATCTCGACAGGGACAAACTGAACCTCATCCGCAAGGAGGGAATGGAACTTGTTTCAAAAATTGAAAAAAAATCATACTTCAAGTATGTGTACTATTCCATTGAGGAGATGCTGGAGCATGATTTCGACATTCTTGTTTCTGCCGTCAAGGATTATCATGTCGATAAAATCGTAAAGACCATAGAGGAAAACCTGAAAAAGGAGGTCTTCCTGCTAAGCGCCCAGAACGGGATCGATATCGGGAAAAAGTACCAGGGACATTTCCCTGAATCCTCTATCCTGCGGATGGTAATCAATTTTGCGGGGAATCTCCAGGCGCCGAACGTGACTGCGATCAATTTTTTCAATCCTCCCAACTATGTCGGTTCTATGGATGATTCGCAGGGTGAACTGGCTAAATGGATTGCGACTGCGTTATCAAGCGTATATCTCACTACTGAACCGGTGAACTCTTTTACTATTAATGACAGAATATGGGAAAAAACCATCCTGAATGCTGCCTTAAGTCCCTTGTGCGCCATCTCCCGTCTTACCATGAAGGAGGTGATGACCAATGCGGATACACTTGAGATCATCGAACAAATTCTGTATGAAGCAGTGCAGGTTGCGGCGGCCGAGGCCATCAAACTGCCGGATAATTTTATAAAACTTGCCATCAGGTACCTGAACAATGCAGGGAATCACATGCCATCACTCGCCGTCGACCTGATCAATAAAAGGGAAACCGAAATCGATTACATGAACGGGAAGATTGTTGACTATGGCCGGAAACATTATATCAAAACCCCGATAAACCTGGTGCTTACCAACCTGGTAAGCGCCATTTCCTGCAAGGACGGTGTAGGCAGATGCAAGTAAGATCCTTTTAAAGTATCACCTTTTAAACAACTGATTATGAATAAGAACATGTATTCCTGGCAGATGACTGCGCTCGATGCTGACTTTCAGCTTGTTGAATGCCCGATGCCCATTCCCGGAGAAAATGAGTCGCTGGTAAAAGTCGCGGGTTGTGGCGTATGTCATACAGACCTTAGTTTCTGGCATTATGGCGTCAAAACAAAGAAGGAATTCCCACTTACGCTTGGCCACGAGATCAGCGGGACTGTCATTGCCGGCCAGGGCGAATGGGTTGGTAAAAACGTGATCATACCTGCGGTATTGCCATGCGGTGAATGTGAGCTTTGCAGAAAGGGACGAAGCAATATGTGCCAGAAACAATTGATGCCGGGAAATGATCTTCATGGCGGGTTTGCATCGCATATTCTGGTTCCTTCCCGTTTTCTCTGTCCGGTTCCTGACACACTGTTAAAAAAATATCCTCTTGAAAGATTATCCGTTATCGCCGATGCCATCTCAACCCCGTACCAGGTGATAAAAAAATCGGAACTGGAAGCCGGAGACCTTGCGATTGTTATTGGCGTGGGCGGAGTTGGCATCTATGCTGCCCTTATTGCCAGGATCCTTGGCGCCAAGGTACTTGCCCTGGATATTGACGACAACAAACTGGAAATAGCCAAAAACAACGGCGTGGATGCAATTCTGAACGTAACAGGCCTTGATATCAGAGCAATTAAGGATCAGGTCAGGGAGATTGCGAAAGGGCTGGGCGTTTCACGGTTTGGCTGGAAGATTTTCGAAGTTTCCGGTACAAAACAGGGACAGGAACTGGGCTTCAACCTGATTACCTTTACCTCGACACTATCCATCGTCGGTTTCACCCTTGACAAGACCGAGGTTCGCCTGAGCAACCTGATGGCTTTCGATGCAAAACTTATCGGTACCTGGGGCTGCAAACCGGAACTCTATCCCGAAGTTGTTGACCTGATCGCAACAGACAGGCTGAAGATTAATGATTTTATTGAAACCTTTCCCTTGTCGACAATCAATGAAGTATTCAGGAATACTTTAAACAATGTGTACCAGAAGAGATCAGTGCTGGTACCGGATTTCGAGTAGAGAGGGTGTCTCAAAAAATGAAAAAATATAACCACAAAGGACACAAAGTTAATACACATAGGACACAAAGGTCAGATATTCAGCAGTATACTCTTTGCGAACTCTGCGAAAAACTTGGCGTACTTTGCGGTTAAAAGACTTTTGAAACACCCTCAATTCAAACAAACACTAACTAAAAAAAAATGTCATGTTAGCAAGTCACAATCTTACAGAAATTAACTACAGGGAGATCCTGTTTGAAAAACGTCCCTGCAAGGACCTTGAAGGAAATCCCGTCGAAGGTCTGTTCAACGCCTGGATCATCCTGAACAATCCACAACAGTATAATTCTTATACCACCGAGGCCGTTAAGGAGGTGATCCTTGCCATGCGGGAAGCTTCCAACGACCGGAGTGTTGTGGCGGTCGTTTTCACCGGAGCGGGCGATAAAGCCTTCTGCACCGGTGGCAACACGAAAGAGTACGCCGAGTATTATGCCGGGAATCCCCAGGAATATAAACAATACATGCGACTATTCAACGACATGGTCTCTTCCATCCTTATGAACGACAAACCAGTTGTTTGCAGGGTCAACGGGATGAGGATAGGAGGCGGGCAGGAGATCGGGATGGCGTGTGATTTTTCAATCGCGCAGGATTTTGCCAGGTTCGGCCAGGCGGGTCCGAAACACGGCAGCGCACCCGACGGCGGGTCAACCGACTTTCTTCCGCTGTTCGTGGGCATTGAAAGCGCCATGTTCTCCTGTACGGTTTGCGATCCCTGGTCGGCCTATGAAGCCCTGAAATCGGGATTGCTCACGGAAATTGTTCCTGCATTGAAAGTGAATGGTGAATTCATTCCCAATCCGCTGGTTTATACAGATCAATGGGTAAACCAAAAAGGGCAGATCATTTATGGCAAAATGAAATCAGGAGACGATCTTTTAAAAGGAAAGGAGTTGATGAAAGCAGGTGAAATGGACCTTTCGTTGTTGGACCAGGCTGTAGAACGATTCTGCACAAAACTCATGTACCTGATGCCGAATTGTCTCAGCAAAACAATTAATTCACTGAGAAAACATAAACTCGAACACTGGGACAGGAACAAGGAAAGCAACCGAGACTGGCTTGCACTGAATATGATGACCGAAGGCAAAGCAGGTTTCAGGGCATTTAATGACGGCCCGAAAGATAAAAGGGAAGTTGATTTCATCAAACTCAGGCAGATGCTCGCGGAAGGCCATGAATGGAATGATGAACTCATCCGGGCAATTTCCCCGCAATTTCAATCAACAAAATAATCCTGAAAATTTATGCAAAAGATCAAAGTTGAATTTATATATGAGGGGACTGTTGCCCGGGTAATTCTGGATGACGGGAAAGCCAATATCCTTGATGGCATGATGATGAAAGAGATTACGGAGTTCCTGACTGCTTTGAAAAGTAACAAGGATGTTAAGCTTGTGACCTTCGAGGGTGCAGGGAATAACTTCTCATACGGTGCAAGTGTGGTAGAACACACCAAAGACAAAGCTGCTGAAATGCTGAACGGTTTTCACATGATGTTTTATACTCTCATCGACCTTCACCTGCCAACGCTGGCCAAAATATCAGGTCAGTGCCTGGGAGGCGGTTTTGAGCTGCCACTTGCCTGCAATTTTATTTTTGCAGATAAAAGTGCAAAGATCGGACAACCGGAAATTATTCTTGGCGTATTTGCGCCGCCGGCCTCAATAATGCTGCCACTGAAGGTGGGAAACGCCCGAGCCGAAGAATTGCTGATTACCGGAAAAATTATTTCCGCCGATGAAGCAAAGGCTATGGGCCTTGTCAATGATGTATTTGAAGATAAATCGGCCATGGATTTAGCCACGGATGATTGGATAAAGAAAAACATCCTTGGAAAAAGCGCTTCTGCATTGAAATTTGCCACCCGTGCCGCAAGGGCGTCATTTGACTTCTTCATGCTGAAACATCTTCCCGAATTTACCGATATGTATGTGAACGAGATGATGGAAACCCATGATGCCAATGAAGGGATCACTGCGTTCATAGAAAAAAGAAAACCGGTTTGGAAAAATTGTTAACCTCACCCCCCGACGAAGGTGTCTCAAAAGGTGAAAAACTATAACCGCAAAGGACACAAAGTTTTTACGCG
This sequence comes from Bacteroidales bacterium, assembly GCA_030681475.1. GTDB lineage: Bacteria > Bacteroidota > Bacteroidia > Bacteroidales > FEN-979 > CAIVAT01. The sequence goes on along the minus strand of JAUXWT010000085.1, from coordinate 53,693 downwards.
AAGGACACAAAGATCAGATATTCAGCAGCATACACTTTGCGAACTCTGCGGTTAAAGGACTTTTGAGACACCCTCTCGTAATGTTGCACAAAACTGATGCCGAACTATGAATGAAAAAACGATCCAGGATAAGAGTGAACTTGTAAAGTTGAAGTCGGTGAACGAACTTCGAACAACCATGGACGGGTATTTCGCCAGGTTGAAGGAAGCTGCTGAAACAGGGAACCGGAAAATCGCATGGTGCACCAGCGTCGGGCCGGCGGAACTGCTGTACTCAATGGGATTCGAGGTCTATTTCCCGGAGAACCACGGGGCCATGCTGGGTGCAGGTAAAAATGCCGACAAGTATATTCCAACGGCTGTCGCCCATGGTTATTCCCCCGACATCTGTTCCTACCTTACCAGTGATATTGGTGCGTTTCTGCAAAACGAAACACCGCTTGTCAAAAGCGGTTTCAGTTCAGTTCCCAAACCCGACATCCTGGTTTATAACACAAACCAGTGCAGGGAGGTGGAAGACTGGTTCAGTTTTTATGCCCGGCATTTTAATGTCCCCATCCTGGGGATTCATACCCCGCTAAGCATCCAGGAGCTGAGTCCGGAGATTGTAAAAAGCGTTTCAGACCAATACCACCGCATCATTCCTGACCTTGAAAAAGTGGCCGGGAGAAAATTCGACATTGACTGTTTCAGGGAATCTGTCGGTTTATCCCATGAAGGCTGTGTACTTTGGAAACAGGTGCTGCAAAAGGCCAGGCACCTCCCCTCACCAATCAATTTCTTCGATTCCGCCATCCACATGGGCCCCATCGTAGTCATGCGGGGCACCAGCCATGCGGTGGAATATTATAAAATCCTCCTGGCGGAACTGGAAGAAAGGATCGAAAATAACATCAGCGCGGTTCCGGTCGAACGGTTCAGAGTTTACTGGGAGGGCATGCCAATCTGGTACAGGCTCAGCAGCCTGGCTAAATTATTTGCCAAACTCGACACCTGTATAGTCGCCTCAACCTATTGCAACAGCTGGGTGTTTGACGACCTTGACCCGGCCAATCCATTTGAATCCTCCGCCCTGGCTTACAGCAAACTCTTTATTGTACGATCTGATACGATAAAAGAAGATATTCTGGAACAGTTAATGCAGGAATTCACAGTTCATGGGATCATCTATCATGAATCCAAGACCTGTGCCCGGAATTCCAATAACCGTTTCGGGCTTCAGAACCGGTTATTCAAAAAAACAGGCATCCCGTATCTGGAGATCAACGGTGACCTCAACGATCCTCGCTGTTATAGCGAAGAACAAAGTATCATTGCCATCGAAACATTCATAGATCAATTATCCGGACAAATGAAATAACCATGGATTGTAAACCAAATCGTAAATCGTAAAACCGTAAATCTAAAATTATAAATGTACCGACTGGGTCTCGATCTTGGATCATCTTATACAAAAGGTGTTTTGGTTGATGAAAACAACCGGATGACTGATTCGTATTGTGTAAGATCAGGCTATAACTTCAACAACGCCGCAACAAAGATCATCAACCACTTCAATGAAAAGTATGAATTCGGATATCCCGTTTTTACCTGTGGTTACGGCCGGGAACAGATCCAGGCGCCTTTTGTTTCCAACTCTGAACTGATCGCACTCTCCAGGGCGGTCTATGAGATCTATCGATCCTCATGCTCCATCATCGACATCGGAGGTCAGGACACAAAGTTTATCCAGGTTAATGCGCTTGGACAGGTAGAAAAATTCAAGATGAACCGTAAATGTGCGGCAGGAACGGGATCCTTTCTGGAGGAGATCGCGTTCCGTTTGGACGTGACTCCCGAAGAATTTACCGCGTTTGCCAAAGAGGCTACCGAGGAGGTCAGGATCAACAGTTTTTGCACCGTATTTGCCATTTCAGAAATTATTGGCATGATCAAGAATGGTTCAACCCTGCCAAATATCATCCTTGGCATCTATAATTCCATTATTTTACGTTCGTTTGAACTCTCGCTGATTGTGGATCACCTGGTGATCACCGGCGGATTACCAGCCATGCACCCAACGATCGTCAGCCTCTTTAAAAAGAGTTACCCGGACACTGACAGTCCGGAACACTCGCAGTTTTTGGCTGCCTGGGGGTGTGTGTTGTTAAACAATGAAAGAAAATCGATGGACCCCATCCCCCCTGACCCCTTTCCCCAGCAAGGGAAGGGGGAATAAGTCCCTCCCTTTTGGGGGATGGATTAAGGGTGGGGTCATTAAACTATTAAAGATATGGACAAAAAACCGAAAGAAGTAGTGATCGTTAGTGCGGCAAGGACACCGATCGGTAAACACGGCGGTTATTATAATTATCTCCCGGCCGAAGATCTGGCCGTATTGGCGGTAAATGAAGCCATCATCAGGTCAGGGATTGACCTGATGAAGATAAAGATTGACCAGGTCGTGGCCGGAATGATTTACATTGATTCAATGAGCCAGCAGATCTACCTACCTCGGAATGTTGCGGTTAGGGTGGCCGAGAAATTCGGCGACAAAGAGAATCTGAGAGTGGCTCCCGGGAAGACGACACTTCGGATCTGCGGAACCGGATTTCAGGTATTGGCCGACGGGTTTGATCAACTGATGTCGGATACTGAAAATGCAGGTTGCGTCTTATCCTTTGCCACCGAAAACATGTCACAAACCAATCTGATCCATCAGGGGCGCAGAAAAAAAGAGAGCGTGTGGGATTTCGAAGAAGCCCCGCTCCGTGATTACCTGATGGAGGGGTTTAACCATAACCTCTTTAAAACGCTGATGCCAAAAACAGCCGAATTATATGGGACGCAAACCGGGATCACCCGAAAGGAGTGTGACGAATTTGCGTACCTCAGTCACTCCCGTGCCATTATTGCCCAGTCGAAGCAGTGGAACCGGTACGCAAACACCGGTTCAAATACTTATCTGCAGGGTATTTTTACTTTAGACGCCGTTGACCAGCTTGGTAATGCCATCAGCGTGTGGCGGGATGAAGGGACAAAGTTCGATATCAGTTTAGGTGAACTCGCCGGCTTGCGTCCCATGCTCAAACCCGACGGCCTGGTAACGCCGGGCACCGCCAGCCAGATCAGTGATGGTGCGGCAGCAGCCCTGCTGATGGAGCGTTCCTTCGCCGATAAACACAACATTCCTTATCTGGCGAAGATCAAAGGTTATCAGTTCTCTACCGTTCCGCCCGAGATCATGGGCCAGGGCCCGGTACCTGCCATCCGGGATCTTCTGGAAAAGTTAAAAATGAAAAAAGAGGATGTTGATCTTTTTGAAGTCAACGAAGCATTTGCCGCACAGTACCTTGGCGTCGAAAAGGAACTCTCACTGCCGCGCGACCTTACCAATGTGAACGGGGGCGCCATTGCCATCGGGCACAATATTGCCGCCACCGGCCTGCGCATCACCATTGACCTTATTTATGAATTAAAACGCCAGGGATTGAAGACCGGTATTGCCTCCGCGTGTATTGGCGGAGGTCAGGGCGGGGCTGTTTGTGTTGAAATTGTTTAAACTATAGAAATAATAATTACCCAATTAAAAATATCATGGGAACTGTTTTTTCATACGGGAATAAGATACTCCAGAAGGAGGTTGCGAAACTGAAAAACATTAAAAAAATCGCTGTCGTCGGCTCCGGAACAATGGGAATTGGGATAGGGATCGATATCCTCAATAAAACAGGGTATGATGTTATTTTCATCGATATCGCCGACAGTGCGCTGGAAAGGGCCAGGGGTGAGATCGGCAGTTATTTTGCAGGGCTTGCAGATGGCGGCAGGATGCTGGCGGAACAGAAGGAGGCGTGCCTCGCCAGGGTTACCTATACCCGCGATTTCGCCCTTCTTGGCCAGACAGAGGTCATCTGGGAAGCGGCCACTGAACAGATCGATGTCAAAAAAATGATTTTTGCCAACATTGAGAAATATGCCGACCCCAAAAAGCTGATATTTATCTTTTCCAACACATCATCCCATACCACCGCCGAACTGGCTGTTCTTTTTGACGATATGTTTCTCCGAGATAAATTTCTGACCGGCCATGGATATTTCCCATTCCATGCAAACCGCCTGTTCGATGTGATGAAGGGGAAATTTGCATCGGAAGAGACGTTTACCGCTGGAGTTGCCTTTGCAGAACAGGCGCTCGAAAAGAAAGTCATTGCCTTGCGGAACGACCATCATGGTTATGTGGCCGATCCCATTTTCGAAGGGATGGGAGCCATTATTCACTGGGATGTTAAGACCGGACAAGATCTCGTGGAATTACCGCAGGTGTTTGAATTACTTACGGCCAACCCATTCCAGGTGCTCGACCGGACAGGTCATATGCCTTATACCGAATGTGCAAAACATTTAGGACAGGCACTGCCCGCAAACGACCGGCTCAGGATCCTGTACAACCAGAATGGCAGACATTACCCGTCGTGGATCGAAGATCTGGAGAAATCGGGGAAAACAGGGATCTCTTCAAAAGACAAAGAGGGTTTTTTTAAGTGGTCGGGAGCAACAAACAGAGAAAAGATCACAGGAGTCTATGACCCGGGAGGTAAATCCTATGTTGAAATCGCCGGGATCAATCACCTTGATTACTGGTCATTATCGGAGGCCGCGGCCCTCGATTACAGGGAATCAGCCATAAAAAGCATCAGTGGACTTATACACATTGCCGAATCCGATGACAAAGGAGGCAAAACATTCAGGAGATATGTAATACCAATCATGCTTTATGCGCTGGATCTTATACAGGACAATTATGCCACGGCAGCCGACATTGACTCTTCCACGAAAACAGGTCTCCGCTTCAAATACGGTTTGTGCGAGATCATTGACAAATTCCTGGATTATTTTGGAATTGATGGTTTCATCGGGTTGATCAAAAAATCAGGGATTGAAAATCCTGACAGGGCCGAACTTTTTGACCTGGAAGGAAAGATTGGTCCCCGAAAAGATAAATCATCGTTTTTATTCACCATGAAAAACAAAGGCTGGTCAAACCTGCTTGGTTACGGCAGAATATATGGTACTCCGGTCAGTCTGCGTAATTTTGTTACCGGCGAGATGGATATTTACTATAACGATCTCCGGTTCATTTATCCATCCAGGAAAGACAGGGTCGCCTCCATAATTTTTGATAATCCGCTTCGCGGTAATGTGTGGAACCGGAACACACTCGACCAGCTTGACCATGCGATCGGGATTTCGGTCGGACTGTATGAAAAAGGTGTTTTGGGCTCCTTACTATTTACCGCTTCCGGCACGGGAATGCGAATGCTCGGAGCCGATGCAAGGCAGTTCAACAAGGGATGGTTTGATGCAAAAACCGGGTATCAATTTCTTGGTGAAGACGATGCGTCCTATTTCACGAAAGCCGGGATGAGGCTGTTCCGGTTCATCCAGGAAATGCCGGTCTGGACCATCGGTGTTTTCGGGGAGAAATGGGGCGGTGGCGCAGAATTCACTTACTTTCTCAACCAGCGGTTTGACCTTGTACTACATGGGGTTGAATTTGACTCCCTGAAACGGCAAAGTGTTTTCCGTGTCAAAAAAAATTACAACCAACCCGAGATCGAATATGGGATCCTGGGTGGATTTGGCGCCGTGCAGGAGCTGGTGCGCCTTGGGTTTGGGGAATCCCTTATCGATGAACTTTTCCTCCAGGGACTAACGGCCACCCGTGCTTATGAACTGGGTCTTTCAAACGGGATCGGCGAGGAAGAACATGATTTACTCGAGCGGGCATTCGAATTGGCCAGGCTTAAACAAAAATATGCTGTACCCTATGCAGTTGCCCTGTATAACCTCCAGAAAAAGAACGCTTTGGCAGAAGGTTGCAACGATGAACGGCTGACCCGGGAAACCGGGGAAACATTCAATCCCGAAAAAAATCCCTATATTTCCCCGGCATTATTGAGATTGCTCAACATCGGAGGACAGAATCCACCGCTCAACCTTTCAATTCAGGGCAAGCTGCCTGGTTGGGAGAACAATTATAAGGATCTCTACAATCTCTGAAAACATGATTATTTAACTCAAAAAAATGGCCACCATCAGATATAAATCACCTGATTATTACCTTGTAGATGAACTATTAACAGATGAACACAAATTAGTTCGCGGAGCGATACGCGATTGGGTCAACAGGGCGGTAATACCCATCATTGATGAAGCGAATCAGAATCATGAATTCCCCCGTCACCTTGTCAAAGAATTAGGAGCGATTGGCGCTTTCGGCCCCTATATCCCTGCTGAATATGGCGGTTCCGGACTGGATCAGGTTTCCTACGGACTGATCATGCAGGAGCTTGAAAGAGGAGATTCAAGCATTCGTTCAATGGCTTCAGTTCAATCATCTCTGGTAATGTACCCCATATATAAATACGGGACTGAAGAACAAAAAAGGAAATACCTGCCACAATTGGCTTCCGGAGATATGATTGGCGCATTCGGTCTGACTGAACCCAACCATGGATCAGATCCGGGACGCATGCTTAGCCGGTTTACCGATGAGGGCGAATATTTCCTGTTGAATGGCGCAAAAATGTGGATAACCAATGCCCCGATCGCCGACATCAGTGTGGTATGGGCCAAGGACGAAACGGGCACGGTAAGGGGATTGATCGTGGAACGGGGTATGCATGGGTTCACCTCTCCTGAAACACTTAGAAAATGGTCGCTGCGTTCCTCTTCCACTGGCGAGTTGGTATTCGATAATGTAAAGGTTCCCAAGGAAAATCTCCTGCCGGGTGTTAAAGGGCTGAAGGGACCGCTCAGTTGCCTCAGCTCGGCCAGGTACGGTATCGCCTGGGGTGTGATCGGAGCGGCAATGGATTGTTACGACACGGCGCTTCAATATTCTAAGGAGCGCCTCCAGTTCGGCAAACCCATCGCTGCTTTTCAGCTGACACAAAAAAAGCTGGCCGAGATGCTGACAGAGATCACCAAAGCCCAGTTGCTGGCCTGGCGTCTCGGCATTTTACGCAACGACGACCGGGCAACACCGGCACAGATTTCCATGGCCAAAAGGAATAATGTAAAAATGGCTCTCGATATTGCCAGGGAATCACGCCAGGTTCTTGGCGCCATGGGAATTACCGGCGACTTTCCGATGATGCGGCACATGATGAACCTTGAGTCTGTGATCACCTATGAAGGTACTCATGATATTCACCTCCTGATCACCGGCCATGACATTACCGGTGAAAGTGCATTTGAATAAATAAAAAAATAAGACATGTACTTACCAGACTTTAATTTCCACCAGCCGGTCTCCATTCAGGATGCGATCCTTCTGCTTGGGCAGAAACCAAATGCTGTTGCCATGGCAGGCGGAACTGATCTGCTGGTTGAAATGAAAAAGGGCGTCAGGATGCATGAGAACGTGATCTCTCTTGTAAAGATCAGGGAATTGAAACTGATCACGGAAGATGAAGAAAATCTCATCATAGGCGCCTGCACAACCCATAGTGAAATCATTGCCTCCGCGCTCGTTGGTAAAATTGCCCCTTCATTGGTTGAAGCGACTTCAAAGATCGGGTCCGACCAGGTCAGAAATACAGGGACGATCGGGGGAAATATCTGCACTGCAGCCTCCTGCTGCGATACCGCCCCGGTACTGCTGTCGCTGAATGCCTCGGTTGAAATCGCTGGTTCTGAAAATGTAAGAACTGTACCGCTGAATGATTTTTTCACCTTCAATAAGAAAACCATCCTCACGACCGGAGAACTTGTTACAAAGATCATTGTTCCGAAGCCCGGACCCGGTACAGGCGCCTGTTATGAGAAGTTTGGTTTGCGCGAAGCCGGATCCATCTCGGTGGTTTCAGTGGCTGCGATGGTACGTGTTGCAGATGGCGCCTGTGCGGATGCCTGCATCGTAATAGGCGCCGTAGCGCCGACCCCTAAAATCAGCCGCCAGGCAACAGAAATGCTCCGTGGAATCAAAGTTTCAGAATTTGTTGAAAATCAGTTCTTTCAGGAAGAGTTGGGAGCTGCTGCGGTCAGGGACTCCATTCCGATTGACGATATCCGGGGGGGAGCGCAATACCGGCGGGATGTGCTTAAGGTATTGGTACAACGAGCGATTAGAAGGGCGATTGAATTGGCAGGGAGGCACTCTCCCCCTTCCCTTGTTGGGGAAGGGGGTCAGGGGGGATGAGGTATAAAAATCATAAAAGAGGATGAAACAAATTATTACGATCAATGTAAACGGAGATGAATTCGAAGTAGCGGTGAAAGCGAATGCGACACTGCTTGATCTGTTAAGGGACGAACTGAAACTTACAGGAACGAAAAAGGGCTGTGAACTGGGTGATTGCGGGGCGTGCACGGTCATCATGGATGGGAAAGCAGTGAACGCCTGTCTGGTACTCGCGGTGGAGGCTGCCGGGAGTAAGGTGGAAACGATCGAGGGATTGGCGACAGGAACGGAACTGCACCCGATCCAGCGCGCTTATGTTGAAAAAGGAGCGATCCAGTGCGGATATTGCACCCCGGGGATGATCATGCGGACGAAAAGCATCCTGGACAAATATCCAATCCCCACTAAAGAAGAGATCAAGGAGGAATTAAGCGGCAATTTATGCAGGTGTACCGGTTATACAAAGATCATCGAGGCCGTTGAAACAGCAAGGGATTACCTCAACGGTAAAAAACCACCTGAACTGGAGTTCATGCCGCAAAAATCAACCATCGACTTGTCCGTCGTTGGGAAACGACTACCCAAAATCGATGCCCCCGACAAAGCCACGGGCCGGGCAGTTTACACCGACGATATCTCCCTTCCTAACATGATTTACGGGAAGTTGCTCCTCAGCGCCGTGCCTCATGCAAAAATCGTTTCAATAGATACCAGCAAGGCAAAAGCGCTTGCGGGAGTAAAGGTGGTGCTTACGGGCGCCGATGTCCCCGACGTACGGTGGGGCACTTCCCCCCCACGCTATGATGAAACAATTCTGGCCAAGGGTAAAGTGCGGTTCGTGGGCGATGTGGTGGCTGCCGTTGCAGCTATTGATGAAGAAACCTGCTACCGGGCCCTTGCTTTGATTAAAGTGGCGTACGAAGAACTTCCTGCTGTTTTCGATCCGATAGAGGCCATGAAAGATGGCGCTCCGCGATTGTTCGACGATAAATACGAGAATAACATCAACACCCACGTTGATCACCATTTCGGGGATATAGAAAAAGGATTTGCAGAGGCGGACCACATCCGCGAGGAACGGTTCACAGGCAACCGTACGTACCAGAACCCCATGGAACCACACTGTTCCATTGCTGAATGGGACCGCCATGGCAGGGTGACCCTCCATACTTCGACACAGGTGGTCCATTATGTTCACCACCAGTTGTCGCATATACTTGGTATCCCGCTGGGCGATATCAGGGTGATCATGACTAACTGTGGCGGTGGGTTTGGAGCAAAGGCGGCGACAACAACCATCGAGGTGATGTCAATTTTTCTGGCAAGGATTGCAGGATGTGCAGTAAAAATGCGCTTCAGCCGCGAAGAGATGTACCTGTTCGGCAGGGGCCGCCACAAACAATATATTGACCTGAAGATCGGGGTAAAGAAAGACGGTACCATCACTGCCGTCAAACAGAAAGCCGTTCTTGAAGGGGGCGCCTATTCCAGTTTTGGGATCGTATCAACCTATTACGCTGGTTCAATGATTACAACATTATATAAATTCCCGAATTACAAGTACGATGGCTTTCGGGTCAACACCAACCTTCCGCCTTGTGGCGCTTTTCGCGGGCATGGCTGTCCGCATCCCAGGTTTGCCTTCGAATCGCTTCTGACCATGATCGCTGATGATCTCGGGATGGATTCCATTGATATCAGGCTGAAGAATGCCATGACACCTGAGTACAATACCTGTAATGATCTTGAAATCCATTCCTGCGAATTTAAAGCCTGCATAGAAGATGTTCGGAATAAGTCCGGCTGGAACCAGAAAAAAGGGAAGCTTCCCATAGGCCGTGGCATCGGGATTGGCTGTGGCGGATTTGTTTCCGGAGCGGGTTATCCGATTTATCGCTCAAAGTTCCCTCATTCAAGCGCCACCATCAAGGTTCTGGAAGATGGTTCCAGGGCGGTATTGTTCATTGGGGATGCCGACATCGGCCAGGGATCGGATACCGTGCTTGCCATGGCTGCCTGCGAAGCAATGGGGATCTCCTACGACCGGATCAGTGTTGTTTCTGCCGACAGCGATCTCACACCGATCGGGTTCGGCGCCTATTCGAGCAGGGTAACCCTGATGGGCGGAAATGCCTGCAAAATGGCCGGGGAGGATGTAAAAAAACAGATATTGAAACAGGCAGCGGAGATCATGAACCTGGATGCCGGACTATTAGAGGTCAAGGATAATAAGATTTTTCTTAAAACTGGTCCTTCCACTTTCATTCCTTGGGAACAGGCTGGGTTTGCACATTTCTCCAAAAAGGGTCCCCTTCTCGGAAAAGGTCATTACTCGCCACCGGAAGGATTAGGCGGCAACTACAAGGGCGCCGCCATCGGAACTTCTCCGGCTTATTCTTTTTCAGCAACCGTTTGCGAAGTCGAGGTTGATATGGAGACCGGGAAGGTAAAGGTTCTTAATTTCTGGGATGCCCATGATTGCGGCACTGCGGTGAACCCTATGCTTGTTGAAGGACAGGCTGAAGGCGCCGTGCTGATGGGGATGAGCGAAGCGCTCTTTGAAAATGAGGTGTTTGACAACCGGGGAAAGATGATCAATGCAGATCTTCACAATTATTTGATTGCTACTTCGGCCGACATGCCTGAAATTCATTCAACTATTGTAGACAGCTATGAACCTGCAGGTCCATATGGGGCAAAGGAGGTAGGTGAAGGCGCCACCCTCCCCATCCTTGGCGCCATTGCCAATGCAGTAGCCGACGCTATCGGTGTTCGGATTTTTGATCTTCCAATCACGCCGCAGCGCGTCCTTGAAGCCATAAACGGGATAAAGAAAAAAAGGGATTAAAATAGCAGAGATGGAACAACAATTTAATTCTACGTACCCTGATCTGAGAGGTCATTCAGCAATTGTAACCGGTGGTATTTCGGGAATCGGAGCAGCGATCAGCCTAGAGTTAGCCCGGTGCGGGGCCCAGGTCGCCATGATCGACCTTAAAACGGAAGAAGAAGCAACAGGCCTGCTTCACAACATTTCAAAACCCGGCGGTAAAGCTATGTTTATCAAGGCAGATACCTCGGATTTTACTGCCGCATTAAATACCGTTCAGAAAGTGAACGATCAGTTCGGCAGGATCGACATTCTCGTTAACAATGCGGGCATTAACCGTGATGGGGTGATCTGGAAAATGAGCGAGGAACAGTGGGATGATGTTATTCGAGTTAATCTTAAGGGCTATTTCAATTTTACCCGGGCCGTGGCGCCCATCTTCCGTGAGCAACGCTCAGGAAAGATCGTCAATATCACCTCCATCAACGGGCTCAGGGGTAAATTCGGTCAGGCAAATTATTCTGCATCAAAAGCAGGAATTATTGGTCTGACGAAGTCCGTCGCGAGGGAACTGGGAAAATATAATGTCAACGTGAATGCCATTGCCCCCGGGATGATTGAGACCGCAATGGTTAAAAATGCAGGCGAAACTGTTCGTGCAGCAGCCTTGGATGAAATGGTTCTGAAAAGTCCCGGCAAGCCTGATGATATCGCTCACCTGGTTGTGTTCTTATGTTCCGATCTGGCACGTCATATAACGGGAGAGGTGATCAGGGTGGATGGGGGACAATATATTTAAAAAAGGCGATTCCTTGTGGAGAACCGCCTTTTTCATGATAACCCGTGTAACGCGTCACGTGTCACGTTTTTCTACTGCAACGTAAACTTGATCGGAAGGTTGAATTGAACGCGAACCGGAACACCACGCTGTTTCCCGGGAACCCATTTGGGCATCGATTTCACCACGCGCATAGCCTCTGTATCGCAACCACCTCCAATACCTCGGAGAACACGTACGTCGGTAATAGAACCATCAACCTCAACCACAAAGGTAACGAATACCTTTCCCTGGATACCTAATTCCTTGGCCTCTTCGGGGTATTTTATATTATTTTGCAGAAATGCAATACGAGCCTCGTCACCACCCGGATAGCCGGGCTGTTCTTCAACAACAGTGAAGATTTCACGTTCCTGAGGGGTTTCAATTACTTTTGGGCCTTCATCCTTTATTTCAACCCCCATGTCTTCTGAAGGCGCCTCAACATTTACTTTTTTATTCAGGTCATCCATGCTGGCCATGCTGACCTCAATCGTCGTATCTTCGACAACTTTCGGAGGCGTGAACTTGACTTTTTCGGCCATTACTTCGGGTGGCGGAGGAGGTGGTGGCGGAGGTGGCGCTTCTTCCTGTTTCAGGGATTCGATGGTAACGCCGACCTCTTTTCCTTTTTCCTTGACAAGCCTTTCTTTGTTAACATAAGCGTTAATCAGCGGATAGGCAACAACAGCCCCGATTAAAAGCACGCCAATGATCAGAGAGGTCAGCAAAAATTTCCTGTAGTTTTTTCGCAGGTAATATGAGCCGTATTCCTTGTTCCTGTGTTTGAAAACAATATCCTCCAGCGACTCCACATGCTGTGTTTTAACTGCCATATACTATTTTTTTACGTGTTAAACACATTATCTCAAATTATTTGGGAGCATTCATCAACATCTCCAACTCTGTAGGAGTAGGATCAACCACTGCATAACTGGCAATATTGCAAATGGCCATTTCGTCGATGATGTCAACCATGTCCTTATACTTAACCTTATCATCGGCCTTGATAAGAACGATCGGGCCTTTTTTATCATCTTTTTTCAGTCTCTTGATCTCTGACTCGGCAGTAGTATCCGCTACAACTAATTTTCCTGTAATTCGATTGTCGCGGAATTCAGCAATTTTAGTAAAGAGATCCCTGTTTTTGATCAATAAGACCTTCCGGATTCCATCTTTACTGAAGTCTGTTAAGACAAGTTGAGGAATTTCTGTCGGTTTTTTCGGATCAGCTATTCCAATATAATAATAAACCTTATGTTCTCCCGTAAGCAGGATGTTCAAGGTTCTGTTTTTTGGAATTTCCGGTCGGTCTGGATCGATTTCATCCGTTTTCTCGGGCATGGTAATCACCATGACCTTGGCCTTGCTAAAAGCCGTGGTGAGCATGAAGAAGGTAATGAGCAAACACATCAGGTCGACCATGGGGGTCATGTCGATGCGGGTGCTGTGTTTCTTCGGTTTATGCTTACTGCTTTTTTTCCCTTTTTCTTCAACTATTATTTCACCCATACTGGTTTATTTTTTAGGGATTTATATTTGTTACTTTGGGGGTAAATCCTTCAAAGTGACATCATCCTTCATAAGGTTTGTAACGAGATTAAACTTGTTAACTTTATTGTCCTGCAACAGGTCCATTACTTCCTTGACTGCAGAATAATCCGTTTCTGCATCACCCTTAATGGCAACTTCAGCTCCCAGATTGGTCAGACGGGCCAGACGTACCCACCAGGCCAACTGGTTATCGGTCGAATCCATGGGAATTCCCACCTGTAGTTTATCCCGGTCTTTCGAATCTTTAGCGTTGATCCATCCCTTCAGGTCCTTGATCGGCATTCCGAAAGATGACATTTTGCTGAATTTATCCAGTTCCGCCGGGGTAAATGTCAGATTATACTGCTCTGCCATTTTTACAAGCAATTTTTCCCTGAAATGAGTGGATGTGTCCTTGCCGTTATCAATGCTGAAAAACACTTTACCCTCTTTGGAAATGAAAATTGTCATAATATCATTATCCGGGGCTTGTTTTTCCGACACAGAGGCAGGTGTTTCGATAGGTGCGGCTTCCTGTGGGCGGAAGGTTGTTGTTAAAATAAAGAAAACCAGGAGCAAAGCAAACAAATCCACCATAGGCGTCATGTCTATGTGTGGTGTTCTTACCGGGGCTTTAATTTTTGGCATAGGAGTCGTTTTTTAATTACTTTGTTGCCGCCGCAAATGACTGAACGAGGCTGAACCCGGCCTCATCAATTTTATAGGTGAAGTTATCAATCTGGGTAGAGAAAAAGTTGTAAAAAATAATCGCCAGTAATGAGCCAAAAATACCAAATGCTGTGTTGATCAGCGCCTCGGAGATACCATTTGCCAGGGCAAGGGCATCAGGGGCGCCTGCTTGTGCAAGGGCGCCGAAGGCCTTGATCATTCCGATAACTGTTCCCATCAGACCGGTTAAAACGGAGATAGAGGCGATGGTGGAAATGATGACCAAATTGCGTGACAGCATTGGAAGCTCTAATGCAGAGGCCTCTTCGAACTCTTTTTGAAGCGCTAGGATTTTCTGATCTTTTTCGAGGGTGACATCGTTTTGCAGTGCACGGTAGCGAAGCAAGCCGGCTTTCATGACATTGGCCAAAGAACCTCTTTGTTTATCGCATGAAACAATTGCGTCTTCGATTTTGTTGTTGTTTAGATCATTCTGGAGTCCCTTCACGAATACATTGATCCTGCCTTTTCCTTTGGCCCGGAACAGAGTGAAACCACGTTCAAAGGCAAAAACGATCACGATAAGATTTAGTGTGATCAGAAAAGGAACAACAACGCCCCCTTTATAAATAATGGCGAGATAATTGCCAGGAAGCGGGTGACCTTCGGGGTTGCCTCCCTCAAAAAACAGTGGATTACCGAACACGTATTTGTATATAACCCACGAAATGGCGAATGATAGTATAATAACGCCCACTGTAAACACTGACCTTAAGGCTTCACCCAATGCTCCGCCTTTGCTGCTTGTCTTGCTCATCGTTAAATAGTTTTAGATTAAATTTTGAATGAATTATTGGATTTTCGGTTTAAAAAGGCTTACAAAGTTATAAAAAAAATTGGTAAATCAAATGGCTGCTACTTGATCTTTTGTTTCAGCATATCAATGACGGGCTTCACGACCGCCACTTTTTCATCATTTGGGTTCACAATGATCATTCTCATATAGTAGCCCAATGCCTTTTCGGCTTCATCCTTGTTTTTTTGATCACGGGAAAACTGGCTGTAATGGTAATATGCCAGGTAATCGAACGATTCAAACCGTTCTTTCATGTATTTCACTGTGTCGGACTGGGTTTTTTCTATCAGGCCTTCATAAACAGGTACCGCATATCCTGTTATATTCAACCCTTTGGTGTCTTTTTCGTCAAGATTTGATTTTGTGCGGGCACGCCATGCGAAGCCTGGAATATAATCAGGCTGCATTTCAACAAAAATTGCAAGGTTTGTATCTGCCTTCACGTAATCCTGAAGTGTATAATATATTTTTCCAAGGTTATAATAATCCAATGAATTTCCCTTCTTCAGGTTGATTTTTTGTTCATACAGATCGCGGGCTTTTTCATAACTCTTATTTCTGGTTAAACTGGCGGCAGCCTCAGAAATAAGATCAACCTTGGAGGTGTCCAGTTCATAAGCGGTCATCAATTGCACAGATGCAAGTGAGTCCTGTCTGGTTTTGGCAAGCAACCGACCATGATAGGTATAATCGAGCGACCTGATCTTCTCCGGTTGTGCATTGGAAATAAACTTTTGTATGTACATCAGTCCCTTTTCGTATTCCTGGGTCTCATAATAACAATATGCAAGCGCCCTGTTTACATCATTGTCCGTGTCCTCTACCTTCAGGATCTCGTTAAGTTGGTGGATGGCTTCGGGATAGTCATTCAAATCAATCAGCGTATTTACAAACTGTTTGCGGGCTGCGATATTCCGGGAAAGTTCAAGAAATTTATAAAAATTTATCTTGGCCTCTTCCTG
Organism: Bacteroidales bacterium; assembly: GCA_030681475.1. GTDB lineage: Bacteria > Bacteroidota > Bacteroidia > Bacteroidales > FEN-979 > CAIVAT01. The sequence goes on along the minus strand of JAUXWT010000085.1, from coordinate 37,859 downwards.
CCGTCCGGCGCGGGAGAGCAATGAACCAAGTTCGCGGTATGCCGGCGCAAACATCGAGTCCATTTTTACAACTTCCTGGTAATAATTAAGGGCTGTTGTATATTGTCGCGCCCTGAGCCACAGTTGTCCGACGCGTAGTTTCGCTTCCGGCGAATTTGGGTCAAGCCCCTGGGCAATGTTGTAGTTGGTGATGGCTTTTGACCCGTCATTCAGCAGATAGAAATAAACATCGCCCTTTATGATATAGAGTTCCGGGTTTTTTTTATCAAGTTTTTCGGCCTGGCGAAGGAAGTCAAAAACTGTGGTTGTATCTCGTACTTTGGCAATAACATAAGCCTCGGCCATCTGGATAAGAATTTTCGCCTGTCGTTCAGGCGTCATTTTGATCGCTTTATTTGCCCGGGAAGGAAACAGAGCCACCACCTTGTCGAATTCAGCCTTTGCTCCCGGAAGATCTTTTTTAATCAGCTTCAGGCCGCCCAGTCCTACTAAATTAATCGGATTTGACGGATCCTGCCTGATCCCCAGTTCAAAAATGGCTTTCGCCGAATCGGCCTTTTCAACAAATGAGACACTGAGTGTGTCGGAATAAAATTTTTCCAGGCAATTACGGCCATAATAATAGTAGTTATCACCATTGGCAGGCATTTGCTGTATCAATTGTTTGAATGACGAGGCCGCTGCATTAAACTGTTCGCTTTTTGTGAGCCTGATGGCCGCTTTCATATCCTGCGAAAACACCTTAGCTGTAAAAGGTGAAAAGAACAGCAACGTGACAACGATACAAGCTGATTTAGTAACTCTGGACATAATAGGCATCTCTTTTATTTAACGTTTAAGTTCAATTAACCTTACCGGCATTGCAGCAGGAACCATGCCAGAACGGAGGACAATAAACTGTCCCTTTTCCCCTGCGATAAATGACGAAAAACCATGCGCCAGGCCGGTATATGACTGACGGTTAATGCAATAAACTTCACGCGTAAATGGATATGATCTTTCCGCAATGTATCCCGGAAAAGGCCGGTAAAATTTAGTTCCGGGATTATTGTCCCCTTCTAGGGCGATACCCACCACCTTAAAGCGCTTCAGAAAGTTGTGTGAAACGGAATCGGCCGGGTCGCTGATCCAGTTAACGCTGATCACCCCAATGGCGTTGATGTTTTTTTCGACATAATTGATGACATCGGCATTGTTCTTTGCGGCAAAACATGAAGGCGGGAACGAATCTAATTCAAATTTTTCTTTTAAATACCTTGGGTTGCCTGATTTGAAATTGTCAAAAACAACTTTCAGCTCTTTTAGCCTCGATTTATTATTGATTTGATCCCAGGATGTTATTTTACCCTCAAATATTTCCTTTACGGTCTGATAAAACAACGCCGTATCGGGATTGTCATTGTTCACAATAAATGCCACTGCGTCGATGGCGACTTTTATCGTTTTCGGAATATATTGCCGTTCCCTGAGATATGCAACCTGCTGGTCAGATAATTCCCGGTTTACAATGATCATCGGAACGGAATCATTCATGAAATCATTGATCACATCGGCTTCTGTATTATAGATGGGGTCTATGCTGGTGTACTTGTATATTGCCTCGAAAGTGAACATTTCCGCCTCAACAAGCAACCGATACGAATCATCAACACCAACCTTGATCCTGCCAGAGGTAGGTGTATCCGTGTTTTTCTGGTTGGAACCACCGCCGCATGAATCAAGCAACAGGATCAAACCTATGCAAGCAAAAGATAAAACATATGTAATATATCTGTTGATGATTTTCACCGCTTTTACGCTTAAAATCAATTGATTCAATGAACCTCCCCGCCGCAGAGCAGCGGGGTATCATCGGGAATTATTTTCATTCGCCGCAAGCGGCGGGGAACTAACCCCGAAAGAGATTAGAAAAACACAAATTTAATAAAATTATTATTGCCTTTTAAATATTTATTCCTCGTCTCTCTCTCGGTTCTTAGTCCAAAGACGGGCCATCCGGAAGCCTCCATACAGGAAAAGGAATATGGCAAAAATGATGCGTATTTCCCTGGAGAGGTTTTGAAACCGGGGACTGACGAGTACAAAAACTCCAAGAGCGAAATACAACAGTATAACAAACCAGGAGAAATATTTGGCGAATTTTCGCATGATGGCTACCGCTGAACCTTCCAGTATGGCAGTGTATTATCTTCCTGCCATTGATTCCAGTAAGCAGGCGTAACTGTCAGGCCATCTTTTCTGATAAGCTTTTTTTCGAAGAGCGCGATCATTGGATTATAAAGAATATCTGTTATTCCGACAATAAAGGTTTCAAGTTCGGCGCCATCCTTTGCCTTTTCACGCTCAACTTTTACCTCACATCCGTTGAAAGCAAGCAGGTTTTTCAAGAACTCAGCACGTTCATGGCTGGCTCCTGTTTCAATCACGGTGCAACGTATGCCTTCTATCTCGGTTACATTGTGTTTACCTTTTAAATTTGCCATATTGTTTTATTATTCAAGTGTCGAGACACATTGCAATGTGTCTCGACACATCACGGGTCATTAAACTGGAAATTAATACAAACCAAAACTGAGGTTGAATACCATTTCATAAATAGAGCTGGTAAAACCAATGATCACCATGCCGGCAACACAAATGAGCAGGCCCAGGCGCGTATAATTGTCGCTCCTGATCTTTGCAATAGGGTGGTCGCTGTTATTCAGCAACATGGCCTTGATAACCAATAAATAATAATATAGCGAGATGATGGTATTGATCAGGGCAATAAGCACCAGGATGTAATATCCTTGTTTCGCCGCGGCGGTGAAAAGGAAAAACTTCCCAAAAAATCCTGCCAGGGGCGGAATGCCTGCCAGAGAAAAAAGCGCAAGCATCATGACCAGGCTGAGGTTGGGGTTGGTGCGGTATAGTCCGTCATAATCATTGATATTCTCTTTACCGGTACGGTTCGAGATGATCCCAACCACGCCAAATGCGCCCAGGTTTGAGAAGATATATACCAGAACAAAATAGATAACTGTGGTCATCCCGAGCTGGCTTTGACCGATAACACCCAACAGGATGAAACCTGCCTGGGCAATGGATGAAAATGCGAGGAACCGTTTGAGGTTTTGCTGACGCAAGGCAAACAGGTTACCCACGGTGATGGTGAGGATGGTAACCACATAGATTAAATCACTCCACATCACGGCAATCTTCGAAAAAACAGTGTAAAGAATGATCGTAAAAATAAAAACAGCGGCTCCTTTGGAGATTACAGAAAGATACGAAGTAACGTTTACAGGGGCGCCTTCGTAAACATCAGCAGTCCAGAGGTGGAACGGCACGAGTGAAATTTTAAACGCCATCCCGGCAAAGAAGAAAATAAAGGCAAGCACCTGCAGTGGTACACCGGTAATGAGCGGGGCGACATCGGCAAAATACATCGTTCCGGTCGTGCCATAGATCATGGATAAGCCATACAATAAGATCCCGGATGAAAGCGCAGATGAAAAGATCAGCTTTACCCCTGCTTCCGCCGACTTTTCTTTCAGGCGTTCAAAAGCTGCCAATGCGGCAACCGGTATGGTAGCCAGTTCGAGGCCAATGTAAAACATCAGAAAATCGCCGGATGAGATCATATAGTTCATCCCGATCAGGGTGGCAAGCATCAGCAGGAAAAACTCACTGATCTTTTCCTTGTTCTGGTCTTGTTTCAGCCAATCAACAGACTGAATAAAAACGATCAGCACACCGATGTTCAGAATGTTTTTGAACATCATGGTCAGTTGAGTTGATTGGAACATTCCACCAAACAGAACGCCTGGGGTGCCTGGAAAAAACCCGATTACCGTTACGGCAGCCATTAAAAGAATTGCCGGTAAAATGATCTTGTGTTTCTGTGTGTTGGGCAGAAATATTTCGACAATCAATAAGATCACTGTGATGGCGATCAGCAGCAATTCATGTCTCATTATCAGCATTGTGTGTTAGTTTTAAAGGTTTTCACCCCTCCCCTGGCCCCTCCCCCAAGGGGGAGGGGTTGGGGTGGGGTCTAATTCAATCCCGGCGCTGCCGCCAGCAACTTTTGCATGATGGGGCCCAGGCCTCCATTAATCATATCTGATAGCCAGAGCGGCGCCATCCCGATCAGGGTTATTCCGAAAATCAGGGCCACCACGCTCATTTTATCAAACCATTTGGCATCCGTAATGGTTTCAAATTGTTCGTTCTTAATTTTTCCAAGCAACAGGGTGCCCACCACCCTGAGCACATACACCGCGGTGACCACGATGGAGGAGGCCGCAATGATGGTGGCAACACGATGGAATGTATCGACATTCTGAAATGCGCCTACAAAAATGGTCATCTCAGCTACAAAGCCGCTGAATCCGGGAAGACCGAGCGAGGCAAGACCGGCAATAACATAAGCAACGGCCAGGAATGGCATTACTTTCATCAACCCGCCCATCTCATTGATGAAGCGGGTGTGTGTTCGTCCGTAAATCATTCCGATGAGGGCAAAGAAAAGGGCTGTCATGATGCCGTGTGAGATCATCTGCATGATGGCTCCGTTCATAGAAGTCTGATTGAACATCAGGATGGCAAAGAGCACCAGCGCGCAATGGCTCACCGAGGAATAGGCGTTGATATATTTCAGGTCTTTCTGCCAGATGGCTCCGAGCGCGCCATAAATGACTCCGATTGTTGCCAGGATCAGGAATATCCAGCCCAACTGATGCGATGCCTCCGGAAGAAGGAATACGGCAACACGGTAACAACCATAACCGCCAAGCTTCATCAACACCCCGGCGTGAAGCATTGAAACGGCAGTAGGCGCCGAGGCGTGGCCGTCGGGCGACCATGTGTGGAACGGGAACAAGGCGCCAAGTACACCAAATCCCACAAAAAGGAATGGAAAGAGGAAAAGCTGTACATTGATCGGAATATGTTGTTTTGAGATTTTTATCAGATCAAAGGTCAATGGGCCTCCGTCGGGGGCAGAGTTAAAGTAAAGGCCGAGCATCCCCAAAAGGATAAAGGCCGAGCCCCCCATCAGCATCAGGGTCAGCTTCATGGCTGAATAATGGCGAGGACCGCTTCCCCAGATTCCGATCAACAGGTACATCGGGATTACAGCAAGTTCGTAAAAGAGGAACATGGTAAAGAGGTCGAGCGAGATAAAAAACCCAAAGACTCCTGAGGCCAGAAGGATCAATGAAGTGAAAAACTCTCGTGGAAGATCTACGATATCCCAACTGGCAAAGATTCCGGCAAAAACAACAAGGGCGGTCAACCCGATCATCGCGACAGAAACGCCATCCACACCCAGGTAAAAGTGGATGTTGAGGGTTTCGTACCATACGTTATCCTGTACGAAAAGTACTTCGGCCATATTGCCGGCCCTGCGTTCAGCCAGATAGAGCAGGATCAGTGCAATGGCCGCCAGCAACTGGAGACTCATCCCCACCACCGAGACCCATTTCACCTGCATATGGGACTTGCTGAATAAAATACCAATTATCGTGAGAACCGGTATGATGATAAAAAGTGTCAGAATACTCATTGTTCCTGGATATTAGTTGGTCAGTAAATAGGTGAATAACAAGGTGAACAAAATCACGCCGGAAACAAATACGAGTGCATAATGTTGCAGTTGTCCCGATTGAAATCGCTTGATACCTTCGGAGGTTTCGTTGGTCACGTAAGCGATGCCGTTCATGGCTCCGTCGACAATGTGGCGGTCGAACCATGCTATGGGACGGGAAATATAGTTGAAAATGATCTTCTTGGTGATAAAAAGATATACTTCATCAATGTAGAATTTGTGAAAAGCTGCCTTTGAAAATCCACCAAGAGCATTGTAAATCTTGTCGGGCAGGCTGGTCTCTTTCCTGTAGAAAAGCATGGCCGTAAAAATACCGATCAACCCAACCAGAACAGCAGGAATGGCAATGCCCATTTCGATGTGCGAATGGAACGGCATACGATCGGACGATACAAACATGGAGAAGGGGATCAATCCGGCCAGCAGTGCGCCAACCGCCAGGAGCATCAATGGAATCGTCATGGTTTTTGACGCTTCATGAGGCGTATGGTGATAATGGGTTTCCTTGCCCCAGAAAATTGAAAAATAGAGTCGGAACATATAAAAGGCTGTTAACCCCGAAACAATGCTTTCCACGATATAAAGCAACATGCTTTTATCATGCCCGGCCGCCAGAATCTCATCTTTACTGAAGAACCCCGACAGCGGGGGAATACCGGCGATGGCGAGGCATGCGATCAGAAAGGTTGCATGGGTAATGGGCAGGTATTTCCGCAAGCCGCCCATTTCATTCATCACATTCGTATGAACTGCATGAATGATGGCTCCGGCGCCGAGGAACAGCAATGATTTAAAAAATGCATGGGTAAAGAGGTGGAACATGGAGGCCATATAACCCAGCCCTTCATGTCCGCCATATCCTGAAACCCCGAGCGCGAACATCATCATGCCGATCTGCGACATGGTGGAGTACGCAAGAACCCGTTTGATATCAAATTGGGTGCAGGCAATGATCGCCGCAAATATGGAGCTGAATGCTCCCACATACATGACCACATCAAGGGCGACAGGCGCCGCAAATATGTAAATTGGAAAAAGACGGGCCACCAGGTAAACCCCGGCAACCACCATGGTGGCGGCATGGATAAGGGCTGAAACAGGCGTGGGGCCCTCCATGGCATCGGGGAGCCAGATGTGCAACGGAAACATCGCCGATTTTCCGGCGCCGCCCATGAAGATGAATATCATTGACCAGGTCATCGTTGACAGTCCGAGGAACAAGATCCCTGTTCCGGAAGAGAATGCAGGACTGTTGGCGCCAGTAAGGGTAAGGAAGTCAAAAGTGCCGGTCGAAAATGAGAGCATCAGGATCCCGATGAGAAACCCCAGATCGGCGAAACGTGTAACGATAAAAGCTTTTTTGGATGCGGCGACCGCCGAATCCCTGGTGTAATAGAAGCCGATCAGCAGGTAAGAGGAAACGCCGACAAGTTCCCAGAAGATGTACATCTGGAAAAGGTTTGTAGCGACAACCAGCCCCAGCATCGAGAAACTGAACAACGATAAGGTAGCAAAAAAGCGCATGAACCCCTTTTCACCATCCATGTAACCAATGGAGTAAACATGTACCATGAACGAAACGGTGGTGATCACGATCAGCATCATGATGGAGATGGGATCAAGAAGTACTCCCATATCGATGTGCAGGGTGTCAGTGAGGTTCAGCCAGCGCATGTTAAAGGCCAAAAGCTTCTGAAAGGAGCCGTCGGCTGCCTTTTCAAGCACAAAGAAGTACTTGTAGGCCGTGATCAGCGACAGTATCCACATCACAAAGAGGCCGGCAGTTCCGGCGATACCGGAGACCAGTGGCTTAAAACGGTTCCCGAACAGGCCGACTACCACGAACATGATCAGGGGTATCAGCAGGATCCAAACAGTGTAACTGAAATCAACCATAACGTTTTTGTATGCCCCCACCCAACCCTCCCCCCGCGGGGGGAGGGTTGGGTGGGGGTCGATTAGTACTTCATTTCATCCATTTTCTCCACATTGATGCTGACAAGCCGGCGATAAATGTTGATAATAATGGCAATAACCACTGCTGCTTCCGCTGCTGCAACCGCAATGATGAAAAGACTGAAAAACATCCCCTCCAGGTGATCGGGATAGAGTATTTTGTTAAAGGCAACAAAGTTGATGTTGACCGAATTCAGGATCAACTCGATCGACATGAGTATCGTGATCAGATTTTTCCTGACCAGAAATCCATAAATACCGACAAAGAACATGATGGTGCCGGTGATCAAAAACCAGTGTAATGGTACGCCTTCAAACATATTGTCAGGATATTTAAAAATTAATCTTTACGTTTCTTTGCCAGGATGATGGCTCCCACCATAGCGGCCAGCAACAGGATGCTGATCACCTCGAACGGCAGTGCATATCCATATTTTTCAGTACTGATCAGGCTTTTTGCGATCATGGTGATGTTCGTACGGTCTCCTCCCGAGACAACCTCTGCCGGAAAATTGTGTTGCAGGATGGTTGCAATGGAAATCAATGCACCGCCGGCTGCAGCAAGAAAGGCGGGGATTATCTTTTTCAAGCCGGGTTTTTCCAGTTTTTCTGCGATATGACTGGTAAGGAGGATCGAAAAAATGATCAGCACCACAATGCCTCCGGCATACAATGCAAGCTGTATGGCTGCAAGGTAGTTAAACCTCAGCAGGAAATACATACCCCCGGTAGCCACCAGTACGAACAAAAGGTAGGTGGCCGCCCGAAGGATTCGCCGGCTGGTCACAGTCAGAATGGAAAAAATGATAATGACTGCCGAGAAGATCGCAAACATCAATTGATTTGGTGTCATTCTACAATATCTTTTATGATGGATGATCCGGGTTGATTCAAGGTCTTGTTCAGTTTCGACCGGTCGAATACCGCATGTTCGAATTCCTGGCCCCAGGCCAGTGCATCCGACGGGCAAGATTTTATACAAAGTCCGCAAAAAGTGCACATTCCTAAACGGTAAATGTGTTTGTCGATGATGCGTTTCTTTTTCCCGTCGGGCATGTCGATCTTCGCCTGGATGATCTCGATGCTTCCATTGGGGCAGGCCGTTTCGCATATTCCGCAGCCGGTGCAGCGATGTTCGTTGTGCTCATTGTGCGGCATGATCACTTCACCCTTGAACCGGTCGTACATTTTCAGGGTCTTCCGGTTTTCCGGGTACTGCTGGGTTACGATCTCCCAGGGGCTGAAGAAATATCTGCCGGTTACCTTCATCCCTGTCAGGAGCGATTTAACCGCGCGAAAGATATCTGCAAAGTATTCGAAAAAGCTGTTCATAGTTTTCTAAAAATGCCAACCCATTAATACAATAAATGCCATGATAAGAATATTGACCAGGTTGATGGGTAACAAGTATTTCCATTCCAGGGTCAACAACTGGTCGATCCTCAACCTCGGGAAGGTCCATTTGAACCACATCATTATCCAGATAATAAAGAAGGTCTTACCGATGTACCACACAAATGGCGGGATGAAATCCATGATGTGGTTGAATCCTTCCCAACCGCCAACATGGAACGGCATCCATCCGCCAAGGAATACTGTAGCGGCAATGGAAGCCAGGATGAACATGTTCATGTATTCGGCCAGGAAGAAAAAGGCAAACTTTATCCCTGAATATTCGGTATGAAATCCTGCCGTCAGTTCCGATTCTGCCTCGGCCAGGTCAAATGGGCCACGGTTGGTTTCGGCGGTACTGGCGATAAGAAATACGATGAAGGCGATGAAGGCGGGGATATGCCCCTTGAAAATAAACCAGCCATTGGCCTGACCTTCAACCATGGCAGAGAATTGCATGGTACCGGCTAGAATGATAATGGTCACCAGCGACAGACCCACCGAAAGTTCATAACTCACGATCTGTGCTCCCGAGCGCATTGCGCCGATAAGTGAGTATTTGTTGTTGCTCGACCACCCGGCCAGGAGGATTCCGACAACCCCCAGCGATGATACGGCGATCACGTAAAGGACCCCGATATCAAAATCGATGGCATGCAGCCCTTTTGCAAAAGGGATGGCTGCGATGGCCATAAACGACGCTATGATCACAATAAATGGGGCAATATTGAACAACAAGCTGTCTGCATTTTTAATATATACCAACTCCTTCATCAGGAGCTTGAGGAGGTCGGCAATGGTCTGGAAAAATCCAAAGGGGCCTACCCTGTTCGGTCCGACACGGTTCTGCATGAACGCGCAAACCTTCCGTTCGGCATACACCAGGAACAGGCCGATAAGCGCGTAAAAAAGCAGTACAAGCAAGCCAATGATGGTCATTTCCACGACAACGGCCCAGAAAGCCGGCAGGTTGTCGTACAGGAGCTTATCGATCCATTGGGTGAATGACGTAAAGTCGTAGATGCTAAAGTTCATAGATAAGTTTTATTATCTGTCAATATCAGGAATAACATAATCCAATGACCCGCCAATAGCAACCAGGTCGGCGATTTTACAACCACGGCTGACATGATCAAGTACGCTGAGGTTGGAAAAATTCGGCGAGCGGAACTTCATGCGGTACGGGCTCTTGTTACCGTCGCTGATCACATAAACACCAAGTTCGCCGCGTGCAGCCTCAACGCGCTGGAAATATTCCCCGGCAGGCAGTTTGAGCACAGCTTTCATTTTCGTTGTATAATCGCCGGGAGGTATGTTGTCGATGAGTTGCTCGATGATCTTCATCGATTCATGCATCTCATGCATTCTCATCATGTAACGTTCAAAAGTGTCTCCGGCGGTTCCCATTACTTCGTTGAAGACTACCTTGTCGTAAACGCCATACGGGTGATGTTTGCGCACGTCGCAGGCAAAACCTGAAGCACGGCCCGAAGGGCCTGTAACGCCATAGCTGATGGCATCTTCTTTGGAAAGGATTCCGACGCCCTTGGTTCGCAACTGCATGATGATGTTGCCTGTAAGCAGTTCATCATAATCCTTGATCTTTTTACGGAAGTATTTGATAAAGGCCTTTACATTTTTCTGGAAATCCGGGTGGATGTCCATCATCAGCCCGCCAGGTGTATAATAACTGTGAAGCAATCTTGAGCCGAATGACTCTTCGAATATGTCGAGAATTTTTTCACGGTCGCGCAGACCATAAAAAAAGCAGGTCAATCCGCCCATATCCATACCAAAACTACACCACCAAAGCTGGTGGGAAGCGATGCGATTGAGTTCATCGACAATGGTACGGATGTATTTTACCCTTTCAGGAACCTCTACTTCAAGGGCATTTTCAACGAGCATGCAAACCGCATGGTTGTTGATGTGAGCCGAAAGGTAGTCCATCCGGTCGGTGAGATGGATGATCTGGGGATAGGTATCCTTTTCACACATCTTCTCTATCCCCCGGTGGATGTACCCGCAATGAGGTTTCAGGCTTTTAACGATCTCTCCCTGGAGCGAAACAACCAACCTTAATACACCATGCGTTGAGGGGTGCTGCGGCCCCATGTTGATATGGTACTCCTCCTCCTCAACATTCTTGACAGGAAGGTTAATGATCTCTTTCATACCTTAAAATTCTACGATGTTAACTTCATCAACATAATCTTTACGGAGCGGGTGTCCGATCCAGTTCTCTTCCAGGAACAGTCTGCGCAGGTCAGGGTGGTTGTTGAAGCGGATACCCAGCAGGTCGTAAATCTCCCGTTCATGGAATTCGGCAGTTCTCCATATATCGCATACAGTATCCACGGCGCCGTTTTCACGATCGTGGGTGCGGACTTTAAGTTCCAGTTGGTGCTTATGTTCGGTTGATTCGATATGGTACACAACTTCAAGAAATTGCACCATGTCAACGCCCGTAAGGCAGAACAGAAAATCGAAGGATAGGTCAGGCTCATTTTTAAGTTTAAAGGCCAGATCATGCATTTTTGCCGGCGGGATGATGAAAGTAAGGAATTGTTTATTTTCCTGAAATTCTGCGTCCGGAACCAGACTCAGGATGCGTTCCTGCAAAGCTGTGTTATCCATCTTGAGAATTTATCTATTTTAATTCAACAGTTTGTCTGGGGCTTGACATGGTTTCCAGTTTGATCTTGCGCTGGAGCTGCATCACGCCGTAAAGCAGGGCTTCGGGGCGCGGCGGACAGCCTGGCACATATACATCAACGGGAATAACATGGTCAACACCACGCACCACATGATAGGTGTTGTAAAAAAACGGGCCGCCGGATACGGCGCAGGCGCCCATGGCAATGACATATTTGGGGTCCGACATCTGGTCATACAACCGTTTGAGTACCGGCGCCATTTTATTTACGACAGTTCCGGCCACCACGATCACATCGGCCTGCCGGGGAGAAGCACGATACACCTCGATCCCGAAACGGGCAAAGTCGTGGCGGGAGGCGCCTGCGGCCATCATTTCTATCCCGCAGCAACTTGTGGCAAAGGTAAGCGGCCAGATAGAGTTCGAACGTCCCCAGTCAATTACGGCATCGATGGTGGTCATCAATATATTTCCACCGGATTTTTTGAAAAGCTCAAGGGTTTCATTATCACGGAAATCCTCGTCTTTCATGTTTTTTATTCCCATTTCAAAGCTCCTTTCTTCCAGGCATATAAAAGGCCCAGTCCCAAAACAAAAAAGAAAATGACGATTTCAACAAAGGCGATCATTCCCATTTCTTTCATTACCACGGCCCAGGGAAAAATGAATACAGCTTCGACATCGAAAATCAGGAAGATGATGGCGAATAAATAGTACCCCACATTGAATTGAAGCCACGTAAGACCCTCGGTCGGGATCCCGCATTCGTAGGGTTCGGCTTTTTGAGGGTTGGTCGAGGTGGGAGCGACAAAGATCGAGAACACGATGGCGAATCCCACCAGAAAAGCCCCGACAATAAAGAACAATATCAGACTTTCAGCACTCATAGTGAATCTTTTAACAGATGTGGCGGCAAAGTTAAAAATTAATATGAGACGACCTAACAGGATATAGTGAGAAACATCTATATCCTATTGCTATTTGATTGTTTATCTGATAATTGTGATCCGGGGGCTGTAATATATCAAAGGTGGGATTGATATTTGTCAACGGACCTGGACATTAATTCTCTTCTCAACATATTTTGAATTCAGAATCCTCAGGGTTCCCATGTAGTCCATTTTAAATTCGAGCAGATCCCCTACTTTATAATTGTCGCTATTACTGCCTAAATCAACAACGATCATATCCGAACTTGCCCCGGTGATCCTGATTTTTTGATCGACGGGTTCAATATGCTTTTCTTCAACATCAAGGAGCCCGATGTCAACAATGGCCCTGACTGATGTTTTTCCTTCTAATTTTTCATCGTATTCATAACTGTGTCCGTCAACATTTGTTCCGGTATCCCCCGATGGTAAAAGTGGTTTTTCAATTAATTCAATGATTTCGGTGTAAAGTTTGAAAACATCAAAATGCATGTTTTTTAAAGGCTTATCATTGTAAACATCTGTTCCCAAAAACAATGTTTCTCCCACTCTGAAATGGTTGACCCCTTTTGGCAATAATTTTTGAAAAATTAATGGAATGGTTACTGATGATCCTCCGGAAACGTACGGTATCGGCCTGTCAAATCTGGCTTCCACCAATTGTTCATACAAACTCAACTGCACTAATTTATCATGATTGGGAAGTACGCCATACAGGCACGAAAGGTTTGTGCCGATTCCGACCACTTCGATGTTTTTTAGTTTAAATACATTTTCATAAAATTTCATGAAATTTTCACCCATTACCCCTTCGCGAAGGTCGCCAAGCTCGATCATGATAATGATCTTATGAACCTTATGCTGTTTATAAGCCTCCTCCGACAAATACCGGATGGTCTCTATTTCGGTATTCATGCTGATATCGGCATATTTTACAATCTGCCTGATAGAGCGTTTGGCAGGTGGCTTTATGTAAATAGTTTCAATATCAGGCTTTATGGACTTTATGGTTTTCAGGTTTGAAACTCGCGAGTCGCACACTTGATTTATATCAAGCTTTAATAATTCGGTTAGATATTCTTTATTCCCACAAAGCAGTTTTGACACTACAGACCATTTAATGTCATTCTTTTTGAACAGTTTGTGAAGAAAATCAAAATTTGATTTTAACTTTTTCGTGTTTAATGTTATGAAAGCCATCTTTACTGGTTTAATAGTATTTTTCTTGTCAAACTGGCTGGCAAATGCGTTAATACTTCGTAATTAAGCATATCGCTGATATCGCTGAAAGCGCTTACCTTGATTTCCAAATCGCCCTGCTTTCCGATAATTACCACTTCGTCGCCGATTTCAACATCAGGAACATTGGTAATATCGGCAATGATCATATTCATATTCACTACGCCGATCACCCCGCATCTTTGCCCGCGGATCAGCACCCGCCCTTTATTGCTGAGCGAACGGCTGTATCCGCTGGCGTATCCGATAGGTATCAGGGCTGTTCTTATGTCGGTTTGTGCCAGATACGAAATCCCGTAGCTGACAAACTCGCCCGACTTTATCTCTTTTATTGACATGATCTGGCTGTTCCACCCAAGTATTCTTTTCAGGGGGTCTGTTTTGTCCCGCTTATTGTTGATGTAATGGATGAACGTTTCAGTGCTTGACCAGAAGCCGTAGATCATAATCCCGATTCTCACCAGGTCAAATCTTGTTTTCGGATAAACAAATGACGCAGCAGAATTGGCAACATGTCTGTATTTCGGGATGATATCATTCGCTTTCAGAACGAATAACATTTTTTGATATTTTTTGATCTGTTTCTGAATTCTTAAATGGTTTGAAATGCTCTCGGGTCCGGCCAGATGGGTGCAAAACCCTACAACTTCAAAAAACTCTTTATTCTCAATGATCATTGATATCGCCTCGTTCAGTACCTTAGCATTTAAACCCGACCGGTTCATTCCTGTCTCTGCTTCCAGATGAATTTTTGCCTTTATTTTGAGTTTTTTTGCATTTTCCAGGGCAACCTGTAAACGCTCAATGTTGAAAACAAAAAACTCAAATCCATTTTCAATGGCATCCTTTATGTTTTCATCAGAGATCCATCCCATGATCATTATAGTCGAGTGACCTGACAGGCTGTTTAAGACCCTGACGGCTTCGCTGTAGTAGAAAACCGAGTAATGGTCAATTCCATGTTTTTCAAAGAGAGGTACAATATGCTCTATGCCATGTCCATAAGCATTGGCTTTAACCACGGCTGATATCTTCACATTCTTGCCAAGTTTTTTCTTCAGAAAGTCAATGTTATTTTGTACAGACTTCTCATTCAGCGTTATAATGGAGCTCAGGTTCATGATTAAAAGTTGAAGTTTTTACAGATCGTATCAAACATGTTTATTCCCGTTTCAATAATTTCATCAGGAAAATCAAAATCCGGGTTATGAAGCTGCGGATGATCCACGCCGGCGCCCAATCCAAAGAAACACCCTTTGTACTTTTGGGTATAATACGCAAAATCCTCCGACCATTTAAAAGGGTCATTAAGAAATTCTGTTTTAAGGTTATTTTTATCCGCGGATTGCTTTACCAGATCTAAACAATCCATATGGTTAACTACTGCCGGAAAAACCTCACTGTATGAAATTTCACAGGTCAGATTCTCTGTTTTTGCTATTCCCTTGATAATATTTTCCCCTTCCCGGGTCAGTATTGCCATGTCCTCATTTTCGAACGCGCGCAATGTGACCATTATTTCTGCATACCCGGGTGTTGTGCCAAATGAAACTTCGCCCATGCGAATATGAATGATGGTAAGCAACGCAACATCCTTAAACAGACGCTTGTTTTTCACCACCCGGTGCAGTTCCCTGATAATCTCAGCAACTGCATTTGCCGGACTGATGCCATTTTCAGGCTCGGCCGCATGCGATGTTTTGCCAAAGAGTTTTACGGTCATCCCCTTGGATGCTGAAGCAAAGGTTCCCGCTTTCAACAGGATTTTGTTTTTCTCTATGCCGGGTATGTTGTGTAAAGCAAAAATACAATCCGGTTCGATCCTTTTAAATTCGACGTTTTCAACAACATCCCTCGCCCCCTGCTCCACCTCTTCGGCGGGTTGAAAAAGCAATACGACTGTTCCTTTTTCAGGCCGGTTTTTAGCAATTTTGCTGGCCAAACCGGCAACGATCGCCATATGGCCGTCATGTCCGCATGCATGTGATACGTTTGTTATTGCCGATGAATAAGCCACTGATGAGGTTTCCTGAATGGGCAAGGCATCAAGTTCTGCCCGGAACATCAATGTCTTCCCTGGCGCTTTTCCCCGGAACACAAAAGCTCTTCCCGTGTTCCCCAGTTTTATAACTTCGTCGGGTGCAAAAGCATTGATGAACCCGGTAATACGCTCAGAGGTTTTATATTCTAAATTTGAGATTTCAGGATTCCTGTGAAGTTCATGTCTTAATGCAACTATTTCATTATAGGTCATTGCATTATTGTTAATGATTTGCTGTTTTTAAGTGCCTCATTTCGATATACTTGCTCGAAAAACCGAACTTCTCGTACAGAAACCTGGCCGGATTATCTGGCTCGACATGCAAGGCAATATTTCCATTGGCCTTGTTGATCGTCTCCTGCATGAGTTGTTTACCAATTCCCTTTCCCCTGTGTTTATTGTGCGTTGCGATGTAAACCAATATGTTCTCGGGGATATAGCCTTTCATTCCCGTTTGATTTACAACCACAGTTCCTGTAATTTCAGCGTTTTCGTACGAAACCAGAATGAACCCTCCAAATGATTGATACTCTTTCAGGGCATAATTGATCGCTTTTTCAATATCGTTTTTTTTGTCGCCATAGTTTTCCAGGTGTTCAAATAGAAAATCAACGATATTGTTTTTCTCTGCGATATCTGGTTTGTTTGTTTCAGTAAATATTTTCATTTCATTCATAATGTACCTCTTTCTGTTCTGTAAATATAATGCTGTAATTATTTTTGTAAAATACAAAGGTAGGCAAATATGGCAAGTTATACAAACCAACTAAGGATGATTGGCGTGATATCTTCTTGTTATTCATCATATTACCTTAGACCAAACAATAAATTATTCGATTTTTAAATTATCAACCCCGTTGATCAGGAGTTTGTTGATCTTTGGTTTTTCGATCAGTTCAACGGCATTTTTATTCTTCCGGCCGGTCTTGATTTTTATTTTGTTGAAAAAATAGCTTTCATCCGTTTCTTTCTCCAAAGTTAAAATATAGGCTTCATTTTCAGTTCTTATAAACGCGGTTTCGGGCAGGGAAAAAATGGAATCGGCATCAACAATGATCTCTCCTTCGGCGAATTGATTGTTGATGGGAGGAAATGCTTTTGATTTCTCAATTTCAGCATAACATTCGATTGCTTTCGTTTCATGGTTGATCGATTTTCCAACAATGGTCAATTTCGCTTTTTGCAATTCCTTGTTATTTCCTGATAAATAATATTCGATCTTTTGTCCGGTTTCCAATTTTTTAAGGTCTTTTTCAAAAACTGAAATCTTCAATTGAAATCGTTCAACATCAATAATTTCGGCAACCATTAATTGAGGTTCAACATATTGCCCAACGGTTACATTTATCATTGTAACATACCCTTTGACCGGAGTTTTCAGCAGATATGAATTATAGAAAGTCCCATCTTCAATTTTGGACATGTCAAGGCCTATTTTCCCGAGTTTGATCCCTAGCGCAGTGTTTTTCGCTTTTTCAGATTTATAGTTGCTTTCGGCAAGAATTAACTCCTTCTGAGTTCCAATGTTTTCATCAAATAATTCTCTTATCCGTTCATAATCACTTTTTAACCGATTAAGGCTGGCGGCGGATTCGGCAAAATCTCTTTGCATATCAATAAATTCATTTCCACTCACTTCAATCAGATTCTGGCCAATATTGACAAGTTGGCCCGGGTTACAATATATCTTATTTATTATCCCTGCCACAGGAAGACTGATTTGTGCGATGCCATTTGGTGAGGGGCAGAGTGTACCGGTAAAATGTACCGACTCAGATAATGGCCTGAATGATGGTTCACCGAATTCCATTTTTTCCGATTGAAATTGTGATTTGGATATTTCCAGGAGGTTTGTTTTATCCACCGGTATTTCGGCTGATGGGTTGTTGCAGGAAATAACCACCATGCAGGCAAACATCAATATCATTGCTGGATTTGTCTTCATTTTTTTGACTATTATTTTGAAAAATATAGTAATTCAGTTGTTAATCTGTTATATTCGAACACATTGTCAAAATATTCAAGTTGGATTTGGACGGCAGCTTCATAGCTGTTTACGAATTGATAAAAGTCTATCTCCCTTAATTGGAATAACTTCAAGGATGATCTTTTAAGTTCATCCTGCAATGGTTTGCCTGATAAATTGTAATTGTTTAACCACTCAATACTTTTTGTTTGCGCGGTAATTAATTCTTTTATCCTGCTATTGATCATCACCTTCTCATTTTCAGAAAGCATGGCTTGCACATTATGGGAGATTTTTTCAGCTTTTATACGGGATTTTCCGCTTCCATAAAACAACGGGACTGAGATGCCGATTTGAAAACCATTATAATACCTGGCATTTTCGCGCCTGTTTGTACCTAAAAAGTAATTAACGGACAGGTCGGGAAGCATGTGGTTTTTTTCAATGCTGATAAGCGCCTCAGCGTATTTAGTCTTGAGCCGAAGCAATTCAAAAACGGGCAAAGAATCAACGGTGACTGGCATGTAAGGCAAAATTTCGATCGGTTCTGTAACAACAAAATCCCTTTGATAATTCATCAGTGATTTCAATTTACTGTACGAAATGCTGCTATTTAAATCATTAGTGCTCAGATGTAATGAAACCTGATTGTTTTTGGCCTTTAGATTCAGCCATTCCAAATGGCTTATGTCCCCTTTTTTGACCTGCTTTTCAGAATTACCAATAAGTGATGTGTACAGACTGTCAAGGGTCCTGTAAATATTCTGTTTCTTCAAAAACGTTTGATATTCAAAAAAAACGACAGATATCTCTTTGATCAGTTCGTTTCTCCTGATATTGAATTCTGTTTCGGCTATCGAGACTTCAACCTGCCTTGCCTTACCTTCTGCAAAGTATAAAGTCGGAAAATTAAAACTTTGGTCAATACTCCAAACGTTCAGCGGGAAGCCATTTTCGGCAATATTATTTTGGTCTGTTCCATATGAAAATCTGGTTTTATCAACTTTGAATGCGGTTTTCTTCAAGGTTTTTTGTTGTTCAACTTTTAAGCTGAACGCGGCTATTTCCTTATTGTTTTGCAAGGCGATTTCAATCACGTTGTTCAGTTTCATATCCTGATTTTGCCCATGGGATGAAACCGCCGTTACAAATAACAAAGCCAAAACAAGGGTGGTTTTTGACCGGATAAACCTTAATGGGAAAAACTTAATTCCGGTTACATTGTAAAAGATTTCAAACAGCAAAGGCAGGGCGATCATGGTCAGCAAGGTCGATGTTACAAGTCCGCCGATAACCACCGTGGCAAGTGGCCGCTGAACTTCAGCGCCCGCGCCGGTAGAGATGGCCATGGGCAGGAATCCCATGGCAGCAGCTCCTGCTGTTAACATAACCGGGCGTAAACGGTCTTTCGTCCCTTTTAAAATCAATTCGCGCATGTTGGTCATGCCCTGTTGTTGAAGTTCTTTCAAATGTTCAATTAAAACGATCCCGTTTAATACCGCAATGCCAAAAAGCGCTATGAACCCTACTCCTGCTGAGATGCTGAATGGCATGCCACGTGCCCACAACAGAAAAACTCCGCCAACTGTTGCCAATGGCACGGCCGTAAATATCATAACGGCATCCTTCAATGATTTAAATGCAAAATGCAAAAAGATCAATATTAATAACAAGGCAATGGGAACTGCAAGCATCAGTCGGCTGGAGGCATTTTGTAAATTTTCAAACTGCCCGCCGTACTCAATATAGTTTCCCGGACGAAGCGCTATATTTTTCTCCATTAAATTTTGAATATCTTTAACTACGGATTGCAGATCGCGATTGCGGACATTAACACTCACAACGATTCTGCGATGAGTGTTGTCTCTCGATATTTTTGCCGGCCCTTCGGAATACTGAATGTCGGCAAGCTCAGTAATTGGAACCTGAAGTCCTTCAGAAACCGGTACCTGGAGCTGGCGGACATCCTCAATATCTGTTCTGTTTTGATTTTCAAAACGCATAACCATATCAAAGCGTTTTTCGCCTTCAAAGACCACTCCTGTAATTTTTCCGCCAAAAGCAGTTGATAAACATGTGTTTAATGTATTTATATCCACGCCATAATGAGCAATTTTACTTCTGTTGTAGCTAACTTTTATTTGTGGCAGGCCTGAAGTTTTCTCTAATATTACATCACTTGCGCCAGGAACATCCGCAATTAAATTCCTGACTTCAATGGCTTTCTGGTTAATGTATTCAAGGTTTTCCCCAAATATTTTTATGGCGATATCAGATCTTACTCCGGTTATAAGCTCATTAAAGCGCATTTCGATGGGCTGGGTAAATTCATAATCCACTCCCGGAATTATGGAAAGCGCCTCCCTGAACCTATCCGCAAGTTCTTCTTTGTCATTAGCGGCAGTCCATCTTTCTTTGGGTTTTAATTTAATGATCACGTCAATCTCTTCCATCGACATGGGGTCGGTTGGCACCTCTGCAGCGCCTATTCTCGAAACGATTTGATCTACTTCATCCGGAAAACTTTCAAGCAAGATGTTTTCCATCCGGGTCGTCATTTCTACTGTTTTCGATAACGAAGTTCCTGTTTTCAAAACCGGTTGAATAACAAAATCCCCTTCATCGAGCGTTGGAACAAATTCTCCCCCCATCCTTGAAAACAATATTCCCGTCATGATTAAGGAGATTAAAGCAGCTCCTAATACGATACGTTTATGATTGCAGGACCATTTAATTGCGGGAAGATATGTTTTGTGTGCCATGCCCATGATCCAGTCGGAGATGTTTCTCCAGCTTGTGTGGGCCGGTCTTAAAAAAAGCGATGATGCAACAGGCAACCATGTTAACCCCAGTATCATAGCCCCGATAATGGCAAAAGAAAATGACAAAGCCATAGGATGGAACATTTTACCTTCAACTCCTTTTAATGCAAGTATCGGGATAAACACGATCAGGATAATAATTTGTCCGAAAATGGCAGATTTCATCATTTTTGAAGCGCCTTCAAACGAGTTTTTGTCTAAAATGGCCTGCTTTTCATCTCCCGAGGCGCTGAGATATACACCGTGTTGAGCTGTGATCCTGAGCGCTATAAACTCTACAATAATAACAGCCCCATCAATGATAATCCCGAAATCGAGCGCCCCCAAACTCATTAAATTGGCATCGATTCCGAAAATGTACATCATGGATATGGTGAAAAGCAGCGCCAATGGGATCATTGAGCCGATAACCAGGGCCGATCTGACATTGCCCAGTAATAAAATGACGGTTATCAGTACGATGATTGCTCCCAGGATGAGATTCTCTGCTACGGTAGTGGAGGTTTTTGATATCAATTCACTGCGTTCGAGGATTGGATTAATGAAAACACCTTCGGGCAGGTTGTCCTGAATTTCGGCAACCCTGCTTTTTACTTCCCGGATTACCTCTTTCGAATTGGCATCTTTAAGCATCATGATCTGCCCCAGCACCGTTTCTCCTTTCCCGTTGGCAGTGATCGCCCCGAACCGATTGGCAAATCCAAAGTGCACAATTGCGATGTCTTTGATCAGAACCGGCTTACCTGAATAATTTTTGACAATTATATTTTCAATATCCTCCAATGACCTTACCTGTCCGTCACCCCTGATAAAATAGCTTTGGTTTGTTTTCTCAATATATGAGCCCCCTGAAATGTTATTATTGGCGTCAAGTGCATCGGCAATTTCTTTCAGGGTGATACCAAGGCTTTTAAGCCGTGAAGGGTTGATGGAGACTTCGTATTGTTTTAAATAACCTCCCCAGCTATTGATCTCGACAACGCCATTTATACCCGATAACCTGCGTTTAACGATCCAATCCTGAATGGTTCTTAAATCCATCGGGGTGTATTTTGTTTCATACCCGGGTTTTACATCGATGATGTATTGGTATATTTCACCCAGTCCTGTTGTAATCGGGCCCATTTCAGGAGCGCCAAAAGCTTCGGGAATATTGGCAGAAGCGCTTTTAAGCTTTTCAGAGATCAATTGACGCGGTAAATAGGTTCCCAGGTTCTCATCAAAAACAACAGTAACCACGGATATGCCAAATTTTGAAATCGAACGGATCTCCTGTACCCCGGGCAGGTTTGCCATCTCCATTTCGACCGGGGCCGTAATGAACTGCTCGATTTCCTGTGTTGACAGATTCCCTGAAGTGGTGATGATCTGCACCTGGTTATTTGTAATATCAGGTACCGCTCCCAATGGTATTTTATAGATCGCATAAAGCCCGAAACCAGCAATGGTGAGTGTGAAAAGGATGATAAGCAATTTATTCTTCAGGCTGAAATCAATAATTTTTTCCAACATATCGTTTTTATTTCAACTTTTAGCTACAATGATACAAAGATATCGCTTTGTTACAGAGTTAACAATACCTGGAAAAATAATCGGGCGTGATAAAACGCTTGTGATGCTGAAAATAGTGGTTTTCTCAGTCAAATGGAATTAAAACAATGCTTCATTTTCAATGATCAGCAATGCATTTGAAACCGGTCTTTCACCTGACTCGTCGCTGGGGAAATTGGCAACGCCCCTGCCTTTGATCCACAACGTTGTGGAACCTTTACTGTCCGATAAAAAATTTAACCGTTTTAACCTGTTGTTTCGAAGTTACCCTGGCAAAATAGATACCCGCAACCAGGTTTAACTGAACCGGATTGCCGCAGGTGTTACACTGAAATACCTGCCTCCCGGCCATGTCGTATATTTCGACCAAGGCATCGCCTGCAGTATTCGACAGGAACAGCTTCTCCTGGCTATACCAGACCCGTAAATTATTAACTTCATGGCCCACCATGCCAACATTGCCGAATTTAAGCAAAAACCGGTCAGGGTTGTCTCCCGTCGATGAGGTAAAGGAATAAACAGGGTTTTGGGTGAGGTCGGTAATCGTGCCGGTCTTCAGATCATGCAGGTAGGCCTTTTCCGGAAGGGATTCAACACACTTTGCTTCAATGCGGTAATTAGCGCCGCCGGATTTTACGAACCCGAACAGGATCTCAGTCGAATTGGCCAGCGAGGGTAATGAATTGGTTGACAACTTCATCCCGGTGACAATTGAATAAAAGGCCGGTGCATACCCTGCCAGGAACTCCCCGTCGTACATCAGGTCAAATCCGTTGGTAGCAGGAATAACGATTGATGGCGAGGATGTAAGATCGGAATAACTCTGGTTGGCTTCGTTCCAGATCTTGGCCACACCGGCAATGTTGGTCAAACTCCATGATGCGGAGGCATCCCAGGTAAGTGCGCTCCCAAAAGGATTTCCGAGAAGATGCCAGCTCCGGTTCAGCCCAGAACCGGTAATGGTAAGTCCTGAAACGGCCACATTCCCGACATTCATTGTGCCTGTGAACAATTTAACTCCCGAATCGTCATACGCGGCCATATATCCTTTTCCAAGGATAAAATTTGTTGATCCGGTAGCTGTATTCCAGGCGGGGGGAGTCGTAGTATTTTTGTAATTGACCCATTGGTTGGCCGGTTCATACCAACAGTAAAAATCGTACGGATCGGTCGTGAATGCCGGACTGATCATCTCGCTGCTGACTGGTGAGGAGAGAAAATGCCATCCATCCTGCCAGTTCGTCCAGTCTGCATTATTCATATAGCGTTCAAATGTGACATTCACTCCAGTATTGGAATGGATCACAGAACCGACGCCGATCGCGTCACTTTTAATAACCAGGCCGGAAGCGCCGGCATTGTTGGTGCAGACATGTTGCCGGGCTCAGTTCCTTCCTGCCTTTTTCCACTTGAATAGGAGATCAGGAACAACATGGCAGTCAGACCAAAGATGTGAAAAATGTTCATTCAGGACAATGGGGTTTGGACGAATTTAGTCTTTACTCTTTTTCTTTCGTAATGGCTTCTTACCAGTCCATTGGATTGTACGAAGGTACGCTTATGAGTAAAGTCCCTTGTTATTTCAAATCCATCCTAATTCTTTGACAGTCATCTTGCTTTCAACATGACCACTATGTAAAGTTGCCTTTGGTTCAAAGAGTAGATTAAATACAATTTCCCCATTAGTACGTGGTCTATGTTCGACACCCTTTGGAACAATTAAAATTTCACCTTCTTTAACCTTAACGGTTCTGCCATCCCTGAAGTCCATCAAAAGTGTCCCTTTAAACACCATAAAAAGTTCGTCTTCATTATCGTGACTATGCCAGACAAAGTCGTCTTTAAGCTTACAAAGTTTTACATATTGTCCATTAAGTTCTCCGATAATGTGGGGTGTCCTTTGTTTTTCAAACAATGAAAATTTATCCATAATGTTGATAGATTTAATTTCTTGCATGATTTCTGCAAATTTAAGTCGTCCATTTGTGTTTTTGATTGCAGCTCCACAATAACCGCTAACTTGTTTATTGGCGAATAGAATCTATTACCTTGGCTAATATCATTACTTTCTATATTCTGAAAAACTGATAGCGCTCTGGCACGCCAGTATTTATGTTATGTCAAAGGTAAGTTTTAAATCCGTCAATACGAAGGGAATAAAATTTTGTTGTGAATTATTCTCTATATTTCGATTGCAAAAAATCAATCGTTTCTTTAATTAGTTTTTTGAGCGTATCCTGATTTATATCCGATAATTTTTTGATGTAAATACAGGCTTTCCCCATTTTAAATTTACCCAAGTCTTTGAGCAAATATTCGTGTTTTGCGCTTCCTGTATAAACATAAAGTGAAATTGCTGCTTTTCGTGGCGAAAAACCAATAAGAGGCCAATCACCTTCCTGCCGGCTTCTGTCTGATTTGTAATGATACTTGCCAAATCCTATGATGGATGGTCCCCACATTTTGGGTTCGTAACCGGTGAAATCCTGCATTAATTTTAAAAGTTCAAAACTGTCTTTGCGTTTTTGCTCCGTATCAGCAAAAGTGTTGATAAATTCGCTGACATCTGCGTCGTTTTGTTTTGTTTTTATTTCTGCCATAATGCTTAGGGATTATACTATTATCTCTTGTTCTGTAAATTATTTTTTTACTATTTTGGAGAAATCTTTCATCAAATATACGTTTTTTGAATATTATTACAAAATAGATTGATCACAACCTTACCAGTCGGGATGTTGACAAACGAACAACTTCAGGATACCTACATGCAGGCTGCCTCGTCTGCGGGGTGTAATTTATTATGTAAGTTTGCTTCGTGAAAACAATCACCTAAACGACCTATAGCCAATGAACGATCTGCCGCATACCATCGACGAGGTACTGGAGAGATTGGACAGGATCATCGCCGAAACCGTCAGCGAAAACAACTACCTGGGAATCTTTGCCTATGTTTACCGGCGGACGACCGCTGAAATAAAGAAAGCGATCAACGGAAAACAATTCGATGATAACGAACGGATGGAACTTATGGATGTGGCGTTCGCAAACAAATACATCTCCGCCTACGAAAATTTCAAA
This sequence comes from Bacteroidales bacterium, assembly GCA_030681475.1. GTDB lineage: Bacteria > Bacteroidota > Bacteroidia > Bacteroidales > FEN-979 > CAIVAT01. The sequence goes on along the minus strand of JAUXWT010000085.1, from coordinate 12,639 downwards.
CATTCTGACGGGCCGGTCTCCCTGTCATGGACCGTCCCGTTCCGGGCAGCAGCTGAAAAACTTACGATAATGCAACATCTTCTGATGGGGATGAACGCGCATATCAACCTCGACCTGGGCATTGCGGCCGCCGAAACGGCCCCGGGAAGTGCGATACACGGCCTGAAAAACGATTTCATGATGGTAAATGAAATTCTTGCAGGGCTGACAGACGAAATGCAGGTCAGGGTGGGACGGATCTCCTGGTGGATGTTTCTGGTTGACTGGCTGGGAGGAAAAAATGACGAGGCGGTGATCAATTTCAGTATGATCAAAGCCCGCGAGGCTGCGTGGGATCTCGCCTGCCAACTGGCTGTTTTAACAGATGAGGAGAGAAAAAACAGTAATATTGAAAAGACCGACACGGTCATTTCGGCCCTGGCGGAAATAATAAAACGCCCGCCGGGTTTATTACTCAACGCGGCGCTGAAATTCATCTCGAAGTTTGAGGAGAAGGAGGTGAAACGAATTCTTTCCGGGTTGGAACAATAAGGGTTTTCAATCTCCTTTTAATCCGGCAAGTAAGCAAATTGTGTTAGGATTTATCCGTTGAGGAGGTTTTTTTTCGATATTCCTCAAGTGTAAACCCATTTTCATCTTTTGCACAAACCGGACAAAAAGTGGTCAGTTCATAGTGTTCAAATCCGCAAAATCTGCATTTGAATTTCTTTTGCGTGTTTGCCGGATTTATCTCCATCTTGACCGTCCTGTTCATTTCTTCCCGTGATTTGTCTGTAATGGCCCAGATCAATGCGCCAACCCAGCCTAAAAGGGTCCATCCCAGGAAAATGTTCAGCAACAGGATACCGGTGAAATTGACTTTGTTTCTTGCAATAATCGAGGGGATGAAATAAGGAACGAACAGGATCAATAATATGAGTGTGAATTCTGTGACTCCCAGCCCGAAAATTAAAAAAACCGACAGTAGTGTGTTCATGGGAACGATATTTTTATCAAATATATGTTTTTTACGAATATCCTGAAAAAAAAATTAACCCTTGAGATAAACAAGGCAACATTTCGAGGTCGTAATTTTTTTTACCTTTATCCCTTGAACCAAAATTATTCTTTTTTTCATTTGCTATGATTGGTCCGCTCACAATCTATTTCTTTTCAGGCACCGGGAACGCCCGTAATGTGGCACATTGGTTTGCCGGCGTTGCAACGGATAAGACCATCCCGGCTGAGACCATTGATATCGCGAAAATTGACCGGAAAAAGATCCTGCCGCCACCACCCGGTTCGCTGGTGGGTTTCATATCGCCCACCCACGGGTTCAACTATCCCCCGGCGATGATGTACTTTATCTTCCGTTTTCCGAAATCGAATGGAAACCGGGTCTTCCTGATGAACACGAGGGCAGGGATGAAGCTTTCGAAATGGTTCCTTCCCGGGTTGAGCGGGATAGCCCTCTGGCTCTCCGCCCTGGTGCTGTTCCTGAAGGGATACAGCATCGTTGGCCTCCGTTCCATCGACCTGCCCTCCAACTGGATATCCTTTCATCCCGGCCTGAAGGAAAAGGTCGTGGCATCCATGTATGAGCGCTGCAAAGGGATCACCGTAAAATTTGCGGGCAAGATCCTTGACGGGAAAAAAGTGTATACCGCTTTCCGCGACATCATCCAGGATATTTTGATCACCCCGGTAAGCATCGGTTATTTCTTCATCGGCCGGTTCATCCTGGCCAAATCCTTCTATGCCACCGATGCCTGCGACAAATGTAACATTTGCATCGACAACTGCCCGGTGAAAGCCATTCTTACGGTTGATAACCGCCCGTTTTGGTCATACCGCTGCGAAAGCTGCATGCGCTGCATGAACAACTGCCCGAAAAGGGCCATCGAAACCGCCCATGGATACATCATCGGCATCATGTGCCTGCTCAACATGGGCATCATGATCTGGTTCTGGCAATGGGTGGGCAGGTTCATCACGATACCGGCAGGAAATGGCTGGGCACAGGCAGGCGTCAACATCACCGGGTGGGCGCTTACCTTTCTGGTGATGGTCATCTCTTACCGGTTATTCCATTATTTGCTACGGATCCCCGTTATCAGGCAACTTTTTTACTATACTTCCGTCACCAGGTATAAATTCTGGAGGCGTTACAGACCATCACGCAAAATGATCTCCCAATTGCCATGAAAGACCAGCGATTAGATAAATACATCGCGGCCTTTGCCGACTTTGCAAAACCCGTCCTGAACCACCTGAGGGCGCTGGTCCACCAGGCCTGTCCGGAGGTGGAGGAGAAACTGAAATGGGGATTTCCCCACTTCGATTATAAAGGCGTTTATACCAGCATGGCCGGTTTCAAGGAACATTGTGCCTTTACATTCTGGAAAGCAAAAATCATGGCCGATCCGCACAAACTGCTCGGCGAAAAAGAGGAGAAGGCCATGGGCCATTTCGGCCGGATCCGTTCGCTCAAAGACCTGCCGCCGGATGAGATCCTGCTGGAATACCTGCTTGAGGCAAAGAGGCTTAACGACAAGGGAATAAAAGTTACGCAGAAAAAGCCGACGGAAAAGGAGAAGAAGGAACTTGTTGTACCTGATGATCTTTTGCTTGCTCTTAAGCAAAACATAGGGGCTGTTGAAATCTTTGAAAAATTTCCTTATTCCCGCCGCAAGGAGTACATCATGTGGATCACCGAAGCCAAAACGGAAGCGACCCGCGAAAAGCGTATCGCCACAGCCGTTGAGTGGATTGGTGAGGGGAAATCACGGAATTGGAAGTACAAATAAAGCGGTAATTTATTTATCGTCAATCCGGTCAGGGATTGAATATGAATACCAAACCGACGTTCTTATATTTATCGTCAATTCCGCCAGGGATTGAATATGGGTAGCAAAATCGGGCGCCCGTTTAATATTTCGTCCCGTACGGGACGAAATATATCCCGGGAAATACAAATTTCTACCCATATCCGGGGCCTGACGGCACCATGGTATTATACAAAATCCCATTCTACCGGTTTAAGCATGTACCGCTCGTCAAACCCAATCTCAACTCTTTCAACAAACCATGATCCCCGGATTGGATATGAATAAAAATCCGTTGGTTTTCTATTTATCGTCAATCCCGCCAGGGATTGAATATGGGTAGCAAAATCGGGCGCCCGTTTAATATTTCGTCCCGTACGGGACGAAATATATCCCGGGAAATACAAATTTCTACCCATATCCGGTGCCTGACGGCACCACCGCATTATTCACAAACCCATGCTACTGGTTTAAAAATGGACCATTCATCAAACCCAATCTCAACTCTTTCAAAAAATCATGATCCCCGGATTGGATATGAATACCAAACTGACGTTCTTCTATTTATCGTCAATCCCGTCAGGGATTGAATATGAATACCAAACCGACGTTCTTCTATTTATCGTCAATCCCGTCAGGGATTGGATATGGGTAGCAAAATCGTGCACCGTTGAATATTTCGTCCCGTACGGGACGAAATAAATCCAGAGGAATTCAAATTTCTACCCATATCCGGGGCCTGACGGCACCACTGCATTATTCAACATCCCATTCTATCGGCTTAAAAATGTACCGCTCATCATACTCAATCTCAAATTTTTTTAAAAAATCTCGATACTCTTCTAAAAATGTTTTCTTCCGATGATGATGCTCCTGATTTTTAATATAGTCAATTACATGATCAACATTGGATTTGCTGTATGAAAATGCCCCATAACCTTCCTGCCAGGAAAAACGTCCCTGAACAAATCCTTTTCTATTAATCCAAAGGGAAGAATCCCCCTTTACATCCTGCATCAAACCGGACAATGACTGGGTAGGCCTCATACCAAAAAACACATGAAGATGATCTGGCATGCCATTAATTGTCAAGACTTTATGATTATGGTTCTGGATAATCCCCGTTATATATTTGTAAAGTTCATCTTTCCAGGATTTTCTTATGATGCATTCACGGGACTGCACTGAAAAGATTACCTGAATGTGAATTTGGGTGTACGTATTGGCCATAGGATCGAATTTTATTAGAAATGTGATTTTTCTTTTCCGTTATCGATAAACAAAAACAATTTCCTTCGCCAGCTCAAAACTCCTATCTTTGATCGCATTATCTTTCATCTCTTTTTTTACTTAATCCGCCAACTTCCCAAAAGTGAACCCCCTGTTGAAAACTTTTTTCCCTTCATTGGCCGCATTTTTTGCATTGCTTGCATTGTCTGCATTGCTTACATTGCCTGCATTATTTAATTAATTATCAATGATTTACTTAGACAAAGCCCTCCTCTCCGACGAAATAAAGTCCGTATTCTTCTCCTGCGACCTGGAAAAGTGCAAAGGAGGGTGCTGCGTAGAAGGAGATGCGGGTGCGCCCCTCGAGGAGGAGGAGATCTCCCTGCTGGAGGATTACATTGAGGAGATCAAGCCGTTTATGATGCAGGAAGGCATAGACGAGGTGGAGGCGCTGGGGGTGTTCGATTATGATGCCGATGGAAAATTCGTCACCCCGCTGATCCACGGGAAGGAGTGTGCCTTTGTCTATTTTGACGCCGGAATAGCCCGGTGTGCGATTGAAAAAGCTTTCCAGGAAAAAAAGATACCGTTCGCCAAACCCATTTCATGCCACCTCTACCCCATCCGGATCAAGACCACCCCTGAAAATGACCTGCTCAACTACCACAAATGGCCCATCTGCCAAAAGGCCTTGGTAAAAGGGCACAACGAAAAAACACCCCTTTACCAATTCCTTGAAGGGGCATTGATCCGCAAGTACGGACGAACCTGGTACAATAAACTGGTTAAGTTACTGCGTTAGCGCCGCCGCTGAGTGCCATGGCTGCCCGTTTTGCAGCGGCCATCGCGTTAAATTCCTTGTCCATCAGGAACTGGCCTCCTCTTTCGCTGCCTGCAAGATTGATCTGGTCGAGGATGCTGCGAACGGAACTCTCCTCTTCAATCTGCTCGGTTATGTACCATTGCAGGTAATTTGCCGAAGTAAAATCTTTCTCCTTGGTGCAGGTGGCGTAAAGTTCATTGATAGAAGCCGAAATATACTCCTCGTGTTCCAATACCTGTTGAAACACATCAGGCAATGATTTGAACTTCGCCGCGGGGGCTTCAAGCGCGGGAATGATGGCGGATCCGCCACGGTCGTTGAGGTAATGTACCAGTTTGAGCATGTGGATACGCTCTTCTTCTGTTTGGGCATACAGCCAGTTCGCGGCGCCGGGAAAACCGTTCCGTTCGGCCCAGGAGGCCATGGCCAGGTAGATCCGCGAGGAGTGCTCTTCTCGTTTGATCTGCTCGTTGATCGCCTTTTCTACGTTTTTTGTGATCATTTTGTTTGGGATTGAGTGGAGACAAATATACGGAATTTCTGAATGCAGGCAGTGCAAACAATGCAGGCAGTGCAAACAATGCAGGCAATGCAGGTAATGCAGGCAATGCAAACAATGCTGTTTTTTCTATAATCCTTTACCAGGGAATTTGGTTTCATTGACTTCGCCACCATTTTCTGGTCTTCAACATTCTGGGGGCAGTTTAAGATCTTGTCGTACGGGATGAATTCATACAATTATTCCGTTTCATTGTATCCGGCATCCCGGGCAAATGCTTTTGCGGTGAGGTGTTTGAGGGATTGAACCAAGGATTGGATTCATTGAATCATTGGTGATCGCATGTTGAATGAAATGGAATATTCAATTACAGAATACGTCCTCCATGGGACGATCAAACAAAAAAATGGTATTTTTTTATTGAAAAACAGGCTTAAGAAAGAAGGCAGTGAGTTGGTTACAAATTGTAACCAACGGAAAATACAATCTTCAGGTGGGAAATATTATCTCACAAGCATAAAATTAATACAATTGAACAATGGATGTTAAAATATGTGTCCCAAATATTTACTAAATTTGGGACATTAATTTTACATATTATGACTAATAAGATTGCAGAACTGATACTTATAAAAATTAAAAAAGCCAGGAGGGGTACGCTATTTTTTGGTGATGATTTCATTTCTAAAGGCAACTCAGAAGCTGTGCGTAAAGCGCTGCAACGTCTTGTTAAATCTGGTGAGCTGGTAAGAATTGCAACAGGTATCTATGTAAGGCCGGAGATAGACCCTGTTATCGGCCAAGTCACTCCAGGCATTGAAGCTATTGCTAAAGCCATTGCAAGAAGGGACAAAGCCCGGATTATTCCCACAGGAGTATATGCCCTGAACAGACTGGGTTTATCAACGCAAGTTTCCATGAACCTGGTGTATCTTACCGATGGAGCGGCTCGAAAAGTTAAAGTGGGCAACCGGACAATTACCTTTAAAAAAGCCACCCCTAAAAATGTATCGGCAATTGGCGCAATTAGCAGCTTAGTTATCCAAGCTTTAAAAACCATTGGAAAGGACAAAGCGACACCATATGAGACAGAGAAAATTCAGTTATTGCTAAAAAAAGAAAAAATCACTCATCTACAGCATGATATACGTCTTGCTCCGGAATGGATAAGACAAATCATGCAACAGGTGATAAATGACGACAAAGAATGAATCCTGCAATATTAAAGGAATGGCTTAAACTGACCGACCAGACCAGGCGTAACATATTTGCGGAAACATCGGCGGCTATTGGTTTACCGGATGCCGCCTCAGAAAAAGACTGGTGGGTCGTTCGCACCATTGATCTTGTGTTTAACACATCTATTGCCCCACATACAGTTTTCAAAGGAGGAACTTCGTTAAGCAAGGCATGGGGATTGATAGACCGTTTTTCGGAGGATATTGACCTTGCACTGGACAGAAAGTTATTGGGTTTTGACAAACAGGATAAAGAAATGAACAGTTCCCGGGTAAGGAAGCTCAGAGAACAGTCCTTTCAGTTTATTTCAGAGAAATATTTCCCGGAACTCAAAAAGAAATTCTTCGATGCAGGTCTCGCTAATGTAACTATTCAATTAGGTGAAATTAAGAGCCATGACCAAGACCCCCTTATCATAGAAATTTATTTCCCTACCGTTACCGAACCCATTCCGTATTTGCAGCCCAGGGTATTAATTGAAGTGGGAAGCCGTTCAATGATCGAGCCTTTCGAAAAATGCAGTTTTACATCATTCGTTGGTGAACATTTCAAAGGCCGGCCCTTTGCCGATGAACTAATAACTATTCCCACCGTCAGACCTGAAAGAACCTTCCTGGAAAAGATTTTTTTATTACACGAAGAATTTCAGCAACCTGTTAAAAAAATAAAAGTGGAAAGGAAAAGCAGACACTTGTATGATCTGGAGAAACTGATGGACACAGGATACGCCAAATCCGCACTCGGGAACAAGGAAATGTATCAGACTATCGTTGATCATCGAGAAACAATTACGCCTTTGCGGGGTATTGATTACGCCAACCATACTCCCGATAAAATAAACCTGATACCACCGGATGCCATCTTGGATGAATGGGAAAAAGATTATGTTGCCATGCGGGAAAGCATGTTTAATCGCACTTCACTCCCGTTCAATAAACTGATGGGGCGGCTTCACGAATTAAAAGCGAGAATTAACCGGATGTAAACTGATAATTGATTGGTAACAAATATGAAAGTGAAACTAATCATTGGCAATGGGCAGGTGCAAACTGTGACCAAATTCAGTTTCATCGTCCCCGGCATAGAGGGCGAATGCGTTTCCAATTAGGTGTTTTAAGGACTAGATAAACAAATGTTAATTGGGTGGGTAAGAATAAAAAAATGAGAAATAGAATACCATATCGATTTTCCCATTGCATCTTTTTGATTGTATTCATTCTTCCTATGATTGCCAATTCAAAAAATGAAATCCCCATTAATAAGGAGGGATTAAAACATCGCACAGGATTTGTTGAAAACAAAGGCCAGATCATCGATCAGAACAATAACCCCAACCCTTCTGTACTATACCTGTTAAATACCCCGGGGATGAATGTTCAGTTAAGGAATTCAGGTTTTTCATATGACCTGATGCAGGCGGACAAAGATTTTTCTGACAGTTTAAAAATATTAAGTTTTTCAAGGATTGATTTCAATTTCAAAGAGATCAATACTGAATTTAAAATTATTACCTCAGAAAAAATTAATACAAGATTTAACTATTATACTGCCGGAACACCCGAACAGGGCATTTTAGGGGTCAGCGCATATAAAAAAATCGTTTATCATAATCTCTATCCCGGAATTGACCTTGAATTCCTTTTTGATAAAGAGCATGGGTTCAAGTATAATTTTATCATTTCTCCGGATGGCGATATAAATAAGATTCGTTTTAAAATTTCAGGAGCAACAGTTGAAGATGTTTCTGATTCTGTCATTATTCTTAAAACCAAATTTGGTATCCTGAAGGAGCTACTACCGGAGAGTTTCATTTTTACGAACAGTACTAAACTGCCAGGCAGCGTGAAATTTGTTGAATATGGTGATTCACTAATCGGTTTTTCAGCGCCTTCTGATGGCAACATCATCATTGATCCTGTGCCTCAAAGACTATGGGCTACCTATTTTGGTGGAACAGGCTTTGATGGATTGAATTCATTATCGTTAGATGGTTCAGGAAATATATATTCAGCCGGATCAACAACTTCTCCGACAAACATTGCAACTTCTGGGAGTTATCAGGAAGTTTTCATGGGAGCCTATGATGCGTTCATTTGTAAATTTTCTCCCTCTGGAGACTTAATATGGGCAACTTATTATGGAGGAACAAATTCAGATTATTTTTCAGATGTATTTCTTACAAATGACAATAAATTAGTGCTTGCCGGAAGTACTTCATCACCATCAAATATTTCAACACCTGGCGCTTATCAAACTATTTTGACCGGTCCGACATTTAACGATGCAATGCTGGTAAAATTTGATACCTCGGGATTTAGAATATGGGGAACATATTTTGGCGGAACTCATATCGATGTAGGAAAATCATGTATTGCGGACCAGAGTGGCAATATATATTTATGGGGAATTACCAGATCAGGCGATGGAATTGCTACTCCCGGATCATTTCAGCCATCTTTTGCCGGAGGTACCTGGGATTGTTACCTGGCTAAATTTACTTCTGACGGATCATCAAGATTATGGAGTACCTATTATGGAGGTTCGGGATTAGAGGAGCTTCCTTCATCAAAATCAATTTCTATACTTAACGATTCAATATATGTCTTAGGCAACACCTACTCAACTTCCGGCATTTCATCTCCAGGATCCTTTCAACCCAATCTTTCGGGGATAGATGATGTTTTTTTTGCCAAATTTTCATCAAATGGAAATCGTATGTGGGGATCCTACTTCGGCGGTCCTGATGTGGAATCAGCAGGAGGTATCAAATGCGGTAGTAATAGTGTTTTTATCTGTGGTCGTACTTTTTCTGCATCGAACATTGCATCACCTGGCTGTTTCCAGCCTTCTTTGGCTGGTAGTTCAGATGCCTTTCTTGCTACTTTCATTTCTAACGGCATCAGACAATGGTCAACATATTTTGGAGGAACGGAAGGGGATACTTTTCAAGGAATTGATGAGGATGCCTATGGGAGTTTATATGTCACTGGTTTTTCAGGTTCACTGTCAGGAATTGCCACGCCGGATGCTTTTCAGGAAAATTATTCAGGTGGAGTTTCGGATGGAATCATCATCAAATTTGATTCTTCAGGAAATCGTATATGGGGAACATATTATGGAGGAGAGGGGCATGATTATTTAACTAATGCTGTTTGTTTACAACCTTTTTTGTATGTTTCAGGAAATGGAAATTCAGCTATTGGCATTTCGACCACAGGTTCATATCAGGAATTACCAGGCGGGAGTGATGATGGTTATTTGATAAAATTCAATATTTGTCCTGTACCGGAAAATTCAGGTCCAATTTCAGGTGCCAATTCCATTTGTGTACCTGGCACAGGATTCATTTATTCAATCCCTGCTATTCCATCAGCAGCAGGATACCATTGGACTGTTCCACAAGGTGCAACAATAATTTCCGGAAATAATTCAAATTCAATTACGGTTGATTTTTCTTCATCTGCCGTTAGTGGAATTATTTCAGTATACGGAACAAATTCCTGTGGAAGTGGAGATAGTTCTTTTATCCCTGTCGCTATTATCCCAACAGAAATCATCAATGTCAGCATTTCTGCATCCAACAATAACGTTTGCGCAGGAACCTCTGTCACTTTTACAGCCACCCCGACAAATCCGGGGACAACTCCTACTTATCAGTGGAAGGTCAACGGGGTCAATTCAGGCACGAATTCAACATCTTTCATTTACACACCATTGAATAATGATGTGGTGACCTGCGAACTTACATCTTCGCTGACTGTCTGCATTTCAAACAACCCGGCCACCTCCAATTCCATTACGATGGTTGTCAACCCGAACATGGCTGTCAGTGTCACCATTTCAGCTTCCGCAAATCCCATTTGTTCAGGAGTTGCTGTTACTTTTACGGCCAATCCCACCAACGGAGGATCAACACCGGCTTACCAATGGAAGGTCAACGGGACCCCGGTGGAAGCTAATCTGCCAACCTTTACTTATATTCCTTTGAGCGGTGATGGGGTGACATGTACTGTAAATTCAAGTGCGACCTGTGCAATAAACAACCCGGCTACTTCGCCCGTAATTACGATGACTGTCAACCCCAATCTGCTTGTAACCATATCCATTTTATCATCCTCAAATCCTTTCTGCGCGGGATCGGCGGTTAATTTTACAGCCACGCCTGGCAACGGCGGGCCTTCCCCCTCATATCAGTGGATCGTCAATGGAACCAATGCCGGGACAAACTCACCCGTCTTTGCATATAATCCATCCAACAATGATAGTGTACGATGTGTTATGACCTCGAATTTGAATTGTGTTACATCTAATCCTGCAAGTTCAGGTAAAATCATCATGATCGGCTTATTGGTTCCGAATGTCAGCTTCACCACCTGCTTCGATACGGTTACCATACTCAGCGCCAAACCCGTCAAACTGAAAGGCGGGATCCCGCTGGGTGGAACCTATTCGGGTGCCGGGGTGAATTCAATGACCGGGATTTTTACGCCATCATTGGCCGGAATTGGATTGAAAACCATACAGTACACTTATACCAACGTAAATTCCTGCGGTGACGGCAAGTCGAAGACCATCCTGGTGCTGGCCAACCCTGCATTTACCTGCGGAAACACTTTTACCGATATCCGCGACGGCAAGTCATACCCGACGGTTCAGATCGGAACCCAGTGCTGGATGGCGGCCAACCTGAATTACGGATCAACTGTGCCCTCTTTTCAGGTTCAGTATGATAACTGCATTTCTGAAAAGTATTGCTACAATGATCTGACGGGGAATTGCAACAAATACGGCGGGCTTTACCAATGGGATGAAGTGATGCGGTACGATAACGCGGCAGCAGGACAAGGATTATGTCCGCCGGGCTGGCATGTGCCGGCAGAGAGTGAATGGACGACCTTATTCGGTTTTTATTCCGGATATGCTTTAGCCGGAAAGCCTTTGCAGGATTTCACCAATGTGTTCAACGCGTTAAGAAGTGGTGTGACCTACTGGAATTCAGGCGGCAGCTTCATTGATTTGGCCACCATTTTCTGGTCTTCCACATCCTGGGGGCAGTTTAAGATCTTGTCGTACGGGATGAATTCATACAATTATTCCGTGTCGTGGTACCCGGCATCGAGGGCGAATGCGTTTGCGGTGAGGTGTTTGAGGGATTGACTCATTGAATAAAAACAAACAAAAACTGCATTGAGGATTAACGTGCGCCATAAGCGCGAAGCAGTTGGACGGATTACGATTTCAAAAAAGTGCTTATGCATTTTCCTTAAAAATTATGTAACTTTGTAATAAACATTAATGCCATGACCACTCTTGAATTAAAAAACAGCTTCCATCAGTTAATTGATAGTATTGAAAATGAGAACCTTTTACGAAAATTCTATGAATTAATGCTAAGGAAACGATCAATTAAAGATGGGGCTCTCTGGGCTAAATTATCTCAGGATGAGGTAGAAGAATTATTACTTGCAAATGATGAAAGTAACGATACTAAAAACCTAATCCCAAATGAAGAAATGAAAAAAAAGTATTCTAAATGGCTTTGAATATTGTTTGGTCGAAAAGAGCAAGCCAGAGATTTGATCATATTGTTTCCTACCTTATAATCGAATGGGGTGAAAAATCTGCTAACGACTTTATTATTAAAGTGTTTGACTTTCTTGATACCTTGTCGGAATTTCCTGAAATTGGATCATTAGAAAATAAAGAAAAAAATATTCGTGGATTTACTTTACAAAAACAAGTGAATCTGTATTACCGAATTAAAGATGACTGCATTATTCTAATCATTTTTTTTGACAACCGACTGAATCCTAAATATAAAAAACTATAAGTTTACACGCTCTTTATGTTAACTTACAGTGTAACCATTGACAAATCGGCTAATTCGGATATTTTCCTAAAGGTCAGACATCCAAGACCTACTGTTGAAAATCAGGGAGTAAGCGATTGATTAACGTAAAAAGAAAATCCGTTAATTTGCAGTATGGGACAACTATTGCTACCATTATTTCCAAGAGATACCGTAATGCTCACCCCGACTTTAG